>JAHCMI010000014.1 GCA_019192545.1 Rivularia sp. MS3 | reverse complement strand
TTTTTTATATTTACGATATGCCCATCAAAACTAACGGGACAGACCACTAGTACTCGTTTTCATTAAAATTGACGGGTGAAGGCAAGCAGGGGGAGCAGAGGGAGCAGAGGGGCAGGGGGAGAAAATAATAAAACCCTCTTTTATAAACCCGTCAAAACTAATGAAATGAACTATTAGTACAGTTGACTTCATTTGCATTCACTACGAATCACTATGTTTATAAAGTAATAGTAAGCATTATTTTTCGACCAATTATAATTATTAGTACAAGCACTGATATTACATAATTACAGAGTACTTAAAAAAACATGCTATCGGCAAGTGAGTAACTACGAAAGTTCTGTCCACATATTAAAACCGCTATATACCAGTTCGGATAAACGGTTCTGATTTTTGGTTCCAATATCTCCCTTTAACAAATGCTTACTCTCTCAAGCCCTGCGCGGATTCATATAGTAAGTGATTTATCGACCGTACTGCTCAAGTATAATTTGCCATATCTAAAACAGTGAATTCCAGACTTATGGATATCAAAAATGAAAGCCACTTAAAGTAAAGACTCTAAGTGGTTGAGAATTTTATTTTGCTGTAATTTTCCAACAATCGGCTTGGCATATTTTTCTTGTAAGGGGGCGAGCCGGGGGTATAGATTTTCTTCCCCCTTTATTGCCGTGCGGTTGCAGTGAGGGTTCCCTGTGACACTTCGTTAATATTTAAACGCAATAATAAGGTTTGTCGTGTCACGCACCACCAAAGTCTTGTGACACTTGCGACCGTTCCTGTATATTAACGACGCAGATAGTATTTGAAATTAGTTGGCCCTTCATAGCCAGAAACTTTGGCTAACTCCTCAAGGCTTTGCGCTCCTGTATATGTTTTTCCTTTTATTTTCCAGGTAGGATAGCTTTGAATACCAGCTGCCTTGCATTCCTGCTTTTGAGCATTGGGATTATTCGCAGGAGCGCAATCTGTATGAGGAACTTCTTTATAAGCTTCCTTCCCAAATAATAATTTTTGGTCGTGACAGTGAGGACACCACCAAGCAATATATTCTTGGGCACCAATATCCTTGAGGTGACGTGCTAATGCAATTTCTGCTTCCCCAGAAGTTGTGGTAATTTCCCAGCCAACCCCTGGCTTGGGATTTTGTTTCGGAACGAAGCTGATTGCACCACTTTCAATTTGATTGGGTTGTTCGGCAGTTCCGCCAGGGGTTACGCCAGCATAAACGCCCAAAGTTCCTATCAGCGTTACCATACCTACAATAATTGCCGTGAAGAAAATTTGACCAATATCTTCCCAATTACGACCGATAATTGTCAGTACCAGCATAGTTAATGAAAACAAAGCTGATGCAATACAGTAGGGACAAACAGCTTTAATTTGGCTAAATAATACGTACATTAAATAGCTGCTAAAAACCGTCATGGAAATTGAGCCGATCAGCAAAAACATCCATGTTAAGTTTTCTAGCTTGTGACGCTGCTCTTTATTTTCGCCACCTTTTAAAAGCAAAGGCGCAACAGCAAATACAAGCATCCCGAAATACGCTAGAAAGCCAAACAAGGCTAATGGTTGTCCGAGAACGGTTGCCCAAGGGCTGGAAAGAACGTTATTACATCCAGCAGCAGTTCCCGCAGCAGCCGAAGAAGCGGTACAAACAGCTTCTTTTCCACTCAATTTAACAATGGTTAAATAACCAGTAACTAAAGCACCGCAGGAAGCTATTCCTGCAATTAACAAACGCGAAAAGCGATGAATCCAAGGTGTAGAACGACGACGAATCATAAGCTAAAACATTATTAATTGAGATTAATAAATCGGAAATAGAGAGTAAATTAGAATTTTTATTCTAAATCTATATACAGCAAGTAATTCAAACTGGATTTCTATAGCTTAATTTAGTTAAAACTAGGATTACCCGCAAGTAAACAAATTACTTTAGTCTAACTAGATTTAGAATCAATATTTCTCAACGATTCTAACAATGGAATATTGCTGCTATCGAATTGATTAGTAATTACTACAAATTCTCAGCACCACTATTCCCGATTTCCTTGTTTAAGAATGTAGCTTGAAAGAAGATACTGATTCGGCTTGTTGACCTTTAGAATTAAAGTCTCGTCTAGCTGCCTCCACAAACTGACTCACGCGGATTGGATCTATTGTTTGCTCCCGGTTACCGTGACGTTTTAGAGAACTAGAAATAATTACACCATCCGCGGCTTGCATTAGTGTAGCAATATTATCCCAACTTGCTCCACTACCCACAAATACCGGAGTACCTTTTGCTGCTCTAGATGCTAGTTCTAAATCCTCGGAATTCGGAGGATCGCCTGTAGCCCAACCAGATAAAATTACTGCATCTGCTAATCCGCGTTCGATTGTATCTTGAACGGCGGTGGTCAAATTAACCGAACCTAAAGGACGAGCATGTTTAACCAAAACATCCGCTAAAATTTTTACCTCGCTGCCTAATTCTCGACGGTATCTTAATAATTGATGTGCTTCTCCTTCAATCAATCCTTGGTCTGTTGCCATCACTCCCGTTAATACGTTAACGCGAATAAATTGCGCTCCAGTGCAACTTGCAATAGCGATCGCACTTCGAGCATCATTCCGCAAAACGTTTAAGCCAATAGGCAAAGTCACTAAATTTTGGATGCGCTTAACTACAACAGTCATCGCGCTTACAACCGCCGGGTCTACCTGATTCTTGGTAAATGGCGCATCAAAAAAATTTTCGATAATTATGCCATCAATTCCCCCACTAGCAAGGGCGACTGCTTCTTGTTCGGCACGGTCAATAACCGCTTTGAGACTACCTCCCCAACGCGGCGATGTAGGCAACGGTAATAGGTGAACCACACCAATAATCGGTCTTCGTGTTTTAAATAAATTATATAAATCCACGTCTTTTCTGTTTACGGACTCTTGGTGGTTTCCCGAATTAAGCGCAAATAGCGCATTTGTCTGCGGTAGAGCAACTAACGTTACTACAACCGATGTTACCGTGTATTCTGTTTAACAGATAAAGTACGGTCACTTTTTGTCAAAGTCTAGTAGGAGAATCAGCCATATTCATGAACGATTCTTGCTACAAGCCTGATTTAAGCTTCGTCAAAAACATACGAAAACCATTTTACCTGTATTGACGCTATATCTTAATTAAAGACAAATAATTTTCTTTACAAAATGCTTATTCAAAAAAGCTAAAATACCTCCTCCTTCGGATGTAATTTGGCAAAAAATATTTCATAAGATATGTTAAGATAAAAGGTGATATAAGAGGAGTCTGCCGCTCGCCGATGCAGCGGCTTGCAGGTTTGCCGATAATACGGTATATTCTGCAAAAGATACAGGCATTCGCTTGGTAAAGGGGTAATGTTACCGCTGATGAAAGCGTAAATTGGCCTGGTATTAAATTTGCTAGGGTAGCGACTTCTCTACAAAAACCGATTTAAATCGGCTGCTTCCTAACGATTAAATCAGTATTTTACGAACTGCGGTAATGTTACAGACCCAAACAGGTAATATGTAAAAAAAAATTATCAGAATAAGTGACTGTGGAAAGCTATTTAATATGTTTTTTAAGCGGATATAAATAGGTATACCATAGCACAATCTCTTTGATGTCCGGTCGAGATAAAACTTTAATTTTATAGTTGGTTCATATCGGTTAAGAAGAGTTGGCTAAGGAAATTGATTTTTGCCGCTCATGAAGGTAAAACTAAAGACTCGTTAGTCATAGATTGGAAACGTTTAACTCGAAACAGCGAAATATCTTTTATAATATGGGTGATAAGCCAACAATTGCAATTTCTCACCTAGGCTGCGAGAAAAATAGAATTGATACAGAGCATATGCTCGGTCTGCTAGTAGAAGCAGGTTACGGTGTGGACAGTAATGAAGAATTAGCAGATTATGTAATAGTCAATACTTGTAGTTTTATTGCAGCAGCACGAGAGGAATCTGTTAGAACCTTAGTAGAATTAGCAGAGGCTGATAAAAAAATAGTGATAACTGGCTGTATGGCGCAGCATTTCCAAGAGCAGTTATTGGAAGAGTTGCCAGAAGCAGTAGCCGTTGTAGGTACGGGTGATTATGACAAAATTGTTAATGTTATTGAGCGAACCCAGCTTGGCGAACGTGTTAAGCAAGTAAGCGCCGAACCTACTTTTATTGCCGATGAAACAACGCCTCGCTATCGGACTACATCAGAGGGTGTGGCTTACTTAAGGGTTGCTGAAGGGTGTGATTATCGTTGTGCATTTTGTATAATTCCTCACCTGCGAGGGAATCAACGTTCGCGTACTATTGAGTCAATCGTTGCCGAAGCAGAACAGTTGGCATCTCAAGGAGTAAAGGAGATAATATTAATCTCTCAGATTACGACAAATTACGGTATAGATATTTACGGTAAGCCGCAGTTAGCAGAATTGCTTCGTGCTTTGAGTAAAGTGGATGTACCGTGGATTCGGATGCACTATGCTTATCCAACAGGGCTGACCTCAAATGTGATTGCAGCAATTAAAGAGACACCAAATGTTTTACCTTATTTAGATTTGCCATTACAGCATTCCCACCCTGAAATTCTTCGTGCTATGAATCGTCCTTGGCAAGGACAGGTAAATGATGCAGTCATTGAGAATATCAAGCAGGCTTTACCTGATGCAGTATTGCGAACAACCTTCATTGTGGGCTTTCCTGGCGAAACAGATGAGCATTTTAATCATCTGTGTGAGTTTGTCGAGCGACATGAGTTCGATCATGTAGGTGTTTTTACTTTTTCACCGGAGGAAGGAACTACAGCGTATAACTTACCTTCACAGGTGCCGCAAAAGTTAATGGATGAGCGGCGAGATATATTAATGCAAATTCAGCAGCCGATTTCTTGGCGGCAAAATCAGCAAGAGGTAGGCAAAATAGTTGATGTATTGGTCGAGCAAGAAAATCCGATTCGGGCGGAATTAATTGGTCGTTCTGATAGATTTGCTCCAGAGGTTGACGGACAGATATATGTTCGTGGAGAAGCAAGTTTAGGAAGCATCGTACCGGTGAAGATTAATAAAGCTGATGCATATGATTTATATGGTGAAGTAGTTTAAATTTTTCACCTCGATACTTTAGCTATTAGTTACAAATTTTGCTTGACTAATAGGCTAACAATTAAGACAAATATTGAAGATTAAACAATAAACATAGGAGAATTGATGAGTCTTACTTTTGAAGATTTGGGAATTTCAGCACAACGTCTTGCACAACTAGAAAAATTAGGTTTTACTACACCGACAAATATTCAACAACAAGCCATACCGCAATTACTTTCTGGTCGTGACGTGGTAGGTCAGTCCCAAACCGGTACTGGTAAAACCGCAGCATTTTCCTTGCCAATTTTAGAAAGAATAGATCCTACTCAAAAAGTAGTACAGGCGGTAGTTTTAGCTCCGACTCGTGAATTAGCAATTCAGGTTCATAGTGCAGTTTCTGAATTCGTTGGCGCTCAAAGATTAAAAGTATTAGCGATTTACGGGGGTCAGTCAATCGACCGTCAAATGATGCAGCTAAAGCGTGGCGTTCATGTTGTAGTCGGTACTCCAGGACGAGTAATTGATTTATTAGATAGAGGCTGCTTGAAGCTCGACCATGTTAAATGGTTTGTGTTGGATGAAGCCGATGAAATGTTGAGCATGGGATTTATTGATGATGTTGAGAAAATTCTTTCTCGGGCACCCAAAGAGCGTCAAACTGCTTTGTTCTCGGCAACAATGCCGCCATCAATTCGCCAATTGGTAAATAAGTTTTTGAACGATCCCGTAACGGTGACAGTTCAACAACCAAAAGCAGCTCCTAATAAGATTAACCAGGTTGCTTACCTAATTCCGCGTCACTGGACGAAAGCAAGAGCTTTACAGCCCATTTTAGAAATGGAAGATCCTGAAACGGCTTTAATTTTCGTTCGTACTCGACGTACCGCAGCGGAATTGACAAACCAGTTACAATCAGCAGGGCATAGTGTTGACGAATATCACGGCGATTTATCCCAGCAAGCACGGGAAAGATTATTAGGACGTTTTCGCAATCGTCAAGTACGTTGGGTAGTAGCAACTGATATTGCTGCCAGAGGTTTGGATGTTGATGAGCTTTCTCACGTGATCAATTTTGATTTACCTGACAGCGTAGAAACTTTTGTTCACCGAATTGGTCGTACTGGTAGGGCTGGAAAAGAAGGAACTGCAATTTCCTTAGTACAGCCATTCGAGCGACGCAAACAGCAAGTTATCGAACGTCATAACAAGCAAAGCTGGCAAATGCTTTCTATTCCAACCCGCGCTCAAATAGAAGCGAAACAGTTGGAAAAACTACAGGTTCAAGTTAAAGAAGCTTTGAGTGGCGAACGTTTAGCTTCATTCTTGCCCATAGTACGCGAACTCAGCGAAGAATATGATGCTCATGCTATTGCAGCAGCAGCCTTACAAATTGCTTACGATCAAACTCGTCCGGCTTGGTTAAAAGCAGACAGCATACCAGAAGAGGACGCAAACTACTCTACACCCAAGCCAAAACTACGTTCTTCATCTCGTCGTTCCGGCGATAGAAATCGTCGTTGGGTAGACGGTAAGAGAGATAAGCGTGGTGGTGGTCCAACTCCTAAGCCAAAGTTGAAAACAAATCAACGCGAAACATCTTCTAGTGCAGCTAAAGATTCGTAATCGTTGATTTTCTTTTCAAGCAATAAATAATCTCTACTGGTTTTTTGATTAAGTATATTATGTAGGGCAATACTGGTAGAGAAATCAAATTTTCATCTTTATATTAGATGGAATCATCAAGTGTATCAGGTTCGTTTGATCGCTTAAGTTATTGACAAGGCTGTTAAAGACTGATAGCTAGCTGAAAAATTTTGAACGGTTATTAGTTGAACTACAACCGAAGATAAATGTAGAAATCAATCGAACTTGATATCTCAAAAATACAAGCTCAGTTTGTTAAATTTAAAAACAACTGGTTTCAATGCAAGCTTCATACTTCTAAATATGCTAGAAGTAAGTTTAGAAGATCGCAATGAAGCCAGTTATTGTTTTATATAGAGGAAAATAGGGAATAAGAGTAATAATTTAGGAATCAGGAAAATTACCTTTAACCTTTAACCCTTAACCTTTAACCTTGCTAATTTAGCCAAGGACGACTAATTTCGTTTAAACTATTCACCTCATCGTCGTTTAATTTCCAATCTACTGCTCCAGCATTTTGTGTTACTTGTTCTGCTGTTTTTACCCCTGAAATTGGAATTACATTACCTTGAGCAATCAGCCAGTTCAAAGCTACTTGGGCGGGAGTACGATTATATTTTTCGCCGATATTGCGTAACAAAGATATAACTGGTTCAATTTTTCGTAAATTATCTTTGTTAAATCTTGGATCTATGCTTCTTGCTCCTGTAGGATTTGTATTACTGTCTAAAGAATATTTACCCGTAAGTAAACCTTGAGCTAAAGGACTATAAGCCAAAATTTTTACTCCCAGACGCTTCGCTGTAGCGATAATTCCTTGGCTTTCAACTTGACGAGTTAGTAAAGAATAACGCACCTGATTAACTGCTAAAGGTATGCCGCGACGAGCTAAAATCTCGTGCGCTTCCTGCATTTGACTTTGGGAATAATTGCTCACACCAATTGTTTTAATTCTGCCTTTTTCTACTTCCGTTGCTAAAGCATTCATTAGAGTTTCTTGACTCATGAAAAAAGTAAAAGGCCAATGTACTTGATATAAGGCAATTTGCTGTACTTGAAGACGTTTGAGACTTTCAGTTAATGCTTCGCTAACAGATTCAGCAGAAAATCGCCAAGGTAAAGGACCAAATTTCGTTGCTATCTGTACCTCTTTATCCGTATTTTTCATAAACTTTCCTAGCAATTCTTCTGAAAGTCCTAAACCATAGACTTCAGCTGTATCGAAAAACGTGATACCTGCTTCAATTGCTGCTCTGAAAGCTTGCTCTAGTTGTTCTGAACCATAGCCATTGCCATAATTCCAAAATAATTTATCTCCCCAAGCCCAAGTTCCCAGACATAAAGGGGTCACTGATACAGCATTTTGTCCTAATGTGATGCTTTCCACTGTTGGTTAAAGATTAAATATTTTTACTTTACTTTAGAATAATTATTCGTTGATTGTAATGGGATAATAGCAAAGCAGCCATTAATTCAACTTGTTTGTTATGGCTTCAAAATCAATCATTTTGCGTTTTAGTGGTTATGGCAAGCAGCGATTCTTCACCCAATCCAGAATCCCACAATTCCGAACAAATCAGGTCGCTTCCTAGAATCAAGATTTTGACCATGTTCCGTCTGGGTTTATTTCAAATGGGACTCGGTATTATGTCTCTCCTGACATTAGGAGTACTCAACCGAGTCATGATTGATGAACTCAAGGTTCTGCCTTTGATTGCCGCTGGTGCGATCGCCATGTATCAGTTTGTTAGTCCGGCTAGAATTTGGTTTGGTCAAATGTCGGATGCAAAGCCGATTCTAGGCTATCATCGTTCCGCATATGTATGGGTTGGAGCAGCTTTTTTTACTACAATTTCTTTTATTGCTTTACAAGTTGTATGGCAGTTAGGTTTTAGTTTACAGGCTCGGGGATGGGCTTTTCAATCCTACGGCTGGGCTGCAATACTGGCATTAGTGTTTGCAGTTTACGGTTTAGCTCTGAGTGCAAGCTCAACTCCTTTTGCTGCTTTATTAGTTGATGTAACTGACGAAGACAATCGTTCTAAGTTGATTGGAGTTGTCTGGTCAATGTTAATGATTGGTATTGTAATTGGGGCGATTGTGAGTTCTAGATTATTAGAAACGCCTGAAGTTTGTGGGGCGGCTATTTCTACTTATAATCCTGCTCAAGTTGGCGAAATAGCTGATATTGGACAGTTGCAAGCTACAATTAACCCTGTATTTATGATTATGCCAGCTATAGTTTTTGGACTATGTATATTGGCTACTTTTGGAGTTGAAAAAAAATATTCTCGTTATTCTTTACGCTCAAATGCTGTAGAAAGAGAAGACCAAATAACTTTAAATCAAGCTTTAAAAGTTCTGACTGCTAACCGTCAAACTGGTTTATTTTTCGGGTTTTTATTAGTATTAAGCATAAGTCTTTTCATGCAAGACTCAGTCTTAGAACCTTTTGGTGGTGAAGTTTTTGGCATGTGTATTGCTGAAACAACCAGATTAAATGTTCCTTTTGGAATCGGCACTTTAATTGGAATAGCTTCAACTGGTTTTTTGTTAGTGCCTCGTTTGGGAAAGAAAAATACTACTAAATTTGGATGTATAAGCGCGGCAGTCAGCAATATTTTGATTATTTTGGCAGGATTTAGTGCCAGTAAAAGTATGTTGATGGGTAGTCTGCTGTTTTTCGGATTGTCTTCTGGAATGCTTACAGCAGGAGCCACTACCTTAATGTTGGATTTAACTGCGGCAGAAACTGCGGGTACTTTTATTGGTGCATGGGGATTAGCTCAAGCAATGGCTAGGGGTTCGGCAACAGTTCTGGGTGGAGGATTTTTAAATTTAGGAAAATCGCTGTTTGAATTACCAGCAATGGCTTATGGTTTGGTATTTTTTCTTCAAGCTATAGGAATGATTTTGGCTATTTTATTATTACGTCGAATTAATGTTAAAGAGTTTCAAAAAAATGCCAAAGTGGCGATTTCTTCTATTTTGGAAAATGAATTAGATTGATAAATATGGGGATTGGGGATTGGGCATAGGACATAGGGGATTGGTAATCGATTACTTCTCCAATTGCTCAAATATTATCGTTATCAACTCTGTGTATTTCTTTATTTCTTATCTCTGTGCCCTCTGCGCTCTCTGCGGTTTTATCATAGTTAATCTTCTAACTAATTAGAATACTTAAACAAATGAGAGATGAATAATCGAATTAGTAAATATTTTTCTCATTCAAACATTTTATGAAAAAATAATTATCAATGCCCAATTCCCTATGCCCAATCCCCAATCAACAATATGAATGATTTTTATAATTCCATTTTAGAATTTTCTCAAATTACTACTGTGAGAGTCGGAAAGCAGTTGATGGAATATTTCGGCAAAGTACAAGCCGATAATAAAGCAGACGGTAGTTTAGTTACTAAAGCTGATAAATGGGCAGATAAGGAAATTCGAGAAGCTATTTTCGCTAAGTTTCCCAATCACGGTGTTCTCAGCGAAGAAAATGACAAAGTCTTTCCAGATAAAGAATGGTGCTGGATCGTCGATCCTTTAGATGGTACAACGAATTTTACAAGGGGTATTCCTATCTGGTGTATTTCTCTAGGATTACTTTACAAAGGCACTCCCGTATTCGGCTATGTTTACGCACCACCTACTAATGAGGCATTTCATGGTTATTGGAAAGGTGACTCTGGATTAGATTTACCCAAAGGAGCATTTTGCAATAATGTTCCGATTAAAGTTAGCGACGATGATATCAGTAAAAATCACTTTTTTAACGTATGCTCTCGCAGTACCTCAATAATTAGCAAAGATTTTCCTTGCAAAATTAGAATGCTTGGTGTAGCAAGCTATAATTTTCTCACAGTAGCTACGGGAGCGGTTTTGGGTGCGGTTGAAGCTACACCCAAGGTATGGGATATTGCTGGTGCTTGGGTAATTTTACAAGCTGCTGGAGGCTGCTGGATTTCTTTAAAATCAGAACCTTTTCCTTTAACTGTAGGGGAAGATTACAGTACTAAATCTTTGCCTACATTAGCTGTAAGTCGCCCGGAATTAGTTGAGATATTTAAACCTTTTGTTACTAGTAGGGAACAGTTAATAGGGAATAGGGAATAGAAAATGTACTCTCACCTCTCAAGTGTAAAGCAAACCCTGTGCGAATATAATTCTATACAGTAATCTTATAGGTGAGCTATAGGAATAAACAGAAGTAGTTTCAATACTGCTCGGTTAAGGGGAGATCCTCCCTAGCCCTCCTTAATAAGGAGGGAACTAAACCCCCAAGTTAGCGGGGTTTTGAGGGATCTAAAAATGCGGTTTAATTCCTTAACCGAGTGATATTGGAAGTAGTTTTATTTAGCAATTAATTAATCCGCCGTAACCCAACATTTTAATTGTCGGTAATTTTATCATCTCTCAAATGCCGATGTTGGGTTACTTGTTTTCATGTCTAACCCAACCTACCAATTACCAATTACCAATTACCAACTAAAGATAATTTTCAGTAATCTCGCCATCTTCTAAAAATGCAACATTATCTGCAAAACTTTGAATCCGGGAATCGTGAGTCACCATCACAACAGTACTTCCACCTTCCTTTGCTAAATTACATAATAACTCGATGACTGCTTGCCCGTTATGAGAATCTAGTGCCGCAGTTGGCTCGTCAGCCATGATTAACTGAGGATTTCCCGCTAAAGCACGAGCGATCGCTATCCTTTGTTTTTGCCCACCGGATAAGTCGCGAGGAAGTAAGTTGGCTTTGTTGGCTAAACCTACCATATCCAATAATTCTAAAGCCTGATTAGTCGCAGATTTTCCCTTAATACCTTTTATTTCTAAAGCAACTTGCACGTTTTCTACTGCATTCAAAGCACCAAAAAGATTGAACCCTTGAAAAATAAAACCGATATTATCTCTTCTGAAGCGAGATAACTTTTTACGAGACATTCGCGTAATTTCCTCTCCCAAGAGATTTATGTTCCCAGAAGTAGGAGTCAAAATCCCTGCCAGAATTGATAGCAATGTAGTTTTTCCCGAGCCAGAATGTCCCATGAGCAACTGGATAGTACCTTTAGGAATATCTAAATCAATCCCCTTTAGTGCTACGTAACGCTGCTTACCAGATTGATATACCATTTCTACTCCTCTGGCAGAAATAGCAGAAGTTTTCAATTTACTTACGTCAATAGACTTTGAATCATTCCAACTGTCAATTCTGGAAGTCACTATACATCGATTTTGAGAAATAGTCATTTCTTTCGCTAAGGGATATTGATTTTCAGGCTTCGTGCAAGGAGAAGCAATTTACTTATATGTATTCAGTATGAAATTTAAATAATTAACTCTAAAGATAGAGAACTCCAGCCTTATAAAACACTATGCTTTGAATACGATTGCGGGATCTACTTTACTTACTTTTTGAATTGCAAATAAGGCCGAACCGACACACATCAAGACGGTTATGCCAAAAACTCCAACGGCTGTTAACGGAGTTATTAAAATAACGATTCCTTGAGTAGCCAAAGTCCAAGCACCCAAACCCCAACAAAGCAGCATTCCGGGAATGTAACCGAGAATTGCCATCCATAGGGCTTGCTCAATAATTACACCGTATATCACCCTATTTGACGCTCCCATTGCTTTAAGTGTTCCAAATTCTTTTAAATGATCCGCTACGGCAGAGTATAAAATTTGACCAACAATTACTACTCCTACAACTACACCAACTCCAGCCCCTAAACCTAATATAAAGCCAATACCCGTTGATTTCTGCCAGAAACTACGTATCTTTTTAGACATTTCTGCTTTGGTATATGCTTTAGTTTCTGGAAAGGTAGCTTCTAATCTTTTTTTAAGTTGCCGAATATTTTGTCCTGGCTGTGCTTGAATTAGTACGTAAGAAATTGGAGTATTCAAACTTAATTTAGCTGGTGGTTGGTTAGGTGATTGCTCTTTTTTGGCATTTTTGTCTTTTTGATAAACGTTGCGACATTGAAGTTCTTCTCCAACCCAAGTACAGTTAACGTTGGTAGTAACGCTGGCGTTTGCATAAGCATTAGCAGTTTCTAAAGAAGTAAACAGCACCGAACTTGATACTACTGATTGAGTATTTTGAGTTAAGCCAGCGACTTGTACTGGTAGCGAGCCAATTTGAGCAGTATCTCCAATGTTTTTAACTTTGAGGGATTTTAAATTGCTTTTGTCAATAATGGCTGTATAAGGATTGCTCAGAGATTTTACGTTGCCTTTGACCATATCTCCGGGAACAAACAATCTTCCTTTAGGAGGAAATCCGTATACTTTGACTACATTCAACTTGCCGTTGGGTACATTCCATCTTGCCGAACCTTGAAGCAAAGCTTCGGCTCGTTTTACCCCATCAACTTTTTTAGCTCTGACTGCGTAGTCATAAATAAGCGGTTGGGTAAGTTCGATATGCACCATTTTGTCTGATGCTAACCAGATATCGGCTCGGGAGTTTTCTACCAAACTTGCAGTAGAGCGAATTACACCATTGAACACTCCAGTTTGAATAGTTACCAAGCTGACAGCGAACATAATTCCGGCTTGAGCTACTAAAAAGCGAGGAATGTCTTCAAACAGGTTTTTGCGAGCAATAGAAACCATGAAAACACAGCTATTAAGAGGGTTTACTAATAAGGCAACTTACCTTCACTCGTTCTTTGACGCAAGAGTAAGAAGAAATCGTTCCTTGCTTTTAATAATTAGGGGTAATGCCCAATTTTTATGTAGTAACGTTCGATTTAAGCTAGAAAAGCAATATATAAATTATGCAATCAAAGAAAAATCTACGCTATCTCATTAACATCAAGTACAGCCATAGCTAACAAATATTGTTTGGATATATTGTTTGCTCTCAAATTTAAGCGGGTAGCTATAGCTGAAATAATCTGCTTCATTCAATTTAAACTTGCTTTGAAAATAGTTTTTTGAATGCTATAGTATGGGTTTAAAAACAAGACAACCTACAAAAAATTAGAAGTAATAAACAAATTTTCATTTGCTTACTAAATTATTTGTCTGTCACAACTAAATGCAACAGTGACTGCAACCGACGTTGATTTTAGATTTCAAGTTTTCGATTAAACGGTTAATTCAAGTTAGCTAACGAAGAAAATTGAAAACTCAATTGTTATAATTTCCCAACGCCGCTAAACAAAATATATTTATCCTTGATACTGTCTTTCTCCAAATGTAAAAAACTAAAATTCCAGCATTCTTTTTACCGTCATAACCTGATGACTGTAATTCTGTTTTTAAATTTGATTCTATTTAATCTGGAACTTTTTGGTAGCTATAAGGTCTACCAATGAAATAATAATCCAACAATATAGATGTCAATCTTAAATCCCTACATACGAAATGATTGACAATGGATTGAGTCTAAAAAGCTCCTTATTCTATGTATTCCATAACTGTTCCCCATTTTCATTTACACAGATGCACATTTTTATTAATGATACTTACAACATAATAAACACTTATGAATGTAAGTTACTTCTCTCGACAGACTGGAATGCAGGTAGTAATATTTTCCTCATTCCAAAGTTTTTATAGTAGTATTTTCCTAACTTTAGTTAGTTTTGCTTAGTTTTGTAAAGTCGCTTCAACGATTGTTCATATTTTCTTAATAATTCCTGTGAGGATTAAATGCCAAATTTCACTTTAACTCTATTGACTAGCGCGGCAAGATTATCGAAAGCGATTTTTGTACGCAAGACTCGTAAAACAGCGATTTGTCAAGAGAAATTTTTGTTTTCTCTATTGAAGACTCATCAAGAAACTGAATTTGGAAAAGATTACAGCTTTAAAGATATTCAAACCATAGAGCAATTTAAACAAAAAATTCCGATTCTTACTTATAGTGGTTACGAAAAATACGTCGAACGTATTGCTAAAGGAGAGCAAAATGTTCTGACATCAGATCCAGTAGTTTACTTTAATCAAAGCAGCGGCTCTACAGGTAAACAAAAATTGATCCCGGTAACGAAAAGAGTGCGTAAAGTTCGTTCTAGAGTCACTCAGCAGTCTTTGGGATTTATGACTGATGCTGCAATTAAAAAAGGTTTGCCAATTGGTAAAATGCTGCTGACTACTTCCATACAAATTCGCGATCGCACTAGTGGTGGTATTGCTTACGGCACATCGAGCGTCGGGGATTTACGCAATATGGATTTTCTTTACAGACAGGTATTCGTACATCCTTACGAAGCTTTGAAGCCAGCAGATAGTTTGGCTCGTAATTATGTTTGTCTTTTGTTTGCGCTACGAAATCCCCAGATGCGGGTTATCGGAGCTAATTTTCCTATATTGGCTTTACAGCTAGCCGATTATTTAAAACGTTATGCAGCAGATTTAATCAAAGATATAGAAACTGGCAAAATTGCTGCTTGGTTAAACTTGGAGCCAGAAATACGTCAAGTCTTAGAAAAGCAGTTGAGTGCAGCACCCCAACGAGCAGCAGAATTAAGTTCGATTTTAGAAAGTGAGGGAATTCTGACACCTAAAATGGCTTGGCAGAATCTTTCATGGATTATTACCGCTCGCGGCGGTACTTCCAATTTCTATTTTGAAAAATTTCATAAATATTTTGGGGATACCCCAGTTTTTGGCGGAATTTATGCAGCTTCGGAAGCTACTTTTGGTATTTATGAAGACTTTAATAGCGATGGTACAATTTTAGCTATTGATAGCGGTTTCTTTGAATTTATTCCTTCAGATGAATGGGAAAAAGAACAGCCGAAAACTGTTTTAGCTCATGAAGTTGAAGTCGGAAAATATTACCGAATTGTTGTCACTAATTACAGCGGTTTATACCGTTATGATATTGGCGATGTTGTAGAAGTTGTAGACTTTTACGAACAAGCTCCCATCATCGTGTTCCGTCATCGTATGGGAGGATTGTTATCTGCTACCAGTGAAAAAACCAATGAATTTCATGCAACTCAGGTAATGCAGCAATTGCAAAAAGAGTTTGATTTACCTTTAGAGAACTACTGCATAACTTTATCCGATGATGAAATTCCTCCATGCTATTTATTAAATATTGAATTACTTCCAGGTCATCCTTTACATAACTCAGAAAAATTTATTGCTGAATTCGATAAAAAGATGCAGCAAGCTAATGTATCTTATGAAGACAAGCGAGTACATAATATACTTCCACCACCTCGCCTACGTATTTTAGCTTCAGGCAGTTTTGCTACAGTGCGTCAGCGGCTTTTACAGAAAGGCATACCTGATTCTCATTTGAAGATTCCTCATATTAACGAAGATAGACAATTTCTTGCTGGATTAAACATTGACAAAGAAGTGAAGCTACCCCAATTAAAGGAAGCAGGTGTATAGAAATGTATTAGTGGGAGTATAAAGGTTTTAAGTTAAATAAAATACAAAATTGAATTAATTTTGCCTGCTTTCCTTTTCTAAGAAAGTCAGGCTTGCTGTTTTATGAGCAAACGTTACGATTAATCTAAGGTACTTTAACTCAGATTAAAACAATTAACCTAGAAATCGCAAAATAATTAATACCAATTTTATGTGATAATTCAGGTTTTAATGATATAAATCTATAAATAATTGGTCACAAATACTAACTATTATTTATCTGGCCAATAGACTTTAGATAACAATCGACAAGAACACTATTGCTATAAATACTTTGTATAAAAATAGTATTTTATACAACTAGTTAATATAGGATGAATATTTTACTTTGGGTAAAAGATGTTTGGGAAGTATTATTTTTCTTGACAATATCGCAAACCTAACCTTCTTTCCTAAAAGAAAATGGAGGTAATAAGCTTCTCAGCTTCTAAGAGAGAAGTACTTTAAGAGAAAACGTTCTACGTTCGGAAAGAGATGAAAAGTATATTTATTTACTTTCTAAATATTCTCTTAGTGTAGGCTGTCTGTTAGCTTAATGTGTTCGTCAGGACATGTTAGAAAACAGAATACGTACAGTAGCCAAAAGGCAATATTGCAGCTTTTTACAGCCATACTGTAATTTAACTTTCTTGTAAATATCTCCTGCCGATTTAATATTCAAATAGGATTCCTATATTTCGATTGCTAGCTAAGGTGAATAAACATCGACATTTACTTTATTTAACCTTACTTATTGAATTAAAAAATTAGAAATGAAGACAATTGTAGAAGATAATCATTTATCACAAGCAGATGATTCGCTAAAGCAAATAGCAAGAATTGATGGACGTAATTTGACTCCAGAAATTTTTGCTCAGAAGTACCGTAAAGATGGCATTCCGGTAGTAATTACTGGTTTATTGAATACAATGAATAGCTGGGATTTAGATTTTCTGCGCGAAAAGCTCGGAGAGCAAAAGTTTCCAGTTCGTTTTAATGGGTGGGAAAGATATAAACAGGACAAAAATAAGTGGAATAACATTGGTAGTGGAGTTGAGTCGCGTACTCTTTCTTTTAATGACTATGCCGATTTGTTATCTTCTAAAGAAGCACATAAGAATGATATCTATCTTGGTAGATGCGCTCTTAACAAAACACCCCTCGCCGATATTAAAGTATTAGCGGAAGCGGATGCAAAACTTGGTTTGAAAATGCCAGGTACTAGCCCTAATTTATGGGTATGCCCTGGAAGTCATATAACTCCTTTACATTACGATCCATTAGATGGTACTTTGATACAAATTTATGGTGAAAAGCGACTTGTATTGTTTGCACCATCGCAAACTTATAATCTTTATCCACTATCACTATTTAATTATTTAAGACACGGTTTAAAACTGCGAGCTAATTACTCTCAGGTATATCCCGAAAATCCGGATTTGGTAAAATTTCCTAAGTTCAAAAAAGCCCTTGCCCATCGTTACGAAGTGATTCTCAAGCAAGGTGATATTCTATTCATTCCTGCGGGATGGTGGCACGAAGTAACTTCGATGGGTGATGGAGTTGTATGTTCGATTAACCGTTTTTGGCACGTTTTACCGTTGACAAGAGCGGCAACTTCCTGGAATAAATGGCGTTTACATCTTGGTGCTTTGATGACTGCTCCTTATGTTATTAAAACTTGGGTTGCTGCCATGTTTAGTAAAGATAGAGAGCAAAAATTGCGGCATTTAGTGCAAAGGCTTTAACAGTTAACAGTGAACAGTTAACGGTTAGGAGTTAGGAATTTGTTTTTGATTGGACTCATCTTCTTAATTCCTAATCCTTACTTCTAAGTAAATTAATTAAATTTTATATATTTCAAATATGCGAGACTTATCTAAGACGGTTGTTAAACAGTTAGAGAAGTTATTGACTAAAGATGGTTGGCTAGAAACATTAGTTGCTAAAAACTCTAAGGTAGGGGATTCGGTTCTGTTTGATACGGAACAGTTTCCTTGGAGTAAAGATTTAGAAGCTAACTGGATGGTGATTCGCAAAGAATTAGAGCAGGTGCTTGAAAGGGTAGACGAATTGCCTAATTTTCAGGATATTTCTAAACGGCAATCTCGTATTGCTAACGACAATCGTTGGAAAACTTATTTCTTTTATGCATTCGGTTTTAAAGCTACTAAAAATTGTGAAAGATGTCCCGAAACTACTAAGTTGATAGAACAAATACCGGGAATGAAAGTAGCTTTTTTCTCAATTCTTGCTCCTGGAAAACATATTCCCAAACATCGTGGTAAGCTCAAAACTTTAATTCGCTATCATTTAGGCTTAATTGTTCCCGAACCCAAAGAAAATTGTAAAATTCAAATAGCAGATGAAATTAGATATTGGGAAGAAGGTAAAAGTTTGATTTTTGACGATACTCACTATCATGAAGTTTGGAACGATACGGATGGTTATCGTGTAGTGCTATTTCTAGATATTGCTCGCCCTTTAAAATTCCCACTTAATGTTATCAGTTCGCTAGCTAATAAATTTATTACTGCTACTCCTGTTGTTCAAGATGCGAAAGCCAGTCATCAGGCTTGGGAAAATAAGTTTGAAGCCAACAATAATTCTAAAGAATTAGTTTCTTAGTTCGTAGTTGCGCTGTAGCGCTAAAGCGTAAATACGAACATTTTGATAAATATTATCTACGAGCAAATCGTCTTCTTTTACGAAATAATCTTGATAAACCAAACCTTATAATTAAAATCAAAACTATTCCTACTGCTGATAATGCAAGCAAAAGCTGCCATAAAGGTTTGGGTAACATTAAATCGTAAATTAAATCATCTATTTGATTTTTGGGCATAGCAGCAGTTACAGGATTGATGATACCAATATCCCCAACTATCTGCATTTTAGTTTTTAACGCTAAGCTTTTATTTTGAACATCTTCCAAAATATTTTTACTTCTTTTTCCTGTTAACAAAAAAGGCTGAGCTAAATCTTGGTTTTTGCCCGCGATGGGAAGAATTTCGATGCTTTTAATTTGACTGGGTGTAAAAATGAATTTAGCTAAAAAATTATCCGTCCAATATGGATGATTGTGTCCAAAAATAAAATTACCACTACAGTAAATTATCGGTTTGTTTTTATAAATTTCGATTCCTTGGGGAAAGTGTGGATGATGCCCGAGAATAATGTCAGCACCTGAATCAATAGACTTACGGGCTAAATTCCGAACCCAAAATGGTGGCTTTTCGCTGTCATTTAGTCCCCAATGGAAAGATAAGATTATATAATCAACTTTTGAGCGCAACTTTTGAATATCTTGCCGAATCAAAGTTAAATCCGTTGGCATCACTCCTGCTCGATTTGGCTTCGCATAACTGGAATCGCCGGAATTCTCCGACATTGTATAGGCTAGAAAACCCAAACGGATACCATTTTTTTCAAAAATATACGGCAGTCGAGCCGCAGCTAAATTGTCACCGCTACCAACAGCAGGTAAACCAACCCGCGACAAACTCGTTAAAGTATCTTTTAAGCCTGCCACTCCAGCATCAAGGGCATGATTGTTTGCTGTCGAAACCACATCAATTTCAGCCCATTTTAATCCCGTTGCGAAAGCTGTTGGTGCTAAAAAAGCGCCCTTTTTCTTTGCCGTATCTGATAAAGGAGTTTCTAAATTAACAAAAGCAATATCGGCATTTTCTAATACAGGCTTTATCTTTTGAAATGGATAGCGGGCTTCTTCTTTTTTTGATGCAAAATCTAAGTTATACCGAATAATGTCTCGGTGAAATAAACTTTCCTTCGCCATCCTCGACCATTCTACATCCCCACCAGCTAACAAAGTTATTTGAGATTCCGATTGTGCTATAGCAACTAACGGTGAATTTACAAAAAATACTATTATCGCTATCAAAGTGACTTTTAAAAGTTTGTTCATGGGGATTATGCTTTATTTCAGGACAAATTACCATTCCAGAAGTTTAAATCCCTTACTCCCTTTTTGAAAGCAGTACTATCAATACTGCTCAGTTAAGCAATTGGGCGCAATTTTTAGATCCCCCAAACCTCCTTAAAAAGGGGGCTTAGTTCTCTTCAACTTAGCGGAGGGTTAGGAAAAGTCTCCCCTTAATAGAGCAGTATTGGCAGCACTATAGTCATACCAATTTATTTATTTCAAGATAACTATATCTATGAGCGCCGCCTTTAATTATCGTATTTCGACGTTTCGAGTGCTTTACCCTGTTGAATGCTTAGAAAAGTAGTTACCAAAGCTACTGCTGCTCCTACAAAAAATACTCCAATTCCGGCATTTTTCCAAACTGGTCCGAGTAAAATAGGCGAGAAAAACTGTCCTAAATTACTTGCTCCCGTGCCGATAGCTAAAATACTCGAACGAACTTCTTTGGGAGTCGATTTTGATAAAGCATCATATAAATTAGGCATGACTATGCCAAATCCCATACCGAAAACGATTGCTGTCGGCAGAATCAAATAAATTTCTTTGAGAAAAGGTATGGTAATTAACGTTGCCGCCATCAAGGTAAAACCCAAAGCTATAGCTTTAGCGCTTCCGAGACGCTTGGCTAATTTACTCGCTCCTACAGCAGAGATAACTGCCGCACCAATAGCTCTTGAAGCTAAAATGGCTCCGTTGACAACTGTATCCGCTCCAATTGACTGCTTGAAATGTAAAGGAGCGTAGATTATGACTACATAAAATATGGCAGATGTCAAAGCTAAGGCTGTAAATAGAGTTATAGTGCTTGGAGCCTGGAGGCTTGCAATTAATCGATCTTTTTGTTGAGCTAAATTTATTGACGATGAACCTTTACGTTTGCCTTTTGGTAATAAAATGTATGCGAGTAAAGCTGCTGGTAAAGCCAAGCTATACATACCAAAAGTAAATCGCCAATTATAAGAGCCAAGTAAACCACCAACAATAGGAAAAATAATACTGGCGATCGCTAAGGCACTGGTGGTATAACCCAGAATGCGGGTTCGCTTCTCACCTTCGTACATGCTGCTGAGAATACCGATACTCGCAGCGGCAATTCCTCCACTTGCAGCCCCGAGCAAGGCTCTGGATATCAGCAAAGGAGTAAAACTCTGCATCAAAGCGCCGGAAGTACCAAAGATTGCGTAGCAAACTAGTGATGGAATTAACACTTTTGCTTTACCAATACGGTCGGCGAGTATGCCACATATGGGACTAAATAAAAAGATAGTCAAGCAATGCATACTCACGAGCATCCCCGACCATCTGGGGTCAATAGCAAGTTGCTCTTTAACCTCTGGCATCACCGGAGCAACAACGCTTCCCGTCATAGTAGTTAAGCTACCACAAGTAAGTAAAACTAATAATATGGGAATCTGTTTGCGAGTTTCTTTAGTGAGAAGCGATGTGGACATATAGATAAAAAAATCCTCAATATTGTTTGCTATCGAAAAAGTATTAAAACTAACTTCTAAAAAGTTCCCCTGTTTCTGTATTCTTTTTTTATTAATGATTATTGATTTAAAAAGAAGTGAATTAACGATATTGGGGATTACAAGTAGAATAAACTAATTTATTTGCTGTGAATAGGCAAATTCGATAACAAAATCCCCTTCGAGAAAATATTCGAGGGGGTTTGTACTTTATATTTTGAATTGTTTTAGGCTTCAAGTGTTCCGCTTTATCCTTTGTAGTGCTTTGCGCGAAGCGAAAACACACTCTACTATCCACTTTATGGTTTAAAAAATTATTCCATAGAAAAATTCAAAGGAATGTCTAATCGCCATTGTTTACCTTTAAAAAATAGCAATTGATAAATGCCCAGGCTACCGTATCTAAAGGAAGTTTCGGAAGATTGCAGGTAAAGGTACCACATACGACGGAATCGCTCGTCATAATTTGCCCCTAACGATGCAATTTTCTCTCGATTTTCAGTGAAGTTTTCTGCCCAGCGCTTCAGAGTTTCAGCATAATGAGGTTTAAGATTCTCGCAGTGAGCAACCGTTAGCTTTGCAGCCCAAAGTTCTTGGGTTAATTCGTGAAGCTGGGGTAAATAGCCGCCAGGAAAAATATATTTAGCAACCCAATCACCAAGTCGTTCTTTCCCTTGGGTGGCTATTGTATGCAGTAAGCCCACTCCATCGGGAGTTAAAAGTTCTGATGCTTTGTGCATAAACGTTGTAAAACTGTCTTTACCAACATGTTCAAACATGCCGATGCTGACAAATTTATCGTATTGTCCTTTTATTTGTCGATAATCGGCGATTTCTATTTTAATTTTATCGCTTAAACCTTTTTGCTCAATTCTTTGTTTGGCTAATGCAGCTTGTTCTAAGCTCAGAGTAATACCCGTTCCCGAAATGCCATAGTTTTCTGCCGCATAAATTAGCATTCCACCCCATCCGCAACCAATATCAATTAAAGATTCTCCCGGTTGCAATGCCAGCTTTTTACAAATTAGTTCGTATTTTTGCAGCTGCATCTGTTCGAGGGTATCAGTTTCTTTTATCTGATATCCACAGGAATAAGTCATTGTTGGATCGAGGAAATACTGGTAAAAGTCGTTGCCTACATCGTAATGATGCTGTACGTTTTTACGACTATTTTGAATGTTAGTAGGTACCGTTCGCAAACGTTGAGTTATTACCTTGAACAATAGCGGAATTGTTACCCGTTGGCTGGCTTTTGAGTAGACATTATTGCGAAACAGCAAACCAATCATTTCGGCGAGCTTATCGTTTTCCTCATCCCACCAGCCTTCCATATAAGCTTCACAAAAACCAAGCGCGCCAAATGCCAAAGCGCGGTCGTAAGTATCGGGGTTATAAACCTTTAAAATTAATGCTGGTGAAGATTCTTCCCCAAAGTGGAAAGCTTTACCAGATGGATTGATAACTGTGAGATTACCTTCTTTTATTAAAGTAAAAAGCTCATATAGATAGCGTTCTCCACTAGGTAGCTTAGAAAGAATATTGCTCCAATTCTGGCTCGATGGAGAGATTTTATCTTGTGTTTTTTGTAAATTTGGTGCTTGAGTCTGTGTCATTTTATATAGCTTCCCTGTTTTTAAATCAGAAGGAAACGTGGAAAGAGAGAATAAAAAAGTGAGAAATAAATACTTTAAACTCAGGAGTTGCAAATAGCAAGCAAAATACTAATTCGTTTCTACTATTGGCTTGCCGGTTGCTTGTTGCTCGCTACTTTAAGAATATCTCCCTATTCCCTATTCCCCGTTCCCAGTTACCTTGTATAAATTATTTTTGTGGGAGTTTGACGTTGGTTGCTAATCCAAGAAATTGTAGCAGTCTAATAGTCATCCAAGTCATATCAATTTCCCACCATTGCAAGCCATGACGAGCAGAATATTGAAAAGCATGATGATTATTATGCCAGCCTTCACCAAACGTCAGCAGAGCCACCCACCAACAGTTAGTAGAGCGATCGCCAGAATCGTGATTGCGATAGCCAATCATGTGACATGCACTGTTGACAAACATAGTAGAGTGAATTCCGACAAACAAGCGTACAAAAATTCCCCAAACTACGAAAGGCCATCCACCAAGTAAATACAGCACAACCCCTAGCGCCACTTGCAGTTCAATGTAATACCGATGGCAGAATTGATAAAATTTATCGTCAGCAATATCTTTGGTATAGCGCGGACGTTCGCTTAAAACGGGAACGGTGTGCATTAACCAACTAATATGACTCCACCAGAAACCTTCGTTAGAGTTATGCGGATCTCCTTGTTTATCAGAATAAAGATGATGCAATCGGTGATACCCAACCCAGCCAAATACACCACCCTGGAGAGCCAAAGTACCGCACAGAATCAAAAAATACTCCAACCATTTCGGTACCTGCAAGCTGCGATGAGTTGCTAAACGATGAAATCCTAAAGCAATTCCCAAACCAATAGTTATCCAGTGTAATAACACTGCGACTCCTACAGCAGCCCAACTAAAATTACCGGGCAAGAATGCTAATAATACTGCTAAATGAAGTATTACAGTAAAAATAATTACCTTAAATCGAGGAGAAGGTGGATTTAATTGAGGTAAAGAAGCTGGAGATAAATTGGTAGTCATGAATTTTTTTGCCTTACACCTACTTGAAACTTCAACATTATTTCTCGCTATACTTAATACCGCGTTCCGTTCGTACTTATAGTTAAACTCGCTACTAAGTAATTCTCAGATATCCTTGGAAAACTTCGCTGCGACAGCGGAAAATTTTACTTTCAGCACCTTTGTTTCTCTTAACCTCTGTAATTAAGCAGAGCTTTACGTATGTCCAGCTTCTAAATAGCCGAAAATTAAAATTGCTGTCGCACGATTAGCTACTTTCCCCTCGATTACATTTTGAACAATTTGACGATAATCAATATCATGCTCTAAAAGAGTGTACATGGTTAAGTAAGAGATTCAGATTCTAGGTTTATGCCGAATTGCTGCAAAAATTTGACTTTTCTTACGGTAAATTAGCTAGAACTAGCAATTTTAAGATGAGATAGCTGCTACCGTAGTTATCCCTAAAGGAGGAATTTCGTTTGCGTCCACTTAACTTTATAACCTTGTAGACAGACAAAAAATATTTCGGAAACCGAGGATATAGTAATCTTGATAAACATTTCCCAAGTAGTTTTTAAGGCTGAAATCCCAAAACTGCAAATTTTAATGGTCAGTATATTTTGACTTAGTGACTACTGTAATCATTGATACATTATTTTTCACTATCGCGGCACAAAAGATAACAAAATACTTTTATGAGGTCAAGAAAATCTTCATCTACAATCCTTTGTTTTTAATAAGTTTATCAGTCGTTAATATAAGGGATTTTTAAAATTACTGCTTAGTTTAGTGCGACCTAAGTTTTTGTGTAGTTGGCAATCGGGCTACTTTTAGGTAGCAAGTAGTTAAAAACTTCACCAGAAGGCAAGAAAAAATATATATTTATTGTTGTTACAACATTATTGATGTATTTGTTTCCAGAAATGTTTCCTTAAAGACAGTTTACAGAGTACATATTAAATCCGTATTTTAGGCTATGGTTAATTTTACAAGCAATTAAGTAAACTAATCCTCAACCTCAGCCAACAAAAATTAGTCTGCTAAAGTCTTAAGATTTACTTTATAAATAGGCTCTTAAATTAAATATTCAAGTTAGCAACTACTTGATTTTTGATCGTATATCCATGTATCACAGTTTCTCAGTATTCAAATAGTTTTTTTATAATCTGGGTTTAAACCTTTTGTATTGCCCATAAAAATTAAGATTTAGTTTATACAATATAAATAGCTATAATTTTTTAAAGGTTTAGAATTGGTAAATAGGTTAACTGCATTGATTTTTGCAAATATTACAAATTTATCTATCTAGAAAATATATCTCTATTGGGCAAGTATAAGATTTATATGTGCCAGAAAACAAACTGTAGATTATGACTGCAAAATCAGTAATTAAACGTATTTAATAGTTAAAATATGTTGTCAGATACACTTGCATTCTTTCAGTACAAATAATATACAACTAAATAAATAAGAAGATAAAAGTGTCATAAGGCACTCGACATTTAGGGAAAATCGGATAAAACTATGGAATAAAAGTGACAATTAGGCAATTGAAAATTAAAATGCCTAAGATAACGACTTCTCGTAGATTTTTAGTTGGTTTTGCCATAAGTTCTTGCTTAATGACTGAGAACTTTGTAAATTTCTAATAAGATTGTCGGCAAGTCTTATAGAAAGATACGCTAACAATTGTCGTAATTGCTCATATAGTTAATTACTTATTAGGGAGTACCGAAATGGAAATAGCTCCAATTCTGAGGGGCCAAACAGTTCAGAATCGGGTGCGCGAAGTCGGTATTAATCCAAATTACTGGTATCCCGCAACTTGGGCCTCGGAATTAAAGCCCTCTCAAGTATTGCCCGTAGTAATCTGGAATTCGGCGATCGCTGTTTACCGTTCGCAAGATGGTCAAGTTCATGCCATAGAAGATGCTTGTCCGCACAAAGGTGTTGCTTTACACAAGGGTAAAGTAACGGGAGAAAATTTAGCTTGTCCCTATCATGGTTGGGAATTTAATCGTGATGGAGTTTGTACGAGTATTCCTTATTTTCCTAAAGACCAAAAACTACCTTGTGCCAAAGCTCGTAGCTATGCAGTACGAGAAAAATACAATATCATCTGGATTTTTCCAGGAACTGTTGAAGAATCAGAAAAAGTAGAATTGCCTTCAGTGCCAGAATACGACGACCCCAATTGGCTGGCAATTCCCATACCGGGAGAATTTAAAGCCCATTTTTCGATTTGTAATGAAAATACGATGGACGTGTTCCACGGTTATTTACATGAGAATTTGCAGGGATGGTTCGATCCGCAGCTATTGAGTTTAAAAGCCTCAGAGGAATCTGTATTTGCTCAATATAGGGTATCTTATCAAGGTTGGATGACCAAGTTTTTCGGATTCAGCGAACAAGGGAACGAAGTTACAACTCGTACTGTCACAATTAAATATAACTATCCTCATTACCATAGCTCTTTAGAAGGAATGTCTTCCCTCTACTTGATGCGTCAACCGGTGGGGGCAAAATTAACAAAATCTTTTTCCTTGTTATTTATCAAAATTCGTCTTCCTCAGTGGTTTGTAAAACCATTACAAAAACCGATAACAAAAATCATTTGGCGGTTTATCTTGAAAAGTTTTCTCGATCAAGACACCGAGATGATTGAAAGCGAACAGCGTAACTATCTGGCTAACCCCCAAAGACGTTACGTAGAAATTAATCCAGCAATAATTGCCTTACAACGGGTAATTGTCGGTCAATATGAAAAATTTATGCAACAATCTAAAAAACTATCTAATGGCAATAATGGTAATTACGCATCTTCGACAGCCCAAATGAATTCAAATTTAACAAGTAGTTAGTTATTGGCAAACCATCTGATATAAAGGATTGGTTAAGCGAAAAAAGTAAATTTTCAACCGCAAACATATATTAAAAGCCCATAGGCAAATTTTAGGTGAGAGGAGTTATTGTGGAAGTTGTAGAAGAGTATATGCAGGGACTCTATCAAAGTGGTCTCTACCCAGATAAGTTTATTTGTCATCAGAAACAGGGAAATTTTGTCGAAGTTGAAAATCCTACCGATGGTAAGCGATATAAGCTTTTGACATTCTGTACCAATGATGTTTTGGGATTAGTTCAATCAGAGGAAGTAAGACAGGCAGCGATTGATGCAATTCTGCAATACGGTACTTCCAATAGTTCCTGTTCCGTGTTAAGCGGCAGAATTGACTTGCACCGTCAACTGGAACAAGAAATTTCTGCTTTCAAACATTTACCTCATACTCATCTATTCTTAAATGCTTGGATGGCAATGCAAGCATTGATAGATGGTTTCTGTCACTTAGCAATTAATCTTCCCGGTTTTCGGAACACCAGAGAAACCTTGATTTTGACTGATGTTCTCAATCACGGTTGCATACTTTCTGCCGTTACCAACGCCAGCAACCGTTCCGGGAAAATGTTTAGTCATAGTCCCAATGTCCGCGTTAAAGCTTACCGCCACTGCGATGTCAATGACTTAGCGCGCAAATTACGACGTTATGCTCAGCCAAACGACCGCATCATGGTAGTTTCGGATGCCGTATTTTCAATGGACGGTGATGTTGCTCCATTACCCGAAATGCTAGATGTTTTGGAGAATTATCCCGGTAGCGTCATTGTCATGGATGAAGCTCACGCCAGCGGTGCAATTGGCCCGGCAGGCGGCGGTATATACGACCACTTTGGAATTACACCCCAGCAAGTACTCGATAGAGGAATGGTGCCATTGATTATGACCACCTTCTCTAAATTTGCAGCTTCCGCAGGTGCGGCAATTAGTTCTCATAGTCGAGAAATGATTGATTTGTTGGACGTTTCTCCAACTTCCATCGGTACCATTTCACTTCCCGCACCAACCACAGCAGCGGCATTAGAAAGTATTCGTCAGGTAAGAAAAAATCCTGAATTAGTGGAAACTCTTCAAGCTAATACTCGTTACTTGAGAGCGCGCTTAATCGAACATGATTTTGCTGCCATTGGTGAAACCAACGTAATTCCCGTATTAGTTCCACCCGAATTAAATCCTAAACAGTTCTGCCGTCATTTGATGGAACATCACGGTATTTGGGTATCTGCGATTTGGTTTATTGCCAAACCTCGCTTAAGAATTACCGCTAATGCGCTTCATACTAAAGAAGATATGGATAAATTAGTTGAAGCAATGGTTGAAACCCGAGAGCTTTTATATAAGCCAGCGACTGTTGCTAGCGCTTAGTTCTTAGAAGTATATGTGAAAGGGCGGGCAGGGATGCCCACCCCACAATATGCAAGATCGAATCTTTATAAGAATAGTCGAGATTTTAGAAACCCGATTTTTTCAAAAAGCCGGGTTTCTGAATTTTTTCTATATTGGTTTTCAGTTTGTAGGTTGGGTTAGACACCACAAAACGTTAAATTGATAACCTAGCGATCATCTTTTGGTGTCGTAACCCAACATCCGCAGCACCGTATAAATATAAATACAGCATCTTAAATACGATAGTGCCGCCAAATGAGTGTTGGGTTACGGCGCGATTTAAATTATTTGTTGGCAATTATTTATATTCATGCGCCTAACCCAACCTACGAATTATTCTCCATTCCCTCTTACAAATCATTAAAATAACCCAATAAAAACATCATAATTAAGAATTAGTGCCGCCAAATGAGTTTGTAGGTTGGCTTAGACACCACAAAACATTCAATTCATAACCCGGCGATTATCTTTTAGTGTCGTAACCCAACATCCGCAGCACCGTATAAATATAAATACAACATCTTAAATACGATATTGCCGCCAAATGAGTGTTGGGTTACGGCGCAATTTAAATTATTTGTTGGCAATTATTTATATTCATGCGCCTAACCCAACCTACGAATTATTCTCCATTCCCTCTTACAAATCATTAAAATAACCCAATAAAAACATCATAATTAAAAATTAGATTGTAACTTTTTTACATAAAACGTAAAGCTTTACTACCTAATATGGTTACTGAAGTTCAAAAATTTACAGTATCGCCTGTAACTACAGACGCACAAAGGGAAATATTCCTTGATGTGCCTTTTAAGGTATATAAAAATTACCCTAATTGGGTTCCACCAATTCGCAGCAGTATCGCTAAACAATTAGCAGTTAACGAAAATCCTTTTTTAGAATATGGAGAATTTCAGCAGTTTATTGCTGTGTCTCAAAAAAATGGTGAACCTTTAGGACGAATAGTCGCGATTATCAATCGTAGATTAATTGAAAGCGAAGCTAAGAATGTCGGTCTTTTTGGTTATTTTGAATGTATAGAAGACTTTGAAGTTGCAAATGGTTTGTTAGAAACCGCTTCCCAATGGTTGCGCGATCAAGGAATGAATTTTGTTCGGGGACCAATAAATTTATCTACTCATAATAGCTGTTTATTCTTAGTAGATAATTTTGAAGAGCCGCCGATTATGATGACACCTTATAACCCGCCTTATTATCCCGAATTTATGGAAAAGGCTGGTTATTACAAAGGAAATGATGCTTATGCTTATGATTTTCCTTTGGATCTAATTTTAGATCCTAAATTTGAAAAAGGATATCGAATCGCTTGTAAATCTGGCATTACCTTTCGTCCCCTACGGACAAAGGGTGAAGGTTTTGAACAAGATTGTCGTAGCCTGTATGAATTGTTTAATACCACTTTCGCGAATAACTACAGTTCAACTCCTCGTGCCCTAGAAGAATTTATGGATGAGGCCAAGGAATTACAATCTTTAGTAGATCCAGACGTATTTCCCATTGCCGAACATAATGGTAAAATGATAGGCTGCTGGATGGGTTTACCCGATTATAATATTGCTCTAAAACATGTTGGTGGTAAATTAAACTGGTTAGGAATTCTCAAATTTCTTTGGTACCGTCGGCAAATTGACCAAGGAAGAGTCATTGTTATTTGTAGCTTGCCTGAATATCGTCGTAAAATGGTACCTTTAGGCTTAATTTATTTGGGAATGCAGGGAGGAATTAAAAAAGGTAAACCTTATAAAAGAGCAGAACTTTCTTTTGTTTGGGAAGATAACTCCCCTTCCCGAAAATTAGTTGAAGCGGCAGGCGGCAAAATCTACAAGACTTACCGAATTTACGAGAAAGCGTTATGAAAGCTTTAGTTACAGGTGCCAATGGGTTTACAGGTTCGCACTTAGTAAAAGCGCTCGTGCGGCGCGGCAATTCGGTTGTTGGGCTAGTGCGAAAATCCAGCGATTTAACCAGGTTAAAAGATATAGAAATCGAGTTGGTTACGGGGGATATAACAGATCGCAACGCCTTACGGCAGGTAATGCAGGGTGTTGACACGGTGTTTCATACAGCAGCTTTTGTCGAATTGGGTTTAGTTGATGCCCAAAAAATGGAACGGGCAAATGTTGAAGGAACCCAAGCTGTTTTAGAAGTTGCCAAAGAAATGGAAGTTTCTAAGATGGTTTACTGTAGCACCATCGGAATTTACGGCGATACTCAAGGGCAAGTTATAGATGAAACTTTTGAAAGAACTCAAGAAGACTTCTCCTCTGCCTACGACAGTACTAAATATGAAGCACAGCAATTAGTTGACAACTATGCTGTAATTGGTTTTCCCGTGGTTAGCGTCATGCCATCCGGTATTTTTGGTCCAGACGATCCTCATTTCGGCCCTATATTTAAACTATTTTTGCAAGGAAAATTGAAACTATGGGTTGGCAGCGATCGCATCACTGGAATAGTACATGTAGATGATTTGGTGGATGCAATGATATTGGCAGCAGAAAAAGGCGAACGAGGAGAACATTATATAATTTCTGCTGGTGAACTTCCTTTCCAAAAGATGTTTGAAATTCTTAGCGAACAGACAGGAATTTCAACGCCCGTGGAAGTTCCCAAACCAATAGTCAGAATTGCTGGTAATATACTTGACCCGATAGGCAAATTATTATCCTGGAATCCACCTATAGGTAAAGAAAGAGTTCATTATCTCTACGACCGCTGCGTGCGAGTTGATGCCAAAAAAGCTCGTGAAAAACTAGGCTGGCAACCCCGTTCCGTATCTCAGACATTACAGGAAATTGTTACACATCTACAGTCCCAAGTTTAAAATTTATACGGACGGGCAAGGATGCCATTGGTGTCCCATCCCACAAGAGTTTCAGAATATACTGGTGTATCTCATTTAACTGCAAAGCGCTGCTAATTGACGATCCACACCCAACCGGTGAGCAACTGTTCACTGTTCTCTGATAATTGTTTACTGATAACTGTTCACTGATAACTGTTCGCTGTTCACTGATAACTGTTCGCTGTGAATGCAACATCTTAAGCAAGATAACGTCCCTAAGTAATGTTGTACGCAATTATCATAGCGAGAAATTGTTACGATAAATTACGAGATTGTTTGTCCTTCAAAAGTTTATATGAATCCTACGTTATTAAGTGCTTCAACAGCAATAATTTGTTTTCTTATTGCCTTCATACTGGCAAGTCTAGTTGAATATTGGCTGCATCGTTTGATGCACGTTAACCGTAAAATCGGCGAACGTCATCGCGATCATCATCGTCGCAATGAAGGACAAGGTGTAGTTTGGGAATTCCGCGATTATGTAGTTGGCAGTTCCTTGGTGATGGTTATCATGTTCTTCTTTTCCTGGGATGCCGGTTTGGGTTGGTTCCTTGGTAGTTTAAGCTATGCCGCTTTTTCTGCATACGCACATCAGCTACAGCATGAAAATCCTAGCAAGTGTTTCTGGATGGAAATGCCAGTACATTACGTACATCACAAATACGGCATGTGGGAGCATAACTTTGGCTTGGCTGTAGATTGGTGGGATCATGTTTTCGGTACTTACAAACCCGTTGAAGAATGGATGGGTGAAAAAGAAATAGCTTTATCTCAACGCGGTTATTTACAGTTGAAGTGGTGGTAATTTTTCGCGGATGGTAGAGTGTTGAAAAATACGTTGAGAAAATAATCGCTGAATCCTTTTTAAGATAAGGCTTTGAAGCATGTTATCACCTTTACCCATCCGCGCACCTTATACAAACTAGGTTTCAGCCATTTTACTTTTTCTCAATTTAGTTTTCCTATGGTAATATAAGTGGTTAAAATCAAATCTAATCCCTATTAGAGATTGAAACAAAAGTAATACAAGACTTGCAGATACCAATAATGTTGAAACTTGAAATCAAATCTATCCCTATTAGGGATTGAAACTTTGCGGGAACCGTTTCTTCAGCCTTTTGTAACAGCAGTTGAAATCTACTCTAATCCTTATTAGGGATTGACACAAATAATCTATATAGAAGTAAGCTGGTTTAATAACCGTTTAAATCTACTCTAATCCCTATTAGGGATTGAAATTCTATCGGTTTACCGTCAATATCCTTTATAAAAAGTTGAAATCTACTCTAATCCTTATTAGGAATTGAAATGTAAAACAGCTATGACTGATAAACCAAACTTTACAAAAATATCTACTTCCAAATTAAGAGCATATGTTTTGAAGCATAGACAAGATAATGATGCTTTTTATGCTTTGGCAGACAGAATTAAAGAGCATGGTAAACCTTTGGATATAGAAGAATTGCCAAAAATTATTCAGCGTAAACGGCAATAACTTTAATAGTAGTAAGATATGCACTCTTACAAATAAAATATGTTGATAAACATTTTTACTTTTCCAAAATAAAATCAGCAACGGGCTTATTTTGTTCAATTGAATCAATACCTGGAACGCTTAATAAAACCGAACGTTGAGTAAATTTCTTGTCTTTAATTCGTCTTTCTACACGACTGGGAATGCCGTAACCGTATACAATATGTCCTTGCCCTGCCAATACAATTACCTGATAGTTTTGATTTGTTTGAATAAATTTGGCGATGGTATCGGCCATTGTTTCATCCCACAACACTTGGGCTAGAAAAAAACGATTTGCGCTATCGCTGTTACCATGTCCCGCCCTTTGATGTTGTTCAAATGCTTTTAAAATCATTTGACGGTATGGGATGTTATCTAAGTTAATTTCAGTAACAGGTGGAATCCATTCTCTTTCGGCATCCGTTAGTTTTTCTAAACCTCCTTTAGCAACTTTACGGCTAATTTCACTGGGAGTATTTAAAGCTAAAACGGGTATTTTGTTTTCTTTAGCAAATCGTAAAATAGGAGCGTATAGTTCCCAATCGAAACCCCAACGCTCTTTGTATTCGCTGCTTTTAACAAATTCTGCTTCTGTAATTTTGCCTGCAATATATTTATCTATAGTTTCTTGGAATGGGCGCTGAAACATTTCCATTCCAATAGCTATTTTCTTATTGTTTTTATATAATTCTTGGATAACTTTTAATTGATTTTGATGGTCTTTAGCACTGTCGTGGGTTTCTCCTAGATATACTACATCAGCTTTTTTTAATTCTGGTAATACTTTATTTAAATTGTCAACGCATTGACTTTCTGAAAATTGAGTCGCGCAAGAATTCGTCGTGGGTTCGGCGTAACTTGAGCAAGATAATAGAAAAAATATTCCTACTGATAAAGCGAATAATTTTCTAATTCGAGAATCAAGCTTTTTGTAGTATTTAGTCATATAGGTTAGCGAACAATTTGCTTTTTAACTATTCGTAAACTGTTTCATCTTCTTTTCGCCAAGCTGGATCTACTATGCAAATAAATACTAATGGTTCGTTACCACAACTGTGAACAAATTGCTTTGCATTTGGAGGAATGTATACGGCATCACCAGGTTCGACGATTTGAGTTTCATCGTTGATGTGCATTTCTCCTTTTCCAGTAAGAATGTAGTAAACTTCTGAAGTTGTTAAAGAATGTGGTTGCGAAGTTTTTCCTATTGGTAGTGTCGCATGAGCAAAGCTATAGCGTAATTCTAAAGGTTGTTTATCTGGGTGAAGTAATTCACGCAAAATAGTATTGTCACCCGCAATAAACTCCGGACAATCTAACAGCTTTTTGACAAACATAAAATGTAAGTAGTAACTGAAATAAAACGACTATCAACTATCAAATATTCAAATTTTAATACAGCATCGGGTTTGTTTTTGGTTGATAATCAATACATTCTATTGCTTCTTCAGTGTTAGCCATTGAAGGATTAACGGTGCATTTTAAGCGATAATCGTCAGTAAAATATTGACAGCCCGAACAGGGTATTTGATGCATTTGCTTTGCTGTATTGATGCTATCCCTTGCAGCAGTCCACATGCTCCAGCCGATTAAAATAATTAATGACCAAGCACATACAAAGCAAATAGGCACTAGAAAAGGCTGGATTGCATTAACTAGGTAATAAAGTATTTGAAACACGACTTCAAGGTTAAAGGTTAAAGGTTAAAGGTTAAAGGTTAAAGGTCAAAGGTTAATTGTCTATTATCAATGCCCTATGACCTATGCTTAGGTTGGTAATAATTGATTAGATAGCAGAATGACCGAGTGCAATACCCGCTACTAACATTCCTAAAACTAGAAATGGCTGGGCACTAGCTTGGTATTTTACATCGTTTTTCAATGGGTCGCGCAGGAAATACATATCTTGCAATGTAATTTGAGGAATCACTAACAGAAGTAGTATTGCGGCGTACAAATTTTGATGCAGATAGATTAAATATGCTGCGATCGCGACTTGAAAAATGTCAATCATTCCGGCACAAATCCAAGCTGCTTTTTCGACTCCGAAGACAACTGGTAAAGATTTGAGTCCAAATTTTTTGTCACCTTCTACGCTCTTGAAATCGTTAACTATGGCAATTCCTAAGCCAGCCAAACTATATACAACGGTGAAGACTACCACTTTCCAATTTAATTCGCCGAATAATGCATGACCGGTACACCAAGGAAAAGCTATGTAGCTAGCGCCCAGAGCATAACCCCCTAACCAACCATTCTGCTTGAGTTTTAGAGGTGGAGCAGAATAAATGTAAGCAATTAAAACGCCTAATACCGCGATAACTGAAATTGTCGGAAATTCATTTCCAGCCCATTTATCTAAAGCAAAAGCCAAACCTAAACCGGCAATCATTAATACCCAAATTTGCGTAATTACTTGGGGTAAAGGAATGGCCCCGGAAGGAATCGGGCGATAAGGTTCGTTGACTGCGTCAATTTCGCGGTCGTAATATTCGTTTAAAGTTTGGGTATAACCCGCTAAAATTGGGCCAGCAAGCAACATGCAAGCCGCCGACTTGAGAATATTTTCCGTGTTCCAAGTGTAGTTACCTGAAGAAGCCGCACCACAAACAACCCCCCAAATTAAGGGAATCCAGGTAATCGGCTTCATTAACTGCAAGCGAATTTTCCATTTTGGAGAACTTTCACTAGAAGCTGCGCCCTTCATTCCTAGCAACTGTCTGGTTTGGGCACTGCGTTGGGCAGCTTCTGATTTTGGTTGAGTTGATTCAGACATATTATTTAGGGAATTGGCTATTGGGGATTGGGGATTGGGGATTGGGGATTGGGCATAGGGCATCGGGAATTGGAGATGGGGGAGAGGGGGAAGAGAAGTAGATGATTCTCGTTTTTCACTACTAACTCTTAACTCCTAACTCCTAACTCCTAACTCCTAACTACCAATTACCCATTACCTATTTCTAAAACGAAATTATCAAATATTGGTTCTGAAATTTCGCACCTGCTACGGGCTTACCGCTCAAAGCCGGAGGTAGTAATATATTCCTTCTTTGGTCTCCTGCTTCTATAGTCACTTCTGGCCCATACTGAGTTAGTTTGACTTGTTTTTTGTCAAATCCTGGTAAAAATAATTTTACCTGACGAGCATTAACGTCAATTTCAATAGGTTTGGGGGAAGCTAATGTCTGTGCCGTAAAGTCCGGAACAGCATCTACTAAAGGCTGCCAATTACCTTCTTTAATATCTGGGATATTAGTTACTTGTAAAGGAGCAAAGTCTTCAGAGACGTTTGAATTTCCATCGGGAGAAATAACAATAACTCCACCAATGGTTAAACCTACCTGTTGAGCGCTTCCCCAAAGAAAACGGCTGGTAACCACTTCTATGGGATCTGGAGTTGTGACCAAGAAAGCACTAAACTGCTGGGGATTGGCAAGAACTTTTTTACCTTTATCCAAGATATTATTAGCTTGGTTGGTAGGTTGAGCAAAATTATCTGCCGTAGGATTAACGTTGAGAAAGGTGGAAATTAACGGTTGGATGAAAGGAGAATCAGAAACTGCCTTACCCAAATCCGAATTGATGAACAATTGTCGGAAACGGCGCACGTACCAACTAATTGATTCGGGCATTCCCAACATTCGTAAAGTATTTATATTTCCAGTACCGTTGTAAACAATAACGTCATATTTGCCGCTCTCAAAATATTCGCGGATAGCATTAAGTGCCAAAGCGCCATCCATCCCAGGTAAGATAGATAACTCTTGACCGTATACGTCTTTGAGAATAGGTGTTTTGAGATATTGTGCTTCCAGTTTCTTTACCTCTTCCCAATTGCGTTCTAACAACACGGAAGATTGAAACTGTACTGCTTGTAAATTAGCGCCAATTTCTTGAGGATCTGGGCCTAACTCAGCACTTAACATAACGGGTAAAACGGGTTCGGCACCACCTGCCAAAAGAACCCGTTTTCCTTGATTTGCTAGGGATTTAGCAGACGCGATCGCTGTTTTAGTTCGAGCGGCGCTGCTTTCACCCAAAAAGGTCAATATCTGGGACATTTTATGAATTCCAATTTCAGCCCTTACAATTAACTTCCAGTTAACAGCAGATTTCTAGAAGACGCTTCTGTCTATTGCACTACTTTTAGTTCGTCTTCAAAAAACCAAGTGGCTGAATTGTCATCAAACTTTACTACGCAGCCAACGCCCTTACCATCAGTTATCTTAAAATCCTTTATGGTGCCGACTTTTCCTAGCTTTCCAGATGTATTTCTAGAAGATAAACGGTCGCGTAAACGAACTACCTTAACTTTTTGTCCTACTTCCATTGCCATTTAGGTAAATAATCAAATAAATGCACTAAACCAAGACTAAGTTTAGCTGAATTAGGGACTTGTGGGAATTGGTTAATAGGTAATAGATAATGGTAATCGGAAGTTAATTAGAAGTTAGGAGTTATAAAAATCTCTATACTGGGAGCATCTTGCTGCTTGTTTGCTTCTTGTGTCGTCAATGCCCAATCTCTCATCCCCAATTTAAAATCCAAAATTTCTTCATCGTCGATTCGTTGTATGATTATTAAAAAATTTTGTTTATCAGCATGGATAAAAGTAAGTTCTATAACTAATAGTCAAAAAATATTTCCTGGAGACGGTTGTTTGTGAAGAAGAATGATTGAGGTTTTTAGCGATTTTTTGCCGAAGAAATAACCGCTAATTGCTAGTTAATAACTGGTGTGTGAGGAATCAGAATTTATGCGAACAATGCATTTATTTGTCCGCATCTCAAGCAAGTTAAGACGTGCTTTACCAATAGACGAGCGGTGGTGGACTAAGTTTGATTTGTTGAGAACTTTGGTAAGGCGAGATTTAGAAGCGCGTTATAAAGGTTCCGTACTGGGAAATTTATGGTCTTTAGTTAATCCACTTTCGCAATTACTGATTTATACTTACGTGTTTTCCGTTGTATTAAAAGTTAAATTAGACCTTAAAGGATTAGAAGCGAATGAAAGTGTATCTTTTGGGCTGTGGTTATTTGCAGGATTGCTTCCCTGGATAGCTTTTAGTACCGGCTTAATTCAGTCTGCTGGTGCAGTAGTTGGTCAACCAAATTTAGTCAAAAAAGTTGTATTTCCACTAAGCTTGCTGCCTTTAGTGCCGATTCTTTCAGCTTTTATCGAGAGTTCTTTTGGCTTGATAATGCTGATTTTTTTTGTAGCTGTGTTTTCCGGGAATTTACATACAAGCTTGGCTTTATTACCTTTAGTTTGGATACCACAGCTATTGTTAACCGCTGGTTTAGGATACTTGGTTTCTGGATTAACCGTATTTTTACGGGATATTCCACAAACATTAAATGTTATTCTTAATATTTGGTTTTACGCAACGCCTATAGTTTACCCAGCTACATCTATTCCCGAAAGCTGGCAAAAGTTACTGCTGTGGCTGAATCCATTAGCAGCAATTGTAGAAGTTTACCGGGACTTGGTTTTGGTAGGAGAAGTTAAGCATTGGGGGGAATTGGCAGTAGCCTTTACTATATCGGTAATTATATTTTTTGTCGGTATTTTAACATACAGAAAATTACGTCCGGGTTTTGCAGATGTTCTTTAGTATACATTGTTAAACGCAGATAATTACAGGGAGGCTAAGCATGGTGAAGAAGGCGTTAATTACTGGTATTACCGGTCAAGATGGTTCTTATCTGAGCGAATTGTTGTTAGAAAAAGGTTATGAAGTTCATGGTGTGATTCGCCGTACTTCTACTTTTAATACTGATAGAATCGACCACATTTATACTGACCCCCATAGCGATAATGCCAGATTGTTTCTCCACTATGGTGATTTAACGGATGGTACTACTCTACGTCGTATTTTAGAAACGGTAAAGCCGGATGAAATTTACAATTTAGGTGCCCAGTCCCATGTACGTGTAAGTTTTGATTCTCCTGAATATACAGCCGATACTGTGGGCATGGGAACGTTGCGCTTATTAGAAGCCTTGCGAGATTATCAGCAGCGCACTGGGCTTGACGTGCGTTTTTATCAAGCCGGTTCTTCCGAGATGTTTGGTAAAGTCAAAGAAGTTCCTCAATCGGAAGAAACACCCTTCTATCCTCGTAGCCCTTATGCTTGCGCGAAAGTATTTGCTCATTGGCAGACGGTAAACTACCGGGAATCTTACGGCTTATTTGCCTGTAACGGGATTTTATTTAACCATGAATCACCCCGTCGTGGAGAAACTTTTGTAACTAGAAAAATTACTCGTGCTGTTGCGAACATAGTAGCAGGAAAGCAGAAAAAGCTTTACATGGGTAACATAGATGCCAAGCGAGATTGGGGATACGCGAAAGATTACGTGCAGGCAATGTGGTTAATGTTGCAGCAAGAGCGAGCAGATGATTATGTAATTGCCACGGGAGAAACTCATTCCGTGCGCGAATTTTTAGATATTGCTTTTAATCATGTCAATCTGAATTGGGAAGATTATATAGCTTTTGACGAACGATATTTACGTCCGGCAGAAGTTGATTTGTTAGTTGGTGATGCAACTAAAGCAAAGCAAGAACTAGGTTGGAAACAGACTGTTACTTTTGAAGAATTAGTCAAATTGATGGTGGAAGCAGACTTGCAGGTTTTAGGTTTAGTTTCTCCTAACGCTAATAGCAAATTTGCACTGTCAGATAATGCGACTATTCGTAGCAAAACAGGAACTTTAATAGCCTAATTTTATCAATTTGAGAGCTTTGTTGATTCGCGAATGTTCTGAGTTCAGATATTAAGAATCTAATGTTATGGGTGAGGAAGTTGCAATTTCCCTAAAGAATATTTCCAAGTGTTACAAACGCTATGCTCGTCCAGTAGATAGGCTTAAAGAACTTTTTTTACCAGGAAAGAGTCATGCTCAAGAGTTTTGGGCATTGCAAGATATTAATTTGGAAATTAATCAAGGTGAGACGGTAGGAATTATCGGACAAAATGGTTCTGGAAAAAGCACGCTTTTACAGATTATTGCCAGAACATTAACACCCACTACTGGAGAAGTATTTGTTAATGGTAGAGTTTCAGCATTATTAGAATTGGGTAGCGGTTTCAATACCGAATTTACTGGCAGACAAAATATATTTTTTAACGGCAGGATATTAGGATTAAGTAACGAAGAAATCGCGGCTAAATATGATGATATTGCAGCCTTTGCTGATATTGGAGAATTCATAGAGCAGCCGGTTAAGACTTATTCTAGCGGGATGGTGGTTAGATTAGCATTTGCGGTGATTGCAAATACCGAGCCAAGCATACTGATAGTAGATGAAGCATTGGCTGTTGGTGATGCAAAATTCCAAGCACGGTGTATGAAGCGGATTCGTCAGTTAAAAGAGCAAGGAGTAACAATTTTATTTGTTTCTCACGATTCTTCTAGCGTCAAAATGCTATGTAAAAGCGCTGTGTTAATGAATGGCGGAAAGGTATTAGAAATTGGTAAGCCTAAAGAAGTAGTAAATCATTATATAGCTTTACTGAGTTCTGACAAACAGCAAGAAAAGCAAGAAAAACAAGCTCCGGAATTAAGCAAAGAAATTAGAGAGATTGAAAATCACAATGATTTTGTAGCCAATCGTCAATCAGAAACGAAACTAAATAGACATGGAAATCAATTAGCTGTTATTGATAATGTTAAAATTACAGATTCAGATAATCAAGAAATTAACAAAGTAGAAACAGGAACAACTTTTAAAATTATCATTTTGTTGCGAGCGAAAGAAGAACTAGACAAATTAGTTGTTGGAATTTCTCTCAGAAACTTGATGGGTTTAGTCATGTATGGTATCAATACTCGTCTCATGAATGTTGATTTACCAAATTTAAATTCCGGACAGCAATTAAAAGTATGCTTTCATATTCCTTGTCATTTAAATAAAGGTGTTTACACATTTACTATAGGTGTTCATTCTGAAGAAGGTATTAGCTATGACTGGGTTGATGAATTAATTGTGTTTGAAGTTATTAATGGAAGCTTTTGTGACGGTGTAGTTGATTTGAAATCTACTATTGAAATTAGCGAAGAGATAAGTTTATTTAATTAGTATTTATAATATTTATGATTGAATCAAATAATCCCGAAATTGATGTTGATGAACTGATGCAGAAGATACGAGAAGAAGTTGCTCGGCGGAAGAATCAAATTCCACAATCCTTTGCAGATTCAAAGTCTGATACAGAAAAAATAAATTTTAATTTTAATTATATTGAGGCTTTAATTCAGAACGCTGAAACTAGAGCTTCTGTACGAACAAAGTTTCCAGAAAAATTTAATCGTTTTTCTTTTCCTTTGAGTGACAAAATAAAGCAATACTGCTTGAAAATAATCAATTTTATCTTTAAAGACCAAAGAGAAGTCAACTTAAATTTAATCAATGCTTTGAAGCAGTCTACCCTTTTGAATCGCCAGTTGGTTGCAGAAATAGAGGTTTTGCAGTCAAAATTAGATAATCAAATCAGTAATACAGATAGTCATCTTGTTAATATAGAAAATCTGAGTAAAGAAAAGTATCACACCTTAATTAATACCTGTACCGCGACACAAAATGCCATTGAAAGTATAAACGAAACAGTAAAAGTCATAAATAAACAAATAAAAGATTTAGATACAAGGGTAGATGTACAAGAAAAAGGAATCAGCAAAACAAAATTGAATTTGTCGGATTTTTTAGAAGTTTCTCATCATAACTATCTTAGTAGCGCAATCTCTTTATCAAATATACCGATTGAAGAACATTCCAAGCATGATAAAGAAGATTTATTCTACTATTTATTTGAAAACGTTTTTTATAATTCAAACAGTGTAAAAGAAAAGCAAAAGTATTATTTGCAATATATCAATCCATCTTTGATAGATTATCCTTTTTTGGATGCTGGGTGTGGTAGAGGCGAATTTATATCAAATCTTAAGTCTAATCAGATAAAATACCAAGGTATTGATATAAACAAATTAGAAATAGAAAATTTACAACAAAGCGGATATGAAGTTTACGAATCGGACATCATCGAATTTTTGCAAAAAAGCAACGATAAATATTCAGGTATTTCTTCATTACAAGTAGTCGAACATCTAAACTTTGAATACTTAAATAATTTTATCAAATTGGCATTTGAAAAAATAGTAGCTGATGGGGTAATCATATTAGAAACTATTAATCCTCACAGCTTATATGCATTATCAAATTTTTACCAAGATCCAACTCATATAAAACCTTTACCCCCAGAAATGTTACAGTTTTTATTAGAGTGGCATGGATTTAAAGAAATAAAATTAATTTATTCTTCTTTAATTCCAGAATCATTGCGTATTTTTGCAGAACCCAAAATGAACTATCAAGATTATGCCTTAGTTGGATATAAAAAGTTATGAAGCCATTAGCTATAGTTACTCCCTGGTTCGGTAAAAATTTAAAAGGGGGAGCGGAGCAACAAGCTTGGCAGGTAGCAACTCGTTTAGCAAAGCGAGGACATAATGTTGAAGTTTTAACTACTTGCTGTCGTTCTTTTCAAGATGATTGGTCTATTAATCATTTAAAAGCTGGGGTTAGTAAAGAGCAGGAATTAAGGATTCGACGTTTCAAAGTTGATAAACGCGATCGCGCTTGTTTTGATGCTGTCAATTCTTCAATATTAGGTTTACCACATTCGGCTTTAAAGCCAGGGGTTAACCCAATAAGTTTAGAGAATTCGGGTATATTTTGTTCTGAAAATATTAACTCATCTGAATTAATCAATTATCTAAAAAAACATCAATATCACTATCAAGCATTTTTATTTTTACCTTACCTTTATGGAGTGATTTTAAATGGCTTGGATATTGTAGCCAATCGTGCTTTTTTACAGCCTTGTTTGCACGATGAAGCTTATGCTTATTTACCGCAAGTAGAAAAAATTTTTCATGCCGCCAAGGGATTATTGTTTATTAGCGAAGGTGAAGCACAATTAGCTAAAAATTTATATGGACCGGGAATAATTAATAAAAGTATTGTAGCAGGTGCAGGAATCGAAGTAAGTCAAAATAACAATTCCGATATTGTTAAGATAAAAGACTTTCAAGTTAACCAAGAACGGTTTGTTCTTTGTTTAGGTCGTCGAGATTCAACTAAAAATACAGACTTATTAATTAAGGCTTATATTCGGTTTAAGCAAGATTATCCAAAATCTAATTTAAAGCTAATTATTGCTGGGCCTGGAAATCCTGCTTTTCTTAAACCCTTCGACGGATTAATTGATTTAGGGTTGGTGACAGAACCAGAAAAAGAAGCATTATTGTCTAACTGCTTAGCTTTATTTCAACCCAGTCAAAACGAAAGCTATTCTCGGGTAATTATGGAAGCTTGGTTTTACAGGAAACCTGCCGCCGCTCATGGAAATTGTCTAGCTACCGCGATGGCTGTTGAGTCTGCTAAGGGTGGTTGGTTGGCACATACAGAAATTGAATGGACAAAATTATTCGCTACAGTCGATAAAGCAGAAAAAACACTGCTGAATTCATATGGAGATAATGGTCGTTGTTACGCAGAAGAAAAAGCAGTATGGGAGAAAGTTATTCAGCGTTATCAAACTGCACTGGGAATATCTTCACCACCAGAATTAGCAGCAGTTAAACTTAATTTAGGAAAACTTAAAGAGATCCATCAGTTATTACCTAACCTTGCTTATGGTGATGCTATTTCTAATCATGCGTTAGCAATAAGAGATTATTTACGAAAATGTGGATATAAATCAGATATTTATGTTCGTTATTTGGATGAACGAATTGCTAATCAAGCAAAAATTTTTAATCGTAAAGCTATTAATGACAAAGCAGGCTTAATTTATCATCATTCAATTGGTTCCGAACTGACAGAATATGCAATATCTCATTCTGCTCCTAAATGCTTGATTTATCATAACATTACGCCCGCTAAATTTTTTGAACCTTATAGACCTGAGTTTGCCAAAATTTTAGAAAAAGGTCGTACAGAATTTAAGCAGCTTGCTAAATATTTTTCATTGTCCGTGGGGGATTCTGCTTACAATGCAAAAGAACTTTCAGAAAATGGCTTTTCTCAACCGGGAGTATTACCAATTATTGTAGATCCTAGCAAATGGGATATATCTGCGGATATTGAATTAATGCATAAGCTACAAGATGGCAAAATTAATTTACTTTTTGTAGGTCGTCTTGCACCGAATAAACGGCAAGATGATTTGTTGAAAGCTTTTGCAGAATATTTAACAATGGATTGTAATGTAAGACTAGTTTTAATTGGTTATGGAGAAAAAAACGACCCTTATTACTGTTATTTGATAAATCTGATTGAAAAGTTAGGAATAGCTGATTTCGTATTGCTTCCAGGACAAGTTAACGATGCTCAATTATTAGCTTATTACCGAACTGCACACTTATTCTGGTCTATGAGCGAACATGAAGGATTTTGCGTTCCATTAGTAGAAGCAATGTGGTTCGATATTCCAATATTAGCTTATAAAAGTAGCGCTGTACCGGAAACTTTGGGCGAAGCCGGACTGATGTTTAATAGTAAAGATAATGTTGTTGAGATTGCAGCTTTAGCGAAGTTAATGATACACGATAAATCAATTGCATCGAAAGTCATTAATGCACAGCGTTTGCGAAGAAATTATTTTTTGGTAGATAACGTATACGACACATTAAGTAATATAGTTGTCAAGATGGAAAAGGAATTCAAAAGATGAAAAATGTAAAAAGTTTACATGCAATTGCAGAAAACATCAAATATCACCTAAATTCAACAAAAAGTTTCCCTCTTAATCCAAAGCTGCCATTACCAGAAGGTGTATCAGAAAGTGAACTATTTAACTTTTTAGAAACTATATTAGTCTCAGATGCTCCATCTAGAGAAATGGCTGATTATTGCAGACAGGATTTTCGTCGATTTGTCTATACATATGGTTTAGTTAGAGAACTATCGGGAAACTGTCTTGAACTAGGAGCCAATCCATACTTTACAACAATATTGCTACAAACTTTTACTAGTTTAAAGTTAACTTTAGCTAACTACTTTGGTTCCAATCATGCTCATAAATTAGTGCAAGAAGTAGGATATAAAGATTTTAAATCTGAAAAACAGCTATCAGTGAAACTAGAATCTAATCATTTTAATATAGAAGAAGACATATTTCCTTATGATAATGAGCAGTTTGATGTTGTTCTATTTTGCGAAATAATAGAACATTTATTAATGGACCCAATAAGAGTACTAAAGGAAATAAAAAGAATTTTAAAACCTAATGGTGTGTTAATTCTTACTACTCCCAATGTTAGTAGGTTAGAGAATGTTGCCAAAATGGTTGCTGGAGTAAATATATACGATCCTTATTCTGGTTACGGTCCTTACGGTAGACATAACCGTGAATATAACAAGCATGAAATATACTTACTACTTGATTATCTTGGCTTCAGCATAGATGCGATGTTTTCAGCTGATGTACATGAAAACAACGCAAATAATTATTCCTCTATTTCTAATTTAGAACCATTGCTTAAACGCCGAGAACATGATTTAGGTCAATATATTTTTGTACGAGCTTCAAATAGCCGAGAAGCACAAAATAAAAAACCAGCATTTTTGTATAGAAGCTATCCACCTAACGAGCTAGAATTATGACCAAAATTGCTTTTGTTGTCCAACGTTGTGGATTAGAAGTGAACGGTGGGGCTGAAACACTTTGTTTCACAATTGCTCAGCAAATGTCTAAATATTGGAACGTCGAAATCTTAAGCACTTGTGCATTGGATTATATGACTTGGAAAAATCATTATCCTCCTGGCTTAGTAGAAATTTCTGGCGTAAAAGTTAGGCGATTTTCAGTCAAAAAACAGCGAGATATAAATAAATTTAATCGTTTATCTAGCCAAATCTGTTCTCATATCACAGAAGCATCGATTGAAGAGCAAGAAGCTTGGATGAAGGAACAAGGGCCATTTTCTCCAGATTTAATTTCTTATGTCAAACATCACCACCATGAATATGACGCATTTCTTTTTTTCACTTATTTATATGCAACAACTTATTTTGTTTTGCCATTAGTTGCAGAAAAAGCTTATCTTGCAGCTTGTGCCCATGATGAATGGACGATTCATATGAGTATGTGGGATAAATTTTTTGAGAAGCCCCGCAGTTTTATATTTAATACTTTAGAAGAAAAAGCTTTTCTGAAAAAACGTTTTCCGAAAGCTAACTTGACTGGAACTGTTGCGGGTATCGCAGTGGAGCCACCTTCAACATATAATGTGAAAAATTTTAGAGATAAATATCAGATCTATGAGCCTTTTTTTCTATATGTAGGTAGGATAGATCCGTCTAAAGGATGTCAGGAGCTTTTTGACTACTTTATAAATTTAGTAAGTCAGCAATCCGGCTCGAAGAAATTGGTATTACTGGGAAAAGCAACTATGAAAATTCCCAAACACCCCGATATTCTACCATTAGGGTTCGTAGAAGAACAAACAAAATGGGATGCTTTAGCAGGTTGCGATTTGCTTATAATGCCATCACCTTATGAAAGTCTTTCAATTGTAATATTGGAAGCTTGGGCTGTAGGAAAGTCGGTTTTAGTTAACGGTAAATGCGATGTTTTAGTTGGTCAATGTCGCAGATCCCAAGGTGGAGTATGGTATTCAAACGAAGATGAGTTTCAAGTTGCAATTGAATTTATGAATCAACAAGTTAGAAATCAACTGGGCGTACAAGGAAAAAAGTTTGTCGAAACTAATTATGTTTGGTCAAAAATAGAACAACACTTTTTGGATTTAGTACATTAGTTTTATTTAAATTTATTCTATACAGCATTTTTTAATTTATAGAAACCACAGATGTGATTAATCACTTAGGCTATGTAACCTATTAAACATTTGCAATGAAAACTCATCACCGGATTAACAGGACAAGACAGTTGTTATCTCGCGGAGTTATTGGTCATAGATGTCTTGATAATCCAGAACCTAAAATGTTTGAAAAGATACTAATTTAGTGTATAAATATTATAAAAATTTACTTTTGTTACTGAGGAGTGAAATTAATTAGATGAAATTATCTGTCGTAATACCTTGTTACAACGAATTAGGAACAATTGGCGAAGTTATTGAAGCGGTTAAAAAATCGCCTATCAAAGACTGTGAAATCATTATAGTGGATGACTGTTCCAAAGATGGAACCCGAGATTTACTTCAGTACAAAATAGAACCGAAAGTCAGCAAAGTTATTTATCATCGGAAAAACAAAGGTAAAGGAGCAGCTTTACGTACTGGTATTGCTGCCGCAACTGGAGATATCGTCATTATCCAAGATGCTGATTTAGAATACGATCCTCAAGAATATCCAGTCATGATTCAACCAATTTTAGATAATAAGGCTGATGTGGTATTCGGTTCTCGTTTTCAAGGTGCAAGACCTCATAGAGTTGTTTATTATTGGCATCGCTTAGGTAATGGATTTTTAACCACCTTATCTAACATGTTTACTAATATTAATTTGACTGATATGGAGACTTGCTATAAAGCGTTTCGGCGAGAAATTGTTCAGTCTATAAAAATACAAGAAAATCGTTTTGGATTTGAACCGGAGATAACTGCAAAAATTTCTAAAACTGGGTGCCGTATTTATGAAGTGGGTATATCTTATTATGGTCGTACTTATAAAGAAGGTAAAAAAATTGGTTGGAAAGATGGGTTTAGAGCTATATATTGCATAATAAAGTACAACTTATTTACCAGTTTTTCTTAAGTTATATCTTCAGCATATAAAAATATTTGATGCAATTAATAAGCTAGGTAGTTAGAGATTAAACTAAAATAAAAATTAGCGAGCATTGCTAATTTCAAATATTTACACCATCAATATTTTTTACAGTATAAAACAAATTATTTATTTTGGTTAAAAGCAAGTATCCACTTTTTACCGATATATTTACTGATGTTTTTAAAAAATAAGTTATCTAAATATTAATGTTAGTTCGATTTAGTTTTTTGAAAAATTTACGATATGGAATGGCTATTTTCGCGATTATACAAAATTATCTTTAGTCTAAAGAAAACAAGAATTATTTAATTTGAGGTTCTTAATGATTTATGATGTAAGATTTGTATTTATTTTTTCGATGATAGTTTATCTAGCTAATGGTGTAACTATTGGATCTGGCGATACAGTCCCCAACTCTTTATTAGCTTTCAACTTTCTTGAAAATCATACGTTTCATCTAGATATTTTCAGAGATAGTTATCTTTGTAAGGAAAATTATGGTAACTGCTATTTTTTTGCAGAGGGAATTAATGGTCATTTAAGCTCTACATACCCAATTGGGGCTGCAATTATAACCTTTCCTTTATATTTAATTTTTTATGCCTATTTAAAACTACAAGATATTTTCTACTCAACATCAATTGACTTAACATCTGTAACTTTTGAAGTACAAAGATTATTTTATGAAAAATTAGCTGCTACAATTTCTACATCTTTTACGGTTGCAATTTTCTATCTATCTGCAAGATTAAAATTCAATCGCTTTATATCTTTAGTTTCTACTTTTGTATTTGCTTTTGCCACGAATACTTGGACAACTGCTTCCCAAGGCTTATGGCAGCACGGTATAGCAAATCTAACTCTAATTAGTACAATATTCTATTTGCTAAAAGCAAACCGTGCTTCCAAGAAATCTCAGTATATATGGCTTTTATTTGCAGGAATCGCTTGTGGACTTTTACCAGGTATTCGTCCTACTAGCCTATTGTATGTTATTGCTGTAATTATTTACTCTGTATTCACCTACAAAAGTAAGTCAATATTTTTATTGACTGGCTTAATTTCGGCTTTACCGAGTATAGTTTGGAATTTATATTACTTTGGAAATTTGAGAGGAGGGTACTCTCAAATGTTTCCTGAATCTCCTTATCTTTTTACTATAAATCATTTTCTAGTTGCATTTTCAGGAACATTGTTTAGTCCTAGCCGGGGGCTTATTATTTTTTCTCCTATTATTCTGCTATCTTTACCAGGGGCTTATCTATTACTTAAGTTTAGATATCGTAAAGACGAAAATTTAATCGGTTGCCTTACTATTGCTGCTACTATTTTGGTCTCTAGCTATTTTTTCTATAAAGTTTGGTGGGCAGGCCATAGTTATGGACCAAGATTTATGACTGATATTATGCCAGTATACTGTTACCTAATTAATTATTTTCTCGCAGTTAATATTGATAAGCTAATCGAACTCAAAAAAATCTTAAGTATAAAGCTTATCATACTAACATCGCTAATTGTATTTTCAACATTTAATCAATTTGTAGGAGCTTTTGGAGCTAAACCCGGGTATCTGTGGAACGGGATACCAATGAATGTTGATTTCAACAACTATAGACTCTGGAGTTTCAGAGATAACCAAATAGAACGAAATGCTAAAGCTGTATATTACAATATTATCAAACTACCCGTAGAGGATTATTCTTATATCCAAGGTTTAGGAGGAATAGTTGAGGACATTGTAGATGAAAAAGGAAAATCTACGAATTCATTAATTTCTGTTAAACCAGGAATGCAAAAAAAGCTAATAGCTCAGCTTAAAAATACAGGTACATCAACTTGGTTTGGTTATCAATATGCTCTAAGAAAAGGAGAAGTCCGTCTAAGAGGTAATTTATATGATAGCGATAATCAGAAAATTAATGAATTAAGATTTTATGTTTCTGGAAAAGTAAGAAAAAATGAGTCAACACATGCAATAGGGTTGGTGAATTTTCCTAAAAAATCAGGAAAGTACAAACTGATTTTCGACTTTATATCTGAAGAAATTATAGATTTTCCTAATAATCAGGAAAATTCACCTTATATATTAGATGTAAATGTGGGAAATGTTGATGATACTGATTCTCAGTCACTCATACCAAAAACTTTCTTACAAGAAATAAAAGTTCTCGATACCATAGAAACTTTTAAGACTAACTCAGTAGAAAAAATTCCTGTTCTGGTTAAGAACGAAAGTAATTTTATGTGGTCTAATGCTGGTAGAAATCCTACAAACTTTTCTTATCATTGGCTAGACTCAAATGGCAATTTAATTGTATTTGAAGGCGAACGCACTCCTCTTCCCTTCGAGCTACTCCCTGGGGAATCAGCAGCAATTAATGCAATCATTAAAACACCACCTCAACCTGGTAAATATAGCCTCATTTTAACAATGGTAAATGAACATGTTGCTTGGTTTAATGATAAACAGGCACCATCTCCTAAGTTTGATGTAATTGTTAAATCTAGTCCTTAGATAGATAAGAACTTTGTACTGAAAAAATGATTTACAGATATAGGATATTCTTATGACACCACAAGAATTCAGTTTGCTGCTAATGTCAGTAATCAGCAGCGTTGCAGGACAGTTTTTCTTAAAAGCAGGTGCGTTGAAGTTAGGTAAAGTGAATGCTGGGAATGCTATCAGCCATATTTTTAATATGATCGTAACTCCTGAAGTTGTAATCGGATTAGCATGTTATGGCTTAGGAGCTATAGCTTATATTTTACTTTTAACTAGAGTCAGCTTGAGCGTTGCTGGCCCATCTGTATCTTTAGTTTATGTTTTTTCTACTTTGTTGGGTTACTTCATATTTAGAGAAACTATTCCCGCGACTCGTCTTGTTGGTTTAAGCTTTATTATTGCTGGGGTTGTATTAGTAGTTTGGCAAAAATGAAGATTAATTTAATTAAAAATCTAGAAAAAGTATTCTTTTGATTAATTTTTTTCATTTTTTTATCTTTAATATTACTATTATTAAGATTGAGATTACTTCTTTTAAAACTAACTTGAGATTAAGTAATTTTATATAAATTATTATCAATATTGCAGTTAATTATAATCATATTAGACTATAAATTCTTGTCTATAAGGAATTTATTTGTTCTGAAACTGATGTTATCGGCGGAAAAAATAATTAAAGTTAATATTATTAATTTTATATTTTTAATTCCATCAAACGAAGATATGATGAATCATTTAGTCAATGTAATCTATTAAACATTCGCAATGAAAAAAGCCCTCATTACCGGATTAACAGGACAAGACGGTTCCTATCTCGCGGAACTCTTAGCTTCTAAAGGCTACCACGTATACGGTTTAGTTCGCCGTACTAGTACTAGTAGTTTGGAGCGTATCAGCCATCTCGGGAGTCAAGTTGAAATTGTCTCGGGTGATTTATTAGACCAGTCCTCCTTGATGGATGTTATAAACGACACTGAGCCGGATGAAATTTATAATCTTGCGGCCCAAAGTTACGTTCCTTTATCTTGGACGCAACCGGCTTTAACTGCGGAATATACGGCTCTGGGTGTATCGAGATTGTTAGAGTCTATACGTCGCTGTAAACCGGATGCAAGATTTTATCAAGCTTCTAGTAGTGAAGTTTTCGGGCAGCCGGATGAGTCTCCACAAACGGAGCGCACTGCTTTTCGTCCCCGCAATCCCTATGGTGTCGCTAAAGCCTACGCTCACTGGATGACTGCTAATTATCGTCAGCACTATCATTTGTATGCTTGTTGCGGTATTACCTATACTCATGAATCACCACGGAGGGGTGCGGAGTTTGTATTTCGTAAAATTACCAGCACTGCCGCCAAGATAAAACTTGGACTTGCGAAGGAGTTAAGGCTGGGGAATCTGGAAGCACGCAGGGATTGGTGTTATGCCAAAGACGCGGTTAGAGCAATGTGGTTAATGTTGCAGCAAGAAAAGCCCGATGATTACATTATTGCTAGCGGTGAAACTCATTCTGTCAAAGAACTTGTAGATTGCGCTTTTAGTAGTGTAGGTTTAAGTTGGCAAGACTATGTTTCTGTAGACCCAGAATTTTATCGTCCAGATGAACCAGTGCAGTTAATTGGTTCTATTGATAAAATAAAAAATCAGTTAGATTGGCAACCGGAATATTCCTTCGCACAGCTAGTAGAATCGATGGTTGAATACGATTTGAAAAAGTTAACTGACAGCCAGGTTTAAGAATATGTTACAAGTTGTCATTGATGCCACTCCAGTTGCTCCAAAACCAAGTGGAGTTGGCTTTTATGTTGCTAATTTAATATCGGCTTTACAGCGATTGCAAGCACAAGATGATTTTCAATTAGGAATAGCTTTTCAACCAGGTTTAAAAAAGTGGTTGCGGGGAGATTGGAGTTTTCCCGATTGTTTGCAGAAGCATCCTAATTTGCGTTTATTCCCGATGCCGGTTAGATTTTCTAATCTATTAATTTCTAATAATATCAATCCGCTGACATTATACTTTGAAAAGTTCTTTGGCTATCCTAATATAGTTCACGGTACTAATTATTCGGTTTATCCTTGTCATAAAAGTCGTAAGGTAATGAATTTGTACGACCTGACTTTTATTAAATATCCTCAGTTTACTAATTCTGTGGTCGAAACATATACGGAGAAAGTCAAGCAGTGTTTGCAGTGGACAGATTTAGTCTTAACTATTTCTGAAAGCTCCAAACAAGATATTATTAATTATTTACAGGTAGATGAAAAAAAAGTTGTTGTTACGCCTTTAGCTAGTCGTTATCATACAGATTATTTAACGGATGGCAGGGTGGAAGAGTTAAGCAAGCAAGTTAAATATGATTTTTCTGTGCCTTATTTATTGTTTGTCAGTACTATAGAACCAAGGAAAAACATTAGAGCAATTATTTCAGCTTTTAATTATTTAAAAGAAAAGCATAAAATACCGCATAATTTGGTGATGATTGGGCGAAAAGGGTGGCATTATGAACCAATATTTGCAGCTATAGAAAAATCACCTTGGAAAAATAATATTCATCATCTTGATTATTTATCAGATGAGAAGGTAGCTTTATTTTATGCAAAAGCAGATGCATTTGTTTATCCCTCTCACTATGAAGGATTTGGTTTACCCGTACTCGAAGCAATGACTTTAGGTACTCCCGTGGTAACTTCTAATAATTCTTCATTACCCGAGGTAGCTGGAGATGCGGCTTTATTAATTAATCCCGATGAGCCGATGCAGCTTGCTGAAGCTATTTTAAAATTAGTTAACGATTCTCAATTCCGTCAAGAATTTGTTCAGAAAGGTAAAGAGAGAGCTAAAATCTTTTCTTGGGAAAGAACTGCAAAAGAAACTTTGGAAGCTTATAGAAGTATTATGTAATGGATTTAGATACTTCGCTTTCTAGCAATTTAATCGTAAATTTATCTATCATCTTTTCTCAGCCTACAGGCATTAGCAACTATGCCCAAAACCTTTTTCCTTACTTAAAATCTCTTCAACCTACTCTTTTAACTTCTCAAACATATCCTGATTTCACTTGCTATAAGATACCTAATAATCTGACTCCTGCCCAAGGTTCAAAAGGACATCTAAATCGTTTAATATGGACGCAGTTTCAACTACCTAGAATTTATCAACAGTTAAAATCAAATTTATTATTTTCACCCATTCCGGAAGCACCAATTAATTCAAAATGTCGCCACATCGTTACTTTCCACGATGCAATTCCTTTACGTTTTTCCAACAATAAATCACCTTTAACATACTATCACCGTTACTACGTTCCTCAAATTCTCAGACAAGCAGAACATATTATCTGCAATTCTGAAGCTACAGCAAAAGATATTCATGATTTTTATCAAGTTCCCGCAAGTAAAATTACTCCGATTCTTTTAGCACACGACAATCAATATTTTCAACCTTTAGCTAACAGCAAGAGTAAGCAAAATAATCCTTATTTTCTTTATTTAGGAAGACAAGATCCCTATAAAAATTTACAGCGGATAATTTCAGCATTTGCAGCGTTACCGATAAGCAATGAATATCAATTATGGTTTGCAGGCTCCAACGATAAACGCTATACACCTTTATTAAAAACACAAATCAAAGAATTAGGTATTACCGAACGAGTTAAATTTCTCAATTACGTATCGTATAGCGAATTACCGAAAATAATCAATCAAGCTTTGGCGTTAGTATTCCCTAGTTTATGGGAAGGTTTTGGATTTCCAGTATTAGAAGCGATGGCTTGCGGCACTCCGGTAATTACTTCTAATATTTCATCTTTACCAGAAGTTGCTGGAGATGCGGCAATTTTAGTTAATCCCTACAATACAGATGAACTTACTGAAGCGATGCGGTTGATAGTTACTGACGAGAAGTTAAGAAATAGTTTATCTAGTTTAGGAATTGAAAGAGCTAAAAAGTTTAGTTGGCAGAAAACTGGGAAAGCGACGGTAGAAATTTTATCGCGGTTTATGTGATATTTAGAGTTATAGTATTCAAATTTTTATAGATTGGCGATTTTGAAAGCCCACGGTTAACAAAAACGCTAAAATAAATCTGAAAGTAGTATCAAATCAATTTAATGAATAAATCAGTGGAACTTGCGAGCGGAAAAATATTAAACATAGCTCGTTTTATAGCCCTTCTACCCGCTAACAATACTAAAGATAATAGTTATCACCTAATTCTAGAAGGGTGTCCGAATCCAATTCATCTAGAATCATCAGATGCCCAAACTCTAAAAAAAATTCTAGATTTAGACGAACATACATCAGTATGGGATAAAGATAAACAATTACAGAAAAACCAGCGGGCTATAGAAATTTTAGGTAAACAAATAGAACATTATAAAAATATACCCGAATCCGAATCTATAGAAAGGCAAGAATTATTTGAAAGTTTTAAAAAAACAGTTGATTCTCAACGCCCTGATGGACAAAAATTATACTCAGAAGAATGATAGTTATTATAGATTCAGGTGTATTAGGAATTCTTGCGAATCCGAATAAAAGTAAAGAAGTTAGCAACGCTCAAGAATGGCTTTATAGCTTGCTTTTAAAAGGTATATATGTTTGTTCTTCTGAAATATGTGATTTTGAAGTTAGAAGAAGCTTAATATTAGAATCGCACAAAAAACCAAATTTAAATAGTATTCAAAATTTAGATAAACTTAGAGAAATAATTGACTTTCTGCCAATCACATCAGAATTACTAAGAACAGCATCTAATTTTTGGGCATCGGCTCGTATTCAGGGTATTCCAACAGCAGATAATAAAAGTCTAGATATCGATATTATTATCTGTAGTCATTGGCAAGAGCTTCAAAAAGAATTTCCAGGTCGTTATATTGTGATAGCCACTACAAATGTAAAGCATCTTAGCCGCTTTGCTGAAGCTCAGACTTGGAGAAATATTAGGCTGTAAAAAATTAAACTATCAAGAAACGCTATACTCTTTTTTTACTAACAAAATAATTCGGCAAATTGGCAACTCAAATAAAATAAAACTTTTTACAATCAACTGGAATCATCAAAAAACAGCTTCAAACAGGGCAATAGAGCATCATACTGATTTATATTTAGCAGCATATTTAGCAGCCTTCATCATGAGTGAAGACATAGCGATCGCTTTGAGAAATGTCTCGAAATGCTTTCAGAGATATGCTCGTCCATTCGATAGATTGCAGGAAATTTTATTCCCAGGTAAAAGCAAAACCTCGCAATTTTGGGCATTACGAGATATTGATTTAGAAATCACAAAAGGACAAACAGTAGGCATTGTTGGGCGTAACGGTTGCGGTAAAAGTACGCTGTTACAAATTATTGCAGGTACTTTAACACCAACCACGGGGGAGGTAGTTGTCAGGGGTAGAGTTTCGGCTCTTTTAGAACTTGGAAGTGGTTTTAATCCAGAGTTTACGGGCAAACAAAATGTTTTTTTCAATGCCAGATTATTAGGATTGAGCCAACAGGAAATTGAAAATAAATTTGATGAAATTGCCGCTTTTGCTGATATCGGAGATTTTATTCAACAGCCTGTAAAAACTTATTCTAGCGGCATGTTTGTTCGTTTAGCTTTTGCGGTAGCTGTAAACGTTGAGCCAGAAATTTTAATCGTAGATGAAGCTTTAGCTGTTGGAGACATTGTTTTTCAACATCGCTGTATGCGGCGAATGCGAAGCTTAATGGATAGTGGGGTAACTACTTTGTTTGTATCTCACGATTCTGGTGCAATTAAAACATTGTGTAATTCCGCAATTATGATTGACGACGGCAATATTCATGCCTCTGGTACTCCTAATAATGTAATCATTAAATACATGAAATTGGTTACAGAAAGTGAATTAGCCTTAGTTAATCCGGAAGATAATCAGAAACAAGATAATGTTTTGCAGCCTACAAGCAAAGCTACTTTTGAAAGTGAATTAGCACAAACAAGAAGAGGAAGTCGTAAAGCATTAATCGAAAATATTAAGTTATTTCATCAATCTGGGGAAGAAACCGAGCCAAATCCAGTTTTTGCATTTAACGAGCAAGTAAAGTTGCTTGTTGAAGTACGAGTTTACCAAGAGTTACAGGGTTGTATTGTCGGTTTTTTTGCTTGCGATAAAAACGGCAATGAATTGATTGGTAGCAATACGATTGAAGAAAATCAACCGATTGGTAAATTGGCAGCAGGCACTAATTTACAAATTGAGTTTTTATTTAAATTACCACTGCGCCCTAGCTCTTATAGTTTAACGGTAGCTGGTGCAGAAAACTATACAGCAATGACATTTGACTGGATCGATCATGCTATCGTTTTTCAAGTATTACCACCAGATACGGGAAAACGAATTCACGCTTTAGTCGATACACCAATAAGCGTCAAAGTATCGCAGAAAAATTTACCAACAACAGCATAAGGTTATGAGTGCCGATTGGGAAAAAGATTATCCTGCATTAGAGAATTTTTTAGAAAAAGATTTAGATGAAAATAGTAGCTTAAAGAAAATGTTGCGCTTGATAGGAGAGCAAAAGCGCGTTGTTGACTTTGGCTGCGCTACCGGTTATTTTGCTCGCTTGCTTAACAACCGAGGTTGCGAAGTTGTGGGAGTAGAAATAAATTCTAAAGCTGCGAAAGTTGCTCGAAACTACTGCGAAGAAGTAATTATTGCCGATTTAGATTTTGTTTCTTTAGATGAAATTTTTTCGGATAAAATAGCTGTCGAAAAATTTGATGTGGCAGTATTTGGCGATATTTTAGAACATCTCCGCAATCCTTGGCAGGTTTTAGAAGAAACTCGTAAGTTACTCACACCTCAAGGTTTTGTGATTGCTTCTATACCAAATATTGCTCATGGTGCCATAAGACTGGCTTTGTTACAGGGAAATTTTGAATACAAAGCCCTGGGAATTCTTGATAATACTCATCTAAGGTTTTTTACTCGCAAGACAGTCGCACAGCTATTTGAAGAGTCAGGTTATTTAGTAGATGTTATTGAGCCAACTAAATTACCTATTTATGCTAATTCCGATTTAATTCCAATTATCGATAAAAATAATTTTGATATTAATATTACTAATGAAATTGAACGAGATGAAGATGCTGATACATTGCAATTTGTGATTCGAGGATATCCTGTTTCTTTGGAAAACAAATATTCCAAACTGTATAAACAGTATTTTGAAGTTGTAGAAGAATTGAATAATTATCGTACCCAATTGGATAATCTAAAAGTAGAATTACACCAATCGAAATCTCAACTTCAAGTGAGAAATACAGAATTTGAACAAAATTTAACTGATTTAGAGCAGAGTCAAGCACAATTACAAGAAGAACAAAATCAGCTACAGCAAACTCAAATTCAATATCAGCAATTAAAAAATCAACTGAAAAAAAACCGCAGAAAGCTAGAGGAAGCACAAAATCAATTTCAACAAACGCAAATGCAGCTAGAGCAACAAGATTTGCAGCTACAGCAAGTACAGCAACATTGGCAAGACAATCAAATTAAGCTGCAAGAAGCACATGCAGCATGGGAACACTGCCAACAAATTATTCAAGCAATGGAAACCAGTAAATTTTGGAAACTACGTACAGCTTGGTTAAATTTCAAGCATTACCTATTCTCTAAGTTTGAAAATTAATTAAGAATTTTTAATCATGAATAGCCACATAAAGAAATATCAGTTAACCCTTAACCAAGAGCAGCTAAATCTTCGTCATTCTCAAATTTTAAGCAATTACCAACAGTTAGAACAAAAATATTTTCCTCAGACAGTCGGTAATCAGAAATTAGAAGTTTCTCAACCGCTAAGGATAAAAAAAACAGATTTCAATTTAGAAGAAAAAAGATTATTAGTTATATCGCGTTTGCAGGCTGCTAATATTTGTAAAACTAAAGGATATAATCCTTGGCAATTAATATCAAATCAAGCCTATAGTAATTGCCAAAATCCTTGTATCACTATCATTATTACGCTGTTTAACTATTCTAAATATATTCATGAGTGTTTAAATAGCGTATCGCAATCTGATATTTCTAATTTACCAGAAAATATCGAAATTGTAGTAATTGACGATTGTTCTGTTGATAATTCAGCAACTCTTGTCGAAGAGTATTTAGAAAACTCGAATTTACCTATATCGTTAGTAAAAAAGTGGTTTAATACAGGTTTAGCCGATGCGAGAAACATTGGTTTAAATATTGCTCGTTCTCCCTATGTATTTATTTTAGATGCTGATAATTGGATTTATCCTAATTGTTTGGAAATTCTTTATCAGCATATCCACAATTCTCAATATGCTGCTGTTTATGCTGAAATTATTCGATTCGATAATCATAGTAGAAAACAACTAAATAAAATTTCTTGCGATGCATGGGATGTCACTAAATTAATTAAACAGCCATATATTGATGCTATGGCTATGTTTAACAAAGATATGTTACTTGAAGTCGGTGGATACTCCACAGATTTAATTGAATATGGCTGGTTTGGTTGGGATGATTATGATGTTTGGTTAAAGCTGGCTCAATCTAACTATTCATGTAAATTTATTCCTCAAGTTCTTAGTGCCTACAGAGTTCATTCAACTTCAATGATTAATACTACTAATAAGTATGCACTCAACCTTGCTAAATATTTTTGTCAAAAGTTTTCCGATATTGCTCAAAAATATCAAACATCAGAAATGATATTCGGTTTTACTCAACAAGAATTATATTCACATAAATCTCATCTTAAAGAAGATAATCATCAAAAGCTATTAGAAGAGCTTCAGTTTGCTTATACTCAAATTGCAGCTATGAAATCAAGTAAATTTTGGAAAATTAGAACTCAGTGGTTGAAAATTAAACAAATATTTGGATTCACAAAAATTTAATATTATGCATCATTTAAATGATGAGTATGAAAATATATAGTCTTGACTGTTTTTATTAGCAATACATTCAATGTTAACAAAAAAAAGTTATAAAATCGCAGCTTATATAACTGCTTATCAAGATATTGAAGCACTCGAAAAAACTATTGAAGCAATTAAACAACAGTCTTACAAAATATGCAAAATATTTATTGTTGATAATTCTCTAGAACCAATTATTTCAGCAACAAAATATCAAGATATTATAGTTGAACATCATTCCGAAAATATAGGTGTTGATGGTGGTTTAAATATATCTATAAAATGGGCAATAGAACAGGGATATGACTTTTTATGGCTTTTCGATCAAGATAGCGAACCTTTAACTGATAGTTTAGAAATTCTATTAGGAAAATATCAAGCATTATCTGCAAAAAACCAGAATATCGGCATCATAGCGCCAAAAATCTTTGATATTAATACTTCACAGGAATTTCCCGGACATATTTTTCAAAATTATAAATTTGTACCAAAACCCGGATATTTAGAAGCAGAAGATTATTATGACTGCGATGGTGTAATAACTTCAGGTTCTCTTGTGAATTTAAATGCAGCAAAATCTGTCGGAATTCCTCAAAATAACTTTTTTCTCGATGCTGTAGATTATGCCTATTGCATGAAATTTAGACAATTAAATTATGAAATTATTGTAGTCAAAAATACAGAACTCAAACATCGTCTTGGAAACTACTCAAAAGTTAAAGATAGGCACTCCAAAACACAGAATGAAATCGTAACTTTTACTTGCTCTCCATCTCGTTATTACTATGCTTGTCGAAATCATACTTATTTTGAAACTCGTCAATCAAATAAGCGGATGTTATACCTTTGTCTTATCCATAGATTCAAATTTATGATAAATATGATAAATAGAATTACACGTTACGAACCCGATTTAGTTTTTCTCAAAGTCTGGGCTTGTACTTTTGGGACTTTTGACGGTTTAAGAGGTAGACTCGGTAAAACTTGGTAAAGCTATAGGAATCCTAGTTAAATCGTAATTTAAAATTATTTGTTACAAATTTTCTTCCTAAACAGCAGTAATATAAAAATTCAGGAATAGTTAATGATAAATCTATGAAAATCATTTCTGCTGAAATTCCTGATATTCTAATTGTTGAACCACAGATTTTTCATGACGAACGCGGGTTTTTCTTTGAAGCCTTTAACTTAAAAAAGTTTATTGCCAAAACTGGCATTAAGTTTGACTTTGTTCAGGATAATCATTCTTACTCCAAACAAAATGTATTGCGCGGTTTGCACTATCAGATAATACAGCCGCAAGGTAAATTAGTACGTGTAATCGCTGGTAATATCTTTGATGTTGCCGTAGATATTAGAGAAAGTTCTTCTACCTTCGGTAAGTGGGTTGGTTATGAAGTCAGTGCGGAAAACAAACGTCAAATATGGATACCACCAGGCTTTGCTCATGGTTTCGTAGTTCTGTCTGATGTTGCCGAAGTTATATATAAAACTACAGATTATTATGCTCCTGATGGAGAGCGTACACTGCTTTGGAACGATACCGATTTAAATATTGATTGGCGAATAGATACAGAGCCGATTCTTTCTTCAAAAGATGCAATAGGTAAACCTTTGAGAAAAATTGACGTTTTTCCCTGATATACACAAAATTAATTTCTATAGTTTCTATAGTTTCGATAAATGTCAAGACTTAGGCAACAGGTACACTTTTACTATTTTTGGACGTAGTAATAATCTTTTATAGTGTCACGCATCAACCAGTCTAAATGTATTAGATAGATAGTAGATATTGCTATTATTTCCTGGTAAAACAGTTAAAAACTTATTACATTCAGGCTCTGCCTCAGCCTCTAGCTTAAAGGTAGAGCCTCTGAAAATCGATTACAAGACTTTGCCTTGTAATGATTATCCAACTATGAGAAGCTACTTCTTTTGATATTTGTAGAACTATAACTCCCTAAATCATAGAGAAAAGAGACATTGCGAACAATATCTCTCATTTTTCAGTGTTTTAACTGAAAATATTAGCTTCAGGTTGAAATTATGGCACCGAAATCCTGCGTCCAATACGTGTTGTAATTAATTTCACCCGTATCATTGACTAAGTTGTAATATCCAACTCCAATCTCCTCAAAGTTCGGATTGAGAATATTTTCACGATGCCCAGGGCTATTTATCCATCCTCTTACAACTTCTTCAGCAGTAATGTAACCTGCGGCAATATTTTCCCCTACATAACTAGACTCATAACCTGCCGATTTAGTGCGATCGCTGACTCTGGTACCATTAGAACCTGTATGGCTGAAGAAATCAGCTAAAGCCATGTCTTGACTGTGTAACTGTGCAGATTCTAATAAGTCGGTATTTAAAGTCAAAGCTTGCAAACCATATTCGCTACGGTAAGAGTTTGTCAATGCCACCACTTCATCAATCAAAGGATTTCTTGGTGGAGAAGCCGGTGTCGGCTGGGGTGCTAGAGGTTGGGGAGTTGCTGGAATTGGTGAAGATTCATCCAAAACCAAAGTCTCGGATTCAGTATCTATGGGAATTACAGACAGGCTCAAATTGTAATTGGTGTCTTCTGCATCTATCACCTTAAAGACTCTAACGTAGTAAGAATCTTCTTCCAAATTATTAATGCTTAAAGATTCGCTGATATTGCTACTATTAGCTGCACGAGCAATTACTTCGCCACTGCTATCAAGTAACTCAATATCGACATCGGAACTAATACCGTTGACTGTAAGTTCCAAATTGCTATTAGGATTATTCAAATTCAAATTATAAAAATCTTCCGTGTCAGATTTTCCAATCGAGTCTCTAAAAACTATTTCGCCAGAGTCTAAAGCTACTGCACGAGCAGTGTTTAGGCTATTTCCTGCATAGTCACTTGCAATAAACTCACTAGCAGCTAGTCCATTAGCTAAACCTAGAGTCACAAAGTGTTCGTAGGCTTCGCCATAGCTCAAATCTTTAGTTTTCAGTTCGGGATTATTATTGAGATAATATTTAACATCAAATCCAGGGGCTGAAGCTCTTCCTTCATTCAAGCCATTAATTGCAAAATGCTCCAAAAGCTGCTTGTTATCTAAAGAACTAGCCGCTAAATCGGTATGAGCATTTTTATAAAATTGTGCATCAAAAGCCGGTGAGAAGGAATTACCCTTGTTCAAACCTTCGATTACCAAATTATTAAATGCTTGTTTATAGCTATTACCAAAAGTTTGCGCCACTTCAGGATTATCCGCTAAATAATAGTCAATGTCGAAAAATGGTGAAAACCGATCGCCCTGGGCTAAACCCCGATTTTTTAAATCTTCAAATAGTTGTTCGTAACCCAAATTACTTAAATTACTGTTGCTTTTACGGTAAAAATTCAAGTCAACAAGTGGCGAAAAACTTCGCCCTTGACTGATACCATAATTCGATAGATGTTCGTAAGCTTGCCTATTATTTAATTCAGCTAAATCGCTATTACTAGCACGATAAAAATCTAAATCAATCAACGATGAAAATTTTAGACCATTTTCTAAACCATAATTTTTAAAATGCGACCATGCTTGGCTATCAGTCAACCCACTCAAATCTGAATTAGCAGAGCGGTAAAAGTTAGCATCAAATAAATTTATAGGCATAGGTTTGATTGGGAACAACACAAAAAAACAGTGCAAACGTTTGCTTTTCGTCAGCGTTCCTATACCACGTGGCTGAAAATTACAAAACTAAATGTTTCATAATTTTAAGAAAAAATTAACGATTTATCTAAGTAGGAATTATAGCAAGATTAACACACCATATTTTGTCTTCTGCTATAAGTAGTATTTCTAGGGGAGCAGGTTATATTTTAAAAAAACAACCTATTCTCAAGCCATTCACAGTATTAAGAAATTATTGAATGTAAACAAATCCTAAACATAATAGCTTAATTTTATAAGTATTTTTAAACATTATTTTTTTTTTAATCGTAGAATTTAAATTAATGGTATAGAAGGTTGTTTTTTTATCTATATATATATTCTACTAAAGAATATTTGCTAATCCCTAAATATTTTACCCAAAGATTTTCATGGTTAATTACTCTTAATAATATAAGTAATTTTTATGAACCTAATAGAGGCATTAAAGATTAATTTGATTTTGTATGAGTTCGTTTAAAAAACAGATTAGATGATGGACTAATATAGCTTATAATCAAAGAATACATAATTACTATTACTTATAAAATTAATTTTAAGTAATATTATACCTACGTATAAATTGCAATTAACTAAATAATTTCAACATCTATCAAAGTAACATTTTTGTATTTTTAATAGATAATTAAGTAATATCACTTAAATAATCATTTATTAAAACATTAAGAATGCTAATGCAATATCTAATTTAATTAAATGGATTATTAAACTTGTATTTTTTGCGATTAAAAGGCGATCGCTCGCTAATTTATGATTTTTCTACATCTAAAAAATATATAAGCTAGTTAGTAGAGTTATAAATGTAGAAAGTATTTCATCAATAGGATGAATTATTATCAATATAATGAGTAAATCAATTTTGCTAATTGGCTGTAACGGTCAAATAGGTACCCAATTACAAAAAACTCTTCAACCCTACGGCAATCTAATAGCTGTAGCTCGTCAGCAGGCAGAACTTACTCAACCTCAAACCTTTGAAAAATTAATCGAACAAAATCAACCGCAAATCATTATTAATGCTGCTGCTTATACTGCTGTAGATCGAGCCGAAAGCGAACCTGAGCTAGCAAACACAATTAATGCTATAGCTCCTAAACTTATGGCTGAAAAAGCTCAGCAATCTGGGGCTTTATTGATTCATCTTTCCACCGATTATGTTTTTGATGGTAAGAATAATTGTCCTTATCGGGAAGATGATGCCACCAATCCATTAAGCGTTTACGGTAAAACTAAATTATTGGGAGAACAAGCAATTCGTTCAAACTGTAGCGACTATTTGATTTTGCGAACAGCTTGGGTATATGGCAGCAAAGGTAAAAGCAACTTTGTTAAAACTATGCTGCGGTTAGGGGCACAAAAGCCAGAACTCAAAATAGTTTCCGATCAAATAGGTAGCCCTACCTGGGCAAAAGATATTGCTGAAACTATAGCCGGATTAATTTCCAAAAATCAACTAGAAAATGGCATTTATCACTATACCAACAGCGGCGTAGCTAGCTGGTATGACTTTGCTGTTGCCATTTTTGAAGAAGCAAAAATCCTCGGCTTTCCTTTAAAAGTAGAGCGGGTTATCCCTATTACTACCTCAGAATACCTAACCCCCGCAACTCGCCCTAACTACTCAGTTCTCAACTGTGGTAAAATCTCAGCCCTTACAGAATCGCATCCGCCTTATTGGCGGCAAAGCTTGAGAAAAATGCTTCAAGAATTTCAACTGCTAAATAGGTAATTAACCAGAAAACTGATTTGATTCCCAATCTCAAATACTAATTTTTTCAAATATATGAAAGCATTAATTCTTTCTGGTGGTAAAGGTACCCGATTACGCCCGCTTACCTACACCGGAGCTAAACAACTGGTACCTGTAGCCAACAAACCGATTTTATGGTACGGCATCGAAGAAATGGTAACAGCCGGTATCACTGATATCGGTATCGTCATTTCTCCGGAAACTGGAGGAGAAGTCAAAGCCAAAACCGGGAATGGAGAAAAATTCGGAGCCACCATAACCTATATTTTACAAGAGCAGCCCGCAGGACTTGCTCATGCCGTTAAAATAGCTCGACCTTTTTTAGAAAATTCACCTTTTGTAATGTACTTGGGAGATAATTTAATTCAGCAAGGTGACTTAAGCTATTTTCTGAAACAATTTCAGCAGCAACATCATGATGCCTTGATATTGTTGCGTACTGTTGATAATCCCAGTGCATTTGGAGTCGCTAAAGTTGATGAACAAGGTACAGTCTTAGAATTAATCGAAAAACCAAAAATTCCTCCTTCAAATTTAGCTTTAGTAGGAGTATATTTCTTTTCAAACATTATTCATGAAGCCATTGCTTGCATTAAACCATCTGCAAGAAATGAATTAGAAATTACTGATGCTATTCAATATTTAATCGGTCAAAACAAGCAAGTATCAGCCTGTAGGCTAGAGGGTTGGTGGTTGGATACGGGGAAAAAAGACGATTTATTAGAAGCTAATCGCTTAATTCTCGATACCAGCTTGCAAACATTAATTGATGGTGAAGTTGATACTAGCAGCCAAGTAATTGGTAGAGTAAAAATTGGCTCTGGTTCTAAAGTTATTAATTGCACAATTCGCGGTCCGGTGGTAATTGGAGAACATTGCCATTTAGAAAATTGTTTTATCGGTCCTTATAGCAGTATTGCCGATAAATCAACTTTAGTAGATACAGAATTGGAACATAGTGTAGTTTTAGAAGGTGCAAAAATATCGGGAATTCAGCAACGAATTATAGATAGTTTAATTGGACAAAGAGCGCAAGTTACACTCGAACCTCGTCGTCCGAAAGCTTTACGGTTTATGATTGGTGACGATTGTCAAATTGAACTTACTTAATTTTATGTACTCAATAACTGTATTGTTTGCAACTAAAATAATTAATTTTTAGTGATATTTTTTTGTATGACAGTTTTTATAGCGTCTAATAAATTTACTAATTCAAAAAAAATCGGCATTAATAAAATATGTTTGAATAAATAGGTTAGTAATAACTAGTACGGGACGGCTTAAATAATCCACCTTCTTTAAAAAGTTTGAAAGCTTTATCATATATAGCTTCTTGCTTTTTACTTTCGCACAGCGGTACTAACCTGTTAATTGATAGCTGAGAAAAGTCAAACCTTGAAGTCGTAATCTAATCAATCAGAAAACTTTTTGAGATGAATCATATAAATGGTTTTAATGCTCTAAGTTTTCTATCAATTTTAGATAGGTTTGTCTGGTTCTTCAGTGATTTATTTCTTAATAGTTAATTATTTTTCTACAAATCTTGTTAGTAAGCTGATAAGTTCTATTCCAGCAAGCATCAATGTTAAATATAAAATAGTCATAGTTAACAACTCTGTGGAAGACTATTCTATTAAAGAACTTAGCAGCAAATCAGTCCATATTTTGAACAATCAAGATAATTTAGGATTTGGTTGTGCTTGTAACTTCGGACTCCAGTGGATTTACAACATAGATAGTAATGCTACCGTTTGGATAATTAATCCAGATGCTTATTTCGATACAATTTCTTTAGAAAAGGTAAAATATTTTTTCTATTCACATCCAGAAGTTTCTATTCTCGGCACGATTATTCATACACCTTGCGAAAAAATTTGGTTCGCAGGCGGTAAATTTTTATCTAAAAGCGGCTCAATCTCAACACCAGATTTACTTACAGGTACAAATTTAGATTATGTTGCTTGCGATTGGGTTTCTGGCTGTAGTTTAATTATTAATTTGAAGAATTTTTCTAAATGTCCGCAATTTGATGATGCTTATTTTCTATATTATGAAGATTTTGATTTTTGTAGACGCTACGCCAATCAAGGATATTTAATCGCCGTTACTAAAGATTTTGGCGTACTTCATCAGCCTTCATCAATCACAAACAGATACATTTTCCAAAAAACGAAACATAGTACTTACAGTTATTTACTAACTCTCAAAAGATATAGCAATAACTTCATTTTAATAATTAGACTAGTTCGACTTATTATGAATGCTTTAGTGTTGACTTTGTTTCGACCTAAAGTAGCATATGGAAAATTTGCTGGGCTATTAATGTATGCTCGGCAAATTGTTAAAACCAATAAGACTATTCATCATACCGATGAACATCGCAATCCGGTTTAAATATCAGGACTTACGCAGCCGAAATTGTCATTGCGATCGTAACGCAGTGTATGGATCATCCCAGCGTCTGGGGAGATTACTATCTTTCTATGCCTTTGGGGTGCGCTAGCGAATAATGACGTAATTTTGTGCCTTTTGCGTAAGTCCTAAAATATAAAAAAATCAGTTAGTTGTTAGTTGTTAGCTGTAAAACTCCTAACTCCTAACTTTAAATTTAAGCAGTTCCTACCGCTCCGGAGTAAACTACACCCCGCTGTATGTCCATAGTCAAAATAGCTCCATCTCTAATCACTTGAGTTGCATTTTTAACACCAACAATAACGGGAACTCCTAAACGTAAACCAATTACAGCAGCATGAGAAGTAAGACTTTCTTCCTCAGTAATAATACCGCTGGATTTACGAATCGCTTCCACAAAATCTGCATTTGTACGCGGCGCTACTAAAATCTCTCCGGGATGAAAATTGTTTAATTCCATGCCACTCGAAGCTACTCGCGCCCGCCCGCTTACAGAACCTTGTCCCAATCCTATTCCCTGCCCAAGTACGGCAGTCACTACTTCGACTTTAACCAAGTCAGTAGAACCAGAAACTCCTTGCAGAGTACCCGCACTCATAACCACTAAATCACCTTCGTTTAATAAGTTTTTTTCCTGAGCAACATTAATAGCTGCTTGAAAAGTTTGACCGGTAGAAGGTAGTTCTAAAACTAATAATGGCTTAACTCCCCAAACTAATTGCAGTTGTCTGGCTACGTTTACATGGGGCGTAACGGCCAAAATTGGAGTTCTGGGACGGAATTTAGAAACATTCCGAGCTGTTGCACCACTTTGAGTCAGTGTCATAATTGCAGCAGCTTTTAGTTGCTTAGAAATTTGACCTACTGCTTGAGAAATAGCATTAGGAATCGAACGTCTTGGATCTGGCAGCTGATTGGTATTTTTCTTTTGAGCATCTTCTTTTTCAATACGCTCGGCAATCCTAGCCATAGTTGCTACTGCTTCGACCGGGTATTTACCTACAGCAGTTTCATTAGAAAGCATTACGGCATCCGTACCATCTAATATTGCATTGGCTACGTCCGATACCTCTGCTCGCGTCGGACGAGGATTGCTAACCATACTGTCTAACATTTGGGTAGCGGTAATAATCGGAATACCCAAGCGGTTGGCAGTGGCAATCAAACGTTTTTGCAGTACCGGTACATCTTCTGCTGGCAGTTCTACACCTAAATCCCCTCTCGCCACCATCACACCATCACATAAAGCCAGAACTGCTTCCATTTGTTCAATGGCTTCGTGCTTTTCTATTTTGGCAATTACCGGTACTTGTTTTCCTGCATTAGAAATTAATTCCTTAATTTCCATAACATCTTGGGGATTGCGAACAAAAGAAAGTGCAACCCAATCTACACCTTGGTCTAAACCAAATACTAAATCCTCGCGGTCTTTATCAGTTAATGCCTTAATTGACAAATAAACGCCAGGAAAATTAACACCTTTATTATTAGATAGCTTACCTTCAACCGTTACAATGCAATGCAAATCGCCTTTTTCTTTGTTTACCTCCACAACCTGCATTTCGACTCGTCCATCATCAAGAAGAATGTTCGCACCAACGGGTACCTCTTGTGCTAAACGCTCGTAGGTAATGCAGCTAATTTCCTGATTGCCAACGACTGGACGATTAGTCAAGGTAAAACGGTCACCTTTAGCAACGACTATCGAGCCGTTTTCAAACTTACCCAGACGAATTTTCGGACCCTGCAAATCTTGCAAAATCGCCACTGGCTTATTTAATTCAAATGCTGTCTGCCGAATCGACCTGATATTACGCTGATGGTCGGCATGAGTTCCGTGAGAGAAATTAAGCCGCAGCGTTGTTGCACCTGCTTCAATGAGAGCCTTAAGGACTTCAGGGCTGCTGGTAGCAGGTCCAATCGTAGCAACAATTTTTGTCCGGCGTACTGAATCTCTTAGTTCCATAGGGGCTGCTGTATAGCGCTTCTAGCTAGGGAATAATCGTAGATGAAACTGGAACTTTTGTCTGTGGCTAGAAACGCATTCCAGATAAATTAATTTCCCGAGCATTAAAGATTTTATATTAATACTTACCCACCTTGACATTTTTATTACCGATAAAACTTCACCGCTAACTGATAACTGGCAACTAGTAACTGATAACTGTTGACTGATACGCGATAAATGTAAAAATGTAAATAAATGTTGGTACACAAAACTTTATTATTCGCCAGTCTGTGTCGTATACTCGCAAATATTTGGAAAATAAGGAGTTGACAATGCTGATGTCGGAGGCACAATCGCCACTGACACTTCCCCCCAAGGAACTTTTGTCCCCCCCCGGTGGTTTCAATCCGACTCTGCTAATGTTTTTAGCGGCTATTGGAATTGTAGTTTTATCTGTACTTGGTTATTGGGTTTGGCAATGGCCGCAATGGATATGCTTTTGTATGAACATCCTTGCTTTGCATATCTCTGGTACGGTAATCCACGATGCTTGCCACCAGTCTGCTCATAGCAATCGGACAATTAACGCTCTGATGGGACATGGTAGTGCCTTGATGCTTGTTTTCGCATTTCCAGTATTTACGCGAGTGCATTTACAACATCATGGAAATGTAAACGATCCAGAAAACGATCCAGATCATTACGTTTCTACAGGTGGTCCTTTATGGTTGATTGCGGTTCGCTTTTTCTACCATGAGATATTTTTCTTTAAACGTCGTTTGTGGCGCAACAATGAACTTTTTGAATGGCTGATAAGTCGCCTTATAGTCATAGCTATTGTTATTGTTTCGGTCAAATTCAATTTTCTGAGCTACATTCTTAATTTTTGGTTTGTACCTTCGGGTATCGTTGGTTTGGCATTAGGCTTATTTTTTGACTATTTGCCCCATCGTCCATTTGTAGAACGCAATCGCTGGAAAAATGCTAGAGTCTATGCTAGTCCGATTCTGAATATCTTAATTTTGGGTCAGAATTATCATCTAATTCATCATTTATGGCCTTCCATCGCTTGGTATAACTATCAACCTACATACCGCTTGATGAAGCCTCTTTTAGATGAAAAAGAATGTCACCAATCATTAGGCTTACTCAAGAAAAAAGATTTTCTTGAATTCATGTATGACCTAGTTTTAGGAATTCGTTTTCACCCCAAAAAAGAATAGTTGTAGGTAATAGGTAATTAAAAATAAAGGCATAGGGTACCAGAGAAAAAAGAAAAGCTAAAAATTAAAATTTTTTAGATTTTAACTCTGTAGTTCTCAATTCCCTATGCCTTATGCCCAATTACCAATTACCAATTACCAATTACTAAATGTCGCTAGATATACTTAAAGCCTGTATAATTTCGGTATGAGCAGTGAATTGCAATCTGTTTAGGGATTCGGTAAAAAATACAAAACCTTTGTAGGCTGTTGCATATTTATAAATTTTAGTGAAAAATCCTTCTGCTGTTTCAACCACGAGCGGTTCTTCACTTTTTGAGACAATTATCATAAAATCTTCCGATTTTATCCGAACTCCTGTACCTTTATCGGTGAAAACTCTTCCAGCAATAGCTGTAGATTGAGTTGCATCATAACCGTCAAACTTCATAGTTTTTTAAGTATTTTCACATAGAGTTGCGTTTATTCTACACTTTTGACTCTATTGTTGACTGTGATGCTTGTAACGGCTGGGGTGAATTCCAGTCAGGACGAAGTTTAGACGCATTGCGTAAATAAATGTGGCTGATGCTGGTGGAAGATTTCATATAAGCATGAACTAAAATCCGGATGCATTTTTCTAGGCTTCCCCGAACGTGCATTTGCTGTACGTCGATCATCGGCACATTGTTCCAATTGGGACGATGACGAGCTACCGCTGCGGGAAAAATAGCATCTAAATCAGGTGTGACTGAAAAGGTAACGCTAATCATATCTGTTGGGTGCAGTTGATTGCGTTGTTCAAGCTCATCCAATATTTCCATTACGGCTTCTTGCATCGCTTCAACTGTATTTTCACAAACAGTTGTCGCTCCCCGAATTGCCTGCATTCGCCCTTTCTCCACGTAAAACTCTCCTAAATTTAATATTAGTCATTAGTCATTATTCACCAGCTTTGGGCAAAGGACAATTGACCAATATACAAATTACTGCTTTTTGCCTTTGCGTTACTTCATCATTCAGTTGTGAGAATTATTCTCAAGGACGATAAAGCCACAGCGGTAAACCACTGGTAGACAATTCAAATTCTACCCAATCAATTTTAGATCCAAGACTGCGAGTTTTTAATTGGTTACCAGGTAAAATCTTGCTATACCAAGGTTTGGGTTCTTCGAGAGTGTAAACCTCTGTTTTTTCTGGATCGAGATTAACCAACTCAGCAGCCCAGCGACGAGCATCTTCTTCTGTGCCAAGCTTGTCTACTACTCCTAATTCTAAAGCTTGCTCTCCAGTAAAAATTCTACCGTCGGCGAAGGTTCTAACTTTTTCCGGTGTTAAATTACGTCCTTCTGCCACTGTTTGCACAAACTGTTGATAGCTGGTGTCGATTAATTCTTGCAAGATGGTTTGTTCGCTTTCGGTAAGTTCTCTATCAAAAGACAAAATATCTTTATAGGGACCAGATTTTATTACCTTAAACGAAACACCAATCTTATCTAATAAGCGTTGTAAATTGTTGCCGCGCAAAATTACGCCGATACTTCCTGTAATCGTTCCGGGATTAGCCATAATGTGTTCCGCTCCCATGCCGATATAAACACCCCCGGAAGCAGAGATATTGCCAAAACTAGCAACAATCTTGATTTTCTCGCGCAAACGCTTTAGGGCACTGTAAATTTCTTGAGAATCTCCTACCGTACCGCCAGGGCTGTCAATTCTTAAGAGTAAAGCCGGAAATTTCTTCTCTTCTACAGTTTTTAGGGCTTCTAGAACTCGTTTGCGAGTACTACCTGCTATTGCCCCGTTAACTTCTATTTTGGCAATTTGCTTGCGAAACTTTGATTTAAAAGGCCAAACCATGAGCAGTATCGAACCATTAAATTACTTATATTGATTTTAAACATTAACTTTTATTCACAAATGCGTAAAGCATCTGCTGTGAAAAAATGAAGCAGATGCAAAAAAGTCAGCTATCCTAAATAAATTTTGATGTATATAAATATATTTTAGTTTTCTCAAAAGTTTTTTTGCTTTAAAAGATTCCGCTACGAAAGAAACTTTTATTATTAAACTTATAATTTTGTCAAACTGAGTTATGAAAATAGATTGTTATTCGGTTTTTGACTGTAATTAATGCAAGTGCAATTTTTAATAAACTCAAAAATTAGACGATTCCAAAGTTGAGATAAGCGCCTTTGAAGTTTCATAACATCTTTCACAACATACGGTGCATCATTTAAGAGTCTAACCGTAAGATTTGACATCGGTAGTACACATAAGTATCAAAAAGCGCTCCTACGAAGCTACAAGTTAGACAAATCACAAATAACCCTTCCATAGGCATACCGTTGCCAAAAGTCGCTAGAAAGTGAGAAATTTGAGTCGCGATTATTTTAGTCAGACCTTCTAAGGCTGGAAGCAAGCTCGCAAGAGATAAAATCAGCAATCCAGCGCCAAAAAATAATATTGGAGCAAAAAAACTAAAAATAATCGACAGAAGTAGAGAGCGAAGAAAGTTTGTAAACATGGTCATAGGAAAAAGTTCCATGATGATGATTAACAACAGTCGGTATCCGTCACTTTCTACAATAAGCGCAATTGCTCTATAGCAGACCGCATTTAAAGAATCTTAAGTTTTAATTAAAATATGTTCATAGAATTTTCGCCCGATATTTTTGAGTCGAATTTGGCATTAGTTTCTGCAAAAGCACAATATATCAATACTTACATATGTACTACATTATGGTTACAGTTTACAAGTGCAGTTAATAACTGTTTCTATTTATGAGAGTATTTTTTTACGTAAGTTAATATCAAGCGCTTTGATACTTTAACGATTCGTCAAATTGTATATTTTGTCTCCTTTAATAATTGAGGCTTTTAATCAAACTGCAAATGTATGGGACTTGCAAGTAATAAATTGTCCCACCGTTTTACAAAATTTCCGGGCAAAACCTAGACGTGTAGTGGTGTCGCTCTACCGAGCGACACCGACGGTGGGACAATTTATTTTTTGGATCTTCCTATAAGTAGGTTGACGTTGAAAATCGTAGTTAAGACAAGAAAGTAGCCAGTTGTAATCAGGATTTAAAGGTGATTTACACTTTGTTAGATAGCGGTAGTTTATTTATGCTCGCTGACGGGAACAGTAATAATCCTTCGCGGTTTTTTACCTTTTGGGGATATCTTTCGCTATTATGACGGCAATTGCGGTAGTTAATTAAAAGTTAATTGTGAGTCAAGCAACATCTAAATCCAGTTTGGGAGCATGGAGCCAGCGATTATTGGCTGCGCTGTTTTTGATTGGACAAGTAATAATTCATTTATTCCAAGTAAAAATTCATCGGCGCAATACTTTAGAACAAATGGCTGCTGTGGGACCTGACTCACTATTTATTGCCTTAGTTACAGCTGTATTCGTAGGTGCAGTATTTACAATTCAGGTTGCACGAGAGTTTATTAATTTTGGTGCGGGAAACGCTGTCGGAGGTGTATTAGCTGTAGCCTTAACGCGAGAACTTTCTCCCGTACTTACGGCAGTTGTTCTAGCAGGAAGAGTTGGTTCGGCTTTTGCCGCTGAGATTGGTACTATGCGAGTCACAGAGCAAATTGATGCTTTATTAATGTTAAAAACAGATCCTATAGATTATTTAGTGATTCCTCGGGTGCTGGCTTGCTGCTTGATGCTGCCGATTTTGACTTTATTGTCTTTAGTTACGGGTATGGCTGGAGGATTGGTAATTGCGACAAATTTTTATAATTTATCAGATGTGCAGTTTTTAGATTCGGCACGTAATTTTTTAGGAGTCTGGGACATCTTAAGCGCCATGATTAAAGCTGTGTGTTTCGGGCTTTTAGTCGCGGTTATTGGCTGTAACTGGGGATTAACCACCACTGGTGGAGCAAAAGGTGTTGGTCAATCTACTACTACAGCAGTAGTCACGGCTCTATTAATTATATTTATTGCTAATTTCTTTCTTTCTTGGTTGATGTTCCAAGGTACTGGAGGTGCTTTACTGCAAGGTTTATAGTTTGTTTCAACAAAAGTTAAAAATTAGTTATTGTTAACGCCGGTTAATTAACAGCTACTGGTAACTGGTTACTTCTAAAATAAGGATAATGTCTGTTTAGAAAAAATGATTTTATATAGTGACTAGCTCATTCGCTTCCAAATCAACATCTACTGTAGAACTCAAACCCAGCTACAACATTCCTGTAGTATTGATAATTGGGTCGATTATATTTGTGCTGATCGGACAACCAGTAGCTGGTGCAATTGTTGGATTGTTTGGCTTATTTCTGATGTACCAAGCAGTAACATTGCGTTTGCAGTTTACCGCTACTGATTTAGACCTTGTTAGGGGTGAGGATTTGCTTCGCCGTTTTCCTTACAGTGAATGGCAAAATTGGCGTATATTTTGGAATGTAGTTCCTATTTTGTTTTACTTTAAAGAAATCAAAAGTATTCATTTTCTACCAATTTTGTTTGACCCTAAAACCCTTAAAGCTTGTTTAGAAGAACGCTGTCCAAGAATTGATTCAGATTAGGTATTTAAAGTTAGGAGATTAGATTGAGGATTTAACCACAAAAAATTAATTCTTTTATTCTTGTCTCCTCAACTCTGTTGAGTTCAGATACTCATCAATTAGTGTCTAAATTAGCTGGTAAAATGTAGAGTCAACACTTTATACTTGATACTCATATTTAAATTTATGAACCAAGACGAGAATTATAAAGAAGAACAATTACAAGAAGAAAATAATACAGTTGAGCAAACAGAGAATTCTTCCTCCCAGTCTTCGGTTGAACAATCGCGATCGCCAGTTTTTACAGTAGAAAATTCATCCAACTCAGTTTCTTCCCCTATGGCGAATTCCAGTGAAAACATTAACACAGAAGATTCAATAGTAAACCCGGAATCAGTTGAGAATTCTGGGGAATATAACCTTGCGGCTCAAAGAGTAGCACAGTTACAACGTACTGAAGAATCTTTAAAACAAGAAATATCCGATCTACAATCATCTTACAAAACTCTTCAGGCTGAAGTTGGTAATACTCAAAAAGCGCTTTCTAAAATGACCCAAGAAGCGCTCTCGGAATTGGAACAACGCAAGCAAACTTTATTAATTTCTATTGAACAACTCGAACGCCGTCAAGAACGTATCCGCAATGAAATGCGAACTACCTTTGCCGGAGCTTCTCAAGAATTAGCAATTAGAGTACAAGGCTTTAAAGATTATTTAACTGGTAGTCTACAAGATTTAGCTGCTGCTGCCGAACAGTTGGAGTTAGTACCACCAACAAAACTCGAACCTCCAAAAACTTCTGTTCGGGAAGTTGAACCAGACGATGACTTCGATGATGAGTTTGAGGACGAAGATGAATATGAAGAACGTGGAGGTTCCGATTTCAGCCGGGGGCAGTTTCAAGATACTACAAGAAAAATCCGTCAGTTAATAGACCAGTATCGTACCAAACCGGATTATTACGGCCCACCGTGGCAATTAAGACGCACCTTTGAACCAGTTCACGCCGAACGAGTTTCTAACTGGTTCTTTAAGCAAGGAGGAAGAGGTGCTTTGAGAACAATGGGCAGCAGGCTGCAAAATACACTTATTGCTTCAGCAATTGTATCTGTATTGCATTCTTTATATGGCAATCGCGTTCGTACTCTGGTTTTAGCAAATTCGCCGGAACGTTTGGGAGAATGGCGACGCGGCTTACAAGATTGCTTGGGAATTGGCCGTCCGGATTTCGGTCCTGATAGAGGTTTGGCATTATTTGAAACGCCATCGGCTGTAGCCCAAAAAGCAGAGCGTTTGGTAAAAGCTGGTTTACAACCACTTATTATTATCGATGATTCCGAAGACCAAATAAATGTCGGATTGTTGCAATTCCCATTATGGCTAGCTTTTGCCCCCGACCCCAAGATGATGAGAGACTATTATGAGGATGAATTTTTCTAAATATTGTTAGTTGTTGGTTGTTAGTTGTTTTTCGCCGTGTAAACTGCTTTATTACTAAGAGAATCTCGCTCGGTTACAATAGCAAGTTTTCCACCTTCGACTACTTTTAAGTCCACTTGCCTATTTAGAAATATAATATCCACCAACAACTATCTACTAACCACTAACCATTAACCACTAACTACTAACTACTAACTACTAACTTCTTAAAATATGACTACTTGGTTAAGTTTGTGTGGAGCAATTTTAGTCGCAGCTTATCTTTTGGGTTCTATACCTACGGGTTATACCCTGGTAAAGCTGTTGAAGGGAATTGATATTCGAGAAGTTGGTTCGGGTTCAACTGGTGCAACCAATGTCTTAAGAACTTTGGGTAAAGGTCCTGGTGCGTTTGTTTTACTAGTTGACAGCCTCAAAGGAGTCTCATCAATATTTTTGGCTTACTGGTTGTTTACCTTCTCATCCAACAATGATTTAATTCCGGCAACAGTTAATGCCGAACTTTGGCAGCCAATAATAGTCACTTTAGCCGGTTTAGCTGCCATACTCGGACATAGTAAATCAATTTTTCTAGGATTCAAGGGTGGTAAATCCGTTGCTACTAGTTTGGGGATTTTGTTAGCCATGAATTGGCAAATTGGTTTAGCAACATTTACTGTTTTTGGTTTAGTTGTTGCTATTTCACGGATTGTATCCCTTAGTTCCATTTGTGGCGCGATCGCAGCTTCAATTTTGATGATTTTATTCAAGCAACCGTTGCCATATATATTGTTTGGTATAGCTGGTGGTTTGTATGTCATCATCCGTCACCGCAGCAACATTGAAAGGTTATTAGCAGGTACCGAACCGAAATTAGGACAGAAAGTATCGGTGGAAACAGAAACCGAGCAGACTGTTAGTTCAGCAGGTTGAATCTTGATATTACTATTTAACTACATCAGTTATAGGATATTGTAGAGACGCGAAGTATTCGCGTCTCTACGTTTATGGTTAACATTATTAACTTAGAAACCGGGTTTTTTTCATAAAAGTGCAGCGTAAATATTTAAGCAATGCAAAAATCTTACTTTGCCAGCATTGTATATTTTATGCCATCTTAATGCTTGCTGTACTTATGGAAATTTTCTGAATATGACTGACATTAAAGTTGGCAATCGCATAGTAAATTCATCTGAAATAGTTGAAGGTGGTCTTTATTATTTACCCAATAAAGCAGGAAAGTTCAGCGTTTCTAAAGTTCTCGTTATTGATGACTTTACTTTTCATGTTCGTATCTACGCAAACAAATTTGATAAACCACCACTTGAAGTAAACTCTTCAGAATTAAATTTGGGTAGTGTTGACGGCTCAGACGGTTTTGGTATTGGACATGCCCCAATTGATAAAGAAGGTTTTTTAAACGAATTAACTTTTTTTATCCGTCAGGAATCAGTTTCAGAAGAGGAGCTTGAAGGTTATAAATATTATCTAGATGCTATGCAATAGTAGTAAAAAATAGGGAGAAGCAAGATAGTTTGAAATACCCTTGCCTCTCCCTAATAAAGTAATCATGTTTAATTTAAAAATCTGCTATTTCCGAATATACAAAAAACTTTGCCCGGAACGATCTACTTCTTCAAAACCCTGAGTTCGTAAATTCCGACGCAGCGCATTCGCATTGGAAAGTCCCAACATATCTGGATGCACTTCAACTAAAAGTTTGCTAACGGTAGATAAATTTGCAAAGCTTAACAGTTTGCCTTCACTACCTTGGACATCCATAATCAAAACTGTGGGTTTAATACGCTCAATCTCGTCATTAAGAGGCTTAACGGGAACTTCGTAAGGAACTGTTTTATCATCAGCAGGCTTGAATGCCGAGGAACGCGAAAAATGTTCGGAAACGTGAAAAGTGCAAGTGTCATGCGTTTCATCAAGCATACACATATTGATTTCGGGTTTCACGTCATTAAGCGCGTAGTTTTCCCGAATCAAAGACTCAAGCACGGGATTCGCTTCATAAGAATAAACTCTCTCGCCACCAATTTTCAAAGCACAGGCAGTGGCTAACATACCAATTCCACCACCAAGCTCCATGACGATATCATTAGGTTCAAGCCGGTGAATTAACAAACGACGCTCCTCGCGAGTATGCCTGCCATCAATCAGCTTCTTGACTTGAAACGGAGTCATTCTCGGATCGATTTTCATCCGGATACCGTTTACAGTTACCACGGTGCCATATGCTTCTGAAGAAACAGTTTGCTCTGCTGATGGTCGCTGTTGCCGATAACTCGTTTGTATCTTATTGTAAAGTTCGGGCGTGGTTTTCTCCCAAGCGGTCAAAAAATTCCACCAAACACGTTTCGCTTGTAGCTTCATGTGTCGTGCCATCAAAGCATTGTCCCACCAGTAGGAGCGTAATGTATTATAAATGCTCATAATTACGAATATTATTTAGATTTAGAATCTTTAATCCTACTTAATTGCTAAGAAACCTTCAAAACATAGATGCTTAAACACAGTCATGATATCAACAAAGCCTGCACGTTTCATCAGGTCAATGTTTCCCTGGGTAGAAAAGGGTTCGAGAACACCTTTTAAACTGCGGCTTTTGTTAACTATTTCTTGTTCGGTAAATCCCTGCTGTAGTTTAAAGTCAACATAAAGCGATGACATCATATCCTGAAAGCGAGCGTCGGGCGCTCTCACTTTTTCAAACAGAAGAAAGCCGCCTCCCCAACTCAAACTATTGTAGATTTTATTGAATAATAGCTGTCTAACTGCGGGTCGTACAAACTGGATAGTATAGTAAGCGATAATTAAATCGGCTGAATCGAACTCCATTTCCAGAATGTCAGCTTCACGAATTTCAACTTTTGGATAATTTGAGGTTTTCTCTTTCGCAGCGTTAACCATCGCTGACTCAATTTCTATACCCACAATATGAACATCGCGATCGCTATTTGCTTCGGCTAATTTGCGCGTCAGTTCTCCCGTTGAGCAGCCTAATTCGTAAACTGTTGAACTTTGTCTGAGAAAAAAGTCGGACAAGGCTACAACTATTTCATGACCTTGTTGATATTGCGGAACTGAACGACCTACGTGTTGGTCAAAAGTTTGCGGCACGCTACCGCCAAAAGACCATCGCGCATTTGTTACTGATATAGTATCACCAACATCAGGCATTTCTTTGAGTTAAATATACTATTATTAGTAATATTTATTACATTGCGTTTTCTTTGTCATCTTACTATAGGAAGATTAAAACTCAATCACGAACTTATTAGACATGGATAAAATATAAGTTTTATAGGAATGGCTGCAATTGTTTGATGAACCCGGTAGTTGAGTGACAAAAACATTGTTACTACGTTAATAGTTGCTTAAAATGTCACAGCAACGACAATAAAGGTGTAGATTTTCTTCATCCCTTTTCGCCTCCTCCACAATAAAAATGTGCCGGTTGCGGTCATTCCTATTTCAATTAAATATAGAAAAGACTTCAGAGAAATTACGAAATTCTTTGTATACTAGATTGCTAGTAATTAAATGACGTATCAAATTTCTGGTTTGCTATAACAGATTGGGAAAATCAAACCCTATTATTTGCATTACCTTTCAACCTAAACAACAATGAAACTTTCTGCTGCTGGAATTGCTTTATTAGCTACCTTAGTTTTATATCAAGGCTGCTCATCTACTACAAAAACTGAAAACAAGTCCGAACAACAAACTCAGGTGGAATCCTTACCTGAATCAAATTCTACAAATTCTAGCAAACAACAACCCGAAGCAAATAAACAAAGTTCGCAACCTGTATCTCAACCAGATAATAAATCCCCCGCCACCCCAGGCAATTTAACTGTTCCCAAAAAAATTACACCCAACGAGCCTGTTCCCGTAAAAGTTCGGGTTCCAGCTTCTGTTGCAAAAGCTAATAACACTAACGCTTCCAAAGCAAAGCAAATGCACATGATTGTGGTAAGTAATGACTTAAGATTCTTTGATTTGGTTCAAGCTAGCTATAAAACAAGTGACAACATCGAAGTAAAACCAAATTTTCCGGCTCCCGGAGAATATACAGTTTTTAGCGACTACAATCCGTTAGGTGAAAAAGAACAGCTTTCGGTAGAAAAAGTTTCTATTCCTGGTGAAGTTCCCTTACCTACAGAATTAGAGAGCTTTAGCAAAACTAAGACATTTGCCGATACGAAAATAGATTTAAATTTGTCTCAGTCTAATATCAAAGCCGGTAAAAAAGTCACGTTAAAATTTGATTTGAAGCAGGCAAGCAATGACAAACCAGTAAAAGACTTAAAACCTTATTTAGGTCAAAAAGCAAATCTAGTAGTCATTAAAAGTTCTTCTTCCCTAGGAGAAAATGACTACATTGATACTGAAACTATTCAAAAATCACCTAATAATCAACTACACTTTACAACTAAATTTCCTCAACCTGGAACCTACAAACTTTGGCTGCAATTTAATCGTAATGGAAAAGTGAAAACCGCTGATTTTTGGGTAACGGTGAACAGTTAACAGTGAACAGTGAGCAGTTAGCAGTTAGCAGTTACCAGTTTTGTATTTTTAACTCTCAACTCCTAATTCCGGCGTTGCTAATTCCTAACTCCTAACTTTTCATTTCTTCTGAACACCACTTGTTTTTAATACGTCGCTAATGCTGTCGCAGTGATTTGGTAAATTGAAGGTTTTGGGATTGGTTATTTGTTCGTAACTAAAATGGCGATATTTCATGCAGAATCTATCCCATGCAGCCATCTGAATATTGAAAGTTTTGATAATTACATCTGCTAGAGAGGAAGATAGAGGAATTCTAAAGTAAATCTTTGTATCCAGGTATCTACAAATTTCTTCTATTGCTTCGTTTGCTGTAATTTTTTCTTGTCCTAAAACGTACTTTCTCGGTTCTTTTTCTTTAGGAGGATTATCAATCAGATGCTTGACTACGGTAGCAATATCTTTGGCATGAATGAAGTGAAAGCTACCATCTGCTTTCAAAAAGCGAATCAAATTAACATATTTTGTGACTTCGGGAATACCGGAAGTTATCTGAGATAATGGCTTATTTTCATCACCGCCTACAACTAATGTCGGAAAAACTTTAGTAATTTTGGGTTCGATGGCTAATTTAGAAAATTTTCTTAAACAGTCAAATTTGGAGCGAATGTAATCCGTACCTAATTCTCCTGCTTCCTTAAGAGGTTGGTTTTTGCTATCTAAAACGCTAGCTGTAGAGAAATATATTACCTGCTCGCATTTTTGTGCATCTAATAAGTTGAGTAATTCAATTGTCTTGGCTACATTAATGTCAAAAGTTCCCGTACCACCCCAAGCAGTTGCTGTTAACACAGCTACATCTATAGTTTGAAGCAATTCAGCTAAGTCCCCTACTTTCTGCATATCACCCTGCACAACATGCACACCAGAACGTGCTGAAGTATCAATCTGCAATTTGTCTGGATTTCTCACTAACAAATACAGTTCGTGCTGGGTTTCTTGTATTAATAATTCACTGATGTAATGACCTATACAGCCGCTTGCACCAGTGACTAAAATCCGCTTCTGGCTCATAGAATTCTTCTAAGCTTTTGTTGTTAGATGATTGTAATTATTTTTAACTTTTATACTCACAACTAACAACTACAACCAGATACCAAAATTGTCGGGACGAAAAAAGAGGGAGAGGGGGAGATGGGGAGACAAGGAGAGGGGGAGCCAAGGAAATAAAGAAAAAATAACTCCTAACTCCTAACTCCTAACTCCTAACTATTTTGCAGCGGTTAACAATTCGCTTTTAGTCATATCTAACTGTTTGGCAGTTTCAAAGAAAAATGCAACATTTTCTTCTGGTGTGGTGGGTAAAACACCATGTCCTAGATTGAGAATATGACCCCAATTTCCGGCTTTGCGAACGGTGTCGTGAATGCGATCGCGAATAAATTCTTTGGAACCGAAAAGTACTCCAGGATCGAGATTTCCCTGCACTTTCATTTCTTTACCCAATCTTCGACGGGCATCTGCCATGTCTACAGTCCAGTCTACGTTAATTATGTCAGCACCGGATTGGCTCATTCTTTCTAATAAACCCGCGCTTCCGCTGACTAAAAGAATTAATGGCGTATCTGGGTGGGTTTGTTTGACTTGCTCGAATACTCTTTTTTGATAGGGTAAAGCAAAGGTTTCGTAATCTTGAGGACTTAGTTGACCTGCCCAAGAATCAAACATCTGTACTACTTGAGCGCCGCAATCAATTTGATAGCGGACGTATGTAGCTATAGAATCCGATAATTTTGCTAGCAGTTGATGTAAGATAGCAGGTTCGGAAAAAGCCATATTCTTAATAATAGAATAGGTTTTAGAACCTTTTCCTTCTACTGCGTAAGCTGCTAAAGTCCACGGAGCGCCGACAAAACCAAGTACAGTTGATTTGTTGCCTACTTCTTCTCGCAACGCTTGCAAAATCGTTTTTATGAATGGCAAGGATTCTTCTGGTTGCAAGGAATATAGGTTATCAACTTGCTCTTGAGTACGAATAGGATTTTCAATAACGGGACCTTTCCCTTCAGCGACATCCATATCAATACCGATACCTGGTAAAGGAGTCACGATATCGGAAAACAGAATTACGCCATCAGGTTGAAAAGCTTTCCACGGTTGTAGGGAAACTTCAATTGCCACTTCGGGAATTTCCGAGCGCTGGCGAAAAGAAGGGTATTTTTCCCTTAAGTCTCGATAAGCTTTCATATATCGTCCTGCCTGTCGCATCATCCATACAGGGGGACGGTTTACGATTTCACCGCGAGCTGCTCGGAGCAAGTGAGGCGTGCCTGAAGTTACACCCATATATTAATTCATCCTAAATAACTAGTTTATTTAACCTATGATTTATCAGATTATCATTCTTTGATTGTCGTTTTTCGGACTTTTTGTTGCAAAATATTAAGTTGTCAAGCATATGTTTTACAATGCTGAGAAATTATTTTCTTTCGTCAGTTCTAAGAAGACTTTAAAAACGGGAGATTCTTTGATTATTTTTCCCCTCGCAAGATCATATTTTTCCAAAATCATCTACTCATAAACTGGTATTGCAGTTGTTAACTTGATTGAACAATTGATAAATTATGTAAACTATTATAATTACTTTTACGTTTTTTTGGTAACTAGCTTAAACTCAGTAGTTCAGTCATTTATGAATTCTGTAGACGACGATTAAAATATTTTAATTGCTTAATAACCGTGAGGATTTATGCTTATTCGTTAAGTTTTTCTTGTTGAATATATCCTCGTTTTTAACACTTATTGAAAATTGCAAGTTATTGTACTACATCGTTCTTTTATCAAAGTTTTAAAGTTCCATTTTTTCTTTAGATGCTGTAAATATCTTGATAAAAGTAGCTCGTAAAAGTAATCAAAGGTGCCGTAATTGACAAGTGTTTTTAACAATCTGATTGTTGTTGGTGCTAGTCGAGGAGTAGGTGCAGCTGTCTCGGAGCATTTAATTTCTCGCAGCAATCGATTAATTACAGTTTCTCGTTCTGCTTCAGCCGTTGGTGAATGGGTTAAAGCTGATATTAGTACGAAGCAAGGAATTGAAATTGTTAGTGATGCTGTAGGCGATCGCCTTCTTGATGGTTTGCTTTTTATGGGTGGAACTTGGGAGAATCAAGCATTTACTAAAAATTATTCTTTTGAAAAATGCTCTGATGAAGAGATTGAAAATGTATTGCTAGTAAATCTTTTAGCTCCGATTCGTTTAACTAAATCCTTGTTACCTGCTCTTCGCAAATCTTCTAACCCAAAGATTATATTTATGGGTGCTTTATCGGGACTAGATAATTTTCCTGCAAGAGAAGTCGCGAATTCTGCTTCTAAATTTGGGTTAAGGGGTGCTGTTCATGCGCTTCGAGAAGAATTACGTGAAGATAGAATTGCAGTTACGGTAATTAATCCTGGAAATATCGCGACTTCAGAAGTTTTATCCGATTTGAGAGAAGCTGGTAAATCCGAAGAAAATGCCATACCTCTCCAAGATTTATTGCAGGTAATTGACTGCGTACTTTCTTTATCACGTTCAACCTGCATCAAAGAAATTCAAATTCCAGCCATGAGCGGAGAAGGAGCTTGAAATATCGCGGTTTGAACCTTACCCCTTCCCCTCTCCTTGTGAAGAAAAGGGGTGTAAAGACAAAATAAAGAGGGTTTCTAGCATTGTTGCAGGAAGTTAAAATATGTGTTAGCAAAGTTACAGATTAATTCAATTATAGTTAACCAAAAATAATCAGTCGTCTTTCCCTAAATTCTGGAAAAACGACATCTTAATTATTTCCAGACGCGGCTGCTGAACCCACGTCTCACTAATACCTTCACAACAATAAGTCTTTGTTAAAGACTGAGAGAAATTCATGCAGCCCAAAAATTTAAAGCGTCTCTTGCGTGCTTTGTCGCGGCAAGGTTTGGATGTCACTTACAATAATTCAACTTATTCAGTGCGGTTGACTAATAACAGTAGCGCACCTGTAGCAGAAGTTTTACTACCTAAAAATTTTCCTGTAGAAGCAAAAGCCCTTAAACAGTTAGCAAATCTTGCTAATGTTCGTCATCCTGCCGGTGGTTATGTTTGTAAATGTCATGCTACACCGGATTTTCATCCGGGTGATGCCGGTATTGCCATTGGTTCGGTTGTGCAAACCCAAAACATGGTAATTCCTGCGGCTACCGGTTCTGATATTAACTGTGGAATGCGCTTACATATAGCCGATTTAACCGTTGATGCATTCTTAGCCAAACGGGATTTATTCGTGGAATTAATCAAAGGGGATTACTTTTTCGGTACTCGCGATGTCACTATGCCAGGGTTAGCAATGCAGGCTTTATTCGAGTATGGGGTTCCCGGTTGGTTGGATGCAATGCTAGATTCACCTTCAGGAAGCGTTACAAAATCTAATTTGGAACAGCTTGCAGTAGAAAGCGACAATATTTTCTTAGGTGGTTCGATGGATGGCAACTGGCAGCTTGCACCAGACGAACTCGTACCCCATGAAGCATTAGTACGCGACGGTGGATTAGCTACTATTGGTGGTGGCAACCATTTTGTAGAAGTTCAGCGAGTCGATAAAGTTGTAAATCCAGCTTTAGCTTACGCTTGGGGAATCAAAGAAGGACAAATTGCCTTTATGATTCACTCGGGTTCCCGTCATGTCGGTAAATATATTGGCGGAATGTGGCGAGACAAGGCAAAAGCGGCTTGGGAAGCAGGGGTTAAATATCCCGATTCTAAAATCTTTCCGCTGTCGTTTAATTGTCATCCCGAATTAGTTGATGGTTATCTTCAAGCTGAAGCCACTGCTGCAAACTACGGTTTTATGAATCGTTTGCTGTTAGCTGAATTACTGCGTTTGCGTTTGCGTGAAGTTTATGGTGATGTCGAAGCGCCTTTGATTTACGATTTACCTCACAACATTACATTACCTGTTGAATCCAAAATTTCTAGGTGGATAACTCGTAAAGGTGCTTGTCCAGCCAATCTGGGGCAGCCTGTAATTATTCCCGGTTCGATGGGTGCTTCTAGTTATCTATGTGTAGGAAAAGGTAATCATAAATTTGCAAATTCTGCTTCTCATGGTGCGGGAAGATTGCGGAGTCGATTTGAACTCAGTCGTAGAGGTGCATCGCAAACCGAGGAAGAATTAGGATTAACAGGAGTTGATTGTATTACTTTGCAAGCAGAAAGACGCATTGAAGAAGCACCCGCAGCTTATAAACCAATTGATTCGGTGATTGATATACAGGTAAAAGCCGGAATTATTGATGTTGTAGCGCGGTTAAGTCCTATTTTGACTTTTAAAGCGTAGTAACTGGTGTGGCTTTTATTCCCTCCTTAGTAAGGAGGGTTAGGGAGGATCTGCCCTCCACAAAGCAGTATTAAAGTCCTTACCACAAACTATTGCATACATTGCATAACACAAACCATTAGTGTATTACAATACGTTTATGTCTTGAAAAACATAGTTAAAAACTAGGAATAAATTTTCAGTTTTGCAACAGAGGAAACCATTGTGTTGCCGTTCGCCGGAACTGCACAATAGCTTACTGCAACGCAGTGTCCTCCCAATTAGCCTCCCTTACAAGAAAATGTACCAGCTGCGGCTATTCCTATATATTTGGGGTGTTTTTCTTAAAATATTATTCTTTTACTTTTAATGAAAACAATAAAATCATTTATTAAACAAGAGAAAATATTATTTGTCTCTATTCTCTTAACTGTTCCTGTATTAATCTATTTTTTTACAGGTTTTTACGATTTACTCATACCTAAAGATACAGCTGTCGATTTACTTTCAAGATGGAAAGAGCAACAATATATATATCAAGGAGTTTATCCTTACGATGCAATGAAAGGTTCACCTAATATTATTCCAGAAATTGGAGTAATTGATTCAGGTGGGTATCCTCCTTGGTCATTTTTTACAGGATTTGTTTTTTTTCCTCCTATTTCTTGGGAATTAACTCGCCTGTATCATGCATTTCTAAATACGATATCCATTTTAATTTCAGGAATTTTCGCTTATAGAATTGGACTTCCTTATAATCGAGCCAAAGCGTTGTTTTGCTTAACTGCTGTTTTAGCAATTGCTAGTAATAAATCTACATTGACTATGGGTCAATACGGACTTATTGTGAATGCATTATTAATTTTAATGTTTTGGTTGATTCAAAACAATAAGAATATTTGGATTGGTTTAATGTTGGGAGTTGCAATGGTCAAACCCAATATTTCAGCACCATACTTTTTAATCTTAATAATTCGCAAGCGCTTGAAATCAATTTTGGCTTTTTCCCTTTATATAATTCTTGGAAGTATTTATATTTGGATAATTACTAAGTTAAGCCCTATTTATATGCTTAACAAAATTTTCGGACAGTCAAAATATTTTGCAGATAAGGGATATTCGGCGATTGGCTTTGTGACAGCTTTAGGACTTGACCCCAAGCAGGCAACTGTACTGCTAGGAATAATCGGTTTACTTGCAGTTAGTATAATAATTTATTTATGCCGTAATTACTCTTTGCTTAATTTATTCGCTATCTGTTCTGTTATTGGTAGAGTTTGTATTTATCATAGGCATTACGATAATGTGATGTTAATATTTTTATTATTAGCTGCAATCAAATTATTTTTCGACAAGCCGAATAAACTAAATATATTGTTTGTCAGTTTGCTCGGATTCAGTTTATGGGTTCCTGCAAGAATTATAGATTACTTTAGCTTGGAGTTCCTTCCAATTATTATTTGGATAGCGGCTTTAGGGCATATTTTAGCTCAAGGTAGATATCGGGAAAAATCTGTATAATTATCTGCTATTTATTTGTAATTTTCTAATATAAAAACCGTAATTTCCGGACGAGAAGCAAATCGTAAATGCAGTTTGGTCATACCTATACCTCTATTAGTGTATTCAAACATTTTTCCTACTTTATAAAGTCCGGCGTAATACTTTTGACGACGAGTAACAAAATCTCCTGTAATTGCAATCAAATCTGGTTTTTGTTGATTCACAAGCCAGAAAATATGATTTAAACGCTGTTTTTTGCTTCGTTTATCAATATGAATATCGCTTATTTGCACAATCCGATAGCCATTAAACTCTGAGGCTAAACTTGGTAATTTTAATTTTAAATAATTGATATCAATCCAATTCGGTTCGATAAAATGTGCGTAGAATAAAATGCAAATACCCAAGATAAAAATACTTTTTGTTAATCTTATAAGTAAAAATTTAGCCTTACAAAGCAGCTTATGAGGCTTATAAGTTTTCATTCTTTAATTTATAATTGCTAGAATTTGGAGTTTTTGTAACGAGTATAGTTACAATATTAGTTTGGAGAGCTTCAGGAGTATCCTTTTATGAGTCTTCCTATAGTAGCTATTATCGGTCGTCCCAATGTGGGCAAATCAACTATAGTCAACCGTTTAGCTAAACAGCAGTCAGCTATCGTTCATGACGAACCAGGAGTCACCCGAGACAGAACTTATTTGAATGCATTTTGGCGCGATCGCGAGTTTATGGTTGTTGATACGGGTGGTTTGATATTCAATGACGATACGGAATTTTTACCGTTCATTCGTCAGCAAGCAATGATAGCTTTAGCTGAGGCTAGTGCGGCTATTTTCGTTGTAGATGGGCAGACTGGAGCGACACCGGCAGATTTGGAAATTGCTGAATGGTTGCGACATCATCCGGTACCAGTGTTACTCGCTGTCAATAAATGCGAATCTCCAGATCAAGGATTGCTTCAAGCTGCCGATTTTTGGCAGTTGGGACTCGGAGAACCTTTTCCGATGTCAGGAATTCACGGAAACGGAACGGGAGAATTGTTGGATGAATTAATCAATCACCTTCCGCCAGCTTCAGAAATTACAGAAGACGAAGAAATAAAAATTGCTATTGTCGGCAGACCAAATGTTGGTAAATCGAGTTTACTGAATGCTTTTGTTGGTGAAGAAAGAGCAATTGTTAGTCCAATTTCTGGTACTACTCGCGATGCAATTGATACCTTTATTGAAAAAGATAATCAAGTCTATCGTTTAATAGATACGGCAGGTATTAGGAAAAAGAAAAACGTTAATTACGGTACTGAATTTTTTAGTATTAACCGTGCTTTTAAAGCTATTCGTCGCTCAGATGTGGTCTTATTTGTAATAGATGCCCTTGACGGAATCACCGACCAAGATCAAAAATTAGCTGGAAGAATAATCGATGAAGGTCGGGCTTGTGTAACGGTTGTAAATAAATGGGATGCTTACGAAAAAGATTCTTACAGCGTTTACGACTACCAAAAATATCTATCCGGTAGACTTCATTTTTCCGAATGGTCGGAAACAATTTTTGTGAGTGCCTTAACCGGGCAGCGCGTATTCAAAATTCTTGATTTAGTGAATCAAGCAATTGAACAGCATAGAAGAAGGGTAAGTACTTCAGTCATCAACGAAGTATTAGAAGAAGCAGTGCGCTGGCATTCTCCACCTGCTAGTCGTAGCGGTAAACAAGGGAGAATTTATTACGGAACTCAAGTTAGCACTCGCCCACCCACTATTGCTTTGTTCGTTAATGATGCTAAACGTTTTAATGACAACTATCGTCGTTACATTGAGCGTCAATTCCGGGAACAATTAGGTTTTAGAGGCACTCCTATCCGTCTTTTATGGAGAAGTAAGAAAGTCCGAGACGCAGAAAATGTTACTGCTAATAGAGCAACTAAAGTCTGGGGTTAAAAGGTTAAAGGTCAAAGGTTAGAGGTCAAAGGTCAAAAATTTGAATTCCTTAACTCCTAACTCTTAACTCCTAACTCCTAACTCCTAACTCCTAACTCCTAACTCCTAACTCCTAACTTTTATATGGATTTATTACGTTCTTTACCATTAGGACTTTATTTAGAACAACCTGTTACTTGGCTGCATAGACTCGACTCGCGAGTTAAATTCGTATGGTTAATGAGTTTTCTCAGCACTTATATTTTTGCTAATACTTGGTGGCGCGTAATACTTGTATGCATATTAATTTTTATCACCTTAGTGTCAGGAATTCCTCGGAGAGTATGGCGGCAGCAAATGGGTTATTTACTATCAATTTGCTTCCTGGTTTTAATTATTGCATCTCTTAGTCCTGATGGAATGGGTGTTGATTATCAACCCCGTTTACCTGTAGAGAATCAGTATTTAAATCAACCATCAACTCAAAATAATACAGAAGATTCCATCGTATCGAGATTTAAATCGCAGGAATATAATTATGTATTATTTGCTAGAGGACCTGTAAAAGTAACAAGACATTCCTTTGATTTAGCAGTACGTTTAAGCACGATTTTTTTTACAGTTCTGTATAGCACAACCTTATATTTACTAACTACCGCTCCTGAAGAAATCACGGCAGGTATTGAAAGCTTAATGCAGCCCTTAAGGCGCTTTAAAGTACCGGTGACTGAAATAGCTTTGACATTAACATTATCCTTACGCTTTATCCCTCTTGTTTTAGAAGAAATTCAAAATTTAGTTCGCTCGGTAATGACTAGAGCTATTAATTGGAAAAAATTAGGGATTAAAGGAGTAGTTAAAGTTTGGATGATGGTGGCAGAAAGATTATTAAAAAATTTGCTGTTAAGAGCCGATCAAATGGCAAATGGTATTGTGGTAAGGGGTTTTATTGGTTCCGATAAACACCGAGTCCAATGGCATAATTTACGTTTAAAAGCTTTTGATTGGTTAGCTATAGCTGTATTAATCTTCTTTTGGGGAATGCGTTTTACTATAGGAAATCAAGTTAACTAATAGTTATTCGCATTTAGGAGTTAATTGTTGTTTGTATTTGCGAGTAAAAAGTTATTCTCTTGCTTCTCCCCATCTCCCTATCTCTTTATCTTTTTGTCCCCTTGTCTTCCCTGTTTCCCAATTAATGATTACAGAAGAATTACAGCCTTGGTATTGGCGAAAGCTTCCTTTGAACGAGCGTACTGCGAGCAAGATTTTTACTTGTTTGTTTTCTCCCTGCCAAAATCAAATAGCTGCTCTTTTGGAAAGCCCTTATGCAAATAATTCCAATAATTGCAATAATTCAAACAATCCTAAATTAGCTCGCTATTCTATTTGCGCTGGTTCACCTCGGGTAATTGATAATATTGTGCAAATGTGGACTCCCCAACTAGGGGGAGTATTTCCTTTTCTCAAACAATTATTAAGCAAACAAATGCTACAAAAGCAGCCAGAAGCTGAATTTTCTTCTCTTCCATTTACTGGAGGCTGGCTGGGTTGGCTGGGCTATGATGTCGGCTGGGAAACAGAGAGTTTACCAACATTAAAATCCGATAATTTACCGTTTCCAGTAGCTTTTTGGTACGAACCCGAATGTTTTGCAGTATTGGATCATTGGAAACAAGTTTTGTGGCTGGCTGCAAGCGACGGCAGTAAGCTGAATGAATTAGAAGATAAATTAGACCAAAATTGTGATTCATCAGATTCTGTATCTGCAATTCGCCACAGGAAATTATCTCCCTTAAAATTACTTACGTCTCAAGCAGATTATGAAGCGGCTGTTTTGCAAGCCAAGAAATACATAAAAGCAGGGGATATTTTTCAAACCAATCTTTCTATCCGTTTTGAGACTCAAACAAATGCTTCTGGATGGGAAATTTATCAAGCTTTACAAAAAATAAATCCTTCTCCTTTTGCTAGCTATTTCAAAACTCCTTGGGGTGAAGTAGTCAGTTGTTCGCCCGAAAGATTAGTTCAAGTATGCGAAAATCAAGCACAAACTCGGCCGATTGCTGGAACCAGAAAGCGCGGTGAGACAGAAGAAGAAGATCGAAAATTAGCGCAGGAATTACTTACTAATACTAAAGAGCGTGCCGAACATATTATGCTCGTAGACTTAGAGCGTAATGATTTGGGACGAGTCTGTGAATGGGGAAGCGTGCAAGTTGATGAATTGTTTGCCATTGAACGTTATAGCCATGTAATGCATCTGGTTAGCAACGTCAAGGGAATTCTCAAATACGACGACTCCAAACATAAAAATCGCGATCGCAAAGAAAATATAATCGACACCATCGCTGCTATGTTTCCCGGTGGTACGATCACGGGTTGTCCTAAAGTTCGCTGTATGGAAATAATAGAAGAACTTGAACCATGTAAACGCAGCTTATTTTATGGCTCCTGCGGTTATTTAGATCGAAGGGGTAATTTAGACCTAAATATCTTGATTCGCACTTTGTTGGTGGCTGCTAAAGTAAATAAGTCTTTCAACCCTCTTGCTCCATCGCGCATTACACCATATCATTTATTTAATTCCTTAAAAAAGGTCGATCCTCAATCTTCCAGATTAAATTTACACCACTCGAATATTAATTCTGTTTGGGGACAAGTTGGCGCAGGAATTGTTGCAGATAGCAATGCTCGCAAAGAGTGGTATGAATCTCTGCATAAAGCACAAGCGCAAATCAAAGCATTGCAAATAGTTTAACTTCAAAATATTTCATGTAGGTAGCATTTTGTACTGCTCACTTCAATTCATGTGAAATTTTATGCTAAGTCAAGCTAGTGACACAATCATACTAAATCTCAAAGCAAAACATATTAGCAATTAAAAGACTTTGAACTCAAAAAAGTAAAAGTTGAAACTCACAACTCAAAACTTCACAAATCCTAAGTTATTGCTTGCAATGCTCTATGTCTAGTAATAAAGCTGGAAATCATCAAATAGTTTTATATTATGTTTCCAGACTACGGTAGAATAGTTTTTTACTTGTAGCTACTGAACTACCATTATGTGTTGTTAATTAGTTTCTACTACAAATTGTTCTAATTTTAACTAGTTTGGGTAAATATGTATTTCGTGATGAGAAAAATTTAGTAACTATTTAACATTTCATTTTCTCATACGTAAATGCATTCTTTAATGTGCAAATAACTACCGTAATTACCTTTCTACATTCACATTGCTTAAAAATATTCTCGCAATATCTTATTAATATTGATCCGACTTTTTGTTTTTAACAGCGAAAAGATATATGTACTCGTACCTTGACTAGTAAATGACTTCAGAAAACTCCGAAACTTACTTGAATCATCCAACCTGGGGACTACTTTACAGAATATGTATGGTGGAACAAAGTCAAGAGCTTTTTACTACGTTGTATGCTCAACGTTTATTTTTCTTGGTAATCAATGATGAAAAAGGAATTAAGTTCCAACCAGTAGGACGTACCGAGGCAAGAATGATGTTGGAAAATCGTTTGCGTAATTTGCGTCGCAGCGGGCAATCTATTGAGTACGATCAGCTAACTAGTATTTTTCAACGTACATTTCAATGACTAGTTCGCTATCCTTACGTATACGTTCAATACAAGATTCGCTTCCTGAACCTGTGAAACTGATTGCTGTGAGTAAAAAAGTTTCGGCGGCAGCCATGCGCGAAGCATATGCTGCCGGTATCCGAGATTTCGGCGAAAGTAAGGTTCAAGAAGCTACGAGCAAAATTGAGCAATTGCAAGACTTACCAGGCATTACTTGGCATTTTATTGGACATCTACAAAGTAATAAAGCTAAAAAGGCTCTTTCTTATTTTCAATGGCTTCATTCCGTAGATAGCCTCAAGCTAGCACGACGCTTAAATGCTTTAGCTTCGGAAATGGGAATCAGCCCTAAAGTTTGCCTGCAAGTTAAAATCCTTCCCGATTCAAGCAAATCCGGTTTTACAGTATCTCAACTTCTAGATGATTTGGTGGAACTTAATCTATGTCAAAGTTTACAATTTGAAGGTTTGATGACAATTCCACCATTAGGATTAGAAACCTCGGAAGTTATCAAGGTATTTAATCAAACAAAAGAACTGGCAACTGAAATTGATAAACGCAACCTGAAAAATATCAAAATTAAGCAGCTTTCTATGGGAATGTCGCAAGATTATCAGTTAGCAATTCAATCTGGTGCAACGATGGTACGTTTGGGAACTATTTTATTCGGAGAACGCCAGTTAGAATCCCAACAGAATGAGGTATAAAAAGCTAAAAACCTTGAATACTGCTTGGTTTTAAGCTGGGAGAAGAAAAATCTACCTCGTTTGAAAAATAATCAGTCTTTTGACAGATCCTCTATAATTCGCCAGCCTTATACTTAAAACTGGCGAACTCCCATTATATAAGCGAATGATTATCCGTAAGCAAGATAGATATAACAATATTTGATACAGAATATTTATTTAATACCCTAGTTGCAAATGCGACAAAAGATATAGTATTTACAAAAGCAAATAAAAATCAAATAAGGGGTAAAAACAACTTTTCATAATTTAACTACTAAGATATAATTTTGACTCATCATTGTCCGTAGTCAGGGTACAAGTATTGTAACAAAATCAAAGCAATGTAAAGTACCCGTAACCTATGCTACAAGTAGTGATTCAATGTAACAATTATTCTCTATTTGTAGTGGTAAAAGTTGACAAAAACAATTTTTACCTTCTCAATAAAGATGATTGGCACCAGGAGCGTAACAATGAATAACATATTTTCCCGATTGAGAGACTTTGTTGGTTTAAATGAGCCAGTAGAATACGAATACTATGAAGAGGAGCCGGATGCAGAAGGTTATGAAAATCTGTATCACGAGCATAATCAACCTGTAGCTGCATCTGCACCTGCACCCCAACCAGAAAGTGCCCCAGTTAATCGACGTTGGCGCGAACCCATGCCTACAATGGGAACCGATGTAACAAGCACTTCCTCTGCAAAGGCAATGAGTAATGTTATTGGTATGCCAGGTGTATTAAACGGTATTTCCGAGGTATTAGTTCTCGAACCACGTACCTTTGAAGAAATGCCCCAAGCGATTCAAGCATTGCGCGAACGTAAGTCTGTTGTCTTAAATTTGACCATTATGGACCCAGACCAAGCTCAGCGTGCTGTAGATTTTGTTGCAGGAGGTACTTACGCCCTTGACGGACATCAAGAGCGTATAGGAGAAAGTATCTTTCTGTTTACACCTAGCTGCGTTCAAGTCAGCACTACCGGTGGAGTACTTCATGAAGTTCCTCAACCACCAGTACGTCCCCGCCCCAATCCAAATCCATCTGGTCAAGCGTGGGGAAACGAACCGAATCGCATGGCACAATGAAGATAAACTAGTCATTAGTCATTAGTCATTAGTCCGTTTGTTTCCGCCTGATGACCAATGACAGATGACCAATGACTTTTATAGGCAATGACGAATCATAAAAAATTTGGCTTAATTGGTGGCGGGGTAATGGGTGAAGCATTATTATCCCGCCTCATCAGTTGTGAGATATATCAACCATCTGATGTTATTGTCAGCGAACCACTTACAGAACGTCGAACTTATTTAGAGCAAGAATACAAAATTTCGGCGATCGCTGATAGCGGTATGACGTTTACAGAAGCTACAGAAGTAGTATTTTTAGCTATTAAGCCTCAGATTTTCAGTGCTATTGCTCAAGAATTAGCACCAGTAATCAGACATGGCAGCAAACAGCTAATAGTTTCTATTTTGGCAGGAGTACCGTTAAAGCAATTAGAAGCGGCTTTCCCCGGTTTGCCGGTAATCAGAGCAATGCCGAACACTCCAGCTACAGTCGGTGCGGGAATGACTGCTATCTGTTGTGGTGCTTACACTAAAGCTAAACATACAGAGATTGCCAAGAAACTATTTTCCGCAGTCGGAGAAGTAGAAGAAATACCAGAATATTTAATGGATGCAGTCACGGGGCTTTCCGGAAGCGGACCTGCTTATGTGGCTTTGATGATAGAATCTCTTGCTGACGGTGGTGTTGCGGCAGGTTTACCAAGAGCAGTTGCCAGCAAGCTGGCTTTGCAAACAGTATTAGGAACTGCACAATTATTACAAGAAAGCAAAATGCATCCAGCAGTATTAAAAGATAAGGTTACTAGCCCCGGCGGTACGACAATTGCCGGTATTAATAAGCTCGAACAAGCTGCGTTTCGTTCTGCATTAATCGAAGCTGTAAAAGCCGCTACAAAACGTTCTCAGGAATTAGGAAAATAGTTAAGGGGCATGGGGAATGGTTTGGAGTAGCAAGTAATAAGTAGCAAGTAGCGAGATACTTATATTTCTCCTCTGTTTATTTCTAATGCCCTATGCCCAATTAACAATTCCCGGTTTCCAATTCTTATTACTTGTTTTTTTACAAAATGTCGAGAAATTGAATCAAATTGATTGCGGTTAAGTATAATACGAAGAAGCCCGCGTCAGGGAATTTGATTTGTTGTGCAGGAGTAATTGTGTGTGAATACTGCTTGCAGAAAATTGAAGCGATCGATTGAAAATCAACTTGGATACAAAATTAATATAGTTTTAATTGAGTGAATAAACCTGCCCTAACTTCAGACGTTGATCCGAGTTCAGTTTTTTCTTTTGAACTCGATCAATTCCAACACGATGCCATAGCTTCTTTAAATGCTGGACGTTCAGTTGTTGTTTGTGCGCCCACGGGTTCCGGTAAAACTTTGATCGGAGAGTACGCTATCTACCGTGCATTGGCACGAGGAAAGCGAGTATTTTATACTACTCCCCTAAAAGCTCTTTCCAATCAGAAATTACGCGATTTCCGTTCCGAATTTGGTTTTGATTCGGTGGGATTGCTGACTGGAGATGCTTCTATCAACCGCGATGCTCCAATTTTGGTGATGACTACGGAAATTTTCCGTAATATGCTCTACGGTACACCTATTGGACAAGTTGGCACTTCTTTAATAGATGTGGAAGCGGTGGTGCTAGATGAATGCCATTATATGAATGACCGTCAACGAGGGACGGTTTGGGAAGAATCTATTATCTATTGTCCAGAATCTATCCAGCTTGTAGCTCTTTCGGCAACGGTTGATAATAGCGATCAGCTTACCGATTGGTTAAATCAAGTTCATGGCCCTACAGATTTAATTTATTCGGATTATCGTCCGGTTCCTCTTGATTTTCATTTTGGCAATAGTAAAGGATTGTTTCCTCTTCTTAATCAAGAAAGAACTCAGTTAAATCATCGTCTGATTAAAAGAAAGAGAAAAAGAGGCGATAAAAGCAAGCAAATTGCTAGACAAGAATCTCCCGATATTAGTTATGTCTTGCAGCATTTGCGTCAAAGAGATATGCTGCCAGCTATTTACTTTATCTTTAGTCGTCGGGGTTGCGATCGAGCAGTAGCTGAAGTTGGCGATTTATGGTTGGTTGATGGGGATGAAGCCCAAAGATTGCGACCTCAAATTGATGAGTTTTTGACTCGCAATCCAGATGCGGGAAGAGCCGGACATGTTGGCCCGCTTTATCGGGGAATTGCCGCTCATCATGCCGGTATTTTACCTGCTTGGAAAACTTTAGTGGAAGAGTTGTTTCAACAAGGTTTAATTAAAGTTGTATTTGCAACAGAAACTTTAGCCGCAGGTATAAATATGCCTGCTCGAACAACAGTAATTTCCACCCTTTCTAAGCGTACTGATAGCGGGCATCGGCTTTTAAATCCTTCTGAATTCTTGCAAATGGCGGGAAGAGCCGGTCGTCGCGGCATGGATGAAGTCGGTTATGTAGTAACTTTGCAAACACCGTTTGAAGGAGCCAAAGAAGCTGGTTATTTAGCAACATCTCGTCCCGATCCTTTGGTTAGCCAGTTTTCACCTAGTTACGGTATGGTGTTAAACCTGTTGCAAACCCATACATTGGAAGAGGCAAAGGAATTAGTAGAGCGAAGCTTTGGGCAATATTTAGCTAATCTGCATTTACAGCCACAGTACAAGAGAATTGCTGAGTTTAAACAGCATTTAGGAGAAATTCAGTCAAAAATTGCTGACGTTAGTGCCGAGGAAGTAGCTAAGTATGAAAAATTGCGTCAGCGTTTAAAAGTAGAGCGCAAACTGCTAACAACTTTACAAGAGCAAGCCGCAGAAACACGCAAAGAAGAATTAAGCATGATGCTCAGCTTTGCCGTATCCGGAACTTTGTTAAGTATTAAAGGTGACAACGCCGAATACTCTGCACCAATAACGGCGGTTTTAGTTGGTAAGACTCCTGGTAATGAAACACCTTTTTTAGTTTGTTTGGGGAAAAACAACCGTTGGTATGTAACTTCGGTGAATGACGTTATCGATTTATACGCTCAAATACCTCGGATTGATATATCTCCAGATTTATTGGCACCATCTAAATTATCGTTAAAGCCGGGGCAGTCTTGTGCTGGAGATGAAATTACACAGGCGATCGCCGCAGAAATTCCCCAAGCTCCAGATGATTCTTTTATGGCTCCGGAGGTAGTGGAACAGTTGCGCGTAGTAACGAGCGTGCAAGAGCAACTGGAAAGTAGTCCCCTGTATGGATTGGGCAATGCCGCGAGCATATATAAACGTCAAGCCCGCGCTGTTGAGTTAGAAGCCGAAATCCAACAATTGCGATCGCAAGTTGAACAGCAATCTCAACGTCATTGGGATGAATTCATTACATTAATTGAAATTCTCCAATATTTTGAAGCTTTGGATAATTTAGTACCGACTGAATTGGGGCAGATGGCTGCGGCAATTCGGGGAGAAAACGAATTATGGCTGGGTTTAGTACTAAACAGTGGCAATTTAGATGGATTAGCCCCCCATCATTTTGCTACAGCCGTTGCAGCATTGGTAACGGAAACTTCTCGCCCTGATAGTAGAGTGTACTTTGAGCTTAGCGATGAAGTTGCAGATGCTTTAGCTTCATTACGTCCGATTCGTCGCAAGGTGTTTCAATTACAACGCAGGTATCAAGTAGCTTTACCTGTATGGTTGGAGTTTGAATTAATTACTTTGGTAGAGCAATGGGCATTAGGAATGGATTGGGTAGAACTATGTGACAACACAACTTTAGATGAAGGGGATGTAGTCAGGATTTTACGTCGTACCTTAGATTTATTATCGCAAATTCCTCACGTGCCTCATTTACCGCAGGAAATTAAGCGTAATGCTGGGCGGGCAACTCAGTTAATTGATAGGTTTCCGGTTAATGAGGTGGTTGAGTAAGTTGGGAATGGGCATAGGGCATGGGGGATTGGGCATGGGGACAAGGGGAATTTTGACCTTTGACACAGTAATAAATCATGTCTATTAAAAGGTGGCACAGTGTCAAAAATAGTTATGAAAGCGTATTGCAAGAAAGCTTACGGTTTACTCATTTATCCGATATGCCTTGGTTGATTGACCAAATTATTGAATCCAAGTATGCTTCAAAATTTTTCCCAGGGTTATCACATATGAGTCTTTTCATACAACCAACTATTGAATTAGATACTCGAAAAGATTGTTGGATTGTAATTCATCCAAGAGCAAACTGGTTCATGTTGCACTATTGTTATTCGGATAAGCAAGGTATATTTACATATGACGAGTATAAAGTTGTATTAAAAGACGTAAAAAATCTTCTTTTTGAACTTATGGAAAGTCTTGAAAAATGGAAAGTAGAAAACTTGCCTATGTGGAAGCAAGTATCTAAAGTTATAATAAGTTCTTTGTTGAATTATTAAGTATCTTCTGCTCTTTAAGAGGTTACTTCTTGATTACGTAATGCTGATTGAATATTAGAGTATCTAATTAATGAGCTTAACTCTTCAATACGCTCTCGCCATCGCTTAATTCTTTTCTCCCACATCAAACCGAACTCGTCGATACAGCTTTTCCACAGGAATTTCAATTCCCACACTTTCCAAATTTAAAGTATCTCCTTCCCCATAGGTATGCAAAACCCATAAGCCTTCATCATTCCGACGAAAACATTCCACACCAATTTCATCCGATTTAATTAAAACGTATTCTTGCAAAGTAGTTGATTGACGATAGCGAGTAAATTTTTTACCTCTATCAAAAGCTTCCGTTGATGGAGAAAGCACTTCGACAATTAAACAAGGATATCTAAGCATATCAATTGCTTGTTTATCCTTATCATCACAAGTGACCACCACATCGGGATAATGATAAGATTTTGATGTTATTTCTAGTTTTACATGACATACATAAATTTCACAGCGTTTTTCTGCTAAAAAATTATCTTATTCAATATAAAAATTTAAACAAATACGATTATGTGATTTTGTTTTCCCGGTTCTTAATCAAACTTCTCCATCAATATATTCATAACGAAGTTATTGAGTTTTTTCCCATTATAGGTATTCTTGGGGACTCATGTATTAAAATTGAGGATTGGCAACCATTGGAATTTCTAAGTTATAGATATATCTAAAATCATTCTATAACTATAGCGGTTTTAGGTTGGGTGTAATACAGCGATTTCCTTACATCCTTCCCTCTACTTTATAAGGAGAGGGGTGCCCATAGGGCGGGGTGAGGTAATAATGTATTCTACTCAACTGAAATTCGATATATAAACGTTACAAACCCGGTTTATGAAAAATTCAATTATGACGAATTAAGAATGCTTTTTCTAATTCTGTTAATAATTTATTTTCAATTGGTTGATTGACGAGAATATCGTGTTTTAAATCTCCCCATTTTTTCCCTAAACTAGTTTTATGTAAGCTGATAATTTCGGGTATTTTTGGAGATATCAGAACTCTGGCTGTTTCTAACTGTTCTAATAATCTGGCTCGACGATAGTGGTGTGATTTTTGTAATCCTTCTTCTAACAGGATTGCGATTTCTTCGGGAGCATATTCGGCGTTATCCAGTAATAAAATATAATGTTCTTTAGGGTATTTTACGGGTACTAAACTTTTAAAACAAGCTGCTTGTAAAGGTAAACTTTCTAAAACTTCGCGAACAAATTCAGAATGTAGTTTTTCACCAACTAAATCGCTAACTTCTTTTTTTCTGCCTACAAACTCTAGACAAGGTGTATTTAGATATGAATGAGTAAAGCGCACTCTGTCTCCTATACGATAGCGATAAAGTCCACCTTTTTGAGAAATAATCATTTCATAAGTATCTCCTTGTTTTAATTGATGCAGTTGATGAACAAAACCACTTTCATCTATAAACTCGAAAAATACTTCATTAAGTAGAGGTACGCATCCTTTAGCAGAAATTAAGGGAATAGTCATTGGTGCTTCTGTTGCCAAAAGTCCTTTTCCCTGTACTAAAACATTGGGAAATAAAGAGCGTAAAAATTTAGCACCATCAGCAGCATTTGTACTATCCCAACAAGAAATTAATTTTAATTCGCTCCATAAAAGATGCCAGGGAATTTTATTACTATTAATTCTTTGTAAGAGTTGGTTAAATTCAGGATTTGCAGATACTTGTTTGAATAAATGCGGCTGTAATAACATTAAACGCCGTCTTGCGGACATTACGTTTTTCAATTCTAATGCTAGTTGTTTACGGTGTTGTTGAATATAATCAAGAATTACTTTGAGAAAAGTAGGACTCCAAATAGATATTATTTCTAGGTTATCGGATTTTAAAAGTGAAGAAGCAAGTTGATGTTTAAAATTTTCGGCATCAGTCAGTTTATTTAAGCTAGGTGGAGAGATGAGGAAATTTCCAATTAAAAATTTTAGCCAGCCATCTAAATAATCCGAGTCATCTTGTAGATATTGAGATTTAGATAAAGATGATTTTTCTAATTCGGATTTTTTTTCTCCTAACTGCGGCGAAATACAAAAGTATATCTTTCCAGTATTAAAATCAGGTCCGTTTTTGATTAAATCATGCGCCCATATACAGAACATTTTATTAAAAGAATGCCGCAAAGATTTAGTATAGGGAATAGATTTAGCTGCACCGCTACTTCCAGAAGTTTTTTCGTAGAAAATAACTCGTTCGGAAGAAAGCAAATGAGTTTTATCTTGTTGTTGTATATGAACCCAATTTTTAATATTTTGGTATTCAACTATAGGAATTTTATGCCAGTCATCAATAGTTTTTAAGCGTAGATACCTACCATAGTCGCTTTTTATTAAGTTTTTAAATATTTCATTCTGTACTTTTTGCTGAGAAATTTGAGGTTTTTTTAAAGCATGGTGGAATTTTTGACTTGTTGATTCAGTGATTTTCTTGAAAAGTTTTATGATTAAGTTCATTTGATTTTTATTATAAATAAAAGTTTTTAAGTGGTAATAATTTATTTAATTAGTTTGTATGGTGACTAACTTCGATATTTTTGTCTAATAGATTGTTTGATAAGTTTGGAGAAACAACTTTGTTTGGATACAAACGGCTTTGGGCAGGTACAAAAGTTTCGTCTTTAATAATTACGCCTGGAGCAAGATAAGAACCTGCTCCGATAAAAACATTATTGCCAATTTTTACTTTTTTGACATATAGCATTAAATCTTGTTTTTTAGGCTTGATTACATGAGATATAACACCACAATCTTGACCAAAAACTACGTTATTACCTATTTCAATTAAGGAACGATCTGCTATTTCTAACTTGGGAGTCCAATAAACATTTTTACCAACTTTTGCACCCCACAGTCGCAACCACAATGAAAATGCACCAGGAATTAAACGTAATGCTGATTCTAATGCAGTAAAAGAAATGTATATAGACTGAATTTGATGACTTCCCCACCAAGGAGAATATTCTTTACCTTTTAAATAACTAACTCCTTCTTCAAGGGGGTAGAAATAGTTATGTATTTTATGAATTAATAAAGGGAATCCATATAAAGTGAATAGCAAAGCCGTAATGTTATAAAAGCTTGGCGATTGACAAATCCATAAAAAACAAATGAATGCTAGAAGCATTACAGCACTAGGGAACAAACAAAGTATCTTGCTTTGTATAGTCATGAATTTAAATATGGTAGTTGCAGTAATTATGTATACTGATATCAAACTATTTCTTTTTAGACAGCTATAAATCCGGAATTTAGGTAAATTAAACTATAGTTACTTTAAATTTTTTACCTGTAATATGAAGTTTTCAATGTGTGGGTTATGGCAGGCAGCATCTATTACGTAAAATTACAAACTATTGCTTTTCTTTAAAACGGAAGGATTAATTTTTTGATCGCAGACAAAGAATTACTAACACCTAATGAATCTGGCGGATTTTTTGACTTGTAATATGTGCCATGCAATTTATCCCACAGTTTCAAGTTTGCACCGTAGTTTCCCTGTATATAATCTGTCGAATGATGCCAAGCATGGTCTTGTGGTAAAATCAACCACGGAGATAAACAAGCATATATCCAAGAATCTAATTTCGGATTCAGGTTACTATGTCGCCATAAATCCAAAGCCGAGCTTAAACTGATGCCTAGAATATAACAGTTAGGTTCTTCGAGCAAATATAAAAATAACGAGTGAATCCACAAATAGACAATAAGAAAACTCGTCCACAAAGTATTACGGGAAGTTCCTAATACATCCATTTCTGTCACAGTATGATGCACTTGATGGATAAACCACATGGTTTTGGTATGGAATAGACGATGATTCCAGTAATAAAGATAATCAACAAATACAAAACTTAACAAGAAAGCTACGATAGGATGAATGTTTAATGAAGCATGAATATTTGGCAGCAAGAACTGATAAATTTGAAAAACTACCGTTATTTGTAACAGTGGTATCAGAATTCCTTGAAAAAATAAGCCAATACCGTCTAATAACCAATCTTCACCACTCTTTTTCCAAAGCAGAAATGGTTTTTTGCTATCTGTAACGGTTAATGCTAGAAGAATTACGAACGTAAAGAAAACTAACATATTAATAAATCAGTTTCAATTTATACGATTTTTGGATTATATAGCCGCTATACTTTTCTCAGGTTCTACCTGGGAATTTTTTGGAAGTGGCAGCGCCACTTCTTTTTTTGTAAATCTTTTCATCTAAACCCAGAATTTTACCTCTACGGATTTATCGGGAAGCTGTCTGGGATCTTTGCCTGCTGCTATTTGATTGCGGATAGACTCAACGAAAATATGGATAGTGTCGGCAGGGGTATTAGTAAATTGCATTCCATATTTTTCTATTGCTTCCCACTGAATATTCAACGCTGCAATATCTTGGCGAATAATATGTTGTGTAGTCCAATATACTAAAGGTTTTACAAATTGATTCCAAATACCGTAATTGTAAGTTACGTAGGTATACACTAAAGTTGAATTTTCTGTTTCGGGAACACATTGGCTGGTGATAAATAGTCTTCTATTCGGCGACATGTCATATTCTACGCTGGTGACATTCGGCATATGAAAACTATCAGTATGACGAATTTTATAACCTTTGCAATTAAGAAATTTGCTAAACCATCCCAGATTAGTTGTTTCGTTACGGTATTCTGCAAACACGCTGCCACTGCGTCTTTCTACCGTCATTTCTAATTGCTGTTTATTTGATTTGCGAAAGATTCCAGGATGTACGGAAGCGGTATGAGGAACATCAATAAAATTTTCTGCACAATTAGTAACGTTGTTATTAAAGCGATTAATTACTTTGACAGTTTCCCAGCCCGGTTGTTGGTAAAGAGGCATTTTGAAAGGTGTAAATTCCTCTGAAGGTTGGGAAGATAAGCGCACGTAAATGTAGCCATCTTGTTCTTTTGTTTGGTAAAGTTGGCATCTTGCGATTTTGTTTTGATAGAAATCATCTCCTTGAGAAGGTACTTTCACTACTTTTCCGCTGTTATCGTAAACCCATCCGTGGTACGGGCATTCTATTTTTCCTTGACAAACTTTACCTTTTGATAAACGACTATTCCTGTGAATGCACCTATCTCGTAAAGCCACAGGTTTACCATCTTCGCCACGGAATATTGCCAGCCATTCACCTAAAATTGTCCGAGACAAGACTTTATTTGGTTTTAATTGATTGCTCCAAGCAACAACATACCAGAAATCTTCAAATTTCATAAATCAGTTGTTAATAGTGAATAGTGTTAATAGGTTTTTATAGCGCTTTTAATTTGAGCTTCGATAAACCTCTCCGCTGTTTAGGAGAAGGGTGTATTTAGTTCGTAGTTGTGTTTAAAATCTCATAATTTATAGTTAAAAAAGGGCAGTGAGAGCCAAATTACAAACCCATCATATTTAATGGGATAAAGTAGTATTAGTTTTCATTAAAAATATCAATTTCACTGCTAACAAGACTAATCCTCCCAATCTTCTTCCTCTGCTTGCTCTGCGCTCTCTGCGGTTTTTTAAAATCCGTTAATAACCCCGCAGAACTAATGTGGTGAAGTAGTAATCTGTCTCGTTAGCTTTGATAGTTTAGTTAATATAACCGCAGAGAGCGCCAGGAGCGCTGAGACAAGAAAAAAGAGGAATCTGAAAGTTTATTTACACTTCACATTTTTTTGAAAAAAACAGTAGTATTTTTTTATGCTTTATGTTTTAGTTAAGACTACATAACCTTACTTATAGGAAGTAATTTGAATATCGTTAGTTAACTGAATTTGACAAGCTAATCTTGCTTTTGAATTTTCCGGAGCTAATATTTCTAAAACTTCTTTTTCTGCTTCTGATGCCGGTGGAATATTACCATCAACAATTACAAGGCAAGTGCCACAAATTCCGGTACGACACCCGAAAAGTATTGGTGAATTTTCGACAGTTAAATGCTCGGCAAGGTCTTGATTTGCTTCTAATTCAATTGATTGATAATTAGTTTCTGAAAATTGGATATTGCAAATTATTTTAGACATAAAAGATAATATTTTTAGCTGATTTCGGATTGCGATATTTAATTTTTAACTGACCAAATAGAAGGTTGAAGTTGATTGACATAGCTCATATATTTAACTAACGGTTCATCTATATTTAAAATAACGTTAGGATTATAGCGAATATTATCGTAAATCATTCCGTCTTCCCCTCGTAAAAAATAGTAAGCAAGTTTCGTCATCAATAGCAAAAACCTACTTATCAAATAACCTATTAATCCCGGTCTTTTTTGAGTAATATAGATTGGTTGAATTTTTGTTTTTCTGCTTGCGAGAGGTGTATAAGCGTAAATCATATATAGCGGCGGCATAAACTTAACTTTTTTCATGATGGTTAGCAATCCTAAGCAACCATCGGCATATCTCATAGTGTATTCATAATAATTGCCAAGTATCTTCCTTGCTATTTTTTCTCTAAATGTAGTTTGAGGAAATTCACCGCCAAGAGTAAAATCTATAATATTCCCAGTTTGATTTTTGTGTAGAGATAAATCCATTTTTATATTTAACTTATGCACGGTTTGTAAATGTTGGGCATCGATTCCGTTCATCATACAAATATGATGATGACAGTTACGCTCAAAAGCTTTATCGTATTTAAAAACAAGAGATTTATTTTTTAATTCGTTAAATTCTGCAAGTTCTGGCGCTTTTGAATCTGGATAAACCCAAATAAATCCATATTTTTCAGCAGTAGCGTAAGCTTGTAATTTAGCTTTTGCAGGAATACTTGCTTGACAGGGAATATCTTGACATTTTCCTTCGCCATCAAAAGCCCAATGATGAAAGAAACAGCGAATTAAATTACCATCAACTTTTCCGATAGCTAAATCCGTTCCTAAATGAGGACAATAAGCATCTAATGCTCTTACTTGTTTATCTTTACCGCGAAAGATTAAGATTTTTTGTCCGCAAACAATAAAAGATTTAGCTTGGTTTACAGTTATTTCTGTTATCGGACAAACTATATACCAACCTTTTGCAACAATATCCCAATTGTTAAAGATTTTCATCTCGATTAATGGTTGAGTATTTCGGTTTTGTAATGAGTTCATATATTTAAATCGTGATGCTGCTGTTAATTATTTGAGATAGTAAATTCAGAGTAAGCAGAGAAAAATCAAAGTTATATCGTTTCCGTTTATATCGGAATGATATACATTTCTCTTCTTCTTCTTTCCTCTGGGCTCTAGAAGGGTTTTTTTAATCATTCCGGTGCAACCGGAATTGATATTATAGAGTTTACTGATTAGAGGATGTTTGAAAAGTATAGTTTTTATAAAAATTCTCGGATGAACCCCCCCCCTCACCCCTTTTTAAGGGGGTAACGGCTCCCCCAATGTAACGGCGGATTTAGGGGGATTTTAAAAGTTTTGAGTATCATTTATAGCGCATCATTACATCCTCTTAATATTTATTTTTAGAATCAATTATAAAAAGCATTGAGCCAATAGTGAAAAGTATTGCACCGCAGCAAGAATAAATAGAATAGAATGATATATCTTTAAATAAATCTAGAAAAGAGTTCATTGTTAACAGAAGAGAACCAATTAAAAATAGATAACTTCCTAACAGAGTGTAATTTCTTCTTTTCATACTGATTATTTTTAATAATTAGTTACTTGCTAACCATTTTTTAAAAGTTGTTTTTTGCTCGTTTAAATATTTAGATACTGTATTCGCAGCCATCAAAGACATTTCACGGTTACTTTTCCATAGATAATTTAAAGATTCAACGTAAACTTTGTAGGATTCCATTGCTTCATGATGAGTCTGAAAGCTATTGTGTAATGCTTCCGTCTCCTGGGTGAAACAACGGCACATCATATCTTTAGCTTCAGTATCGCTCATTCCGAAAACTTGCGATCGCAACATTCGGTATATCGCTGAGTAAAGTGCAGCGTCGTACCAAAAGATACCGTTGACTGCGATTGAACAATGATAATGGTCTTTTTGACAACCTCGTATGCCTAAATTTGCCACAACTTTCTCAAATTTCGTCGGGGGTTTGATGCAGTTAATTACGTCATGAGAGATTATCGTCGAACTATTAAAATGAAAGCTTTCATCCATGAAGTGGTAGTAAGAAATTTTTGCCGGTATAGGTGCCTTATCTGGATTGCTATGGTTTTGATAATAATTGCTGAGCTTATGTTGAATCAACTTACCGTTAAGAGTACGCAAACCCCTTACCGTAAAATATTGGCAAGCCAGAAAAGTATTATCTGCCGAAATTAATCCGAAAGCTTGGAGTTGAAGTTTTTTCCATTGAGTCTTGAGAAAGTTAGTATCGGCAAATACCATAGTTTCAGTATAAGGTCCGCGCATCGGGTAAGTAAATATGCGTTCTCCAAATAACGTTGATTCAACTTGATGAGAAATTGTTTTGAAAGCGTTGATATGACAGCGTTCCTGCGCTGATTCTAAGTCAAGCATATCGCATATTACCCGGAAATCTTCTTGTGCGTAAAGTCCAGCAGCGCTAGTTTGATTAAATAGAATAGTTGCTATTTCAGCAGAAATTATTTGGCAATAGTAAGCTACCCAGTAAAGTTGATTGAGAATTATTTTTTGACTTTGGCTTGCTTCCGTCCATAAAGGTGTACCGTAGAGTAAAGAATATTGCTCGGGATTCCAGTATTCATCTTTGCAATCATCATAGTTAAAAGCAGCAGCAGCTTTATCTAATAATTCCGTACAGTCTTGCTGCTTGTTACGTTTATAATTGATTTGCAGCTTACCGTAGACTTTTTTATTTTCTAAAAGCGTATTTTCTTTAGTTTCAGCCATAGTTATTAATCTTTGTCTATAAAACACATAAACTAGCTTTTAAAGATTGGAAATAACCTTTATTTTCTAAATTATCTATAACGCTAGTTGCATTAGGTAAATGCATTAAATTTCGCAATATTTTTAAACGAACTCCGCTATGACTCTCCGTATTCAATTGTTCAAAAATATTGATTTTACCTTTTCTAGATAAACTACCTTTTACTTGTTCTATTGCTTTGACAACACTTTGAGGCCCCACTTGCACCATTTGCAAAAACATTGCCAGTATTTCTGTAATAGTTTCTTGACTAGATTTAGTTAACGATGTTTTTTCAAATAGAGTTACGCCAGTAGCATGATGCCGACTTTCATCTTGCAAAAAACTATTAAGCGTTGAACGTAATTGACTATTTTGACAAAATTTTGCAATACTCCGATAATGAGTCAAACCCCATCCTTCTAAAACTACCTGAAGTACAAATAACAGTACTGTTTTATCATCGCTTTCTACTACTTCTTCTAATAAACTTAAAAACGAACTTTTGCTTATTTTCGGAACTGGTAAAAAATTGCTGATTTGTGACAGATGATTAACTTCGTCAGCAGCAAATAAACCGTAAAGCATTCTTTCTTCAGTGGTTTCTGCCATTAAAATCATTTTTGCCATGTATCCGACTCCAGCTTTTTCGATAAAATAAGCTTCCTCCAAAATTTCTAAATTACAAAGCTGTAAAATTAAGCTTTTATCCGTAGCTGTAGATTCTTGAAAAATTTTTACTTTATCCAAATTGAAATATTCTTCATTCCAATAGTTTAAGGAAGCTTCAAAGTTTGCGTTGGAAAACTCTTGTTTATTCAATGCCGCAGATAAAATTCTATTGAGCTTATTTTCTCTATTTATGTGAGGTAAATCTAATCTCGCAACAGTACTTTGTTTATTCATGATTTCAAATTTCAACTTAAAAACTACTATTTAATTGTGGGATAGGCATCCCTGTCTGTCCAAATATATAATGTAAATGCACAATATAAATGCACAACAGCTTATCGTTCTCGTGCAAGCAAAATTGATATTTAATTTAAAAATCCTAAGCCCCAACTATGACTTTAATTCTCCGAATTTGGGCACATAGAAATAACCATAGGATGAGAAGTTTCTTTAGAAATAGATTCTTTTGGTAAAAGCATTGGATGCAAATCTTCCTCAGCTTTATTTCTGGCAATTTTATTTCCTGGAACTAAAATCTCAGAATCTTCATGCAAACACACGTCGGCTTTTTTACTGGAATTTACACCGCAAGCAGCAAAGGTAATTACCAAAAACGAATTGACAAGCACCGAGCGAACTGTAAGAAACTGTTTCATATTTCAAAATGTGACTCATATATTTCTTGTAATTGTTGAGCTTATATCAACCTTCAACACCGTTGTTTCATTTTTAGTAACGTCTGCGGGCAATATTGCCCGCTTTTAGTCTTAACTGCGAAACTGATAATAAATTGTTATGTATATATTGACTCCTAAGCTGTCAATCATTCGCTTCTCCCTTTGATTCCACCATTTCTATTTTCTTCTGGCGCTGTCTTTCTTCTTCTTCGTTGACAGGCTCCCAACTACCCCAACGCAAACCTTTTTGTTTTTCTACATTGTGGATAAATTGCAAAATTGCGTTGTCTGCTTTAGTTGGTGTTTGAAAGTCAAAATTAATAGTTTGAAAAATCTGGGTATCTCCTTTAGCGAAATAGTTACCCACTAATTTCGTCAGCCAAAGCACCATCCTGTTAAACAGCCAACCGAAAACACCCCGACGTTTTTTAGTGACTACAATAGTTTGCCCTTCTGCTTTGCCACCTTCAAGCAAACGTAAGGCGAACATAATATGAAAATGGAGAAAATCAGGCCCTACAGTTACCGTACCAACGCTTCCATACCAATAGCACATATTATAAGTAACGGCTTTTTTATAGAAAGGGCGGATTAATTTCATCAAAAAGGAATCTTCACCACCTCTAGTAATATTGTTAAAAACGATGGCATTTTCGTTAAGTTGCTGCTTGCGGAAAACAATCTCCAAAGGTAGATTGTGAACTGTATTGAAATGATGTGCGTCAATTGCATTAATCATCACCACATTTGGATGACAGTTTTTCACAAACCCAGAAGTTATAGCACTATCACATTCAAAATTTTCTAATTCTGGAACAAAGGGCAAAGGTTGTAAAGGAGTTTCACCAGTCCAAACCCATACCATGCCGTACTTTTCGGCAACATGCCAGGTTTTTAACGCCAAGGGAAGCCCAGTTCCCAAGCAAGGAACATCAACGCAATCGCCTTTGCTATTGAACTTCCAATTATGAAATAAACAGCGCAATCCCTCACCTTCTACTTTACCTTCTCCAAGATGAGCGCCCATATGAGGGCAATAAGCGTCAAAACAAACTAGTTTACCCTTGAAATCTCGATAAATTGCTAGCTCTCTACCCAGTAACGAAACCGCTCGTACCTGCCCTTTTCGTAGCTTTCTTGAAGGAATAGCCCAGTACCAACCTTCAATGAAACGTCTGGGATGATTAAATATTTGCGTGTAACGATATGAGCTAATATTATTTGATACGGCTTTCATGTCATTTTCATTACCGGAATTTCCGGGCTGTAAATAAGTTGTGTGTAAAGGCGCTATATTCAAGATGAGCAGTTTTTAGCGTGGTAAAAGCCATCTAGCTTGAAACTATTCAACGCCTATATTTCAACCCAACCGCATTTTTTCAAGTTAAGCCGGAATTTTTAAGATTGAATTCTTATTTATGTCTCGATTGTTTGTATTTGCAAACCAGATTCTACGTCCGGCACGAGTCAGATTTTCTTCACAAATCTCCGTAAAACAAACTAGTTCATCACCATTCAAATGACCGGCATTAAGCATCTGAAAATACTGGATATGTGGATCTCGCAATCTTTGAGCCGGTATACCGTGCAATCCTTCACGCAGTATGTGGGGATGGGGAAAACGGACTACACCAGTGGTGATATTATAATTTTCTCCAAAACGTTTAACAGCTAAATCTTGCATTAAACATAAAATACGTTCCGGAGTAGGAGTATCGTAACGAGGATAAAACTCTTTCCAGAATAACGGTAAAAATCGATAGGTGCGATAACCGCCAGAAATCAACAGCCAGTAAAGCTTACCCGTACAGTATTCGTTTCGCAGTTTATTGATTGAAGATATCCAGCCAGTAGATAGCGCCGAACTCGACCAAGCACTAGGATCTACAATAGTATCTCCTGAAAATACAATGCTGATTTTTTCATCTTCAAAATAGGTATCGTACATTAGCAATGTCGAAAACCCTTTTAATTGATTTGTTTGTTCATCTTTGATTAACATTACCCAGTTTTTATTATCTAAGTCATTATTGAATACATCTCTTTTTACCCCTTGGAAATGTTTGTTCAAAAGTATAAACATTGCTTCTATATCGGAAGCAGATAATTCTTCAGTGCTAATTAATTCGCTATTCATTTTTCTATCTTTTTTATATTCTTATCATTTAATATAGTTTTTTATTCTGCAACATCATCAAAAGAATGTGTCAGATAGTTATCTGTCCAAAGAGTTTTTTATTTAAATTATATATTTTTAAAAGCTTTTTACCTTTGATATATATAGGTTTAAGCCTATTTAACCTTTGTTCTATATATGAAAAAATAATTGATATTAAATAATAACTATTGTAAACTACCTAAAACTTCATGATGCTTCATGTTGATTCAGTGATGTTCAAATAATATCTGAATATTTGAAATATTTTCTATAGTGAATCAAAATAGCAGTTTTATTTGTAGTAATTGATTTTTATAGAGATAAACTAGATGATCGAACGATTAATTAATAGTTTGAAGCTACACCTACAAAGCCTACAATTAGGTAGGCTGACTTAAGGGCATCTTTATCGAAGAATGGCCAGTAATGGTAAAAGATTATTCAAGAGGGGAGCATCCCAATGACCGCAAAACGCTTTCAGACTATAGCGGTTTTCATTTGGGTGTAATACAACCTTTCCCTCTCCTTAGTAAGGCGGGGCGAGGTTAAAAATATAGTGGACTCAACTGAAATTCGCGTATATAAGTCTGGGGCTTCGTTTGTATAGCCGCACCCATAAACGGGTGTCGGGTAAAGTATTGGTTTAAAATTGGGATGCTCCCTTGAAGAGTGCGATCGCCATGCTGGGTAATCAAAGCAAACTGTTGTGAATAAGCGAAGTCCAAAAACTGATTGAGGCTTTGATTCGGACAATGTTGCGTAAGTCCTGATTTAATCAAAACGAGTACTAGTAACATTAAAAGCTACAGACAAACTTGATTAGCCACCGCTACAGCTTAGCGCTTGATAGGCTGATTGATTGTAAACACCATTGCTCATTTGATTGTTTGCAACTAAATACAACTCGCCTTTTTTATTTCTTACCCATCCAGTAGCTTCAACAATAGCTGGCTTTGAATTTCTAATACTAGCATTAGAAACTTTCTCTCCTTTTTTAGAAGCAGTTCGTAAATCCGACCATAAATTTACACCTCTTAAAATTGTTGTAGGATTATAGGGTAAACCACCTCTATTACTAATCAAAAAGTTATTTCCCTGCTGCGCTACACATCCAGCATTTACATTATTATCGGCATCAACAACAGTCGTAGGTAAATTATTAACTCCCGAATTAGGATCGATATCGGGAGTATTAAGCTCTACTACACCATTGAATTGTGTACCTCGATTAGAACTTGCAGTAATATCGCTTTGGGGAGTTAGCTCAGAGCGCTGCTTGATACCGAAAATTCCTTGAGCATTAATAGTTACTTGTCCGCCAAAACCTTCCGTAGCGTTGGCAGTTATATCGCTGTTTTGCAAGCCTACCAAAGTATCGGTGTCGATCAAAATATTTCCGCCATTAGAACTATTAGCTGCATTGCTAGTAATGCTGCTTTCGCCAAACAATTGCAAATTTTGGGATTCGATATTGATATTACCTTTATCACCAGCATTTGTATTCGCGGTAATTGTCCCTTGATTTTCCAATAAAATAAAAGGTGAATTCACATTAATATTTCCCGCAGCGCCACTACCCGCGAATCCTCGTAAATTATCAGGATCGCTGCTAAGAAAGTTACCTGCATTAATAGTTGCGCGATTGCGGATAATTAATTTATCTGTAGTTAAATTTAAATCTCCACCTTCACCGTTGCTTCTGGTTGCATTTGCTAATAAACCGCTAAGGCCAAATGGATTTGAGCCGGTTAGTTCCACCGAATCGGCTTCAACCTTTAAGTTTCCAGCTTTTCCCGAACCCGAAGTTCTAACAGATATCTGGGCACCATCGCTAACCTTTAAACTTCCGGTTTTAATATTTAAGTTAGCACCAGTTCCCTTACCCACCCCTAAAAAATCAGCAAGCTCTGGGGGCATTCCTAATATAATTTCTACAGCCGTAACAATGCTACTAGCACCGTTTGGTATACCTCCTATAACTTCTATATTTTCAGCTGTGATTTTTAAATCGCCAGCTTTACCGAAGCCAAAGGTACTAGAAAATATTTGGGCAGCATTAGTAATTTTTAAACTATCGGTTTCAATAGTTAAAGTTCCGCCATTACCAGTTGCTCCAGGTGCTACAGGAGTTGCTATTAAGCTCGGCCCAAATACCGAAAAACCGCTCATTTGAATATCCTCGGCTTTGATATTCAATTCTCCAGCATTACCGCTACCAAAAGTACCGCTGGATATTTGGGCACCATCTTCTACTTGTAAAATCTTAGTGTTAAGATTAATTTTGCCGCCATTTCCACTTGCCCCGGTGGCAACATCAGCTAATATACTGCTAAAAACTTGGTTATTAGGTTGTAAAGCAAAACCCTTTACAGCTATAGATTCCGAGGCTGCAATATTTATTTCTCCACCAAAACCACTGCCAAGAGTATCGGAAATAATAACCGAAGCATCTTGGAGACTAATATTTTTACCTTTGATTTGAATGCTTCCACCGCTATTACCACTCGTATTTATTGAAGCAGCATTAATCAAATTTATATTACCGTATTCAATTTCTTGATTCGCTTTAAACTCTAAATTACTATTATCTTCAACTAACGATATTTCACCTTGATTTACCGACCATAACTCAACTTTTCCTCCAGGAAAAGTAATATTTCCTCCATCTAGGATAATCTCGTTTGCAATCAGAGCTACAGTTTTACCAGTGGAATTTTGATTGGAATTTTTATAATTCAGTCCAGATGGACGGTTACTCGTGTTTATAGAAAAATCTTGATTTACTTTTATATTATTACCGTTACCATCAATATTGATAGAACCAATAGAATTTGAGCCAAACTGCAAACCTATAGGAGCGGTGATAGTAAGCAAAGGTTGAGATGAAGAATTGATAGCATTAAATTCTGCTCCGTCAGCAAATTTTATCTTTTCAGCAGTTGAACCAATAAAAGAACCACCGATGTCTAATACTGCATCCGAACCAAAAATAATACCTTGAGGGTTAATCAAAAATAAATTTGCCGTACTTGGTGTAACGCCATCAATCCAAGTTTGAATTGTACCGTTGATATTAGAAGCCGAACCACCTGTTACTCGCGTGAGAATATTTTTAATTGCTGCATCATGAGTAAAACGTGCGGTATCTCCAGATTGGATAGAAAATTCTTTCAAACTGTGGAATAGATTTGCAGCGTTTTCAGGTCTGCTTCCACCGGTAATTTCGTATATTCCGCTGTTTAAATTATTAACTTTGGTTGATCTAGGTAAAGTTGCATCACCACTTATTCTAGTTTGAGCCGACACTGGTAAGGGTGCTGTAACCAGTGAAGAAATACTAATAAGTAATAGAAATTGTTTCAGCCCAAAAAAACAATCGGAATAAGTGGTAGAGCGCATTTATCTTTTTCTCTGTTATAACAGCTTAGATGCTGATATATTTTATTTACTTCAAATTACGCTTGCGACCGAGAAAACCCTGAGAACGATAAATAATTCCAAATAAACCTAATCCCAACAATCCTAATAAAGAACCAGATTCCGGAGTCGATTTAACTTCTAAGGAACTTGATGTATTTAAATCAACTTTCTGCCATGACATGTTTTGCCATAGTGGTGACATATTTGATGCAGAAAACTTTTGAGAATAGCCTACGCCCCAACCCCATTTATAAAAATCGTCGCTATCTTCTAGCATTTGATTTATTGTTTCAGAAATATCGGTAGAATCTGGAGCTACACGAGCAAATGCGACTCTTTCCTTGAATGAAGTATCGGCATAAGAAAAAATTTCTTGGAGAAAAAGTTCGATGTCGTTTGTCAATTCTTCAATCACATTACCATTAATGTCAGTAATAACTGGTATTTCCGACATGTCACCAGACATACCAGCAAGCATATCAAAACCAGTAGATATATCTAAATCCCAACCTAAGATATCCATTGCGTTGCGATCGTTGTATGTAGTTTTCCTTTTTTTCCCTAATCCAAGTAGGGGGTCCATAATACCTAAAACATTATCGTTTTGCTTCCAGTGACTTGCTTGATATCCATCTCCCCCTAAACTACTATCTTCTCCTGAAGATAAGTCAGCTATTTTAGTCAAACCTCTATCGCTGCTTAAAAAAGGGTTACCACCAATTGATAAGTCAGCAATTCCTTGTTTTCCATCTACGCTATGAACGAATTCTTTACTAACATCGGAATAGCGAAATAAATCGAGTAAAGTAATGCTTTGATTGATTGCTTGGGCTTCAACTTTTTGATTGCTGATTTTGCTTTGATTAATCGTATTTCTAAAGTTTGAGTTATCCCCAGAACTGACAAAACCCATTATATGACCTAATTCATGCACAGCCATGCTAAAAAAGTCTAATTTATCATCAGCCACCTGATGATTTTTAAAACCATAATCCCATGAAGAATTTCCAGTCAGATTATTTAAATTACTAAATACAATCAAGCCATCGAGATCGGCATCTTCTCCAGATATTAATCCTAAAGCTTTTGCATTAGCACGAGTCATATTAACTCGATTAACTCCTGTTATTTCTTTCCCGTTAACCATTACGTGATAATTTTCTCCGGTATTTCCTTCATTCAAACTATTAACAGCAGAAAAGTCATCAGATAATAATGAATTCAGATATGGATCGTTTGAATTTCCTAATTGATTCATATCTTGTTCAAGATGAGTCCGCACCTGATTGTAATTGAATGATTTCATCCCCGGTAATGCTCCTCCAATCACATTTTCGGGTAACTCATCTGTAGATGTTATATGTATGTTTAAATTCACATCATCTGTTAGATAATTTGACCAAAACTTACCTGCCATTTCAAAGCCCATTATTTGCTCGTCACTAACATTTGAGTCATAGGTAAAATTAAATTTCAAATTTGTGTTATCTAAGTTTGTACGTTTTATCGGATTTGATAGATTACTTAAATCTGTATCTGTTATAGATGAGTCTGGTATCTCAAATGGTGAAGGCAATGAAGTTGTTGAATTGATTTGGGGTAAATCCAGTGTATATGAAGGGTGAAGGGGAGAAATTTCAATTATGCTTTCTGATGAACCGCTTTGCGAACTACTAGATGAATTATGAGATAAATCATGATTATATTGATAGTTGAAATCTGCGATAAATAAATCACTATCAAATGATATATCTGTTGTGTCTAAATTAAGATTAAGTGAATTTATATCCAAATCTAGTTCTAAATTTGAAAATTCTGTGTCTATATTCACAGATTTATCAATTTCAAGACCAAATGCCGTTGCAGAAAAAGTTGTAGCTATTAATGTGGTGCTTACATACAGCAATATTTGCAAAATAAATTTACTTGTAGAGAATAGTTTATTATTGCTACTTATGAAATTATTTTTCATTTTTCTAGTTTACTAGTAAAGACGTATCTGTTAGATTAATATCTAAACTAGAACATTGTCAGACAGTTGAAAAACCAAGAAAATACTTAATAATTAGCTTTACTCGATATTTTTATTGAAAATTTATAATCCGGAAAAAAATATTGTTTTTATTGTTGATTTGTATGAAGATAGTTCAAAAATTAATCATTTATTACATATTTGATTGTCATTTTTGCCAACTATGTTAATTTTTGATTTTTATAATTATTGAAAAATATATTTAAGATGAAAACGAGGCGTGGGTTCTCAATATATTTACTGTATGCTAGCTGAATAAATGTAACGAGCGAGATATATTTCATTTTCAATCATTAAAGAAATTAAAGGTAGCGGTAGAGCACATTGATATTATTTTCATCTGACATATAAACATTAAATATTTTATTTACCTGTCATCTTGCTGGCGATAGAAAAACTTCGAGAGCGTGAAATAATTCCCAATAAACTTAGTCCCAACAATCCGAATAACGAAGTTGGTTCGGGAGTTGATTTAACCGCTATAGAATTCGATCTGCTTAAATCAACTTTTTGCCATGTCATATGTTGCCATAGCATAGACGTATTTGATGCTAGAGTTTTCTGGGAATAGCCTGTTCCCCAACCCCATTTATAAACGCTACCGCTATCTTCGAGCATTTTATCCAGTTCTTCATAACGGTCATCGTAGGAATTATCATTATTATCTATCCAATCCCAACTTAAAAGCGAAGCAGCCCATTCTGGAGCAATTTCCATTAACCATGTAGGAATTCCCATTTTCTCAGCTAAAGAATGTTTGGCTTCATGATAAGTCTGTTGCCAATAATAGTTGCTTAGATATGGAACATCCCAATTAATCACATCAAATATATTCGCATTCATATCTACATCCCAGCCCAACACATCCATTGCGTTGCGATCTTCAAAAGTAGTTTGTCTTCTTTGTCCCAATCTAAGTAAGGGGTCCATAATACCTAACTTTCCATCTCTTGGCTTCCAGTGACTCGCTTGATATCCATTACCACCAAATTCGCTATCTTCTCCAGAAGATAATTCACCTATATTGAATTCGCCTCTGTTATCACTAAAGAATGGTTTACCACCAATAGAAATGTCTGGAATACCCTTTTGTTTATCTACACTATGAACAAACTTTTTACTTTGATAAGAATAACGGTATAAATCTAGTACGGTAATACTTTCATTGATTTTTGTTGCCGTAATTTTTTGATTAGTGGTTTGGCTTTCTTTGATAGCTTTACGGAATCCTAAATTATCTCCAGAACTAACGAATCCTAAGTTATGACCTATCTCATGTACGGCCATGCTAAAAAAGTCTAATTTATTTGCAGAAACTTCATGATTTAAGTAATCGTAGTTCCAAGAGAAATTTCCATTGATGTTATCTAAGTTGCTAATCATAATATATCCGTCTATTTCTTTATGATTACCAGATATAAGACCCAAAGCTTTTGCGTTTGCACGAGTCATATTAACTTTATTAATTCCTTCAATTTCTTTCCCGTCAACCATTACGTGATAGTCATCGTTTCGACCGTTGTTAAAACTATCAAAAGCCAAGTTATCGTCTCTCGAACTCTTGTCTTTATTAAATTTATTTTGGAAAAAATTATAGCTGTACGACTTCATCCCAGGTAATGCTCCTCCAATAACGTTTTCGGGTAAATTACCTGTTGAATCGATAAACATATTGATGGTGAAATCATCCTTCAGATAATGTGACCAGTATTTACCAGCCATTTCAAAACCAAGCATTTGCTCGTAAGTAACTTGCGAACCATAGGTAAAGTTGAAGTTTAATGCGTTCGCAGGTAAATTAGTTGCAATTAATCCGGTGCTAACTGAAAGTAAACTTTGTAAAAGTAACTTAGCTTTTGAAAATAAGCTATTTTTATTATTTTTGGATTTGTTAGTTTTCATTTTGCTTCTAATATTTAGTAAATTTAGTAGCTTTCATATTTATCTAAGTTAGAAAATGAAATAGTGATTTCAGAACCCAGAAAATACCTACAAATCCTCGTTTTATCAAAAATTAATCGATGTTTTACAATTTAGTTAAAATAACTTTTGATGATTTATTTTGTATAAAGTTTTTGGCAAACAAGAAAACATGTTTTTATTGACTTATACCAATTCTGTATGAGGCTGCGTTTAATCGCCTTCACTTGCTTATGAGTGAGGCTACCCAAACAAAGTCCCTCCGGGTATCTCCCTGCAAGAGAAGCTTCGCATTCACGAAGTGACACGTTAAGGTAAGCCGCTTTTTGGGGGCGTTTGCGAGGGCGGAGGGATGACACGCCACGCAAGTGGCTCCGGAAACCGACACCCCTTTCCTTGTCTCATATCTTTTCCGTTAATATCGGAATTATTTAAAGCATTTCTAGGAATAATTTTGATTCAAAGAGCAATTTTAGATGTATATGCTCTATTACACCTAAATCGCGTTACAATGTTGCCAGTTTGGCTGACGACATAATTTAAGTGCATCTACATTCAACATCAGGGCTGCACCTTAATTATGAAATTGATTTCTACGTTATGGCAGTTTAACATTGTGGTTGCTACTACCCTTCAAATTCGATGAGTAAACAGTTTTTGTCTTGCCTTACCGCAACTATAATGCTCCCAATGCCGCAATTTTAAGAAATTTGCAGGGCATTCTTATATGATTTAGTTTTACTTATCTTCATAAAATAAGACGGGTAGAAATGCCCGTCTCATAGAAAGTTTTTAGAATTTATTGCGATTGTTTCGTTTTTAACCTTGCATTCAAAGTTGGCGGCTTACTTTCCCACAGACGCACTGTTTTATCAAAACCACCGCTAGCAAGCATTTTTCCGTCGGGGCTAAAAGCAAGGGAACTTACCCAATCTGAATGCCCATAAAGCTGACTCAATAAATTACCCGTACTCAAATCCCAGATTTTTATCCCGTCTTTACCACCGCTAGCCAGAGTTTTACCGTCTGGATTAACCGCGATCGCAATAACTGAGTTAGTATGTCCACTGAAAGTTTGCAGTACTTCTCCAGAATTAAAGTCCCACATTTTTATACTGCGATCGCGGCTAGCACTGATAACATAATTTCCGTCGGGGGTAAATTCCATAGCTGTAACTTCCCTTTTGTGAGCTTTGAATCCGCTAATTAATCTCCCTGATTGTAAATCCCACAGTTTTACAACTCCTTTATGATCTCCGCTCACCAATGTTTTGCCGTCAGGGCTAATGGCTACCGTGTGAATTAAATTATCGAATTTTGTTAATGTTCCTAAAGGGCGTTGTTGCAATAAATCCCATACTCGGATTCCATCTAATGCACCGCTGATCAGAACTTTACTGTCTGGAGTTACTGCTAGTGAAAGTACGTTACTTCTATGTGCCTTAAAAGAACGAATAAATTTGTAATTCTCTAGACTCCAAATATTAACGGAATTATCGGTGCTACAACTGACTAAATGTCTACCATCCGGCGAAATTAATAAAGATTGGATAGATTCTTGATGTGCTTTGCGAATCTTACCTAAACGTTTTCTTTTTTTTAAATTCCATAAATGAATAATACCATCGTTATTAGAACCACCACTGACAAGCATTCTACCGTCGGGACTAAAAGTTACAGATTTAACGGCTCCTTTATGCCCTTTAAATGTATGGCTTAATTGAGGATTAGCAAAATTATTTGCAGCAACAGACTTTACTATTACCTCTGAAGCCGCAGGTGTTGTTAATGCTAACTGTGTAATACTCGTAAATCCTGCCGCGCCAATTAATACGACACAGAGTTTTTTGACTACAAACATTTTAGATACAGAGAAATTAGTACACTCAGGCTCTATAAACTTAGGCTTTATAAACTTAGGCTTTATAAAATAATGACGAAAAATTTTCATAGTTGGCAAAGTTTCTAAGCAAATACCCTTAAAAGCATAAAGGAGGGTTACCCCTCCTTGAAATCTATTTTGCCCCTTAAATTAAAGCTTTGCCAATAGACAAGTATTTTCAATAATTGATATTTTTTTCTAAATAATGCTCAAGACGTTGCACCGCAACGCCTCTACATTATTTTACGAAATCTCTCGTTAAGCTTGTTGATTACTGAGGTGGCTTTTTCTTATTTATACTCAGCATTGGCAAAGATGAATTCGATGAATGGGGAGGTAGATACAGTTGTTTGACTGGTTCATCCGCATTTTGCAAATCGGGGCGTTGCTGAATTCGCAACCACCTAATTATTAAAGCTGCTCCAACAGTCCCTAAACCAAAAATAAACAATGCCCAACTGTCATCTAATCCTCCGATAAGCGCATCCACTATTCCCATTGTGATTAATATGGTGATTAGCGGTTCTTTACGGTAGGCTGATTTTACAATACGAGGAAATACAGCGTTCATAATTGCGTGTTTTCAGTTCCCCTTGAGTATATTTTTACTAATATAACGATATGCATTATAAATGCTTTATATCAAAGCGTTAATACTATTATAATTTTCTTCAATCTGCAAGGAAGAAATTCCTTAAGTTGAATGAAAGTTCAAATTTTTGAAGTTAAATTATTATGCCTCATACTTACGTTTCGTCGCAAGTTTAGAATAACACTTTAAAGAAACCTTATTAGGTATTAATAGAAATTTATCAAAAATAAATTGTACCTTTATAAATCTGGTTTTAGTAGCTGTCTCATAAAATTCAAATTTTCGCAAATGTTTAACTATGCAAATTAAGCAGTGCCATACAAAAAGGAACGGGGAATAAAAAATATCCTTTCTACCGCGAACAAGTAGAAGTCACTTAGCTTACTAATCAGAAAATACATCCGCTTTCAAATCTGCTTAACTTATAGAGATTCCCCGTTCCTTTCTAAAATATATAACCTAAACTCTTGATACTTCAGTTTAAAACTATCTTAGTCCCAACCATGCTAAAACACCTTGATTGGTAATACATTCTATTGCCACCATAATCGCAAAACCAATCATCGCGGCTCTACCATTCAAACGTTCCGCATATTCATTAAAGCCCAGCTTTGGTTCTTCTAAGTTAGGTGTTACGGTTGGCTGCGGCTGTTGTGCTGTCATTGGGGATAACTCCTGATAATGAAAATTACTGTGAGAAAACTAAATTGTAGATTCCAATTGCATTACCTGAACTACTTGGATTTGAAATCAAGCTTGTTCATTTACTTTTTACAAAATTTTACTATTTTTTACATGACGTAACAAGATAGTCATGATAGTTAAAAAGGTCGATGCAAAGGTTAATACAGAGAATTTAAGTCATTAAACTCGCAATTGGTATTAAATAATTCAACATGGCTGGTATTTAATTGGCAGACTACATTGAAAGCAAATATAAAGCAGTAAATTTATTTAGAGGCAGTATATGGAAATCGGTGTTCCCAAGGAAACGAAAGATAGAGAATTTCGAGTCGGTTTAAGTCCTTCGAGTGTCAGGGTTTTAAAAGAAGCTGGTCATAATATTTTTGTAGAAACCCAGGCTGGTGTCGGTGGTGGTTTTACAGATGATGATTATACGAGCGCCGGAGCATCAATCGTTACTAATTCCCAAGGAGCTTGGAATCGTGAATTAATTGTAAAAGTTAAAGAACCACTAAAAGCAGAATATCAATTTTTGCAAAAAGGGCAATTACTATTTACTTATTTACATTTAGCGGCAGATAGAAAATTAACCGAACATTTAATTGATTGTGGTGTAACGGCGATCGCCTACGAAACAGTTGAGCAAGCTGGCGCGAATAAGTTACCTTTACTCACTCCCATGAGTATAATTGCCGGTCGTCTTTCGGTACAGTTTGGTGCTAGATACCTTGAGAGTCAGCAAGGTGGTAGAGGTGTACTTTTAGGTGGAGTGCCTGGAGTCAAACCGGGTAAAGTAGTAATTTTAGGTGGTGGTGTAGTTGGTACCGAAGCTGCCAAAATAGCCGTTGGCATGGGTGCGACAGTACAAATATTAGATATCAATGTCGAACGCTTATCTTATTTAGAGACTTTATTTGGTTCTAGGGTTGAACTGCTTTATAGTAATTCTGCTTATATTGAAGAAGTAGTTCCTCAAGCGGATTTACTTATAGGCGCAGTTTTAGTTTTAGGGAGACGAGCGCCTACTTTGGTATCTCGTGAATTAGTCAAAAAAATGAAGCCCGGTACGGTAATTGTAGATGTTGCCGTCGATCAAGGTGGATGTATCGAAACTTTGCATCCGACATCTCATACGAATCCGGTGTATGAAGAAGAAGGAGTATTGCACTATGGCGTACCAAATATGCCCGGAGCCGTACCTTGGACTGCTACTCAAGCTTTAAATAATAGCACCTTACCTTATGTAAAGCAGTTAGCTAATGAAGGAGTAAAAGCTTTAGTTAATAATCCAGCTTTAGCTAAAGGCTTGAACGTAGACCATCATAAAATCGTACATCCAGCAGTACAAGAAGTATTTCCAGATTTAGTCTAAACCGATAAATTGACTTGCTCTAACCTACCATAACTTCGGAAAACTTCACCCCCTTCCCCTTTCCTTGTCAAGGAGAGGGGTGTTTGTTATTTTTGGTGAGAAGATTATGATTTGTGATTAATTTTACTAGAGGTTCTGCCTCGAATCTCAACAAGGCAGAGCCTTCTATTTATATGCGTTTCTAGCCAAATTCTAGGAACCATTTAGTAATTTTTTATCATACATTTATCAATTAACTAATACGAGTTAACCCCATAACAGACAGATACTAATATTACAAGGTAGTATAAGCAGCATCACGTAAACTTGATATAATTTATCCTCAAAAGAATAGTGATGCTAAATTTGGAATTAGTTATTGAATTACTTGGTATCACAGGTCCGATAAAAGAAAAGATTCAACGTAATGAAAGAATAATTCAAATATTAAAACAATATAATCTAGAACCCGAAAATCCGCCGGATGATTTCGCTGGGGTTTACATTTATGCTTTGGTTGAATACGGTTTGGGTAAACCAAAACCTTTATTAGAAATTTTTCGTCACGAAGAAATTAAAACAGCCTTTCGCACGGCATTGGATGCTAACAATCCGACAATTCTCCTCAGTTCGGTTGATAGTTTTGTAGATGCTTATCAGATTGGTGATGATGTCAAAGCATTAAATATTGATATTAAAAGAGAATTAGCAGCTTTTGCAGCGATTTTTATCGAAGTTGCTAAAAAGACTAGGACACCTAAAGAAGTTTTAACGAATCAAGAGATTAGTTCCTTGCATCAGCGAGTGATTAGTTTACAAGAAAGGTTGGATAGATTACCAACTTTGGAAGGAATTAGAAGCGAAATTGCTCGGTTGTTACCAGGGGAAGAAGATAAAGAGACAAAAGGAGAAGGAAACAAGGGAAATCTGATTTTATTTAGTTTTTCTCAACAGATGAAAGGTTGGTTTGAGACTCTTGGTTATCGGTTTGAAAAGTATGAGGTTTGGGAACATAATTATTTTGAATGGGTAATTCACGTTCCGGTTAGACGTAACCGATATGACCGGATTTTGGTTCGTGGCATTGCCGGGGAAGCTGGTTTAAGTGATGTGATGTCTTTGGGTAAATCGGTAGATGAGCGAAAGACTGACGAAGGTTGGTTAGTAGCAGCGAGAAGGGTTTCTAGAGCGGCAAGGGATGAGGTTGATAAGGAAGAAAATCGCCATTTGGAATGCTACAGTTTTGACGAATTAATTGACCAAGATGCTGATTTTGAAGATTATTTGAATTGGTTGGAAGAAGAAGTTAAACGACGAGGAATTGATAGGAAATATGTTTCTTTGGCTTGTACGAAGGAAGAAATCGATTTTACAAGCAAACGTCGGATTGGTGTCAGTCGTTACGATGAGCGAGACGGTTGGATTGATGGTTATCTCGATACTTGGTTGGACGATCCAGCTAAAGAACATATTTCGATTTTAGGAGAATTCGGAACTGGTAAAACTTGGTTTTCGTTTCACTATGCTTGGGTTGCTTTACAAAGATATCGTGATGCTCAGAAAAGAGGTGTGGAACGTCCTCGTTTACCGTTGATAATTACTTTACGGGATTATGCTAAAGCTTTGAACGTTGAGAATGTTTTAGCTGGATTCTTTTTTACTCAGCATAATATTCGGTTGAATAGTGAGGTTTTCGAGCAGCTAAATAGTATGGGGAAACTGTTATTGATATTTGACGGTTTCGATGAAATGGCTGCCAAAGTTGATAAACAGCAGATGGTAAACAACTTTTGGGAATTAGCTAAGGTAGTGGCTCCCGGAGCTAAAGTTATATTAACTTGTCGTACAGAACATTTTCCCGAAGCTAAACAAGGTAGAGCTTTATTAAATGCAGAATTACAAGCTTCTGTTGCAAATTTAACCGGAGAAACACCGCAATTTGAAGTATTGGAATTAGAAAAATTTAACGACGAGCAGATTCGTCAGGTATTGTCTTTTGAATCCGAAAGCGGAACAGTTGAGAAAGTTATGGGTAATTCTCAGCTTTTGGATTTAGCACGTCGTCCAGTAATGACCGATTTAATTATAGAAGCATTACCTGAAATTGAAGCAGGTAAACCAGTCGATATGTCGCGGGTTTATTTGTATGCTGTTCGACGGAAGATCGAAAGGGATATAAAATCCGAACGTACTTTTACATCTCTAGCAGACAAGCTTTATTTTCTGTGCGAATTAGCTTGGGAAATGCTTTCTACCGACCAAATGAGTTTGAACTATCGATTATTTCCCAATCGTATCCGGCAGCTATTTGGTGATGTGGTCAAAGAACAAAAAGATTTAGACCACTGGCATTATGACATGATGGGACAAACGATGTTAGTGCGGAATGCTGAAGGTGATTATACTCCCGCTCACCGTTCTTTATTGGAATTTTTCGTCGCTTATAAATTTGCTGGGGAATTGGGAATATTAGCCGATGACTTTGTGGAAGTTGTTCGGGAACAGTTTGATGGAAGTAATCCGGTATCGGAACAGTTATATAAATGGGGAGAATATTTTCAGCGAAATCGGGATAATTATCAAAAAACTATAGTGCTAGGGTTTGAAAGTGAATCTCTGGAAAAGTTGAGGGAGACATTTGGATTTCAGCCTTTGACCAAAGCGGTTTTGGATTTATTAATGGGAATGGTTGATAAAAAGAATGGTGTTGAGAAGTTGTTGGAAGTTATTGAAGAGACGAAGAGGAAGAGTGAGAAAGAAGTTGGTTATGTTGGGGGCAATGCTGCAACTTTGTTGGTGAAGGTTGATAATACAGCTTTGGAAGGGAAGGATTTATCAGGTGCTGCGATCAAGGGAGGGGATTTTTCGAGAGCTATTTTACAAAATACTAATTTTATAGAAGCGTATTTAATTAATTGTATTTTTACAAAAAATATAGGTAATGTTGGAGCAGTAGCATTTAGTCCCGACGGTAAATTATTAGCTACAGGTGATAGTAGCAATATGGTTCGCTTGTGGGATACAAATAATGGAAAACAAATTCAAATTTTTGAAGGACATACTCATACTGTCAATTCAGTTGCTTTTAGTTGGGATGGAAAACAAGTCATTAGTGCTAGTGTCGATACGACTATAAGATTATGGGATATAAAAAGTGGTAAATGTATTCGCATTTTTAAAGGACATATTCATTGGGTTGCTTCGGTAGCTTTTCATCCAGATAAAAAAATCATTGCTAGTGGTAGCGGAGATAAAACGATAAAATTTTGGGATGTTTCTACAGGGAAATGTATACAAACACTTCAAGAACATACGCATCCTGTAACTTCCGTAGCTTTTAGTTCTAATGGCAAAATGTTTGCTAGCAGTAGTGATGATGAAACTGTTAAATTATGGGACACTGCTACTAAAAAGTTGCTTAAGACTTTAAGAGGACATACAAAAGTAATTGCAGTTGCTTTTAGCCCAGATAGAAAAATACTCGCTAGCAGCGGTTTTGACAAAACTATTAAGCTATGGGATATCGATTCTGGAAAATGTATTCGTGTTTTAAAAGGACATACTCATAGAGTACTTCCGATTGCTTTTAGTCCAAATGGAAAAATGCTTGCTAGTGGAAGCGATGACCAGACGGTTAAATTCTGGGATATTAATGGAAAATGCCTACATACTTTATCCGAACATACTGATTCAGTAGATGCTGTTGCTTTTAGTCCTAATGGTAATAGATTTGCAAGTACTGGTTACGACCAAACTATAAAAGTGTGGGATGTTTCAACAAAAGAATGTTTATATACTTTGCAAAGACATACTAATTTAGTTAGAGCAGTTGCTTTTAGTACTGATTTTAAAAAATTTGCTAGTGGTAGCGATAAGCCGACTATCAAATTATGGGATATAGAAGATAGAAGATGTATTAACCGCTATGAAGCTCATACTAGCATAGTCAGAGCGGTCGCATTTAGTCCTGATGATAATATGCTTGTAAGTGGCGATCGCGATTCAATTATTAAACTATGGAATCTTAAAACAGCAGAATGTCTACATACTTTTGTATCAAGCTCAAATTGGATTAATTGTGTAGCATTCAGTCCAAATGGTAAATTCATTGCCAGTGGAGACCATGATGGAGTAGTAAAAATATGGGATGTTATAACCGGAAGTTGTATCCATACTTTACAAGGTGATATCGATTGGGTAAGGTCGCTAACTTTTAGCCCAGATAGCAATTTCATAGCTGTGGGTGGTAACGAGAAACTGATTAAGTTATGGGATATCAGTACTGGAAAACTAATTAAAACTTTACAAGGTCATATATTTGAAATACGTTCCTTAGCTTTTAGCTTGGATGGCAAAATACTTGCTAGTGGTAGTGATGATACGACTATCAAATTATGGAACTTTTCAACTGGAGATTGTTTCAAAAATTTGGAAGGTCATTTTAATAGCGTACACTCATTAGCATTCAGTCTAGATGGGAAAATGCTTGCTAGTGGAGGTCGGGACAGAACAGTTAAAATCTGGGATGTAAATAAGGGAAAATGTCTTCAGACTTTGGAAGGACATATCCATTCGGTAAGATCAGTTGCATTTAGTCCCGATACTAAGACCCTTGCTAGTTACAGTATGGATGAAACTACAAAGCTGTGGGACATTAAAACTGGGAAATGTCTTAAAACATTGAAAGGCGATCGCCCTTATGAAAATATGAATATTGCTGGGGTAAAGGGTTTAACCGATGTTGAGAAAAGTACGCTTAAATCATTAGGAGCCATTGAAGAATAATCCTCCTACACTTTGATAAACCTCACCCCCTTCCCCTCTCCTTGTCAAGGATACTGCTGGTTATTCAGGGGTGACACCCCTGAATAACCAAAAAAATGAGGGTTTGAGGAGTGCGATCGCACTCCTGCTGATAACTTAAAATCCCTATTAATTCGTTGGGATGAGGGGTCTGACCTACTATTCGCCAACAGTATCCTTGTCAAGGAGAGGGGTGAGATGAAACTTCAATTCCCTGCAAAATTCCCACAATCACCAAGGGAAGGCAGAGGGCAGAGGGCAGAAGGCAGAAGGAAAATAAGTAATGTTTAGCACAAGGAAAAGTCCTCTGTATTTTGCCATTAGGTCTGAAGCCCCTGAATTTATTCATGGATAAAATAAAACATTATTCCTTATTAAATCCCCCGCAATTCATTCATGGGGATGCCTTCTGCCTCCTGCCTCCTATCTTCTGCCTTCTTAACTTCGTTAAATTATCCAAATCATCGGGAACTCTGAATAATTTAATATCTTGAATAATTACCTGTCGAATTCTATCTAATTTCCCAAATCTCCACACATTACCAATCGTTACCGCGCCATAATAGATATCTTGTTCTTCAACTTGCGATAAAGCAATTAATTCTACTGCTAATTGAGTAAAACCTCTGGTTAAATCATCATTTTTAGCTTCGATTACTAAAAATTGATTTTTAAGTTGTAATAAATAATCTAGGTTTCCTTTCAATATATTACTAACCCTTAGTGGATATTCAATCCGCATTTTACATTCACAGTAACGAATCACTTCTAATAGTAAAGGAGACACTAAAGTTTCTCTTCTCGCAGTTGCATTACTTAAACTAACAAAAGGTAGAATCTCTCGAATTTTTTGTTTTAATTCTGCCGTTCTTTGTAACTCAATATTGGTTTTAGGTAAAGATAATTCTTTGATAATCAGCGTATAATCGAACTCGGCTAAAATCTCATCTGGTTCGTAAGCTAATTCAAAATAAGAACGAAAACTATAATCTCTACCTTCTTCTAAAATTTTTCTTTTCGACATCAGATAGACACCTCATTTAACATTTTTATTTTTGCTATGGAATCACCTCGTTATTATTCTATTTCATCACTAAATTAGTATATTTGATAGAAAATTATATAAAAAAGCTACCTGGTAATTTAGGTCAATTACCAGGTAGCTTATGCAAAATATGAGTTAAATTTTATTCTAAAATCTAGAAGCAGGAAGCGCATATTGTTGAGTAGGAACTATGAAAACCTGAAAATTTAAAGGTCTTTTTAATTCTGCTTCTAAAAATTTATGAACTTCATTCATTTGCTTCTTGCTAATCAAACCAAAAGGTGCAGCAACTTCCATATCAACGAAAAGCTCTTCTCCCCGTCGTCGAACTTTTATACTTCTAATTTTCGTATCTGAAAAAGTCTGAGTTTTATTGTAAAGTACGTAGGAAATTTGGCGGCGAGTTTGTTCTTGAATTAGCAATGTTTGTAATGAAAAACTTAGGGGAATACCTAATAAAAGTATTGCTGTAATTGTTACTATCAAACCCTGACGCGCTTTCTCTAACGAACCATAACCTTGCCAAAGAAATACTAATGCTCCGCTGAAGATAATTCCGGTTAAGTTGGCTAAAAACAGCAGACTCGCACCTACCGCCACAGACTGCGAATTCATTGCTAATCCAATACCAACAACACTTAAAGGTGGAACTAAGGCAACTGCGATCGCAACTCCTGGTAAGGCATCAGCAATACTGCGTCGTGATTTTGCATAGGAGCCAGCAGCACCGGCAGCTAACGCGACTCCCATATCAAGTAAGGTAGGGTTGACTCTTCCAGCAATTTCCGAACCTAATGTTCTAAGTCCAACTACTTTAGTAATTAGAAAAGCGATAAGAATCGTTAATAAAATGCCTTTAATTAAGGTATAAAGCGAACGCTTTAAAAGACGTTGATTTGCTGCCACCATACTGTAAGCAATGGCAATTATCGGCCCCATTAAAGGTGCTACTATCATTGCACCAATAATCGTTGCTGCGCTATTAGCTAAAAGTCCTAAAGTTGCAATTATGCCAGAAAGGGAAAGCAAAACATAAAAGCTCATGGAAGGAACCGCACCCCTCCATAAACTACGGTTAATTCCCGCGATTGGCATTGGTTTCTCAGCTAACCAAGGCCAATTTCCACTATTACTTTCCCATAACCACGAAAATTGCTGCTTACTCCAACCACCAACTTTTCTAATTAGCAGAAGCATCGAGTTTATATTGCCCTTATTTAGAATATAGGAATAAATGCTGTTGGTTTTAATTGAATCAGGTTCTATTAATTACTGCTATCTCACTGAAGATGGAATTACCGATTGTGTTAATTTATTATTTCTAAGTCTGAAGATAGGCTTTTCATTTTAAACAAATCGACACCGCTAACTAGAAAGTCAACGATGCCGAAATCAAACTAATTCAAAACTAAAAAAAATGACCGCAATTGTCACAAGATTCGGATGATGCTGTACACTGATTGCCTTATTATTTGCTTAACAATTAGTCTGTGTACAAGCACCCTACAACAAAATCTAAAACTTGCGTAAGTTTAAATTTGATCGATTAATTAAAATTTAATTCCTAATTGTCCGTTAATACCGCGAACTGAATTATAACCAGCACCTACAAAGAAGTTTTGGCTTGGGCTAACTTGTACGCCACCTGAAATTGCAACGCCTTTATCTTCTGTGTAGTATCCTAATCCGAGATAAGGAGAAACTACAGGTAAGGGAAGAAACTGAAGTACGTCTACACCGACAGCACCGTCTTCTCCTACTCCTAATTCTGCTCCGTAACCTGCAAATTTTGCACCTACAGCATAAGTAACATCACCATCTTTAGCACCTACAGATACCCAAGGCTGTGGTTTCGGGATTGGTACGATTTGAGCATCAGCTTGTTGAGGTGCGAACAAAGCTAATAAACCTAGAGACGCAACTAATGTTTTACCGATAATAGCTATTTTCATTTTGGACTCCTACACTACCTATAAATTATTATGGTTTGTTCGTAATTAACTTACAGTGACGGATATTACACTGTTTCTGTGCCATCGCTCGGTAAAATTGGCAAAAGATTAGTTACTGCACAACAATCGGATAATCGGGTGTAGGATTAAGCGGACAACTAAAAACGTATTTACCAGGTTTGAGAGTAATTTGATAATCTTGAGTATTGCCTTTGTTTAAACCACCTCCACTGACTTTGGGTAGCGTTACCTGACTGACTCCTTATTCACGCAAATAGAAGCCTAATTCGTAAGGAACATCACTGTTAGTAACTCTAAAGGTATATTTTCTCGGTTTTAATGTTAAAGGTTTAAAGTTCTTTTTTCTTTCTACTAAAGTTTTACTATTTATTTGCTTGCAGTCTTCAGCCTTTGTAGTTTGGTATTCATAATCTTGATTTTCCGTTTCCAGGAATTGACAGCCGGTTTGAGTTAAGTTAATTATCTCGGATGCTGTTGTTTCGCTGCTTTGCTCGGAGCTTGATTGTGTATTTACGCAAGCCGTTGTTAGAGTTAGTAATAATAAGCTCAATTGTAATTTGCGCTTCATTTTATTTGATATTCCCTTCACATTAATATTTAACTCTATGAGAAATATTCGATTCTAAATGAGACACAGCTTAGTTGAGTATGAATTTTTACTTATAGCTAGTAGTCTTCCCCATAAAAATTGATGGGTAGGTTAGAGAGGGGGAGAGGGGGAAGAGGGGGAAGAAAATATTATTGGTATTTATGATTTACTCATCAGAATTAATGAAATGGACTAGTAGTACTTCACCACATACGTTATGAGGGAGTAAGAGCGCTTGAAAAAAAACCGCAGAGTACGTAGAGTAATCAGAGGAAGAAAACAAAGATAATTGATTCGAGTTTGAATCAAACTTATGCTACCCCTCAAAATTTATGGGGCAAACTTACTAATATTCCCTACTGCTCGCTGCTCACTGCTCGCTGTTAAAATTTTCTTGACCATTCATCTTTCCATCTTTCCACTACTACTTTAGTTTGAGTAAAAAATTCTACTGCATGGTTTCCTTGCCCGTGTAAATCTCCGAAGAAACTTTGCTTCCAACCGCTGAAGGGAAAGAATGCCATTGGTGCGGCAACTCCGATATTTATGCCTATATTTCCAGCTTCTGCTTCGTAACGAAATTTACGGGCTGCGGCTCCGGAGGTGGTAAATAAACAAGCCATGTTTCCAAATAGGCTGTTATTTACTAAAGAAATTGCTTCATCAATATCGTTAACGTGCATTAAACTCAATACAGGCCCAAATATTTCTGTATTAGCAGTTTCGCTTAAAGGATTTACATCTTGTAGAATTGTCGGACGGATAAAACAGCCTTGTTCGTAACCGGGTATATTAGGATTTCTACCGTCAACTAATAGTTTTGCACCTGATGAGGCTGCTTTTTCAATTAATCCCTCAATTCTGGCTTTACTTCCAGCATTAATTACCGCTCCCATTTGTACGTTATCATCCAAACCATTGCCGACGATACGCTTGTTTGCAGCTTGTGCGATCGCTTCGGAAAAACTGTCTTTGGCTTCTCCTACAGTTATGGCAATGGAAGCAGCAAGACATCTTTGCCCAGCACATCCGAAAGCACTATCGGCAGCAATACGGGTTGTCATTTCCATGTCTGCATCGGGTAAAATCACAATCGGATTTTTCGCACCACCTTGAGCCTGCATTCGTTTACCGTTTGCAGCACCCCAACTGTAAATATATTTGGCTACCGGTGTGGAACCAACAAAACTAACTGCTTTAATTTGGGGATGTTCTAAAATTGCGTCTACTGTTTCTTTTGTACCGTTAACTAAATTTACTACGCCTTTAGGTAAACCAGTTTGTTCGAGCAAAGTGAATATTTTTTGCATTGTCAGCGGTACTTTTTCCGAAGGTTTGACAATGTATGTATTACCGCAAGCCAAAGCATAAGGTAAAAACCAAAAAGGAATCATCCCCGGAAAATTGAAAGGGCAAATCGCAGCGCACACACCAAGGGGTTGACGAATCATGATTTCATCTATTCCCTTAGCAATATCTTCGAGGTTGCTTCCCTGCATCATCATCGGGATACCGCAAGCAATTTCTACGTTTTCTATAGCGCGACGCATTTCACCCCTTGATTCTGCCAAGGTTTTACCGCATTCAAAAGTAATAGTACGAGCGATGTCTTCTAAATTTTCTTCTAATAAATATTTGAGTATAAATAAAAATTGTACTCGTTGCGTTGCGGGAGTACGTCTCCAAGATTTAAAAGCTTCCGCAGCAGCTTCCGCCGCTTGGTTAACTTCTGATTTTGGTGATAAAGGTACTTTCGCTAGTAATTCTGCTGTCGCTGGGTTAATGACTTCAAGGTTTTCGGTTGCCGTAGATTTTTGCCATTCACCATTTATATAGTTTGAGAGAATATTCATAGTGCGGTTAGTAGATGCGGGAATATCAATATACGATTATTCTAGAGATTCATTTTTTACATTATGCCTTATTCAAGGTAGAGACTAAGGCAGTGTTATTACTAACATAATTCAATAGTTTTACGCAGCATTTTCAACAATCGCCTTGGAATAAATTCACACTCTAAAAAACAAATTTGCTCTTTTAAGGGCTGGGAAAGGATTTTAAGCAGTTTCAACTGATAAATTTGTATATTAGCCGTATCAATTTATTTCTACGGAATTAGACTTAGAGGATGTTTCAGAAGTATAGTTTTCAACTGAACTTTCGGATGATCCTTCCTTCCCCCCTTTTTAAGGGGGGTTAAAAGTCCTCCAATTTAGCGGGGGATTTAGGGGAATCTAAAAGTTTGTTGTTTGATTTACGACGCATCCTTACATCATCTCAGAGACAATTATGCAAGATATCAGTTAAAACTAACACTGGAACCATTTTTTTATCTAAACGTCTTCACAACAATTCCAAAATCACACATTACAAATCAAAAAAAAATGCGGAAAATACTGGTATATATTTTCCGGAAAATACATAGAATAGATGAAAACTTTATTCAAGTAAATTAAGACGGTTGCTCGCAAATCATACACATGAGACTACCTTTATTATTTCTTAGTGCTGCTAGTAGTATTCTACTTCTATCATCTCCATTAAATGCAGCTAACTTTCAATCATGGCATTTTAATCCTACGCGAAATCAACTTAATTTAACTACAGATTCGGGAGTTAAACCGAGAGCATTTTTAATTAATAATCCCACACGACTTGTAATTGATTTACCCGGTACGCAGTTAAAAGGTAATACTAAACGTAAAAAATATAGTTCGGCAGTTAGAGAAGTTAGAGTTGGTAAAGTTAACGATAAAACAACTCGATTGGTAGTAGAATTAGCTCCGGGTTACACCGTTTCTCCTGAAAAAGTATTAGTTCAAGGCGATACTTCTTCCCACTGGATCGTTAATTTTTCATCTATAGAGCGGACTATTTCTAATCCTAATAATAATTATGGTGAAGAAAAGATTCCCGTGCCGTTTCCTAATGCGTCCTCATTCGCGGGGGTTGTTCCTTTAGGAAGTCAGATGCCGCAACTCTATTCTCAAGTTAAAAGGTTGATGTCTCGTTACAGTTATTTAGATCCGGGTATGTTTTTCTTGGATTTAGAGACGGGAGACTATTTAGACATTAATGGAGAAAAAGCATTTCCCGCAGCTTCTACAATTAAACTTCCGCTTTTAGTTGCTTTATTTGAAGAAGTAGATGCTGGTAGAGTTAAGTTGAATGAAACTGTAGTAATGCGTCGGGATTTGATGACTGGAGGTTCGGGAACAATGCGTTACAAACGCCCCGGTACTAAGTTTAGTTTGATGGAAACCGTGACTAAAATGATTACCATCAGCGATAATACCGCAACGAATATGGTTATCGATCGCTTAGGTGGAAAAGCAAGATTAAATCAGCGTTTTCGTAGTTGGGGATTGCAAAATACAGTCATCCGCAATCTACTTGGTGATTTTAAAGGAACTAACACTACTAGCCCTAAAGATTTAGCCAGAGTTGGAGCTTTAATTTCCAATAATTTGATATTAAGTAGTAGCAGCCGCGCCAAAGTATTAGATATTATGCATCGGGTTAGGAATAAAGCTTATTTAGGATCTGGTATTGCTAAAAATGCAAAATTTGCTAATAAAACAGGAACTTTAGGAATTGTTCTTGGTGATACAGGTATTGTGACAATGCCCAACGGTAAGCGTTATTTAGCTGGTATAATAGTACGAAGACCTTTCCGCGATCGACGTGCTAAGTCATTTATTAAACAAGTATCTCGAATGGTTTACGGACACATTAATAAACCACAGGTAAGCAGTTTACCGAAATAATCTTTTGTGTAAGTTTATATCTGAATTTATGTAGAGGCGGGGCATAATATGCTCCGTTTTTATTGTTTTTTGAAATTTCTTAAGTGCTTTGGAATAAATTTCCAGGCTGACATACGAAGTCTGATAAATCAGACTAGATGATGCTTTTAGTGCGTTTCAACGTACTTTGTATATTAGTCTTAAAATTGATTTCTCTGTTCGATGCGTCTCCGGCTTACAAAGCAGGGTTGAGGCTTCACGAAAATAATCCGAAAGTATCTTCCCCTCAACTAAATACAGATTTAGAATATCAAATTAATAAAATAATTGGCTCATCAGTTGTTAGTATGCTAAATTCTGAATAAAAATTACCGAAATATT
>JAHCMI010000130.1 GCA_019192545.1 Rivularia sp. MS3 | reverse complement strand
CCTTAGACTTGGCTGCGCTCGATTCTGCTCCTGTAGCTGTTAGCGCTCCCGCAATTAACGGTTAATAATTGAATAATAAGAGAGATGTAATAACATTACGTCTCTACATCATAAAAACACCTTCCGAGAAATCGGGAGGTGTTTTTTGATGGAAAAATTTTCATCAGTAGAGTGATTTTTTTCAGGGGAGATGGCAGGATTTTCATACTGCATGAAGACATCTATCAATCAAAATTTATTGATGCATTAATTAAAGTTTTGGATACACAGACTTATCACAATTGCAACTATATCTGTGACACTTTAAATATGTAATTGTGTAGTACGCTGCAAAGTAAGGTAAAAGTAAGATTTAAAACCGGCACATCAAGGTACATATCCTTTAACCACAGTATTTTCAGAAACCGATGCTGAGCATGGGTACTGCTGAAATGAGGCTTAATATCGGCTGAAGTCTTTATCTTTCAAGACTTTAGGACACTTGTAGCATTATACCTCGCTTTTTGCTCGGTTTTGGTTAAAAAATCTTAGACTAATATTTTATGCCCTAACTTTTTGAGTACAGATAATTTATATATAGATTTTTAGTATTTAACTATTTCATGCACTTGCAATATCAATCAATCTCTTAAAAATCTTCAACACATCATACAAAACACTACGAAAAGTATTGGCGTACAGTTGTAGATATTTAATATTGATAGCATCAATTCTCTAAAACACTAATAAATTTAGGAGTAACACTAATGAGTAAGAATGATGAATTTAAGAAATTTCTTCCCGATGAAGAATTTAAAAGTCCACCCATCGTTTATGAAGTTCCTTCAGAAGCCGAAATTCCTTTTCAAGAAAGAATACCATCTGGTTACGATCCGATGAGTGAAATACAACTGCGGGGAAGAGCTTATAGAGGTTTGGCTGGAGGAAAAATTCCTTGGTGGGTATTGATTACTGGCTGGTTTATTTTCGGAGGTATAGCTTTTGCAATTCTAATTCCAACTGCGATAGCACTAATAACTTCTAACGATTTATTTCTAGCTTTGATTACATCATTGCCAGCGCTATTTTTTACTTCTATTCTTGTGATAATAATGTGGAGGGGAACTGCCGCGAAATTAGTTGCGAGGAAAAGTCAGAATAGAAGATAATCAGGTCGGTTAGTTTGAAGCTGGATAAATACGTATACTAACTTTTTATATATAAATGGTTTCTAACTAGATTTTTAATATCCTAAAAGAAAACGTAGCTCAAATCAGAATAGAATTACTGGGAAATTCATTAATACAGCATACTTGGATAAAGAACATTTTCAACAACACGATATTTCCACAAGATTAACCCACTTGACAACACACCTCACTCAAATCCAATCACTAATAATATTAGACGAAGTTGCTAGCTTCATGCGTCAAAGTCTGCATTTTTCTTATAAAGTTTGTGCTGAAACGAGTTCTCTAAACGAAATTACTGATACTGCTGGCAAGCTGTCAAAGCGAGTCCGGGAAATAGAGGCAGTAGTATAATCTTTTTACGTTCCACGCCACTCTTTAACCAGTCTAAGTACTTGCAATTTCAATCAATTTCTTAAAAATCTTCAACACATCATACAAATCATTGCCAGGGTTACGCATTGAGAAAATGGCAGATGTTGCGTATTGTGGTGTACCACCTTTAACTAACTTGATAAAAATAAATTCGCTACCCGTCGCAATCATTCCAAAAGTCGGTTTATCAGTGGTGGGATTGCCAAGCATATACGAAAGTATTTGCGCTAAACCGGATTCAATTGAGAAGGATGCTTTTTTCGATTCAATAATCATTACCCAAAGTTGGTCGCGCAAAACTAAAGTGTCGATGCGACATGCCGATAATAACATCTTCGTCTGGGACTTCGATATCAATTGATTCTTCCGATTTAACGTAGAAAGGTGCTAGATAAAAATCACCAATAAAAAGCAGCGGGTCGGTTATTGCTTGACGAATTACACCGAATTGTAATGGTGGATAATTAAGTAAATTAAAATATCCTTCTTTAATTTTATCAAGCAGTTTTTTGTCGTAATCGGTCAGTTCTGACAAATCGCGCTGCCATTCGGGAAAGAATTCGGGTTCTCGGACTAGTTGAATACCAAAGTTGTCTATCAGGTAACGAAGATTGATGTCTCTTGCTTGAATTGTCTGCATGGTCGTTTTTTCTCATTCGCGGCGATAGTTATACGTTTAAAGCTAAAAGAGCTTATTAAACTTGAATAAAGCTTAGGCTGCGGAATCTTCTTCTTCTTCGACACGAGGCTTAAAATACTCCCTCATTGACTCCTTACTAATAATCTCATTACAAGAAGCATCGGTAGCTTTTTCACCCCTAGCTTCAATCCAAGGGGCTTCAGAGCGTGTCATTTGCTCCAGTTCGTAAGCATCAAGACCAAAGTACACATCTGTAACTTCTGAGAGGAATTGTTTAACTTCTTCACTGAATTTCGGCTCCTCCACTTCCTTCAAGATGGGCTTCCATTTAAAATCACAGTATTCGTTGTATAGTTCTGGAATAACCGGACCATGTATCCAGGCTTCAAAATCTTCATCAAACAACGGCTTATCATGAATCGCCAAATACCAAGCTTGAGCATAGTACACCAACTTTTGCAGCTTGAGATTACTAATAAAAGAACCAGTACAGTTTGCTAACCAAATAAAGTAATCAGCTACATCTTGTGCCTTAACCATAACCTTCACCTCCTTCATACTACATTTGTAGTGAATTTAAATATCCTTCTCTAATTTTATCGAGCAGTTGTTTGTCGTAGTCGGTTAATTCCGATAAATCGCGCTGCCATTAGGGAAAGAATTCGGGTTCTCGGACTAGTTAAATACCAAAGTTGTCTATCAGGTAACGAAGGTTGATGTCTCTTGCTTGAATTGTTTGCATGGTTATTTTTCGCTCACCGGGACGGCATAAAAATATGGCAATAATGTTGAAACGGAGCGCAACTTTCTTAGCGAAGAAACGGAACAAAATTATTTTCAACTTCTGCTATTTTAAAAAATAATTAAATCGGGGATTTTTCAACTTTTAATAAATTAAAATAAACGCTACGCTCCTTCTCGTATTAACTAATAGTACGCGGGATTGCGTCGTCACATCCACACTCCTAAGATGTCCCCCTACATCATTCGTCCCGCCTGCCCCCGAAAGTAATTTCGAGCAGTTTCGTTATAATCGAAGTGTACTCACTTCACTTCTGCGCCCCTGCGGGGTGGGCTGCGCCCATCCTCGCTCGCTGTACGCTCTCTTGGACGCAGAAGTTGCGTTCGCCCTACGGGGCTTGTTTCACACTCGTTGTTGGTGGGGTTTTTCAATGACTGCTTTAGCAATCATGCGCGTTGGAAAATTGAAAAGTTTTGGGAATGTGGGCGGTAGCGAAAAACATACAGCCCGTCTACAAGATACACCAAATGCTGACCCATTAAAAGAAAATATTCGGCTGATTGGAAATAATAATGACCCGTCTTTAGAGGAAATAGTAAAAGCTAAAATAGCTGCATCTACAAAACACAAACCGCGTAAAGATGCGGTACTATGCAGCGAAATTTTCTTGAGCGCATCACCGGAGTATTTTCGTCCTCATGACCCGGACAAGGCTGGGGAATGGAATGATAAATTGATGCGGAATTTTGCTAACGCTTCAACAAAATGGTTGCAAGAAAATTTTGGAGAAAAATGCGTTCGGGCTGAATTACATTTGGATGAATCTACTCCCCACATCCACGCTTATATCGTCCCCGTAAATGACAAAACTAAAAAACTAAGCCACAAAGCTATGTTTGGTGGAGATGGCAAACAAGCTAGCATTAAAATGTCTAAACTCCAGGATAGCTATGCCAAAGGGCTAGCACACTTGGGAATTGAAAGGGGTGTGAAGGGCAGCAAAGCCACACACACCAAGGTTAAGGAATACTATCAAGCAGTCAATCAAGAACCTTTAACACTGGAATTAGACCGGCTGGCACCCAAACGGGGAGAGACGGCACAGCAATTATTTGAGCGCATCAAAGCTGACCCCAAAATTCAATCTATAAATCACCAGCTAGCTGACCACAAAAGAATTGTAGAGCTAGAAAGACGGGCATCTCAAAGAGCAGCGGCTTCTGAAAAATTACGGCAACAATTAGAGAAGCGAGTTATTGAATTAGAAGAGAATAATTTTTATTGGAAACAGCAAGCTGACAAATTAAGGGATTTACCTCTGGAAGAAGTGGCATGGAATTTAGGATTAGATAAAGCTGAAAAAGGAGAAAATCGTTGGAAGGGCTTGGGACAAGCTATCGGTATTAATGGTTCTAAGTGGTATGACTTGAAAGAAGGAAAAGGTGGCGGTGGGGCTATTGATTTAGTCATGCACGTTAATAATTTCAACTTTAGGTCTTCTGTTGCCTGGTTATACGACCAATTTGGGGAAGAGGGAATGCTGCGTGCACTGTATTCTTTTATAGAAAAACAAGTTACTAAAATCGCCCAAGAAGAACCTGCACCAACTTTTGAACGACCAACCCCGGATGAATCAAAGTGGCTGGGTGTACAAGATTATTTGGTACAAAAACGCGGATTGCCTGAAAACTTTATCATTGGACTTAAACAAAAGGGATGGCTCTATGCTGATGACCAGCAAAATGCCGTGTTTACAATGCGCGAGCTTCCAGTAAAGGAAGGAACGCAATATACAAATACAGAAACTATTTTAAAAGGTGCATTTTTACGGGGAACGCGGGGAGAAGAGAATTCGTTTATGGGATACGCGACCAATTCAAAACGGAGGGAGGGATGGTTTTACTTCCATTTGGGTGGTAAGCCAGGGGATGAAATACAAAAAGTAGTCCTTTGTAAATCTCCTATTGAAGCGCTCTCGTGCGTTCTTATTGGGGTAAGTGAACGTGGGGGTATGCCGTCTGAAAGAACCATGTATATGGCGGTGGATAGTCCCAAAAGTTTACCCTTAGAATTTCTTAGGGAAGTTCCTGCTATTACCGCTGCTTACGATAACGATGATGCGGGACGCAGTAGGGCACGAGCTATAAAAGAGTTACTACCGCAGACAACCATAGCGCAACCACAAGCACGTGATTGGAATTTAGAACTATTGGAGCGTTTGCGGCTTCAGAAATTACAGCAAAAAGAAGCTGGTAAGAAAAAGAATCGGGGTTTTGAACGCTAACGGAATTATGCAGCCGATGCATGAAGACCATATCTCTTAAATTTAAACCCCATTCCCAGTTTCTTAGCCATCTATCTAAGAACAAGTCACAAGCAAAGACGCAACTGGAAACCGCTTCGCTAATCAGGCGGGGGTAGGCACTGCTGCAAAATTACTCGTGGGATAACACAGTTTCTCATAGCAGCGCCTACCCTTCCGCCAGATTTTTCCAGTTGCTGGTGGGCTGGTATCCTTTCCAAGATTTTAATAGGAACGTCGTAAGGGTTGGAATACTAACAGTTATAGATAAATTATGTTTTCCGTCCAAGTGGGAAGGTTAATTTTCTATCTCCTAGTCTTTAGGACACACTTCAAAAGCTAATTCATGCCGATAAAAACACACATTGAATTCTGCAAAAAAGTTCATGTGTCCAAGGATTAGAGGTGCATCGTTTGATTGAGTCCAAGCAAATGCCAGTAATATCGGTGTAAAGTTAGCGACTTTACCCGACAAAACTACCCCCCGCGCTTCGTTATTAGCCAGATTTCCGCTTAAGGCTACTTGTACGGTTTGTTCTTCCCAAACTGCTCCTAGTTGTAACCCAATTTCATAGGGTAAAACGTTGACACTAGCACCTGTGTCTAATAATGCCATTACTTCTAGGGATTTATTACCGTTACTAAGAGTCAATGGCAAATAGGGCATAGTGCTAACTTCCCCAAAACTATCGGTTCGCTCTGTGAATGAAAAACGATGACCTTCAAGCATTGGATTCTTCTTTCGCTTTTGCTAACAGGTCTGATAAGGCTTGCACTGACTTATTATCTGCTTGAGGCGACCAAACGGTGGCACTGGTTGAAGCGAGTTGATTCAAGAGCGTATTCTCTGCGTCACTTGTTTCTAAGTTACACCCTTCTTCTTTAGCAACAGCCAACAGGAGAAAGTGGATTAGTCGTAATTTATCTTGATGTGATAACTGGTTAACTGTAGGTAAAATTTCGCTGAGAGTCATGGCATCTTTTTAAGGTAATTTATGTTTAGCGTAGCAAAGCCGCTTACTAAAATATAATTTAACTCGTTTTTTTACCTATTAATATTTACTACAAATATACCGAGACGTTTCTACGACCTTCGCGATATTTTGATAAGAGCCAATGGGGCATTTAAGAATTGGTTGAACGAATTTCCCCATGTTGTTCAATATGTTCAACCAACCGCTTAGTTTCACCACCAGCCCGTTTCAATTCTTCAAGATTGCCCACCAAAACAAATAATTCCCTTGCTCTACTAACGGCTGTATTAAGTAAATTAGGTTTACGATTAAGGAACCAAAAACTATGCTCTTGGTGGCATTGGTAAGGAGATAATATTATGGCTGCTTTCTCTCCTCCTTGGAAGGTGTGAACTGTGCCAATATCGTTCCAAGAAAGGTTTTGACAACGCCTACTTAGTCGATATTTAAGTGCATTGGCTTGTTGCAAAAACGGCGATATTACCCCAATTGTTTTTGAATTATCCTCGCCGTCAGCAATATAGGAGGTAAGAAAGGCTTCTATGGCATCAATCTCTTCTGGGTTGGTATGGTTTACGTGGCTTCCTTCGACGTGGTAAGCCAGTAGATGTGGATGTTGTGTAAAACTATCGTAATTTGAGAGAATTTGTAAACCACCGGGATAATTAGGGCTGCAAAATTGGATAATGGGCGCAGCACAGCGGTAGTGATTCCTTAAGACTATTCCGGTACCTAAGTTCCCTTCTGTGCCATTAGCGCCAGCAGCGCGATGATAAGCGGTAGCGGTGTATTTGGCTGTAGGGGCATAACGATAATAATCTTCATTGGTCATCCCTTGTTCCAGAAAAGCGGTTTTGAGGTACTGTTTGATGGTGTCGTCGCACAGGTTTATAATTGGCTCAATTTGTTTTGGGTCGCCTGCTACGACTGCTTGTTTGGAACGAACTAGTAAGGGGAATAGTTGATGTATTAAAGTGGTTCCTGCTTCATCTGCTAATGCCAGCGCAATGCTATTGGAATGAAGAGTTGGTAGCATGTTACGTACCGATTGCAGGCTGGAGCTAATAACCGGGAAAATTAAGCTTAAGTCACGGTAGATATAATAAGATTCCGTTTCTAGTTTGAGCAATGCATCTCCGTCTCCCGTTAAGGCGCTTCCGTAGGTTTCTACCGCCTGCATGACTTTATCTTTACGTCGGAGTGTTTCTTGTTGAAGGAACTCAAAAGCGCGTTGAAATAGTTCTACCTGTTGTGAATGGTAGTCGCGGTAGAAGCGGCTGTAAAAGTCTTCGTCTGGATAGCTATCAAGTTGCGTTTGCAGTTGTTGGTGATGAGTTTGTTTTGACTCCAATTGCTGGTTTAAGGTTGTCAGTTGCGTTTGAATTTCGGTTACTTTTGGATTAATATTCTGCCATTGCTGCGAGGATAAGAGTTTCTGATTTACCTCCGTCTGGGATGCAGCTAAACCCTCTCGCGAGAGGGGTAGCTGGAAAGGATGTGCTGTCGCCAAGGTATTTAAAACAGCAGCGTTTACACGATTCGCCAGACGCTTAAAAACTAGTTTATCGGTAGTAAAATTAATCCAATCAAAAGCGCGTTTGGTAATGGAGTCGGATACATGAGGTAATTCCCGTTCTGCCTTTTGTAATCCTTCTTTGATTTGCTGGTAGGCATCTATTGGGAAATCGGCATAATCTCCCAAGTTTGATAGCTGCTCGCTTACTTCTTCTAACTCCTCATGAATAGCAGCAATTTCGTTATTGAGAGATTGAATTTGGGCATCTAGTTGTGATAGCTGTTCTGTATTAGCAGCTTGCTGGCTTGAGTTAAAACGGTCTTGTTCTATCAGTTGTTGAATTTCATTTTCTGCTGATAATAAATCAAGTTTGGCTTGTTCCCATCTCTCCTGATTAAATTCAGTAGCTCGCAACCAATCTTGTGCAAGTTGTAGTTTTGGAAGTGTCGAACGCTTGATTACTCCTTGACTACCACCGTCCAAATAAAAGTGTTCGGTGGGGAATTTATCAAAAAATCTTTGTTGGAATTTTTGAATAGCACTGTTGTTGGTGCTGGCAAATAACGTTAGATTGCTCGCATCTTCTCCCCCACGAACAATTCGGAGCGCTCTTTCTACAACTTGCTGCGCTACTAAATGCAAGAATAATTCAGTTTTCCCAGTACCTGGTGGCCCGTGGACGGCAGTTATGGGATTATGTTGGGCGTGCTTGAGTGCTGAGGCTTGAAATGAATCAGGTGCGTGAGAAGGAAACGCTCCCCAAAACATGACTTCATCTTCAGGTGGTAATGGTGAATTGCAAATATATTCAAGAGCAGGGTGATTATCAACCAGCCATTTACAATTATCTGGTGTATCTTGAAATTGCTTTAATATGTCTCGCAGGTCTTGTTTTAATTGAGCGTTGTATGGTACAAAGTCGCAGCGCAGTAAATAAGGTTGTCGGAAAGATTTATATTTACCTTCTGGTAAGTCCACCTGGTCGATAAAGTCATGCAGGCTGGGGAATTTTCTTTTAAATGTATCTTCTAAAAATTTAAATATACCTTCTGTGACTATCAAAGATTCGGCGACTTCTTCTTCTAACCCATAGAGTCGCATTAAATTTACAATTACTGGTTGAAACTCGAATTCAGTTAAGTCCCAGCCAGTTTTACGATATCTACCTCGGAATATTTTAGAAATATCAATGGTGAAGAGTGGTAGATATTTCAGCTTCTGTTCTCTTCCTCTCCCCTGAACTAAATATATTTGAGGGAAAGCAGCAGCTATTTGGAATTCGTTGGGTTTATCTCGGTTGATTGCCGCTTGTTGCTGTTGCTGGAATTGTTTGAAGAGTTCGTTACTCAGCAATAGTTTATTGCCGACAAGTCTAACATTATCATTGAATACTTTTGGAAACCGTTCCGACCCACGTTCTACTTCTGCTTGAGTCAGTTCTTCCAACCTGATATACGATAACCAGGCTTGTACGATTTGAATAAGTTTTTCTGACTCTAGCATTGGAACTCCATGAAGTTATTAGCTGAACCTGAATCTAACTTAATATTTTTCCTTGCTTCTTGCCAATCAGGCTCGGAATAGTTGAAGGATTTTTAACAATACTTATAAGCAGGGAAGAATTATTGTTTCATGATTGATTTTCTCTAGCCTTACGTAACTATAGAAGTACTTTTTATTATGACTCAATAGCTTTTAAGGAAAGGAGAACCAGTACGCGACTCCCTCCCTATCAATATTCGTTAACCGTCTTCTCAGTATCTCAACCTTCCTGCGTCAGCGCTTCCAGTTGTAAAACCAATTTTTCTATCTGCTTGCGTTTCTTGGGGTTCGACCAAACACGCGACCTTTTTAGCTTGGTAGTCGCATTAGCAAAGCGCTCTTTATAATTGCTAGATTCAGTTTCCGGGGTAGAGTTTGGGGTTTTCTTCTTGCTAATGCGCTGTTTAATTTCGCTTAAAGACCAATTTTCTTTAATAGCTTGTTCCAAAAATGCAACACGCTCGCTCGTATCTTTAATTTGAGCGATGGCTTTTGCTTTGGTGTATTCAAGGGAGCCTTTTCTAAGTGCTTCTAAAATGTCTTCTGGGAGATTTAGCAAAGGCAGGCGGTTGTTGGCGAATGATTCCCAAGCCATCAAACCCAAGCTTTTAAATACTTCCTCTACAATTTTTAACTCTGGGTTTTCTTGATTTGATGGCTCGTTTTTGTCTAAATCGTCTTTTCCAATAACGTTATTGGAAGATTCTTTTTGAGAAGATTCCTGTTCCCCAATAACGTTATTTTCTGCATTCTTATTATCCGAATCTTTTTTCCCAATAACGTTATTGGAAGATTCTTTTTGAGAAGTTTCTTTTGTTCCAACATTATTGGAAGATTTAGCAGCTTCTTTACGTTCGTGCTGTAAGCGGCGCAGTAAGGGGGGAATTTCTTCAACCGCTTTACCTAATTTAATGGCCAGTAAATGTAGAATACCTTCTGTTTCTTCTACGGGGTTGAGGTCTTCTCGTT
>JAHCMI010000129.1 GCA_019192545.1 Rivularia sp. MS3 | reverse complement strand
ACATTTTTTACTTTTGACTTTTAACTTTTAACTTCTAATGGTGCGTGACGGTATTTCCAATTTGTTTGATTATGCTTTATAGATTGTCGTAACCGTCACAGCACCCTACATTTTTTACTTTTGACTTTTAACTTTTGACTTAACATCATGTTCTGGTACAAAATCACACCACTTGATATTCTATTATTTCGAGATAGCAAACCGTTTAGCCCTGGTGAGGGTTCTTGGGCTAAGGGTTTGTTTCCACCGATGCCAATTACTGTTTTTCAAGCGTTACGTTCTTGTTTGATAAATAATAATACTAGGGATGAACGTAATAAACGCGATTTAGATTTTATTGGTGCTTTTTTATTAGATAAAGATAATACCTTATGGTTGCCTACACCAAAAGATTTAGTATGTCTTTATCCTAGAGGTGTTGACCGCAAAGTAGCAAGTGATGGTTGGGTGGAGATTCATCGTTTACAACCAGTTAGCGACGATTCGGAAATCTGGGAGCATTTGGTGTTTAGCGACAACCAAATAAAACCTTTGGTTATCAATAAAAAATGGGATGGAACAATTAGTCCTCCCAAACCTTGGATTAAGGCTAAAGCTTTGTTTGATTATCTTAATTCTGAAAAAGGTAATCGTAAATGGCACCCAAATGATTTTACTAATAATCCTTGGGATAACCAAGTTTTACCTCATACCCAAATGCAGCCTGATAAACGACAAGTTAAAGATAGCGAAGGTTATTTTACTGAAGTTGCGGTTAGGTTAAGGGAAGGATGGAGTTTAGTCGCTGGATTTAGTGGAGATATTGCAGAAAATGTTGTTCGATTAGGAGGTGAAGGACATCGAGCTTTGATTACTAAATTGGATTTAAAAGGGGACGAGGTAAATACAGTTTTGAAGGAACAATTAAATTGTTTATGTTCTGATAATTCTACAGAAAATGATTCTATAAATCAATCTAAATATGCTTATCTCTTGACTCCTGGATTGGCTTTAGTTGAAGAATCAAAATATGGCTGCTATCCTCAGAATTGGAAGCAGAATTTACAAGCTTGTGCGACGGATAAAGCTTTACTTTGGGGTGGTGTATCGACGTTTCGTAAGGATTATGAAAATAAACCATCAAAAGAAGAATTTGCTTTTTTACCGCAACGTGCGTTTGTTCCACCGGGAACGGTGTATTTATTTAATGATGAATTAACAACCGATCGACAAGTTTTACCGAATGGTGATGAGAATTGGTTGAAGACTTTTAAGAAGTTGAATTATGGAAAATTATTGTGGGGGAAATAAGACAAATGGATAATTATTTAACGTATTTATATTTGCTAACACCGCTTCATACTGGTGGAAGTGCGAATGAAGGTAATTTGATGGGAATTGCGCGAGAAGTTCATACTGAGTTTCCCTATTTACCTGCTTCATCGCTACGAGGTAAAATTCGTTCGGAGATAGAGAGTACTGAAAACGAAGTTGAAAAAAAAGCTGCTGGAAGACTTTTTGGCGAAAAAATTCTCAATGGAAGCCAGCCTACACAAGGTGCTATTTGGTTTGCGGATGCGACATTATTGTTTTTTCCCATAGCATCTTTGAGCCATCACCTTATTTGGATAACTTGTCCTATGTGGCTTGAAAGATGGAATCGTTGGCTTCCCAAACAAGAGATTTCTGGATTGATTAAAAAGAGCCGAAAAATTTTAAAAGAGAAAAGTGCGATCGCCAGTTTTGAGACTGATAAAGTTTACTTACAAACTGCGTTGTTGAAAAAATCAAGTTTAGGCAAAATGCAAGCTGATGAGTGGAATATTGTATTCAAATATTTAGAAAACCTTGTAGAAGGAAGCACGTTGTTAACTCTACTTAGAAACAAGCTGCTTATTTTAACAGATGAAGATTGTGCAGCTCTTGTTGAATTGGGATTGCAGCGGGAAGTAAGAGTTACGCTTGAAGAAGACACTAAAACTGTTAAGGGTGGTTCGTTTCGTTCGCAAGAAGCTATACCACCTGAAGCCGTTTTATTTTTTTCATGGGGAATGAAAACATTAAAGAAATCTGGTTCGGAAGAAGTAAATGAGGATGTAGAAATTCGCAAAGTGACTCATGAAAAATTGAATAAAAGATTGCAATTTGGCGGACTTGAAGGTTTAGGACGCGGAATATCAGAACTTAGAACAATAAAGCTATAAGAGAGAAAGAATTATGAAGCTTGATTCGCGCAAATTTAGCCAAGTAGCATACAGTGCATTGCTGGCTCTCAAACAAGATTTAAAGGTAAAAACACCAACCGAAAAAAACCCGGAAGATAAGTACTATAAAAAAGCTAGTGGACTGGTGCAAGGATTGCCTGCATATATATCAACATGGGGATTGCATCGTTTGAGTGGGGATATGAAAAAATTTGAAAATGGTAAGGCAGACGATACCAAGTATAAAGGCAAAGTTTATCGAATGTTTCTGCAAAATCTCAAAGATTTCAGCCAGGAAAATGATTTTGATGTTGAAAAAGAATCGAGTCTTATAAATATGGAATTGCGAAAGTATACCGGGCTGAATCACTTAGCAATTCAACTTGCAAAAGAATGGTCTTTTTGGGCAGGTGCAGTTTTAGGGGAAGCAGAGGGTTAATAATGGGAAAGCGAAATAAACCAAAGAAATCAAAGCAAAATCAAAAACAAGAAAATTTCCAAGACCAGCTAGGGTCTATATTAGCAGACAACAATATACCGATAAATTTAGAACCCCAATTAGTATTAGATAATATTAAAAATCCACTTCAATCTTTAAACCACAAGTTATTTGAAAAAGATGAGAAAAACCAAGAATTTGTTAAACCTGTAATAGAAGCTTCTATCGAAGCAGAACGTGATTGTTTAGAACTTTATCAGTACCTGACCCAGAAAACAAAAAGTATTGCAGATGAAACTTTGGAAGTGAGTTTTCCCTGGCGATTAAGAGTAGGAGGAATGCGCGGATTTCGGGATTTATTATTACCTGCAATGCATCCAATCTATGGTATTCCTTATATCCCTGCAAGTAGCATTAAAGGAAGTGTGAAAGCTTGGGCTAAAAAAAGCCGGAATATAGATTTAGCTGAAATAGATAGAATATTGGGCTATTTAGAAGGTGATAAAGCTTCTATGGGAACCGTACAAATATTAGATGCTTTTCCAACCAAGCGCTGTTTAAGTATGGACATTGCTAACCCACAATGGAAATGGGAAGGTGAAAAAGTAAAGTATGAAACATCTCCGCATCATTGGCTTTCGATGGACAAGCCAAATTTGGTAATTGGGTTAGCTCATACCAGTCGAAGTGCGAAAAATAGTGATGACTTATCAGAAGTGAAAAAATGGCTTCAGCAAGCTTTATCAGAAGGAATAGGTTCTAGAGTCAGTACGGGTTATGGTCGTCTTAATTCCAATACTAGCTTACTGCATCGCAGAGAGTATAAATTCCAAATGTGGACGCAAGGAATGCATGGTTCCAATCAAAAAAATGTAGAGTTTCGTCCTACTGCTGTACGTGGAATGTTGCGTTATTGGTTTAGAGCGATTGCGCTCGGACTTTATTCTCCCAAAGAATGCAAAACTTTAGAAAGTCAGCTATTTGGAACTCTTGAGCCTAAAACAGTAGAAGGTAGCCTTCGTATTAATATAAATTTGGATAATTTAGAGGAAGACGAACAGCTTTCTCCTTGCTTTTATGAAGGTAAAATTGTGCTGGAAACCAAGGAAGAAAAACATTTAAACTTAATAGAGAAGGTGTTACAATTATCTTCCCATTTAGGAGGTATTGGTAGAGGTGCAAGACGACCATTACACCTGAATGATAAAAGATTGCGAGGATGTTATTGGCTATTAACCGACTTTCAGCTTACTAATAAAAAAGAAGATTGGGAAAACTTTTTCAAAAAAGTATACAAAGCATTTACTGATGTGAAACCTCGCTACAAACCAGGTGAAGGCAATCCAGGTACACCAGGAAATAGATATCAAGATGTATTAAACAAGAATACGCAAATATACATCGTACCTGACCCAGGAATGAAACATCCTAGAGATGTAAAAAAATGGTCTGAAGGATATAAGCCTGAAGTATTAGGTAAAGCTTTAAAATTGCTTTACAGCAGCAATGAATATAAGGGCGGAGAACGCGATGTTAGAAAAGGTGTATTTGAAGGTAATCCGTTAGTTGGAGGAAAGTTAAATACTCCTTCTTATGTAGTAATCAAGTCTAATTTTCCTAAAGCAATAAATCCCTATCAAGTTGTGACAATATTTGGTGCAAATCAACAGCAACGAAAAGCTTTTGCTGATGAATTACTGAGGGATAATCACAAATTACCAGCAGAAAAAAAAGTATTTACTATTACGCATTCGTGATTTGAAGTATTTAAGCTTTATTACTTTTTTATATTAGTTTACCTAATTGACTGATAATGCCTAAAAAATCTAAAAGACGAATATTAGTAGCTTCTGCTAACCCAAAAAACACGACTCAATTACGCTTAGATGAGGAAATTAAACAAATTAAACAAGCTATCAAACAAGCGAAAAAGCGTAATGAGTTTGAGGTAGTAGATTCGTGTTTAGCTGCAACTTATAGAGACTTATCTGTTGCAGTACTTGAAACAAATCCTCATATAGTTCACTTTTGCGGGCATGGAGAAGGAGATGCAGGTTTGGTACTAGAAGACATCACCGGCAAACCTACCCTTGTAGATAGTAATACTTTAGCTGGGTTATTTGAATTATTTTCAGACCAAGTTGAATGCGTGCTACTAAATGCCTGTTATTCAGAAAAGCAAGCAGATGTTATTGTGCAACACATCGATTATGTGATTGGGATGAATCAATCAATAGGCGACCGCGCTGCAATTGATTTTGCTACTGGCTTCTATGATGCCCTGGGAGATGGTAGAGATTACGAGTTTGCTTATAAATTTGGTCGCAATCGAATTTCACTACCTCATATTAACCAAGCAGATATTCCTGTGTTAAAAAAAAATCCTAATATAAACCCTAGTATTTGGATACATGGTTGGAAAAAACAAAGTTATGGTGATGCTCCCACGGTTGAGCTTGATTGGACAAAATATTTTGATATTTCTTCTCAACCCCGTCGCATTGCCAAGCAAGAAACTTGGGATAATATATTACAACCGAATTTAATTGAAGCAAGGGAAAAATTACCAGAAAACAAAGTGATAAACGTGCGGGGTATGATACCTTTAACAGCAGCAGTCGCTATTGGTACTATTTTTCAAGATACTATTGGGTACACTTTGCAAACACAACAACGAACGACATCACAGTATAATTTTTGGCGTTCGGATTCGATTCCTTCTAATGCAGAATTTACAGTTATTAAAGAAGATGGTGAAGTAGGAAAAAACCTTTTAGTTGTCATAGGAATTACTGGTAATGCTTCCGAAGATTTAGAAGTATTGCGTCAAAAATCGGCAACCTTATTTAATGCTGCTATTTATATAGAACCAGATTCAGGAACTGGAGAAAGAGCAATTAGTTCTGATTCTGATGCAATAGCATTAGCAATTAGTGCGAAAGAAATTATTCGTCAATATCGTCAGAAATATAGAGCTAGCTGTACTCACTTAGTACTATATGCTCCGTTTAGTTTTTGTTTGTTTCTAGGGCAAAGATTGCGAGCAGTTGGAGATGTTATTTGTTACGAGCGCGTTGCTGATTGGAATTATCAACCTTCAGTAAAACTTTGTACTGGCTGACAAGTAACGGTTTATTAACATTAATATGTAGAAAAATACAATATATTTTTGAATTATAATTTTTTATAAATATTAGAAAGCCCCATTCTCTAAATATGAGATAGGGGCTTTTTATTTATTTAACTTCCGAAGAACTTTAAAGCCTATTACACTTTGATTCAGATTCCATTATCGCAAGGTTTCCATTAGTTCAACTTCCGAAGAAGTTTAAAGAACTGATTCAGACGCTGCGTATAAAGATACGGGTATGGTTTCCATTAGTTCAACTTCCGAAGAAGTTTAAAGCTTATAAGCAAGTTTATAATAGAGCTTGCAGAAAAACCTTCGTTTCCATTAGTTCAACTTCCGAAGAAGTTTAAAGGTTATGCCGCTCAACAGGTCAAAAACCCTTCTGATGTAGCACGTTTCCATTAGTTCAACTTCCGAAGAAGTTTAAAGCCTGTTAAATCAGGATCGGAAGCAAAAACAAGAACGTGTTTCCATTAGTTCAACTTCCGAAGAAGTTTAAAGCAGAAGCAACTTCTGCAAAGTTGCAGGCTGAAGTCAAGGTTTCCATTAGTTCAACTTCCGAAGAAGTTTAAAGTGTAATCAGGCTACTTCTAAGGAGTGGATCAAAAACGTTTCCATTAGTTCAACTTCCGAAGAAGTTTAAAGAAGGCTAAAAAGAGTAGCTTAAAGAAAAAACTCGAAAGTTTCCATTAGTTCAACTTCCGAAGAAGTTTAAAGGGGTACAGCTCAAGAATTAAAAAAAGCCATGATTGAAGTTTCCATTAGTTCAACTTCCGAAGAAGTTTAAAGTCTTCCGAAGCCATGAAATTCATGGTTAAAGAAATGTTTCCATTAGTTCAACTTCCGAAGAAGTTTAAAGATGAAGGTAGAAACCTTCGTAGGAATCAAACCCAGCGCAAGTTTCCATTAGTTCAACTTCCGAAGAAGTTTAAAGGCTGTCCGCTGAAAGCGTTGCCTGGATAGAATTCTACAGCAGTTTTTTGTGGGATGCAAAATTTCATCTAGATAATTGATAATTCTTAGCATTAAACACTCCACCAACAACCCCCAAACCTATATATAGATAGTGATTTGTGGGATAGAACGAAAGAATAAGGGTTTGAGACACTTTGCTTATCCCACAAATGAAGTCAAAAGTAAAAAGTCAAAAGTAAAAAATTTAAAAGCAAAAGAAGATATTAGTATTTACTGTAGTAATTACCGTCAACCTTCTAAGCTGTGGGTAGTGATTCTTTTCCAGGATAAAGTATGATGCAAGCCTGGAATTGATTTATAGTGATTCTTTCGACTTTTGACTTTTGACTTTTGCCTTTTAACTTTTAACTTCCTCACATTTTCCAAATCATCGGACGATAAACCTCAACTTCACCAGTCAAACAAGCAATATATTCGCGTACCTGCAATTCAATACAGCGACGATAGGCTACTTTATAGCCCGTATGAGGATGAGTAATTTCGGTTCGTAACTTTTCTTCCCAATGTTTTAGATATTTTTTCAAAGCACTTGCTTGTAAATAAACACCTCCACGCTCGTCGGGGGGAGTAAAATCTTCTTCATCGAGAATTTTTTTATTCACCAAATAGCTAACAAAGGAATCAACTATTTGAGCGCGAAATTCTTCCATTAAATCCGATACTAAAGCTGGATGATTATCACGAGGGACGTGTAAATTACCGAAATGGGTATGTAAACCAGCCCCTTGTACAAAAGAAAAAACTTGCTGACTTAATAAAGTATAGCCTAAACTCATTAAACTATTAATTGGGTCGGTGGGTGGACGTTTGGTACGTTTATCAAAAGCAAATTTTCCAGTAAATAAAGAACCCAAACCTTGAAAATAAACGGTAGCAGCTTTTCCTTCATATCCCCGCAAAGCATCCATGTTTTCGGCTTGGGATAAACTATCCATAAGAATCTCGATTAAATCAATTGCTCTATGAGCTATGTCGGTTTCCCGACGACGATTTAAACGCATTAATAATATGCGGGAATTATGCAGTTTTGCAGTAACGATTGCTTCAGCTTGCTGTCGCACAAATACAGGGTTTTCACAGTTTTTCACCTGCTGAATTAAATACTCAACCTTGGCATTACTTTGCACTCCGGTATATCCGAAATACCTGCCTTTTTGCGATAAATACATAATCGGAATTCGTCCCCGCAAAGCATAGGAAACCGCACCATGAGAAACATTACAGCAGCCGAATAATACAATACTGCTTACCCTAGTTGACGGAACTTTAATCCGTAATTCCCTACGATAAGAAACTTGAAATTGGCGATTTTTAACGCTTAAATATGAGCCTTGGTCGGTAATGTATAAAGTAGACATAGAATCCTGCCAAAGATGAGAAATTGGTGCTTGGGGTATATTGCTGGGTTTGCTGATATCGCAAAATTTTGGGGGATGAGATTTAAATTTATAGGGACGATGTTGGGGACGAAAATAACGAGTTCCCGAATCATTAATTATCCATTCACCGGGAATTCTTGGTGGTGGAGGTGGAGGAGCGTAAACTTCACCTTTAGCAAAGCGATATCCCAAGAAAGTAAACTGATCATCGGGATTAAAAATTTCTGTTTTATCCGATTGGATAGTAAGATAAACTTCTCCTAACCATTGGGAAATTTTATCTAAAGTTCGATTAGCTTCCGCAAAGCTACTGCAAGCAATGACAAAATCATCACCATAGCGGACTAAATTTAAGTTATTTTTCAAGCACTTTCTATCAAAATCGGTAAGATACAAATTAGCTAAAGCACCCGAAAGAACACCACCTTGTAACAATCCTTTACCAGCATTTTGATACTGTCCCTTGATGATAATTCCCGATTTAATTTGCTGTTCGATTAACTGCAATACAGTAGATTCAAGTTCTAAACTTTCTAAAAAAGTCAACAGCAAAGCCAGATTAATATTATCGTAAAAATCAGCAATATCAGTCTTAATAATCCACTTTGGTTGATATTGATAATATCCATATAAATGCTGTACGGCTTGTTGAATATTACGTCCCGGACGGTAAGCATAGCTACAATCCATAAACGCATCTTCCAAAGGGAAATATAGCTCATCAAGTAACAAACGCTGCACAATTCTATCCCGAACAGTAGGAATACCAATCAATCTTTTGCTACCATCTTTTTTAGGAATATAAAAACCCTTTGCAGGACTAGCATTGTAACTTTCGTGCTTAATTTGAGATTCGATTCTACGTAATTCATCAGAGTGATTCGACTCAAATAAATCAACCGAAATCTCATCAACTCCAGCAGACTTACTCCCAGCACGAACCTGCAACCACGCAAAATGTAGCTGTTCAAAAGTAAACATTTTGAAGTAAAAAGTAAAAAGGCAAAAGTAAAAAAAGTAGGGTGCTGTGACGGTAACGACAATTTATTCAATACAATCAAATAATTTGTAAATACCGTCACGCACCATAAAAAGTCAAAAAAGTAGGGTGCTGTGACGGTAACGACAATTTATCAAATATAATTAAATAATTTGTACATACCGTCACGCACCATAAAAAGTCAAAAAAGTAGGGTGCTGTGACGGTGACGATAATTTATCAAACATAATCAAATAATTTGGAAATACCGTCACGCACCATCTTTTACAAGTAAAAAGTCAAAAGACAAAGAAACAATCAAAAATACCAATTCTGTATTGCAATCTGCTGTATTTAGCCAGCTAAGGATGGCTTTGTTTGTGTAGCCCCAGGCTTATAGTCTGAGGGCTATACGGTACACAATTGGTATAAATTAAAAGAAAAAATCTTTCGACTTTTATCTTTTTACTTTTTACTTACTCAATTGTTGCATTAGCGTATATGACTACATATGTGAGTTATTGACTCAAGTGTATGAGTTCGTATATGACTTAATAAAGGTTCTCTTTTCAATTTTGAATTATTATGAGCAACCGTTCTTTGAGTGCATCAACACAAGGTCAAGACAAACTGCGAACAGCTTTAGAGCGTAGAAATCTGACTCAAAAGTCTTTGTCCTATGAAGGTAGTGCTGATGGTATTGCAGCTTGGTCTACCATCAACCGATTCTTTAACGGTAAACCGATTCAACGCCAATTATTTATTAAGATTTGTGACGAATTGAATTTAGATTGGCAAGATATCGCTGAATTTCCCGAAGAAGAATTAACTCCCCTAAATCAACTTTGGTTACAGTTGATAAAACTCGGTTCCCCTACAGAAGATATGGGATTAGTTTTAGCCAAAGAACAAACTTTGGGTTGGGGAACAAAATTACCCAGTCGCTACGAAAAATCAGTAAGTGTGGGTGCTTATATTCAAGTCGAGGTAAACCTGAATATCCAAGGTTATTTACTATTGCTGCTCAAAGATACCTCGGGAGAAGTATGCTGTTTTTGCCCTTCTTGTTTCGCTCCTGAAAATAAACTAGAAGCAGGTAAAACAATTCTTCCTCAAGCCGATTCCCCCATAACTTCCTTTCCTATCGAAGGTACACCGGGAAAAGAACAGATTTTAGCAATCATTACTCCCAAAATTCCTAATTTAGAATGGCTACCAAAACCAAGTGATGAGCCTTTAACGCTAACCGAAGATTATTTAAACACGTTGTTAGATTACGCCAGTGATAGTAAAGAAACACAAATTTTATATACAGAATATCAGGTTATTAAGTAAAAAGTCAAAACTGTAGGGTGCTGTGACGGTGACGACAATATATCAAACATAATCAATCAAATTGTGGATACCGTCACGCACCATTTTAGAAGTCAAAAGTTAAAAATGTAGGGTGCTGTGACGGTAACGACAATATATCAAACACAATCAATAAAATTGGAAATACCGTCACGCACCATTTTAGAAGCCAAAAGTTAAAACGTAGGGTGCTGTGACGGTGACGACAATATATCAAACATAATCAATCAAATTGTGG
>JAHCMI010000128.1 GCA_019192545.1 Rivularia sp. MS3 | reverse complement strand
GTGGGGGAGTGGGGGGAAGAAAATATTTTTTATATTTACGATATGCCCATCAAAACTAACGGGACAGACCACTAGTGGTTTGTCCTATTAAAATTGACGGGTAAGGGCAGGGAGGGGGAGAGTGGGGGAAGAAAATGTTTTTTATATTTACAATATGCCCGTCAAAACTAATGGAAGAAGGTAGGTTGGGTGAAGCGAAGCGCAACCCAACATCCGAGGAGTCTTATCAAGTCATCAAAATTCTTTTCTCCCTCTGCCTCTCCTGCTTCCCCTGCTCCCGCTGCTTGCCCTAACCCTCTCCCCCTTAACTCAACGCCAGTAACCTTTCACCAAGAAAGGAGCAATCAATCACTGTTAACTGTTCACTGCTCACTGCTCGCTGACTTACCCAATCTCTCCCTAACTTCTGCTGCTTCATCAAGTTGAATTATTTCATTAGTGATAGCTTCTGCTTCCGATGATGTTAATTGAGCAATGGCTTTTTTAAATGCTGGTATTGCATGAGGATTTAAGCTCACTTCATCTAACCCTAAACCTAATAAAATTGGTGCGGCAATAATTTCCGAAGCTAATTCTCCGCATAAACCCACCCAAATATTATGTTGATGTGCGGTTTGTACTGTTTGATGTATCATCCGTAAAACGCTCGGATGCAATGCATCGACTAAATTTGCGACTTTGGGATTAGTGCGATCGCAAGCCATGACGTACTGACTTAAATCGTTTGTACCAATGCTGAAAAAGTCTACTTCAGGAGCTAGTTTATCTGCAATTGCGACGGAGGATGGTGTTTCTATCATTATCCCTATTTGTATCTTTTGATTGAAGGGAATACTATTTTGATTTAGTTCGGTTTTAACTTGATTTAATATTGTTTTAGCTGCTTGAATTTCTGCGACAGTGGTTATCATGGGGAACATGATTTTGATTTTTCCTCGGTGGCTGGCTGTTAAAATAGCCTTTAATTGAGTTTTTAAAATATCAGAATTATCCAAGCAATAACGAATACCTCGCCAACCTAAAAAAGGATTGTTTTCTGATGGTAAATTTAAATAAGGTAATGGTTTATCGCCGCCAATATCTAAAGTACGAATAATTACAGAACGGTTTTGAAAAATTTGAGTTATTTGCCGATAAACTGAAACTTGTTCCTCGACTGTAGGTAAATTTTGACGGTTGAAATACAAGAATTCAGTACGAAATAATCCCACACCAACCGCACCCATATCCAAAGCTGTTTGTGCATCCTGTATGCTGCTGATATTTGCTAAAACGCCGATATTTATGCCATCAATACTAGTGGCTGTTCGATGAGTAATTACTAAATTTTGTCGCGATAGTTGATATTTTTCTTGCTTTGCTTTGAGTTCAGCTTGAGTTTGTGCATCTGGTTTTACCCATACTGTACCTGCTTCACCATCAATACCTAATAGCGTTCCATTGACGATTTGCAATATCTCTGACGGCAAACCAACAACAGCAGGAATATTCAACGAACGAGCTAAAATTGCACTGTGAGAAGTTGCACTACCGCTAGTAATACAAATTCCTAATATTTTGCTGGGATTTAATTGAACGGTATCGGAAGGAGTTAAATCGTTAGCAATTAAAATTACTGGTTCTTTTATATTTAAATTTTCTTCTAAATTTTGTAATTTGTTTGTAGAACTTCCGCTAAGTATTCGTAATACTCTTTGTTTAATATCAACTATATCATTAACTCTTTCCTTTAAATAAGAATCTTCCAGTTTTTGATAACTATCTATCACTCGATCAATTACTGTTTGCCAAGCAAATTCAGAATTTTGATTCTCTATAGTTATCAGCTGTCGAACTGATTCTAAAATTACTGGGTCATTTAAAAATAAAATATGAGTATCGAATATTGCTGCTTCTGTTTCGCTAATTTGAATTAAAGTTTGTTGTTGTAAATCTTGAATTTCCTGTTTGGCTACTTGTACCGCATTTTGTAACTTGCGCCATTCACTATCAACATCGTCTACAGAATGACTTTGTACGGATATAAAATTAATGTTATTTAATTGATTCAACTGCAAACAAGTAGCAATTGCAAATCCTCTAGAAGCGGGAATTCCTTGTAAATAATTGTCAGTAGAAGCAGAAACAGAATCGTTAATAGATATAGTTTGAGAAATTGAATCTTGATTATCATCTCCTTCACCAAACTGATTTTCTACTAATGTTTGTAATTCAGCCAAAACATCGTCCGCATCGACACCGCAAGCACTAATAATTATTTCATCTCCCTGACGAACTGCTAAAGTTATAACTTGATTAATGCTATCCCCACGAATAAAATCGCTATTCTTAGTTATATTCTTAACTTGAATTTGAGATTTAAATTTACTGAGTGTTGATACAAATTTTGCAGCAGGGCGAGCATGAATACCTAAATTATTGTTAATCCGAAGCTGTATTTGTTTGGTATTTTTTACTGTATCTGAAGTTGTTGCTTGAGCAAATTGGGATTGAATTGTACCCATCAAACCAACACCCAACTGACTGGCTTTTGCTGCTAAAGCTTCCCTTGCTTGCGTCAAAACTTGTTGAATATCAGCACCAGAAGCAGCAGTGACAGTTGCAGCGATCGCACCTTCAACTAAAGGAGCTTCACACAAATATACATTATCTCGACGTTCGGAAGTCAGAAACTCTAAAGCCATTTCCGCACTCATCAAAGCACTTCCCAAATCCATCAGCACCAGTACGCCCCTCTCGGTGTAAACTGATTCAATCGCTTCGTAAACCTGCATGGTATCGGTACCAATGGGGTTTTCTGCATCATCGATTCCGGCAGCAACAGCAAGATTTACTTCTCCTTGAACCATTTGCTCGGCAAGTTCTTTGACACCCAATGCTAACTGCTTGCTATGAGAAACAATTACAATTCCAACCATTTTTATCTCAAGTTTGGTTTATTATTTAATATATTGTGAAGTAGGGAATAGGGAACAGGGAATAGGGAATACTTAATAAGTATTTAACCAAACATTATATGATTATCTCTCGATAAAATTATTTCCTCTGCCTTCTTTGCGTCTCTGCGGTTTTTCTTTTATTAATCTTTTGAATCAAACTAATTAATTATAATAAACGCAGAGGAGTGCAAAGGTTAACACAAAGGTACGCGGAGGTTTTAATTTTAATAGCTTATTCATCAACTAAACTTTCCTGCAAACTTTTCAACATTAAATATATAGAAGTCGCACCTGGATCTTGATGTCCTTTACTTCTTTCTCCAAGGTAGCTAGCCCTTCCTTTTTTAGCAACCATTGGTATAGTTTCTTTCATTCCTTGTTCTGCTGCGGCTACTGCTTTTTCTACTGCGTTTTTAATATCAACTCCATCATTTATAGCTTGCTCAAAAGCCATAATAGCAGGATGCAAACTATCCACCATTGTTTTATCACCTAGTTGGGTTTTACCCCGTGCAATTATTCCATCCTTACCGGTTTTTAATAACTCAAGTATATTGACTGCATCAAGTTCTTGTTTACCGGCAACAGCACTACTTGCTCGTAAAAAGAAAGTGCCGTAAAGTGGGCCACTAGCACCACCGACACTAGAAATTAAAGTCATGCTAACGGTTTTGAGGATAGTGGCAATATCTTTATCTGCAACAGTTGGCAATTTTTCTATCACCTTTTTAAAACCACGTTCCATATTAATACCGTGGTCGGCATCTCCGATAGCTGCATCTAATTCTGTTAAATAATCTTTATTTTGTTCGATAGTATCGGTGAAGTTTTGTAACCAAGTGATGATTGTTGATTTTTGCATAATTTATTAATTTCTCAATTTTTAATATTTTCTATGCTGTAACAGGTTTTTGTAAATATATATGCTTATTATCGTAATTGCTTCTTTCAAGTTTATTAAGTTTATTATTTATTTATATCACGATAATATTTTTTATGAAGAAAAATAAAGGTGATTTTAGGTATAACAGCTAATTGATAATAAACAAAAATAACATTTAAATATCGGCGAGGTATAAAGATTTATTAAAGTTAATACTTGTTATATTTTTAACTTATATATATTAGAAGAACCGCTATATCAAACAAGCAAGTTTTTGATTTGTGCTTGTTCGATTTAAATCTTATTTTAGGCGCAGTTTAGCGTAACAAAAAAATACATTTTTGAAGGACGTATAAATGAATAATTTTAACTCAATAATCAAGTTAGTTTTGATTGCAATCGTTGCGATCGCGCTGACTATCAGTCCGGCTTTAGGCAGGAATAATTACCATCGGGGATATGAAATTTGGGGTTCAGACCAATCTAATTCAGTAGCCGGTGTTTCCTCTCGTGGAGTAAACGGTAGTTTAATTTGGGTTTGGGACAGTAAAGATGTTAAAAAGCAGCTTAGGTACGGTAGAGAAGCGAAACCCCTCGGTTGTGATGGCAGAAACCGCGCTGGTGAAGGTCCATGCGATATTCGCGATGTATTTCCTGCAAGCTTAAAGGAATACAACAGTTCCCGACAGCCGACTGGTAATACTCTTGGTAATTTGCCAGCTTTTGGTCGGTTGCACAGTATGTTACCAGATCCACAGAACAAATATATGAACGCAAACATATTTGCTCCGAATGGTGGTTACGTCGGCATCATCGATGGTAGAACCAAGGGAGCCGTAGCTTTATTCCGCGTCACGGGTACTAATATCGGTCGTTCGGTGCATATGTCTTTCTGGAACAGTGACGGTAGCGCTTTGCTGGTGGCTAACCTAAATGGCAAGGTGTTGGAACGCATCGATATCAATCGCGATCGCAGAGGTAAGATTATCAACGCAGCTTTCAACAAATCGGCTTCCTTGGGTGTTTCAAAGGGCATGACTGTTACAGAAGATGCCAAGGTTTATCTAGGTAAAAACAGTCAAGGGAAAAAGATGATTGGCAGTATCATCGGTAGCTACAGTGAAGCTGATTTTACTGACTTGACACCAAATGGCAATTGCAAAGAAAACGGTTGCAACGACAATCAAGTTGTACTCGGCGGTCGTCCTAACAACGTAATTATCTGTCCGATAACCTCTCAAAGGGACAATGCTTATATCACCGTTGGTGGAGGTGGTTTGTTAGTCGCTAATACCAAAACTACTCCGATGACAATTGTTGGTGAATATGACAATCAGGTCTTTAACGGTGCTGGCTGCGGTGGCGTACAAGTAGGCAGAAATATGTGGTTGAATGCTGGCGTTTCGGCTTCTGGTGCGGGTGCGACTCAATCGACTTTTACCATGTACGCTATTGATGATACAAAATTTGGCTCCACCCCAAATGCGCCCAATACTCCAGAACCAGTATTGGTTTACAAAGATGATAATAATACCGCTACCATCGGCAACACTCAAGGTAATTCAAATCCCAACAATACCGGACAGTTACCGGGAACTACTACCCGTCGGGATGCTCACGGTATGGCAAGAACCATTACTGGCCGATATATTCATAACGTTGACCGCATCCAGAATAACGTTGAAGTTTTTAATACTATAAATTTAAGAAGAAATACTTATGATTTAACTTCGGCGAATGGTAAAGGAAATGGTGTAGGTGCTTGTGCGGCAGCTTCCGTTACAGATGATGGAGATTTACCGCTCAACGACCCCGCTCCCGACCTGATAGAAAATACACCAGATGGTAAGTATCTGGTAGTTGCTTTACGCGGTCCGGTTCCCGTATCCGTAACTCATGCTGCACAAGGTAGCTGTCCGGGAGTCGGCATTATTAAGCTGACTAAACGCGGTGCATCCGGTCGTTTAGCGACAGTACTCCGCACTACTAATACGGTAGACACTGCACCCGTAGATGCTCCTGGAGGTTATGCTTATACGGGTAGCGAGCATAGTGACATACATGGTGCTGCCGTGCGTCGTAAATAGATAGATTATTTGGCGTTGCTCAGTTTGTAGTTAGGCTTTAGCCCTCAGCTCGATATGCAGGCGCTAAAGCGCAACTACGAACTTAATTCACCCCACCTCAAAGTCGAGGTCAATTCTACATCTACGCCGATCGCCTGATAAATCAACCCATAAGAATGACGTTGTCAATCACATGAATTACACCATTCTCAGCTTCGATATCTGCTGCTAAAACTGTGGCATTTTTCACTTCAAATCCATCGGTACAATTAATACTTATAGGAGAACCTTCTACAGAATCTACAGTTGTCAATTTTGCTAAATCGGCCTGCATTAATTTGCCTGCGACAACGTGATATGTGAGAATTCTTGCTAGCCCAGGAATATTTTGCAACAGAGTTTGAATTGTTCCGGGAGGTAATTTTGCAAAAGCTTCATCATTAGGTGCAAAAACTGTAAAAGGTCCGGGACTCTTTAATGTTTCTACTAAATTAGCAGCTTTTACGGCTGCAACTAAGGTACTAAAAGAATCATTACTAACAGCAATATCAACTATATCTGCCATGTTTTCACCATTACTCTAGAGAGTATTATAAAAGATTGTAGTTGGGCTTGTAGTTGGGCTTTAGCCCTCAACTCGATATGCAGGCGCTAAAGCGCAACTACGAACTTAATTCAACCCCACTTTAAAGCAGCAGTCTTCACCGGAGCATCCCAAAGTTTAACCATCTCATCGTCAACCTTCAATAAAGTAATAGAACAACCCTGCATCTCCAAGGAAGTTATATAAGAACCAATTAAATTACGAACAATTTTTAATCCTTTGCCTTCACAAACTTGCGCTAATTTACGATAAACAATATACAATTCGCTCAGGGGAGTTCCACCCATACCGTTAACAAAAGCCAGAACGTTACTACCACTTTCTAACGGTAAATCTGTCAACTCCACATCTACCCAATCACCTTGCGATTCATCCCATTGTCTCACCGTGCGGCTATATGCCGAATCTTCAATAATTCCTAACGCTAGAGTTTCTGTAATCTCATCCACTGGAGCGATTGACATGCGTTGCCTTCCTGGCTCGCCATGAATGCCGCAACCCATTTCAATTTCTGTGTCACCCAACTCAAAAGTCGGCGAACCTTTCGCTGGTAGGGTACAAGAAGTCAAAGCCATGCCCATACTTCTGCCGTTACAGTTAACCCTGACGCATAAATCGGCAATTTGCTGTAAATCGTAACCTTGTTCTGCTGCCGCACCACAGATTTTTTCAGCTAATACCGTAGTTCCGACACCGCGACGGCCTTGAGTATATAAACTATCTTTAACTGCAACATCATCATCAATTAAAATATTCAAAACCCGCATATCTTCACTGCGGGCTAACTCCGTAGCCATTTCAAAATTCATCACATCGCCGCTATAATTTTTGACGATGTTTAAAATTCCAGCACCAGCATCAACCTGTTTTGCAGCAGCTAACATTTGATCTGGAGTTGGAGAAGTGAAAACCTCCCCAGGCACGGCAGCATCAAGCATTCCCATACCCACAAAACCGGCGTGCATGGGTTCATGTCCGCTGCCACCACCAGAAATAACCGCTACTTTGCCTTTTACGGGTGCATCAGTACGATATACAAAAGTTGGTTCAAAGTTGACTTTGATTAAATCGGGATGAGCAGCAGCCATTCCTTCGAGACTTTCACGCACAAAGTCGTCGGGCTGGTTAATTAATTTTTTCATTTATTATCTTTAGGGAATAGACAATTGGTAATTATCGAGCAAGCTAATGTTTAGGTGGATTGTTGCTGTTTTAATTTGCTTTAGTGCTAAATTTAGTGCTTTATCAGTTTCCGGTGGTTATTATATCGGTTTTTGTTAATAAATCTTGAGATAAAGTCGGTTGTGTAGATGTATCCGAAAATAGATTAGTTTCCGGCGCAAAATTATTTTCAGAAGCCTTATCGCTACGGCTTAGAAGATAAATAGCAGCAAACAATATCAAACTTATAACTACGGTACAAACTACAGTACTTTTACAAATTTCTCAAATTTCTGATAATTTAGCTATCATTATTCTATTTACGAATAATTTTTAAATAACAGTTACAACTCATTTATATATTCAGTTTACGGTTTTTAGTTAAAATTAAATGTCCAAGTTATGGTAACAATTAAAACTTGATAAGAGAAAAACAATTAGGTACACAGAAACTCCAATTCTGATTTGTAAATCATCAGTTTGGGGCATCTCAAAAAAACTAAAATTTACAACTAACAATTAATGTAAACTTTTTGATGGTAAAGCAGTAAACAGGGGAGCAAACACCGGTGAGTCGATTTCTTTTCGTCACGGATTTAGATAATACTTTCGTCGGAGACGATGATGCTTTAAAGGAATTACAACAACTTTTGAGCAAACACCGTCAAGAACACGGCACTAAAATTGTGTATGCTACCGGGCGATCGCCAGTTTTATATGAAGAACTTAAACAGGAAAGAAATTTGATGGAGCCAGATGCTTTGGTTTTATCAGTAGGAACGGAAATATATTTAGATAAAAGCGATACTCCCGATACTGATTGGTCAAAAAAACTTTCTCAAGGATGGAGCCGAGAAGTGGTATTATCTAAAACTGCTGAATTCTCGGAGTTAAAACCCCAACCAGACACAGAACAAGGACAATTCAAGGTCAGCTTTTTCCTTGAAGAATCAGTTGCCGCAGGGATTTTACCGCAATTGGAATCTAATTTGTCCGAGAGCGGTTTAGATGTCAAATTAATCTACAGCAGTGGTATTGACCTTGACATTGTACCCAGTAGCAGCGATAAAGGTCAGGCAATGCAATTTCTCCGCGAAAAGTGGAACTTTGTATCAGAGAGAACGGTAGCTTGCGGCGATTCGGGCAATGATATTGCTTTATTTGCTGTTGGAGACGAACGAGGTATCCTTGTGGGAAACGCTCGTCCGGAATTAATCCAATGGCATAATGAAAATCCTGCTAACCATCGTTACCTGGCGAAAAATGTTTGTGCTCTTGGAATTATTGAAGGCTTAAAATACTTTGGTTTCTTATGATTAGTTATCTCAAAGGAATCGTTGCTGGTATCCAAAAAAGTAGCGCCAATCGTCATATTCTGACTTTAGAGGTGAACGGTATCGGATACGATTTACAAGTTCCCGCAAGATTGGCTCAACAGTTACCGGATTCGGGGGGTGAAGTTCAAGTCTTTACCCATTACCAAGTTCGGGAAGAGGTACCGCTTCTTTATGGCTTTAGTACCCCAGCAGAAAGGGATTTATTTCGCTTTTTAATTGGTGTTAGCGGGATTGGTAGTTCTTTAGCAATTGCTTTGTTGGACACTTTGGAATTACCCGAGTTAGTCCAGTCGATTATTGCTGCTAACGTCCAGTTATTAATCCAAACCCCCGGTGTTGGTAAGAAAACCGCCGAGCGTATTTGTTTGGAACTCAAAAGCAAACTAATTGATTGGCGTAAAAATGCTGGTTTCTTCGTGGCTACAGGTGGCCCCGCTCCCGGAATTCTCGAAGAAGTGCAAATGACTTTACTCGCTTTAGGCTATACCGCACAAGAAGTTAGCTATGCTTTACACGTCGTCGGCGAAGATATTGGATTACCCAAAGATGCTTTTGTCGAAGATTGGATTAAGCAGGCGATCGCTCATCTCAGCAGCAGCGAGGTTAATAGTTAGGAGTTATGAGTTATGAGTTATGAGTTAAAAGTTATAAATTACAACCTTTAACCTTTGACCTTTAACCTTATTATGAGTCCTTATGCTTGGCTAGAGCAATCTTTGAAAACTATTCACCGTGCTGATTGGTACCGTTCGGTGCAAACAATCCACGGTGGCGCTGGTGCTACGGTAGTTTTACAGGGAAACGAAGTAGTTAATTTTGCCAGCAATGATTATTTAGGTTTAGCCAGCGATGAGGGTTTAATTCAGGCTGCAACTACTGCTACTCAATGTTTTGGAACTGGTAGCACTGGTTCTAGATTACTCAGCGGGCATCGAGAATTGCATCGTGACTTAGAAGGGGCGATCGCCGAATTGAAAACCACGGAAGATGCTTTAGTATTCAGTTCGGGATATTTAGCTAACTTGGGTGCAATTACTGCGGTGGTTGGTAAACGCGATGTGATTTTATCTGATGAGTACAATCATTCGAGTTTGAAAAATGGGGCAATTCTTAGCGGTGCTGCGGTAGTTGAGTATCCCCATTGCGATGTTGCTGCTTTAAAAAGTAAGTTAGGAGAAATTCGGCAAAATTATCGTCGTTGTTTGATAATTACCGATAGCGTTTTCAGTATGGATGGAGATTTGTGCCCTTTACCTACATTATTAGATATTGCTGAAGAATTTAGCAGCATGTTGCTAGTAGATGAAGCCCACGCTACTGGAGTTTTGGGAGAAACTGGTGCCGGTTGCGTGGAATATTTTGGTTGTACTTCTAAACAGTTAATTCAAGTTGGTACCTTGAGTAAAGCTTTGGGTAGTTTGGGTGGTTATGTTGCTGGAAGTACAGCTTTAATTGATTTTTTAAGAAATCGCGCCCCTAGCTGGATTTATACGACGGCGCTTTCACCAGGTGATACTGCTGCGGCTTTGCAAGCAATTAAGATAGTTAAACAAGAGCCACACCGTCGTCATCAATTGTGGAAAAATATTGATTATTTAAAAGGCTTGATGTCTGATTTGCCAAACTTGAAGATATTGCCTTCAGAATCAGCAATTATTTGTTTCCAGTTAGCAAGTGCGGCAGAAGCATTAAAAATGGGAAATTATCTCAAAGAATCCGGAATTTTCGCGCCAGCGATTCGTCCCCCCACAGTGCCCACAAGTCGGATTCGTATTTCGTTAATGGCTACCCATCAATCAAGTCATATTGAGAAATTAGTAGAAGTATTGAAAAGTTTTAATTAAATCGGCGTAAAAAATTCAAAGTAGCGGTTTCTTTAGGCTTGAAATGAATAAAAATATGTTCGTAGTTGCGCTTGGGCGCGAAAAATCTTTGGTGCCCAAGCGCAACTACGAACCCTATAGCTTAAGTTTAAGTAAGTCGGCAGAAAAAAACAGAACTACATAACAAAATGTAAATTAGCCTT
>JAHCMI010000127.1 GCA_019192545.1 Rivularia sp. MS3 | reverse complement strand
TGCCCCTCCGCTCCCTCTGCTCCCCCTGCTTGCCTTCACCCGTCAATTTTAATGAAAACGAATATTAGTACTTTCTCCCCCTCTTCCCTACCAGTAAATTTTCCCTGGCAGAAAGCATAAACGAATGAGTCTTTGATTAATTTTCCAAAATTGGAAACCAATTTTCCATAAAAGTCAATGACTCAAGAGTTGGTTATTGCGATGATACAAACCAGCAGAGAAATACCGGGCGCTAGTCAAGTGGTACGGATGGGAAGTCCCCTGGGTTATCGCGCTTTATAAATTTTTCTTTCTTATTAACAAGGGATTTTCGGCAGCTACTTTAAACTGGAGAAGCATCGCAAAATCGTAAATTGCGTTTAAAGTGAATTAATTGCTACTAGCAAACATTGATACAATAGCAATTTTAATTTACACCCGTAGCGTAAAATCATATTCCCTATATGCTTCTCCTTCCTTTTTAAGGAAATCAAGAATATGAAGAATGCAACTGTAATTAGACACGTACCGTTTGAGGATTTAGGTACTATAGAACCGGTTCTGAATCAACAAGGATATGTTGTCAAATACTTTGATGCTGGACTCGATAATATAGCTCAAATAGAGCCGGATAAACCAGATATTCTGGTTGTATTGGGAGGGCCAATAGGAGTCTACGAAGAGCAAGATTATCCTTTCTTAACCGATGAAATACGCTTGCTGGAGAAGCGTTTGCAAGCAGATTTACCAACATTAGGGATTTGTTTGGGCGCTCAAATTATAGCTCGTGCATTAGGAGCCAAAGTATACCCTGGAGGGCAAAAAGAAATCGGTTGGTCGCAAATCAAACTGTCACAGGCCGGGAAGAATTCAGCTTTAGCTCATTTGTTGACAGATGATACTCCGGTTTTACACTGGCATGGAGACACTTTTGATTTACCCACGGGTTCTACTCTTTTAGCTTCTAGTAACCTTTACCCAAATCAAGCATTTTCTTGGGGAAAGACTTTAGCACTGCAATTTCATCCAGAAGTCACAGCATTAAATCTAGAACGCTGGTTTATTGGTCATGCTTGCGAAATTAATGCGACACCAAATACTAATGTAGCCAAATTAAGAAAAGATACAGCACTGTATGCCGATAAATTGGCATCACAAGCTAGTAAAGTTTGGCTAGATTATTTAGAAGCAATTCACCATTCTCAATATCAGCAAGTCTAATTTAACAATAGGACGAACACGGCACTTTTTGCTTGAGTGCAATGCTACCTCAAACCGCCTTCACCTCTCTCCTTTATCAAAGCTATTTGATGAAACCCCAGATAAACTTATCAAAGGAATTCGACAATGCAACTCGAAACAAGTCCAAGAATAAAGAAAAAAAATATCCCACATGCATATCAAAGTCCATTTGAGAATTGGGATGATATTAGCTGGATTCGCAGCAGACCTATAAGACAAGGAGAAATTTCTGGTTTACCTTTTTCTCCGGATTTGATGCCATTAGCTTCCCATCCGGCAATTGCTTCGGATTCGGAACGCTGGCTGCAAGTTTTGGCTTATAAGCTGTTGGGATACTTGAAGTTCACGACCTTATTAGAACTTAATTATGTGAATCCGGTAACGGCAGCCTTGGCAGCAGGGAGAGCGCCATTTAAAGTAAATGCCCAGCAAAGAAGCGATGCTCTACGAGTTTACTGTGATGAAGCCGGACACGCTCTGTTTACAGAAGAACTTACAACCCAGGTTCAAAAGAAATTTGGTTTGCATCAATCTATGCTCGGTCGTCCTCGGATGGAATTGGTGCTAGAGAAAATTTTGGAAGAGAATAAAACCGAACTTTCTCCTCATCTAATCAAGTTATTTTTTGTGGCTATTTCTGAAACTTTGATTAGTAGGTATCTTAACAGTCTGCCCCACGATCAAAAAGTAGATCCATTAGTTAGACAAGTCGTTGCGGATCATGCCGATGATGAAGTAAGACACAACATTTACTACCGCAATATCTTCCCTATTTTATGGGATAGTCTCACCTGTTATGAAAAAGAGGAAATTGGTAAGTTATTACCCAAACTTGTAACTGCTTTCCTCGGGCCAGATAAAGATTTTGAATATCGAGTCTTAAGGCAAATTGGCTTTAACCAGGCTGATGCTAAAGGTATTTTGGAAGAGACTTATATTCCTAGTGAAGTTGCAAAATCTGTGAAGAACGCAGCGGCTCCTACTCTGAAGATGTTCAGGGATGCAGGAATATTTAATATTGCAGCCGTCGAACAGGTATTTGCGGATTACGAATATATATAAGTAAGTAATAGTTAATGGGTAATAGCTGATAAATCATGATTTAGGGTTTCTCTTTCCTATTACCTGTTTCTTACTCCTTACCGATTAAATGAATCGAACTGTTTTGTAAACTTTCAAGTTCGGAAGGTTTGGTTGCAACTTTATCTAAAAGCGAATTTTTTAGCTGTTCTGTTGCTTGTGTTTGAGCAAAGTTTGATTTATTCATCATTAAAATCGTTATCAATGCATCGTAATCGAAACCAGTTTTAGCATATAGCTTTGCTTGTTTGCTTTGACTCACTGCTGCTCTTAACTGATTCTTAAATTTAGGTTTTACAGAAACTACTTGAAGCTCTGCTTCCGCAAATAAGTTACTAGAGGGATGACGGGCATCGCAAATTAATTCAACTTGCCACAGGTACTTTCTACCTTTTGAGAGGATAAAATTTTTCGGCATGGGCAATACCATTATTCCCGATTTACTCTGAAAATCTTTATCTGCAATTTTCTTAATCAAACTGTATTTTTTAGTTATAATATTTTCTTCATACAGCTTAAACTGCACTTGCCGGGGTTTGGAATCGCGTATAAACCATGCAAAAGTGGGATTGCTTAAAGTTGTACGAATTAAGTTTTGATTGGGAGCAAGTAAGATAATTGCTGGTGGAGAATTTTCTAAAATTGGTTTATCGTTGCTGCAACCCCTTGAACCTGCCGATCTACCATTTGTTCTTGGTGGAAGTTCATCTGGATTTCTTTGATTGCTTAAAGCCGCTTTTGGAAAAAGTAACCACAATAAACATAATAATAGAAAACTTATTGATGTTTGCTTGTATCCCATCATAATTTATATTTTTGTAGCCAACATACTCTATACAATGATTAAGTCTAAGAGGATGAACACAAAAGTATAGTTATTAACTCATTATTGCTTTTATCACCCTTCCCATTTACAAAGGGGGGTTAAAGTTCCCCTTTTTTATTAACAGAGAAGAAAAATAATTCGATAATTGTGCTAAAAACTACACTCATAAAATATCCTCTAACAGCACCCATAGATAATTCAAATTGATATAGCCTTGATTTTTGTAATAAAAAAAATTTGCGAAAAAATAATTACCGTAATTACAAGCAGATTGTACTTCAAAATATAATAACTTATAAAATTTCCAATTCAATAGCTGCTGATTTCCATATAGCTTAATACTTAATTAAGATTTAATACAGTAATTCCCTTGCACGATAATAATTTGAGAAAAAATAAATACTTACTAATTGCCAACATATATTTCTCAAACAATCATGACAGAACAATTGGATTCAATGAAACAAAAAATTCTAATTGTTGATGACCATGAAGCGATTCTAGAAGGTACTATTCCAGCATTGCGGACAAAGTATCCTATAGCTGAAATTTTTACAGCCAAAGATTCGCAGAGTGCGGAAAAATTACTTCAGCAATTCCATTTTGATTTAGTAGTAGTAGATTTGAGCTTACCTCGAAAACCGGAGGATTTTGCCAAAGTTGAAGTAGGGATGCATTTACTTGCAAACTTAATGCAAACTGATAATGCCCCTAACATTGTCGTATTAAGTACAAATATTAAGCCTTTAGTCCGAATTAAACGTATTGTTAACACTTATGAAGGAGGATTCGCTGCAATGGATAAATCTTTACCGCTAACAGAAATGCTGAAATTTGTTGATATTGCTCAACGAGGATCGATTTATTTACCGAAAGAAGTGCGATCGCGTCCAGAATTTGACCGTAAATGGCTAGAGGTATTGACTTTAAAATACCAGGAGGGGCTATCGGATAAAGCAATTGCAAAACGAATGAATATTACCGACCGCACAGTGCGTAATTATTGGATTAGAATTCAAGATGCATTGGGTGTTTTTGACAGTCCCGATAAGGATTTGCGAGTTCAAATAGAAATTGCAGCTAGAAAAGCAGGGTTAATTAGTTAATAATTAGTTGTTAGTTATTAGTAATTAGTTATAAATTTAAATGTTTATTAGTAATTATTAACAAAATCATAGTTTTGCAGTTTCTTAGAAGCCCGAATTTTCACCTTGTAATCAATTTCATAATTGCATATACTAAGTGCGTTAAAACGCAACAAAAGCCTGATTAATTAGTCGGAAAAGCGACTTTGAACTAGTTCCTAGGTTGAACCTAGTAACTATGGTTTGAAGGCTCTGCCGACCGCTAATAAGAATAGTGCTGTCCGGTTAGCTATAGTCCAAATCTTGCGGTATTGGCTCAATTCGGGGTTTATTGCTAATTTTAAAAAAAATATTTAGGCTGCATCCTGCGGCTTCTTACTGCTTTCACTAACAAAGCTTATGTAAATAAACTAACGTAAAACAGAAATCAGCGAGGAAGCAAAATTGAGATAAAATTTTGAAAGTTGTGAGTTGATAATGGACATTAAAATAAAATCTAAAATTGTTCCGACTTCTTTTTTTAATCAAAAGACAATTTATCCTAAAAATTCAAAATATGTCTTTAAAATATCTCTATAAACTTTCCGCAATATCTAAGATTAAATTTACCGATAATGGTGTTAATAAATTTTTGGTGGAAAGTTAGACAGCAAGCAAAATTGACTCGTGAAGTTATTTTACCTGGTTCGATAATTATAGGATTAATTTTAATTATTCGATTGACGGGATTTTTGCAGCTATATGAATGGATGTCACTCGATTATTTTTCTCGTAATTGTCCTCCGAGTAATGTACCATCTAGAGTTACTATTGTCAGCATTGATGAAAATGATTTAAGAATGTTTGGGGGTTTTCCTTTACCCGATGATGAATTAGCTAGAGCGTTGCGAATTGTAAATGAATATAAACCCTCGGTTATTGGTATTGATATATTCCGAGATTTACCAGTAGGACAAAATCAAAATCAACTGATTCAAGTTTTTAAACAAATACCTAATATAGTTGGAATAGAAGTAGCTCTCAACGAGAAAGAAACATTAAACGTTAAACCACCTCCAGTATTACCACCCAAAAGAATCGGATTTGCCGATGTATTAATTGACGAAGACGGTAAATTTAGGCGCAGTCTTTTAGCTAGTAGAGATTGGAATGGAGAATTAAAATATTCCTTTGTCACTCAATTAGCAAGAGTTTATTTATCATCTCTGGGCTTTAACTTTGAGCATGGGGATAGAGTTAAAAATTCGATAAAATTTGATTCTATTGCAATACCTCCCCTAAAGACAAATACTGGGGGTTACGTCAATGTTGATGCAAACGGAAATCAAATGCTGGTTAATTTCTGCTCCAGTCAAAAACCACTTACATACATACATTTAAGAGATATTATTGAAAGAAAATTTTCTTCTAAATTAATTAAAAATCGTGCCGTAATATTTGGCGTAACTGCTGCAAGTGTAAAAGACACTTTAATTACTTCCGCCCTGAAACATACTTTATTTTCGGCAATTTCAGGGCAGTTAGAATCAATGCCCAATCAAATCATATATGGCGTAGAAGCTCACGCTCATGCTTTAAGACAAATTTTATCTACCGTCTTGGATAAACCTAAATTATTGAAAACGTGGCCGAATTTTTGGGAATACGTGTGGATTGTAGCTTGGGGGGTAATTGGAGTTATTTTAAGCGTAATTGTGCAATCTCCTTGGAAAAGCTTATTAGGCATTGCAATTATCTCTGTTAAACACACTATTCTATTTTATTTATTATTAACTTGGGGTTGGTGGATTCCATATATTCCTACTTGTTTAGCTTTTTCCTTAGCAGCATTAACTACATCATTTTTTGATAGAGGTTTAAGGGCAGAACTCAAACAGCGCCGCGACACTATCGAACGTACTTATGAAGAAGTTCATAACGGACCACTACAAAGTTTGGCGGTAATTCTTAGAAGTAGCCAAGAAGATTTACCTATAGAAACATTAAGAGAAGAACTACAAAAGTTAAATAATGAACTCAGAAATATTTTTGAGTATTTGCAACAAGAAGCAATGAATCAAACTAACAGTTTATATTTACAAAATAACTTATTTATTGATTTACAAAATCCGATTTCCGAACTTTTATACCAAGTATACGACCAAACTTTAAATCAACAGCTTCCCGGCTTTAGCAGCTTACAAACTTTTATTTCTCCTACTTTCGATTGTTACGATGACAAGCATTTAAATATAGAAGAAAAACGCGGTTTATGTTTGTTTCTTCAAGAAGCTTTATACAATGTAGGTAAACATGCTCACAACGCTACTCGTTTAGACGTATATTGTTCATCCAGAGGAAAATTATATGCTCTAAGAATTACAGACAATGGTGAGACTAGTTTTAATCAACAGCAGTTTTTGCGTCAAGGGCAAGGAACCCGTCAAGCAAAAGCAATTGCAAATCGTCTGAGAGGAAAATTTAGAAGGCGACAAAATACTCCTCAAGGAACTATCTGTGAGTTAGTTTGGCCTAAGAAGAGATGGCTTTGGTAGTTATTAACTTATAGCGTTTTCGTATTCAATTCAATCATAGTAAAGGAAGTAGTAAGTGGTAAAAACAATTACCCCTGCTTTGTTGACTTAGTGAAGTACTAATGGTTTGTCCCTTTAGTTTTGATGGGCATATAGTAAATATAAAAAAACATTTTCTTCCCCCACTCCTCCGCTCCCTCTGCTCCCCCTCCCTGCCTTCACCCGTCAATTTTAATGAAAACGAACACTAAGCGGGACTGTTTACTTTTTTTAGAATGATGCAGATTATGAATTAAAAATACTAAATAAGAAGTTTATTTAAGAAAAATTTAACAATTATACAATAAATTAAATAAGTTTCGACCTAATTTTCCAAAATTGGAAATCAACTTGCCGGTTTATACAATGACTAGGAAGTAAGTTATTTGCCATGATACAGAGCAACAGGCTAGTAACAGGCGGCAGTAAAATGGTACAGGTTAATTCTACGAGTTCCAAACGATATCGTGGCTTTGTTTTGACTCACGAAGGGCTGCAAAAACTGAATAACTGCATTCAGCAACTCGAAGCTAAAACTAGAATGCGTTGCTCTGCTAGCGCTATAGCTCGAAAAGTTCAGTTAGTGGAATCGGATGGTATTCATCCTATTACTGTAAGAAAAATTCTTCAGTGCCAGACTGGTGTTGATTTTCGTTCAATTAACCATGTTTTTCACGCTTTACAGTTGCCTTTAAATGAAGGTGATTACGCTCATGCAGATTTATATAAATTGAATAAATCTAAATGGACTAACGTTTCATCTTTTAATTACAGCAATCTTCCAGATATATCAAACTTTTACGGGCGTAGTGAAGAATTAGGATTGCTCGAAAACAAAATTATTCTCGATCGCGCTAAAGTTGTAGCTTTGTTTGGTATGTTAGGAGTCGGTAAAACTAGCACAGCGATAAAACTTGCACATACACTCAAACACCGATTTGACTTTGTGATTTGGAAGTCTTTACGTCAAGCTCCTACCCTTGAAGAAATAATCATCAGCATACTTCGTAAATTATCTGCAAAAAGTAAGGATAACAATAAGTTACCGACAAGTTTGGGTGGTTTAATAGATTTACTCTTAGAAAAACTTGAAAAGCATCGCTGTTTGTTGATTCTTGATGGTTTTGAAACAGTCACGAATAACAATCTTGAAGAAAGCATGGCTTACAGCGATTTTTTACAAATACTATTGGAAAATAAACATCAAAGCACTGTTATAATAACTAGCCGAGAAAAACATAGTAGAATCGGAATATTAGAGCATATTGGTTTACATTCCATCAAACTTAATAGCTTGCAGCTTAATGATGTCAAACAAATATTTAATCAACGGGGAAGTTATTTAGGAACAAAAGAAGATTGGTGTAATTTAATTAAATATTATGGCGGAAACCCATTAGCTTTAAAGATAGCAGCAAATCTAATCAACAAATATTTTCTCGGAAACATTACCCAATATTTAGAAGATTTGCAGGCAAGCAAATTTATTCTCAGCGACTTTCAAAATTTGCTGATAGAAGAGTTTAAAAAATTATCAGTTTTAGAACAATCTGTAATGCAAAAATTAGCAAGCTATTCTCACGAAGTATCGTTATCGCAACTTAATCAAGATTTAAGCGATTCAAAAGTCAAACCATATTTACTTGATATACTAGATTCACTAAATAGCCGCGCCTTGATAGAACACCACAAAGCTTACTTGAAACTTCAACCATTCGTTGCAGAATGCGTTCAAAATATGAATTAACAGTAATATTTTCTGCAAAACAAGATAGCAAATTTAAATCAATTTTTTATCATTTGCAACCGTTTAGCTTATATGCTTTAATTTTTACGACATTGCAAGATAGTTGCAAATATAGTGTTTTGCAGCGTCAAATAAAATTATTCAACACATCAAATTGTAGTTACCATAATTAATGGTAATATAAAACTCAACTTACCCAAAATAGTTAATACCAGTTTTTATTTTAATAAGATTAATTCTCTAAATTATCTTCCTCTGCCCTCTCTGCGGTCAATTTAGGCTTGTTAGAGTACTAACTATTAACATACTAAAACTCATAGCTTCTTTAAAACGTTGTTGAATTGAAAGGCAGAATTTATTTTATTAAAAGTTCCCCTAAATGAATGGATTTAGGGGAACTTTTAATTAACTATTTCAATAAAACCCATATTAATCAAGCGATTAAAATTTTTAATTAAAATCACTATAGCGGTTCTCAATTTGGTGAGATACGCAATTTCTGATTTTAGGGAACAGGGAACAGGGAATAGAGAAAAATTTAGATGTACCTCAGTTATTTGAGAAAGGCTATATGTAAAAAGCATATTTAATTAATGTAGCCTTATGCTAATAGTTGTTAACAAAAATTTAATTTATAGAATAGCTATTTAAACTACATCCAACAAGCTTAATAAACTTTCCTAAATAAGAACGTAATCTTCCTGAATAGTTAGTGTTTTATCAACAACTTGGTGTAAACATAGAAATATAAATAAAACACAAAAAAGCATCGATTATTAGTCGTTTAACTCTGAAATATTTAATATTCTTTTAATATTTAGTCTTGTTATGGACGGAAAAAACTCTAAATATTTGAACAATACATCAACTTAAGTTGAGGCACATAGCCAAGTTGTCAATTCAAGACAAGTTAGTCTAGTTTAAACGTAATTCAGTCTTACCAAGATAAAGCATTAATTTCTCAAAATGCTTTCTATGCAGAATTTCCCAGAAAATATCTTTACAATAATTAAGAAAATGAATATTCAGCGTATATCTAATTCAACTAATACTTTGCAGAAAAATCATCATGCTCAAGAGCGACAATCGGTAAATTTAACGTTAATTGAAAAACAATTATCAAATAGTACGAAAGAATCGGATGAAAGGGAATATAGAATATACAACCTTGCTGAATCATTAATTAGCTGGGTTCAAGGTAAATCCTTGAATAACTTGCAAAAAGCAATATTAAAAGGAGCTTATCAAGATAAAACCTATGAAGAAATGGCGGAAGATATTAATTGTTCTGAAGGACATATTAAAGACGTTGCAGCAGATTTATGGAAACAACTCTCCGAAAAACTTGGAGAAAAAGTAGGAAAAAAGAATTTTAAATCTCTCTTAGAACGACAACTAAATGCGAATAATGTTTTGAACCCTCAAACTAATTATCAGCCCCAAACAGCAGACTATACCAATAAATCATGGGGGAATATACCGGATACCAGTATATTTTACGGACGAAAACAGGAACTGCTGACTTTAGAGAAATGGATTATCGAAGACCACTGTCGGCTAATAACCTTATCAGGTATGTTTGGCATTGGTAAAAGCGCTTTAGCTGCAAAGTTAACCAAACAGGTGCAAGATAGGTTTGATTTTGTAATTTGGCGCAGTTTGATAGATGTATCGCAGGGAGAGGATATTTTCACTAGTATCTTAAAGCTGTTTAATCCTTGTGAAGAAATAGATGCATCAATGAGTTTGGAGCATAAGCTGTTGTCGGTGATTGAATTTTTCCGCACTCACCGCTGTCTGGTTATTCTAGATAATGCCGAATTAATTTTTGAATGTAGTAAAAGCAATCAACAATGTTCGCTAGAATGCTTGACTTATCAACAGTTAATTAAATGTATAGGGATGACGGAGCATCAAAGCTGTTTAATATTAACTTCGCAATATAAATCTAAGGAATTAGATATCGAAGAGGGGATAAACCTGCCGGTTCGTTCTTTGCAGCTTAAAGGTTTATCGGTAGAAGAGATTCAAGAGATATTACATGCGATTGAACCCTTCTGGGCTACCCCGCAAGATTGGAGTTTCTTAGTTGAATATTATGCAGGTAATCCCTTGATGCTAAAAGTTCTAGCCGTTCATACCAGAGAATTATTTGAATGCAATATCTCAAAGTTTTTAGAGATAGAGACACATCAGACTTTAATTTTGATAGCTTTACGAGATTGGTTAGACAAGCAGTTTGATAGTCTATCCAATTTAGAAAAGCTGATTATGCGTGAATTGGCTTTAAGTCAAGCTCCACTCAAAATAAGTGATTTACAAAAGAAAACTTTTTTGCCTTCTTCTGAAGAACATTTTATAGAAGCTCTGATTAACTTAATTCAATCTTCTCTGGTAGAGAAATCTTCTTTTGGATTCAAGCTTGAACCAGTCATCATGGATTATGTTAATTCTCGTATATGAAAACTGGTTGCTAGTGGTTTGTCCTATTAATAATGACGGGTAAGGGCAGGGAGGGGGAGAGGGGGAGAGTGGGGGAGTGGGGGAAGAAAATATTTTTTATATTTACGATATGCCCATCAGAACTAACGGGACACTAGTAGTCCGCCAAGCGAACTTTGCGGGGTGGGGCAGGCAGGGGGAGCAGGGGAAGCAGGGGAAGCAGGGGAGCAGGGGGAGAAAGAACTTTTTGTTTTCACGATATACCCATCAGAATTAACGGGACAAACCAGTAGTACTCCGCCACATTAATTTTGATGGGTTAGAAAGTCGCTCTGTAGGTTGGGTTAAGCGAAGCGGAACCCAACGCTGGTGTTGGGTTACTCTTCGAG
>JAHCMI010000126.1 GCA_019192545.1 Rivularia sp. MS3 | reverse complement strand
TACTCCATTGGAATTTTAGCAGTTAGTTTAGCATACTAAGTACTGAAGAGCCATATTTTTTTGTAGATTCAGCTTAATTCGCTAAAAATAACTTTATTTTTTTATCAGCAAAGTCACCCTTGGGAATACTTATTCCTTAAAGTTACAAAGTATATATACAAAAACTTTTTACAGGGCTTACTTAAATTTTGCCCGCAATAGTCAATAAATTATTGCAAAATTTAGCTTAATAAAAGCTGCATCAAAAAGCAAGATTTATTTGCTGCAATTTAATACTCAGAACTTAAAAAAATTACACATCAGTATATATGCGGTTATCTTCAAAGTTGACTTTGCCAACCTCTTTATTAGTAGCTACTTGCTGTCAGTTTTTGCCTATTGAACCAATTTTTGCAGAATCTCCAGTTAAATCTACTGTTACTCAAGTTAATAAAAATAGTCCGACTTTATTAGCAAAAGCAAGTTATCTCTCAGAGCTAGAAAAAGAGGTAATTATTGAAATGAATAAAGTACGGGCAAATCCTCAATCATATATTCCTATTCTCAGACAGTATAAAAAACGGTTTAAGGGAAACAAAGTCAAAATTGGGAAACGCAAATATATGATGACTAGAGAAGGAGTTGCAGTAGTTGACGAGACAATTGAATTTCTATCCAAACAGCAACCTGTCGGTTCCCTAAGCCCATCAAAAGGAATGTCTTTAGGAGCGAGAGATCACGTTAATGACCAAGGTGTGACGGGGACATACGGACATTACGGTAGCGATAAAAGCGACCCCTTTACTCGCGTTAATAGGTATGGAAAATGGCGAAACATAGCAGGAGAGAATATTGCTTACGGTTATAAAACTGCTCAAGATATTGTTATGCAGCTAATTATCGATGATGGTATAGCTAATCGCGGTCATAGGATAACTATGTTTAACCCTAAATATAATGTTACTGGAGTCGCTTTCGGAGAGCATTCTGTTTATAAAGTTATGTGCGTGATTGCCTATGCTGGTGATTATGAGGAATTGTAAGTTTATTTAATTTAGATTCGGTAGTCTGTGTGTGCGTTCGTAGTTGCGCTTTAGCGCTGGTAATTCATAGCTCTAATAAGGGCTAAAGCCCAACTACGAACTAATCAAAATTAATCTGGTGAAGTACTATTACTTAAACTTAAAGAGAATTTCGTCTTCTTCAAGCATACTTTTAATATCGTCATCAGATAATCGATTATCAGGATTTTTTACAGTATTCTGTTGATAATTGATGGACTGCAATCCGCTGTAAAGATTTCCAGACTTATCAATAATCATTGATGAATCAAAAATTCTAGTATTACTAAATTCTAGTTTTGTACTAAAACTAGACACCGTGGGACTATTATCAAAATTAAACTCCAAACCATCGCCTAAAATCAAACCGGGAAAAATATCGCCAAAATCAGGAAATAAAGGTTGACTATTAGTATCATTTTTCGATGTTTCTTCGAGAGTCTGCCTTATCTGATTATTGTCAAAATTAGGATTCGCACTTAACATTAAAGCAACAACCCCTGCAACATGAGGAGTTGCCATAGAAGTACCGCTATAAGAATCATATTTATTATCTGGAAGAGTAGAGTAAATATCGACTCCCGGAGCGGTAACGTATGTCAACTCTTCGGAACCTGCTTGATTAGAAAATGAAGCCATGTTTTTATCTTCATCTATAGCTCCTACGGCAATTCCATATTCATCTGCATATCGAGCCGGATAAAGAGGCATATTTCCACCGCTATTTCCAGCCGCCATAACTACGGTTACACCCCGCTCGCTAGCATATTTAACCGCTTCTGAAACACCGAAACTAGGAAAAGAACCACCAAGTGAAAGATTAATTACATCCGCTCCATTATCTACAGCGTAGTAAATACCATTAGCAACCGAAGTATTAGATCCAGAACCAAAATCATCTAAAACCTTTACCGGCATTATTTGAGCATCGTAAGCAATACCAGTTACACCAAAACCATTGTTTTCACCGGCAATAGTTCCAGAAACATGAGTACCGTGTCCATCAACATCTATAGTACTGTTATTATCTGCGTCAAAATTCCAGCCATAGAAATCATCTATATAGCCATTACCATCATCATCTTTACCGTTATTTGCAATCTCGCCGCTATTAGTCCAAATATTATTCTTTAAATCATCGTGATTGTAATCTACACCAGTATCTAGTACTGCAACAACGACACCTTCACCGGTATATCCTTGCTGCCACACTTCCGGCGCATTAACAGCATCAGCCCCCCAACTTTTACCTCCTTTGTCGGGGACATCATCAAAAGCATCTTCTCCAATCACTCTTGCTACTGCTTCAGATGCATCAACTAAACCATAACCGGTTTCAGAGCTATATTCTTCGCTATCCAAAGTAGAAAAATTTGCATTCCGATTAACGTTAGTTTGATGGGAATTATAATTATCAATACTTAAATTATTTATACTATTTGCATCGGTTAAATCGGAGTTATTTTGATTAAGTATTGTAGAATCATTACGAGAATATTCAATACTACTGCTACCTAAAAAAATCAGGTTATTTGATGTGAACTTATCGTTGAACTCATCTATAGCGCTAATAGAATTAATATTAGCTGATTCCGAAAATAAACTGCTATTCCTAAAATTGACTTGCATAATATTTAACTAAGTAAAAGAATTATTTTTATGTTGATGACAGCATCATCTATAAAAGCTGAAAACTTATTCAAGCCAGGAATGGCCGCAATTGTCGCAATGCTCGGATAGTGCCCTACACCAATTGCCTTATCCCGTCCTTTAACAATTAGTCAGTGTACAAGCACCCTACAAAAAACATATCGTTTGCGTAAGTCCTATAAACTTTTAGCTGCGAAATATTCTGATTAAATAAAATTACTATGAATTCAACATTGAAAATGCCAAATATTTAACAATAACTTCTTGCTTGTAAGTGCTTATTCATATTATTCAACAATTGATAAAAAAATAGCATTCAATTTAAACAGCTATTTTTATTTAAATGTATAAATTAAACTTTTTGCTATTATCAATTTGTTATTTGTAGAACTTATAAATTTTCATAAAACTTGAGTGGTGCGTGACACTCTTAATAGTTATTACTACTTTCAAAAATATGCGGTGTTGCGGCTATTCCTAAATTATAAAAACAACAGTAAGGAATGCTGCTCCCTACTGTCGTATTTCATGTATTTCTAGTTTAAGTAGTTAAACATAATTAATTACACAATATTATTACGAGTGAAACAAAGCATAGCGAACAATCACGGTAAATATTTTGTTTACTTACTTAAACTTCTTATATTAACAGATGCATTTTCGTGCATCTAAGGCACCATAAAGTCAACAGCTTAGGCTCTGACTGCATTAATTAGCAAAAGTACAACTTATCAAGTCGAAACTACATTACTAATCGTAGAATCCCAATAGCTAAAGTTGCTGATAATTTCATTCCAGCTTAACTCCAAAGTTCTAGACTTTAGGGCATTGTTGTCAGTACTCCAAGGATTCAATAAAGTGAATTTTTGAGTTTGAGCGTTGTAATCAACTAAAGCGTAGGCATGAGAGGTGACAATATTTGATGCCACACCGCCAGATTTTGAACCAAATCCTACCACTTCACCGGATTGGAAAGCGTTAACGACTTTATTAAAGCTGAGAAATCTTCCTAAAGCGGCTTTCTCTCCAGTAATATGCTTGAAAGCATCGCTCAAATATCCAGCATTACCAATACCGTTATAAGAATTGGTACCATCTTGATTAATCCATTTAGCTTCATTGAGTTGAGCGTAAGCTTTTTCCGCAAGTGCTACCCACAATTCATTGCTATCATTGCCATGATAATCCCCAGCATTCGCATATACTAAATTACCTATATTATTGGTTGGTAAATATCTGTCTACAGTTACATAATCAGCAACTCCATTTTTATAGAAACGAACTGTAAAAGTTCCATCTCCATTATCAATAAACATATTTTGGATAATTTCCGGCGACTGTACCAAAGTTGCACCCAAACCAGCTAAGAAGAAACAATTGTTGATATAACCTTGTCTAATATCATCATGACTGATTCCATTTTGGAACAGAGAACCTTTTGCATATTGATAAGTGTGAGGAGTCTGGGGGCGCTCGCTACCTCTAAACCACTTATTAATCAACTTATCTAACTGCTCGCTGCTACTTCCTGCTTGTAAGTTACCGGATTTGTTTGCAGTATCGCCGTTAACAACTTTATTTGCTAAAACCCTGACATAGTCATCGATTCCTAGATAAGAAGCATTACTAAGGATGGTACGAAAATCTTTGATTTCGGTTGCATCAACAATATTATTATCCTTACCATCTTCAAGGATAGCAATCATATCGTTACGGTTTAGAGTTTTATCTGAAAATAATTTTCTAGCTTGGTTGCGTATTTCTGCATCGCTAATATTTCTATCAAACCAATCCTTTTCAGGTTGCGGGGGTACAACACCAGTAATTTGGAAAGATTTTTCTAGTTCGATATACTCATTTGCTTTATCGTTGATTCTGGCAAATAATTTGTAATTACCATTTTGGAGAGAATCAGTATTGTAATCAAAGCTGAACGTACCATCGGCATTCTTACGGAATTGAGATATATCTGCGAATCCTCCTTCTACTCCGTCGTCTTTTTGCCACCAAACTTTAACTTTATCAATATCGTCTATACCGTTAGCATCAAACACACTTACATTAGTTAGTTCGATTCTTCCCTTTGATGTTTGAATATCAAAATCTAGTTGACTTGGAGCTACATTTTCGATTGAAAAAGATTTTTGCCAGACATTCCCATAACTATCAGCTTTATCGCGGCTTCTAGCCCACAAGACGTAATCGCCAGATTCCAAAGAATTCAAACTATAATCAAAGCTGAAGGAATCATCTTCATTGCGACGGAAATCTAAAGCATCATCGATATTTTGCCAACCTTCATCGTCTTTTTTCAACCAGAAGTCAACTCTGGTAATATCGTCAATACCGTTAGCGTCATATACCTGAGTATTTTCAAGACTAATACCACCATCGATAGTCTTGATATCAAATAGCAAATCTGTTGGTGCAGCATTCTTAACTTTAAAGTAAGTGGTTAAAGCTTCGCTAGTCTCTCCAGCTTTATCGATAGCCGTGGCTTTAAGTTGATAATTACCTTGCTTTAAACCATTGATACTGTAACCAAAACCAATCGAACCATCCTTATTTTCACTGAATTCAACAGCATCTTCAATATCAATCCATTCACCACCCTCTTTTTTAAGCTGAAAATCAATTTTTTCGAGGTCATTTATACCGTCTGCATCAAATACCCTAGCGTTTCTTAACTCTATACCACCACTTATTTCTCTGAAATTAAAATCGAGTTGGACGGGTGCTGCATTACCGATAGTAAAAGTTTCTTGCTTGCTATTACTGTACTTATTGTCTTTATCGCGAACTCTCGCCCATAAAGTGTAATTACCTTTTTCCAAGGAATCAATGCTGTAATCAAAACCAATCGAACCATATTCGTCTTGATTGCTACGGAATTCAACAGCATCCTCAATATTTTGCCAATTACCACCCTCTTTTTTCAACCAGAAATCAACCCTACTCAGGTCATTTATACCGTTAGCATCAAATAGTTTTGTATCTGTGAGACGAATACCATCTTCAACAACTTCAACTTCAAATGCTAAATCAGAAGGAGCAAGATTATTAATTCGGAAAAAACTTTTTAAAGATTCGCTTTTGTTACCAGCTTTATCGTAAGCAGTGGCTTTAAGCTCGTAATTACCTGCTTCTAAACTAGAAATACTATAGTCAAATCCGTATAAATTGTTATCGACTTGCTTAAAATCAATAACATCATCAATATCAATCCATTCACCGCCCTGTTTTTTAAGTTGAAAAGCAACTTTTTCTAAATCATCTATACCGTTTGCATCATATACTTTTGCATCATTAAGCTCAATTCCTCCATTGCTACTGTCTATAGTAAAATCGAGCCTTGAAGGTGCTACATTTTCAACTTTTGGATCGACAAAATTTTTAACCTCGAAGATTTTTCCCCAACCATTGCTTCTAAATCCGAAATTATCGGTAGCTCTACCCCATAGATAGTATTTTCCTGCTTCAAGATTGTCGATATTGTAGTCAAAACCGATTGAAGCCTCACCAGTGATTTGATCAATCTTGTCTTTAAATTCGGTTATAATACCGGCTTTTCTCCACCTTTCACCTTCTTTCTTTAACCAAAAATCAACTTTACTGATATTACTAGCACCGTCGGCATCGAAAATTTTGGTATCTGTAAGGCTGATATCATCTTGAAAGCTTTTTACATCGAATTGAAATTTTTCGGGTAGATGATTACTTCTATATTCAAAACCGTAGGAAATTTCAGCATCATCAACTTGATGCACTTTAATAAAATAAGTACCCGCATCTAAAACCCTGGCAATTCTTTCATTCCTAGTACCGCTATGGGATGAACTAGCAATCTTTGAGCCATTATTATTCAATAAGCTAATATCTGCATTATCCGATAAATCATTTAATACAACTTCAAAATAACTACGGCTATTCAACTGCACGCTGTAATAATCGTCAGTGCTATTTAAACCTACTTTTTCTTCAATAGCTTGCCATTCTTGAGTAGCATCTAAAGAAGTTGAAGAATCGAGAAAGTTTCCCGCATTATCCATCGGCATGATTTTGGCTGATTTTTGTTATATGGAGTTTGTAAACAGCACCTTGCTCAGAAAGAAACAAGGTAAATTTTTTATATTGATTTATAAATTCCTTATCTTTGGGATAGGAACTTCTATAGTGCTATTTACATTCCTAAAACAGCTAGGGAAAAATTACGTATTAATCAAAAATAAAAAAAATCGGATATATTACTTAAACGAAAAAAAATTAGAGAAAACATCGATTTATTAAGCTTTGCTTAATTTTTTTCGGTATTCATGCAATGCATCATAAAGTTATTCAAAAGTAGCTTCATATATATTTATATATTATCCCAATCGATAAAAAGCTTGACCTGTAAGACTTTGCAGAAAATATATTTTTATTGGGCATTTAGCTTTGAGTAACAAAAAATACTTTTGACCTATATTTTTGCTTTATCTGGATTACATATATTAGCTAGTAAAACCCTAGCACTTAGGTAAGAGAAGATAAAAAAAATACTTGTCTTATGAAATCACTTTATAAATAAGTGCAACAGCAATAAAAAAATTATGTATTCAGGGAAAAATCCGAAAAAACCGGAAATAATTTCATTTTTAAGATTTTATTATGCTTTTCAAGCTGCGGATAAATGATTAATTCATTTTGAGAAAGAATCAGAACAATGAAAATATAAAGTCAAACTTTGCAATCAACAAAAATTTTTTATCCTTACTTTATATTTTTAGCTGAAATCTTCCGAATTTACTTACACGAAAAAGCTCAGATTTGATTACCAAAAATGAAAGTATATGGGAATAGGGAATATACTGAATTTCCCTTCACCATATACTAATTAATCAATCAAAAATAAATATAGATGCTACACCTAAATCTTAAATATGAATCTTGAAAATTGATGTCCTATAGCTGTTTTAGATAACCCGATAACCTATGCAAAACCTCGTGCAATAGCTAAAGCCCTTCGCACTGCTGCATCCGCATTAATAAACCCGTTTCCGTAAACTTCGTCGTAGCCTTGATTGCCTAAATCATAGGCAGTTTCGGAAATAATAGCCTTAACCTGCCCCGCACTTAAATTGGAATTTACACTCCATACCAACGAAGCAACTCCAGAAACATTTGCTGTAGAAGCTGAAGTTCCATTAAATTTATCGTTGTAGCCAAAATCAAAACTACCCGTACCGTTGCGATTTGCACTAGTAGTAAAAAACTCAGATGGTGCAGTTACAGTTAAACCACTGCCGTAATTAGAACCCCACCAATTATCATAAGCAACCCTCTCACCGGGATTTCTAGCATTACCATACCAATCTTGAGTCCCCCAAGAAGAACCCACAGCTACCACGTTACCGTACTTCGCTGCTAAATTTGCCGGACTAGCAACACTGTTACTATTACCATTACCAGAAGCAATTACAAATAAAGCATTACCTTGGTTAGCTGCAATTAACTGTTCAAATTCTTGCGAGTAACCCCCAGCCAAACTAATATTAACTACCAAGCGCTTGCCTTGAGCATTGGCTTTATCTATCATCGCTTGCGTTGCAGTCGCTAAGTTGTAATCGAGAGGATTGTCACCAACTACATCGACGAGCATCAAATCAGAGTTCCAATTAATACCCGAACCTCCTATACCGTTATTGCTTCTAGCAGCAATACTTCCCTGTACTAAAGTTCCGTGGGAAAAATTACCCCATTCATCAACATAGTTGCTACCAATAAAACTCGCTGGGCGTAAGTCGGGATGAAGATTGCCGCTAATATCAGTACCGCTACCCGTATCTTGGATACCAATCATGACATTTGAAGTACCGGTAGTAAAGCGCCATGCGTTATGAATTCCCATTGCGTGTAAATTCCACTGCTGGCTAAATTGAGGATCGTTAGTTGTTACCGATAAATTGATAGTAGTGTCGGCAAACCTTATCGCATCAATACCTTCAAATAGAATTTGACTGCCATCACTAAGAGTTAATGCATCAAATATGCGGTTGCCGTTACCAGAATTATAGACAACTCCTCCATTAGGATTAGTTGCATAATTCAAAGATGCCGAAGTTGAAGCAAATTGCGATAAATCAATTAAATCCCGCGCTCCACTACCAAAATCAATATTGCCGTTACCCGAAAAAATTGTTTGATTGTAACCCGACTCGAATGTGAAAGTATCAGCCCTTAAAGTTCCAACTTGGCTGCGGGTACTACCAGCGTTTTGAGGTATAGCAGAAGTAGGAATCGGTGAAGGTGGATTTACCGAAGCTGCAATATTACCAACAGAAGTCGGGATTATCTCCATATCCCCAGAATTAGAAATTTTCTCGGTTGGTAAAGAAGCCGATAATTTGAGATTGTAGAAAGTCTCGCTATTGTTATAGGAATAAAGCTTTAGATAATAAGTACCCTTATCTAAAGTTTGATTAATTGACTCACTAGCAGCGCCACCATTAACTGATTTAGCCAGAATATTTCCTCGGCTCGACAGCAACTGCAAATCAGCATCGGCACTTAAACCATCAACTACAACTTTAAAATCACTGGTATCATTTAGGTTGAATCTATAGTAATCTTGAGAATCTAAGCTTCCTACCCAATCTCTAATACTTTTCGTTTGGGAATCTACACTTACTTCGCGAGCATTAATAAAAGTATTTCCCGCACTGTCAAACGGTACTGCCGCAACAGCTAAACTATAGTTAGTTTTTATATTGCCGTAAGGATAAACTTCGATATAGTAATTACCGGCAGCTAATAACGTGCTGATTGACTCGGCTAATGTACCTCCATTGTTAGAATAAGCGATTTTTTCGCCTTTATCGATTTTCCCATTTGCATTTTTGTCCCTAATCAGCCTTACGTCTGCATCTGCACTTAAACCATCAAGACTAAGGTTAAAACTGCTACGACCTTGGATAGTGAAACTGTATAAGTCATTGCTATTCCAACCATTTATTGTATCAGTATATATTTGTTCATTAGTATTAATACTTAGCCGTTCGGCTGAATTCAATAACCCTCTCGTGCCACTTTCTGTCATATCTTCCACATCCAAAAGAACAGTATGTATTAACTGAATATCTCTACGTACTCCTTTTTAATGTTAAAAAAGAGACTATGTGTTAACTTTAACCTTAAACCTACAATAAATTTACTTAATCTTCATAAAAACTTTGAACTTACTAAATTGTCTGTCTGTAGAAAATACCCAATTTTTTTTCTGATAATAAAAATTATAGTCCGAGTTGATTTCTAAGTGTTTTTACATTCAAGACTATTTATTGCTGATATTTGAGTTCTCACGAAATTAATGAATATCTTCAGAAATCACCCAAGATATTGCATTTTGTAAAACCTCTGGCTAAATAAAAATTGTGTATCATCTTAGCAGTAGAACAGCACTTACCGCAATTGTTTTAGAGAATACATTGTAATTGTATGCTCCCCTGAAGCAAGAGTAACTATTTTATTAGTAAGTATAATTAAGAACTAACATGTATATATGCTGTTATTTGATTTATGAATTGGACTAAAATGAATTGAGTAATTATGGTAATTATTTCGTTAAATTTAACCAACACATTTTTTTTAACAAGTATGCTGTGGGTCAAAATTATTTCTTGAATGTATAGTTTTTATTACCCGATCGCAATCAATATTTTATCGAAATATGTATAATTTCCTGTTGACATAAATCATTATTTGCGGCGTTGCGATCGCCAAGTAAGTGAATTTGCTCCCGGATAAGCAATGCCGCCTTGCGAAGAATTCTTTTTTTCCATGCTTAAGAATTAAGAACAATACTTCTTGGCGTATGTACAGTTAGTTGCAATACTTATGATGTAACGAAAACGTAGATTAAAAATAGCTGATGCTGTCTTTATACGATTTTTCCAATTCCTGGCTAATAGCAGTAGGGTTGAACAGTTTGCTTTTAGGCATAGTTTGGTTAGCACCGAAAAAACTGCTTACGCCTGCTGGAATTATTAATGCCTGGTTGCTGGGTGTTTTAATTTGGGGAACCCTTGGTTTGCCAGGGTATACGGTAGTTTGTGTTTATTTTATAGTTGGTTCTGCCGTTACCCGTATCGGCATGACACAAAAAGAACAATTAGGTATTGCCGAAAAACGTTCCGGTGCAAGAGGCCCAGAAAATGTTTGGGGTTCGGCTTTTACTGCTGCAATATGCGCTTTAGGAGTTGGAATTATTGATTGGTTGGTAACCAGCGATACAGTTTTTTTGAGTTCTTTGCTGGTATTGGGTTACGTCGCTAGTTTTTGCACTAAGCTTTCCGATACCTGTGCTAGTGAAGTTGGTAAAGCCTACGGTGAGCGGACTTTTTTGATTACAACTTTGCAGCCAGTACCCAAAGGCACCGAAGGAGCAGTTAGCCTCGAAGGTACTTTAGCTGGAATCTTTGCTTCGGTGGTGCTAGCAATAATCGGTTGGGGAGTCGGCTTAATTGATGTGTGGGGTATTATATGGTGTGTATTTGCTGCCTTCATTGCTACTAATTTGGAAAGCGTGATTGGAGCCACTTTGCAATCCCGATGGCAGTGGTTAACTAATGAATTAGTTAATGTTCTCAATACCTTGATAGGAGCTGCTACTGCGATACTGTTTGCCTGGATGCGAGCAAATATTTAGATAAAGTGTTTTCTTAAACAAATTGTTAAAAATCTTTGCCTTATAAGTATTTGTACGCGGCATTTTATCAGTTTTTGTGGCGGCATTACTGCAATATAAATTCGTATTAAAGTAGCATTAAGCTTATCAAGTGTCAGTTGAATGCGATTGCTTTTAATTTTGCTACTTTATTTTTTTAAGGTGTTTTCTAAGTATTAACAATATGGAATCTTCATCGTTTTTAACTGTTAATGACCGGCTTATTTCAGTAAAGCAGGCAGTACAGTATTTACAAGTTAGTGGCAAATTAGGTCAGTTTATTAGAGATATTCTACGTCAGGATGTTATTGAGCAAGAAATTCAAGCCAGAGAAGAAATTGAACTTTCTCCAGCTTTAACCGAACAAGCAATTATTGATTTTCGGCTTAAAAATCAACTTAGCGACCAGCAGAAGTTTCAGGATTGGTTAAATAATAGCGGCACCGACTATGCGACGTTTCACTCCACAGTGGCTTTCGGGTTTAAATTAGAGAAATTAAAAACTTTAGTAGCAGAGCCAAAATTAGCGGAATATTTTATTGAAAGAAAGATTTTTTTAGATAGAGTGGTACTTTCTCGGATTATTGTTGATAATCGAGAATTAGCTGAGGAGTTACACACCCAAATTGAAGAAGGTACTAGTTTTGAGCAGCTTGCGAGGGAATATTCCTTAGCAGACGACAAGATTGTTAACGGCATGATGGGACCGGTGAGTCGGGGAACAATGCCGGATAAGCTTCGGGCTGCTGTAGATGTAGCTAGTGCTGGGGATATTTTAGGACCTGTAGAACTAGAGCAACGTTATGGATTGTTTCGCGTGGAACAGCTCCTACCAGCATCGTTAGAAGATACTCAACTTAAGCAAGCACTACAAAATGAACTGTTTGAGAAATGGCTAGCCGAGAAAATTCAAAAGCTGACAGTCAAACTGCAAGTAAAATAAACGTTTCAAATAATCAATATCAAGCAACTGTTTTGGCTTCTCCAGCTTGGAACCAGCCACCTTTATGCTGGCTAAGTGACGAACAAAAAACCCTGTTGCAAAATCAATCGGATATTATTGATTTTCGTTTGGGAGAGAAAATTTGGTCGCAAGAAGCAGTTGGTTATCAATATCTTATAGTTTCGGGTAAAGTCCGCCTCCGCGAAGAAGGTATTGGTAAGCCAATTGCTGCCTTAGAAACAGGAGAATGGTTTGGCAGTTTAAATAATTATCCCACAGAATGTAAAGCTGTAGCAGCTAGTAAAGAAGTTTTAGTGCTGCGTACCACCACCGATTTATGGGCAGAATTATCAACCCCGCAGATTGAAGAGTTTTGGCACCAGGGTGAAGGGATAAGCAGACAAGCAGACAAGGAAACAAGGAGACAAGTAAAGAATGTAGAAGAATC
>JAHCMI010000125.1 GCA_019192545.1 Rivularia sp. MS3 | reverse complement strand
CCCCTCTCCCCCTCCCTGCCCTTACCCGTCAATTTTAATGGGACAGACCACTACTACTACTGTGCCACATAAGTTATGAAGGGTAATACTAATTTTACTTTTAACCAGATCAATCCTTCTTATCCTCTTCCTCCGCGCCCTCCGCGCCCTCTGCGGTTTTTTTTACAGAGCTTTATAACCCCATAGAATTTAAGTGGTGGAATACTAGTACTTCGCCACATCAGTGTTGGGTTGCACTCCGTTTAACCCAACCTACCTTCTTCCATTGCTGCTCGCTACTGATTGAAAAAGGATTCCATTCATATTCGATATTCGGTTGTCCGTTGATTTTATTCTTCGACAGCTTACCGGCTTTAAAACCATGTTTTTCGTAAAAGAGGCAAGCTTTTGTATTTGTTTGTAATGTTGTTAGCGTTAAACCTTGAGAACAAATTGCTTTAGCTTTCTCTAATAAAGCTTTACCAATACCTTGATTTTGGTAATCTGAATCTACGAAAAGCTGATTCAATTCTCTTTCCTTTTCTATAATCACTATAAATCCGGCAATACAAGTATCAAGTTCAGCAACCCAAATACTTCCTCTTACCATCAAATCATTTTCAAACCGAGCTTTCCATGAAGAGTATGGCTGTGGATGTTTAATCTCAGGAAAAATTTGATGCCAAGTTTTCCACCATAGCTTAATAACTGCTTCTATATCGGAAGTATCATAAGGTCGGATTCTCAACATCGTAGAGTCAGCTTAGGTTTTCAGGTTTATTCACAACAGCGATCGCAATTACCTTAATATCTCGTTACAGCTATAAGGAATAATTGTACTACTAAAGCAGTTCTACCAGAAGTATTACCAACAATCGAACCTCAGAGCGACAAATTTCCGATTCATCCTTGATATTGTTATAAATGTAAGAAACAGAGCAACGCACTGGATGGGGGTTATGCCGCAGTGACCCATTATCGAATACCGAAGAAGAACGAATTGGCAGGTATTCGGACAGTGTAAATAATTTAATAACCTTGGGCGTTATGGAGTTTTTATCGTTTCCTCTGTTTCGTCGCCATCGAGGGGAGGCGCAACCCTCCGTCAGAGCGGTCTTAGATGGCGAACGTCCGATATGGGTTGCTCAGAATGTTTCTAATAGCAATAATATCTTATATTAGTCAGCTTGCAACTCTTAATTGAGTTATGCTACGGATTTAAATAATCTGAGGCTGATTGAGAGCAACAAACCGGATGAGAGTTATGCCGCAGTGACTCATTATCGAACGCCGTTAGCGTTAGCGTGTCCGAAAGGACATAGAAGAACGAATTGGCAGGTGTTCGGACGGTGTGAATAATTTAATAACCTTGGACGTTATGGAGTTTTTATCGTTTCCTCTGTTTCGTCGCCATCGAGGGGAGGCGCAACCCTCCGTCAGAGCGGTCTTAGATGGCGAACGTCCGATATTGGTTGCTCTAAAAATTCGCAAAAATAATTACCACTTTATACTGTTAGGCAGCTTTGGATAGAATCATTATCCAAGGCTATTTTATTTTTTAATCTTTATAATGTATTATATGTAGTACTTAACAATTACCGATAAATGCAGCGGCAAATTCTAGCAGCTTACGACAGCGAAGGGATTTATGTATATCAAGCTTTCAAGCCTTCTATAGCTCAAGAAGCTTTACGTAAAGGAACTTTTGGTAAAGGTTTCAATATGGAAAGGATGACCTGGATTAAACCTTCATTCGGTTGGATGCTTTATCGTTCAGGTTATGCCACAAAACATAGACAAGAATCTATCTTGAAAATCAAGCTTACCCATGAAGGATTCCAAGAGATTATCAAACAAGCAATATCAACATCATTCGACAGAGAGATTTTTGCATCAGAAAGAGGCTGGAAAAGAAGTTTAGACAACTCTGAGGTAAGGTATCAATGGGACCCCGATAGAGATTTATACTTACGACGTTTGGAACGTCGTGCATTGCAATTGGGTATTCGCGGTAGCGTAGTACAAAGTTATGTAAATCATTGGATTATAGAAGTAGAGGAAGTAACTCAATTAGCTCGCGATATTCAAAATGCGATTAAAAATAAATCGAAACAAATGCCCCAGACTCCTGAAGAAAAACCGTTACAGGTAAGTAAAGATATCGAGAAAATTTTAAGAATAAATCATGAAAATATTTTAAATAGATTTTAAATATTGATAGTGCTTTTAAGTAAAATTAGTTAACCTTGCTAGTAACAATGCAAAAGCTGAGATGAATTGAGGCATTAATAAGAATATAGCCGCAAATAATACTATTACTCTTTAAATTATTTTGATGAAAATTAATCGATAAATACGGCTAAATACATAAGTAGCTATTTTTATCAAGCTTTTAAAACGTATTTAATTGATTATTGATGCCTTTTTATTTTAATCTCAGTACGGAAAAATAGATTTCATAAAGCTTTTACAAAATACTCAATAATCCCTTGCCTCAGCAATAAATATCCATTATCACTGACAAGTAAGGAAAGATTTGATACATCTTTCAAACTAAGGAAGAGAAGCGTTTGATGAAAATATTCAATAAGTTGACGATACTCGCTGCTAGTTTGGCAATAAGTTCTAGTTTGATGTCAACAGAGGCACAAGCGGCAAGTTTCAGTAGAATCGTAAATTTAGATGCGAAAGAAAATACCACTACCAATGCGATTTCTCTAAATCTTTTGGCGGGAACTTATACAGTTGACTACATTGGCATGAATGATGGTGGTAAATATGATGCTTGGAATGCTTGGGGAGAGGGAGTCACAAAGTTTTGCAATCGAAATGGAGAAGGCTGTCGAAAAGGCTGGATAAACAGCTATCTTATATCTTTCGACGGTTTTAGCAAAATGTTCTCTAGCCCAAGTGTCTACATTAGTCCTTTGCAAGCGCTGCAAAATGCTGTGGATACATCTTTTACTCTTGCGTCAAATACAAAAGTTAACTTTTCGATAGCGGACAGTTTTTATGACGATAATGTTGGTGGTGTATCCCTCAGATTATCTTCGCAATCAATACCCGAGCCGACTTCAGTACTAAGTTTACTTGCTGTCGGTGCGGTTAGTTTATCTATTTATAAGCGCCAAAAACAGATAGTTTAGTTTGTAGGTAAGTTTATTCACTAAGATAAACTAAGAGTGCATCTATCATTTTGCATACAGCAAGAAAAACGTAAACAGAGAATTTTGTTAATATCCTGTACCAGTAACTCTCTTTTCGGTTTTTTTGTTACAGCATTACTATGTGGTTATTAAGCGATGTAGTTTAAATACATTCTTGTAGTATGGGCATTCCTGCCCTTCTAATTTTCAGCAATTATCTTTGTATTATATTCAACTGAAATTCGCTATATGGCAGTTTTCGGTTGAATAGAATACGCCCCTCTCTGCTATTTTGGAGAGGGGATGGGGGTGAGGTAAATCAGCATATATCAGGAAGTCATTACGGTACTTCTATGACTGCATTTCTTGCTAGAGCCAACAAAAACGAGATGTTATTCAACTGTTAACTGCTCGCGGCTTAAAACCTAGCTTCATACTGCACTCGAAATTCACCTGCTTCATAATCGTAAACGAATCTTGCTGAAGAATTTTCGTTAATATCTTTCAATCCGGTTAAGGAAGGAAATACCTGCAATCTGGTTAACCCAATTGATTTACCCAAAGAGTTTACAGGTTTCTGAGCTTGATATAAAAATTCTTGAGTAATTTCGGTTTCTAAAGGTGCAACTAAATAGTCTAATACTAAAGATTCCAGCAATTCTGTTTCGTTGCCGCTGGTAAGTTGTTGTTCGAGTTTTTGCAATGCTGCGAAAGTACGGTTGCCAAGCAACGATAAAATTTCGCTGTTGCTACGACTGGGGGTACTTGTTAATGCTACTGCGGGGTTATCAAGTAAATCTTTGGTTTGTATGCTTACTTTACTATTGGCGTTGATACAGTTGGCAACTTTTCTTAATTTGTTTTCGGATTCGGTAACGTTTGTTCCTATTTGGGATAATCTGACATTTCTTTGATATGTTATGCAAGCATCTCCATTAGATGCACTGTTACCTAAAGAAGCAAGTAGCTCGTTTGCATCACCATTAACTAAAATTCTGACATCAATTTGTTCTGGATTGGCTGCTGCAACGATATCATCTCGTATTTCGTTATTATCTGCTTCTAAACGGTCAAAGTTTGGAGCGTCAACTACTGTGGTCTGTAATTCTACATCAAGTTGAGGATTTAGTAAACTGCGACTTGGTAAAAATGTAACCGTTTGTTTGCGATCGCGGGTGATGAAGAATGAGTTTTCTAGTAGGAATAAGCTACCTCGCTTAAGCTCAATTTGTCCATTACCCCGGAGATTATTTAAACCACCGTTAACTGTAATATCTCCAGCCATGCGGAAGTTAACTCGCGGTAGACTGCGGCTAAATTTAAAACCTCTACCTAAAGTTACTTTGAAATTGTTAAATGTGGGGTTAATGGGTAAATCATTTGGCTGTTGGGGTTGGTTTAATTGTTTAGATTGAGTTGCAACTTGGTTTGCTGCATTGTCCACTTTCGCTGTTAATTCTTCAGTATTTTCTTCTTCTTCGCGTTTGGGAATCTCAACTTTGCCTTTTTGTAACAGAATATCTCCACCGATTACGGGATTTAATGCTGTGCGGGAAACTGTTATGTAAGAAGCAATTTCTCCCCTATATAAACCTTTTAATTTAATTCTTTGAGGTTCTATATCTTCAAAGATTATATCTTCAGATTCTACATTCCTAGAACCCAAAATTACATTTAAGGGTTGATTGCCTTGGGGTTGAAATATAGGTAAATTGCCAGCAATTAAAAATGGGGCTTCAGCTAAATTACCTGAAATTCCCCTTACTTGAATTATTTCGTCATCTAAAACAGCATTACCGACGGCAGTTAATTTAACTTTGCTTTCTAACTGCTTGGTTTTGATAGTGGCATTTTTAATATTGATTGTACTTTCGGCAACTAAATCCCCTAGTATTCCACGAATTGTATTGGCTTGGATATTCAAATCACCATTAATCGCGATCGCAATTTCTCCGTTACCATCTACCCATTGCAGTTGATTTTGCGTGAAAGCATCTAGAAGTTGAAAAGCTTGGTTATCAATTTTCGCCTGTACTGCTACGGTGTTTTGACGATTTGGCTGTAGGGGATAAGCAACCGTTGCATCAACTTTGACAACGGAATCGGGAGTAGTAACAAGTCTACCAGTAGAATCAAGATAGTTGAAATTCCCGGCTAATTCTCCTAAAGGTTTTCCGTTGATGGTACCTTCAACTAAGGAAAATGCACCTTGGGGAATATCTGGTTTGAATGCACTTCCACCGAGGTTTGCTTGTAAATTGAATTTACCACCGACATCAATTGGTAAATCAACAAACCTTTCGGCTAACGTTACGGGAAGATTTGCAATTTTTACTGTTCCTAATGATTTGAATCCATCTAATTCTAAAGTGCCATCAACAGCAATTTCGCCTTCTTCCACATTAACTTTTGCTGGATCTAATTTGATTATGCCGTTGTTATAGCTTCCACTAGCAACAACTTTACTAATATCTATAGCTTGATTTTGTTTGACGACAACACCTTTACGGGCATTGTATGTAACATATTCTTCTTGAGGTCGCCATTGCCAATCGTCACCTAATAGCTGAAAATTAACTTGGGGATTTGTCAGTTTTCCGGCAACGGCAACTTCGGCATCGTATTCTCCTTGAATATCGAATTGAATGGTATTTTCATCTTGCTGTAAAGCTGCTTGTTGCTGAATGCGATTTACAATTTCAGCAAAATACTTTAATTGCTCAAGTATAGGAGCTTGAGGTTTTCCTACAGGTTGAGTTGGTACATCAGCAGCACTGCCGTATTCGGGATTTAATATATTATCAACTCCACCCTGCAAATCTTCTAAATTAAATACATTTACAGCAGCGAAAATATCTTGTAATCTTCCATTATCTGCTACCAATCTACCGTTGATGTCTTGAGATTCTAAATTATAATTGCCTTGCAAAGCATATTCGGTTTTACCAATTTGCAAAGTTGCGGCATCAACACGAGCAATTTTTCCATCATAAGAAAAAGCGGCAACGAATTCTTCGGCTTTGACAGCACCAATGGCAGGATTATCTACCTGAATATTTCCGGCAGTTGCTAAATTGAAAAGATTAACGTCAAGATTTCCGGTAACTTTACCATCTACGGTAGTGCCGATGGTTTCTTCAACGACGGGAACAAGATTTAATAAGGATAAGGAAGCGTTTTTCAAATCGATATCTAAAACATCACCTTGTCTTCTACCTGTAAGAAGAATCGGATTTTGAGTATTTACTCCTTGTCTTAAGTCGAAAAAGCTGGGAAGATAAGGTGAAATGCAATCTTGTCTGGTACAAGGTTGTAAACTTGCGGCAATTCGATCTGTTTTACCTTGTAAATCAATTTCGATGCTATTTCCTAAGTTTATGTCAACGGGACCTTGTAATAAAGGTTGAAAAGCAATTTTATCTAAAGCAAGATTTCTTAAGTTTAAATTTCCTGCTAATCTGACGTTTCCGGGAGCAAAAGGTGCTGAAATTAAGTTTCTGCCGATAAGTCTACCGGAAAAATTGGCTCTACCATTAATTTTTGGTATACCTGCTTCATCTAACTGACGCGCTATCGATTTTAAAGGAATTTTAGATAAGTTGGAATTTGCATTAACATTTAAATCTGTAGCGACATTCCAAGAAGATATACCATCGTCACCGGGTACAATAACAATTTGCCCTTTGGCGTTTAATTCTTGTTGCTGGGTATTAACATAAGCTTGGTTGGCTTCAATTAAAATCGGATTCCCTTCAAGTAAAGGTTTAACAACTCCTGCCAAGTTTAATTTAGCCGATAATTGAGAAAGATCGGGACAGCTTATATCAAAACTGCTACACAATAAAGGAGTGTTAACGTTATTGGCGTTGATATTGCTAGCTATTCTACCATTTTTAAGATTGGCGATCGCTCTAACGTTACCTCTGGCAACTGCTAAATTAGCATTAACATCGGCGTTGAGATTATCAAAGTTGTTTGCTAAGAGTTGGTTTATCTTACCAGTGACGTTGACTCTACTATTATTCACCGTCACGGGTAAAGGTGAATCTGGTAGAAGTTGATTTAACGAAATTCGATTTGCATTTACAACAGCTTGTAAATTATTTGTCGCTAAATTACCATTCGCATTGAAATTAATATCTCCTCTACTGCCAGGTACAATTAATCTACCGTTAGCTGTAGCTCGAAAACTATCTAATTTATTTAATTTATTTAAATCAAAAGTTTCTAATTCCAGCAGTTGATTTACTCTACCAGAAAGATTAACTCTGGTATTAGCTACCGTTACAGGTAAAGGTAATTCCGGTAAAAACGGATTTGCGGTAATACGATTCGCGTTGACGTTTGCTTGTAATATTCCCCGATTCAAATTACCGTCAACTCTCACGCTTCCGTTATTAACAGCTAAATTCAAATCGGCATTACCATTCACCCTAGATAAATCAAAATCGTTGATAATATCTAAATTTCCTGCCAATCTGACATTGCCGCGTCTTAAAGTTACCGGCTGATTTAATTGATTTAACCGAAATTGCTGTTTCTGCTCATCCGATAATAAAGTACTAATAGGTAAAGAATTCGCATTCGCTACCAAATTCCAATTATTCGTAGCAAAATTCCCACTACCGTTAAAATCAACTCTACCTCTACCCTTAACTTCCGGTAAAATCAAATTTCCATTAACTGAAGCGCGGAAACTATCTAACTTATCTAATTTTTCAATCGATTCAAATTCTAATAAATCATTCAACCTACCAGAAACATTAGCCCTGGTATTCGCCACAGTTACCGCTAAAGGCAACTCCGGCACAAGTTTATTTACATTAATTCCCCTAACATTAGCATTCGCCGTTAAAATACCGCGATTTAAATTACCGTTGACGGCAACATTACCACGATTAACATTTAAATTAACATCGGCATTACCGCGAATACTTCCAGGATTAAAATTATTTAAACTTCCCGCTAACCGTATATCAGCACGTCGTAAAAATATCGAACTATCTTTTATCCTTTCCCCAACATTTTCAACTTTCGCCAAAAACGGATTTAAAGCCAAAGTATTGGCATTAACAGCAGCATTCCAATTATTCGTAGCTAAATTGGCTCTACCATCAATATTTACCTTACCTTCCGCAGTTCGTAAAGTTGTATTATTTAAAGTAATTAAATTTCCTGCCAACCTAACATTACCACTACCAGAAACCCTGCCCACAATATCCGCTTCCGCTGTTGGCAACCTCCAGGATAAAGCACCTCGGGGGTTTGCTAGCGTACCATTAACCTTACCTTCTGCCAACAACCTTCCCAACTTTACCATATCCTCGGTAACGCCGTAACTCGCAGCAATTGCCCCTGGATTAGCAATTACAGCATCAAAATCCAAAGCTATTTTCGACTTACTAAAATCCTTTACTTCCGGTAAAGACTTCGGAAAAGCAACCTCACCCTTGGCGATGATATCACCACCAGTTGCCGGAGTAGCGCGAAATTCCTTTAAAATAAATTGCTGTAAACTTCCCCCGAAAACAGTATTTACTTTACTAAAAGCAGTTTTATCAACAATAATCCCTCGCTTGCTGAAAACATTACCCAGTAAAATCGGGTTGTCTGCTTTTCCCTTAACTAAAAACTGAGCTTGTAAATCGCCATCTACATTTACAGGAGACTTTAAATTAGTTGTTTTTAACAGACTGCTAATATTAAAAGAATTCGTATTAACCTTTAAATCGAAACCCTTATCTAAATCGGCAACACCAGAAACACCAGCAATTAAATTACCGTAATTAGCAGCAGTTTCCCCAAAAGTAACTCTTTGCCCATCAAATTTTACATTAGCGATCGCGTTAACAGGAACTTTCAACTGTGGAGATTTTACCTGTAATTTTTGTAAATTAGCAGTACCATTAACTTGAGTTTCAGCGAATTTTGATAAACCCGGTAAATCAACTTTCAAATTAGCATTTAACAAACCGCTAGGAATCGTTACCGGCAGATTATCCTTGACATAATTACTTAAATCCGGTAAAGAAAGACTATCAATCCTGGCATTAATCTGACTTTTATAATCAGTTAACTGAGTAACACCATCAATATCCACCTTCCCCTTCACAACCGGCGCACTAATACCGTACTGTAATTGCCAAGATTTATTTTGACTGTAATTTAAATACCCGTTAATATCCTCAACAGCAAAAGGATTTTTCAAAGCTTGAGGAAGTACAGCTACTTTTGCTCTGCGTAAATTGATTTTCGCATCAATATCAAAAGGAAGCTCCCCTTCATCGCTGGTATCTAAATTAAGCCTTACCCATTCCCCTTGCTTATCTTCCTCCACATAAACATCCGGCTCAATCAAATTTATCTTAAGAGGAAGGGTTTGAGTAAACAACAGCGGAATTGGATTAAACCCGATATCTACAGCTTTAGCTTTAACATAATTTGGGTCGTTTGCGGTAGCAGGAATCGAAGAGTTTTCCAGTCTTATCCCAGTCAACGACCAATATTTTACCTCACCAACCTTGACAGGACGATTAATAAACTCAGTTAATTGCTCATCTAATAAACCCGGTAACTTGCGACGAATAAAATAATCTAAGCCAAAATAACCAGCAATCCCCAACCCAAGAAGAGAAACACCAGCAATTTTCGCAATATTAACCAGCCAAACCCGTCTTCTAGGTTGACTTTGTGGAGTTGAAGCTGAATCTTGCGGGGTATTTGGCGGTGTCATAACTGATTATTTTAAATAAAGCGTGGTGTAATTCAAACCGTATCTCTACATTTCGTCGATCAAGATTATTTCGGTACTTATGATACGCTTATGATAATTTTATACAAGGTTAATTTTTTACTTTTAAGTTTATTTTTTTAATTTTTTCTATAGCAATAAGAGTTAATACTTTTGGGTGACAAAAATCTTGGTATTCTATGACAGTTTGTAATCTGGAATATTTATAGTGCTATGCAAACGTTAAAGCTCAAAGGTCTAAAAATGCATATAAAAGGCAAAAAATAGATGATAGCAATTAATTGATTTAATAAAATGTTCCTTCAGATTGAATTTTAATCATCAAAAGTAATATTTTTACGTTCGTCAAATCTTGTTTAATTGTAGGATGTGTGATGGCGCGCTTAGTAATTATTACTGTAACGAAAAACGTCAAATTCGTTCTTAGCACCATTTGAATAATAAAAATAATTATTAATCCTGGCTTGCTCAGAAGCCGACAGCACACCTTACTACGACTAACTCTCTTTACTTTCTTTCTCCGCTCTCTCTACGCTCTTGAAGGGTTTTTTAATAAAATTAAGAATGATACCTACATAACAAAATTTGAGAGAGACAATGAATTCAGCTAAGTAGGTTGGCGTTGAAAATTGTAGTTAAGACTAGGAAGTAGGAAGTAGCGATAAGAGTTTGAGGATAATTTACCTGCATGTTAAATCGCGATACTTTATTTGTGCCGACTTACTTATAAACTAATTAAGGTAAACGCGACTACGCTTAGCAAGAAAGGCAGTCGGCAGTGGAAGAATTACTTAAAGATTTAAAAGCATCATTATTGATTCATTGAAAAGTAACAATATTTTTCCAGTCGTCGGAATACATTCTTGTGGTACCTAAAGAAATTGACGCGGAGATGTTTTTTCCCTTCGGGTTTAACACGCAGAATTTATTTTTGCTGGAAGTACAACTCAAGGTGGGGATTCGCAATTAGTCTAATCTGTTATATTCCTAACGCTTGAATCTTCCCAACCTCTCTTATCAAAGGGGAGCTTTTTATAAAGGTTTTTACTTCAACAGAATAAGTGAAACTACCTTTCTTTCCCTTTACTTAATAAGGAGAGAGGCGCTCGCAGAGCGGGATGAGGTTGAAAGTTCACTTGAATGCTATAGTCATAAAATCAAAATTTAATATATATTCCAGTATTCATACAGAAGATGATTTATAAAGAACAGGTAGACAATAGATGTTATTAAAAATCATAGAAAAAATAATTTAAAATGACTATTTACGTTAATCTCAATGCTTCAGGAAATAATGACGGTAGCTCTTGGGAAAATGCATATACAGATTTACAATCAGCTATTGCTAATGCTAACTCTGGTGAGGCAATTTGGGTAGCTGCTGGTACTTATAAACCCACTAACGGAACCGATAGGAATGTATCCTTTGAATTGCCAAATGGAGTGACTATTTATGGTGGTTTTGCAGGTAATGAAAATAGCTTAAACGCCAGAGATATTAAGAATAACGAAACTATTCTCAGCGGTAGTATTGGTAACGAAAATAATAAACAAGATAACAGCTATACCGTAGTTAAATTTACCAATGAAAATGGTACTGCAATTCTCGACGGTTTCACCATTCAAGATGGTTTTTCTAATCAAGATGCTGTAAATAACATTAACGATAACAATAAAGACGATATAAACAATAATGGTGGTGGTATCCACAACCAAGGTAATTTAACTCTCAGAAATGTTGTAGTTAAAGAGAATCAAGCTAATGCCGACGGTGGTGGTATTCGCAATGACGGTATCTTAACTATAGAAAATTCTGTAGTCAGTAACAATAAAACTGAGGATGATGGTGGTGGTATTCGTAACAACGGAACAATAACTATTGTTGATAGCACGATCGCCGATAACGAATCTGTTGGAGATAGCGATACAAGTGGTGGTGGTGGATTAATTAATACTGGCGAATCTGCAACTATTATTAATAGTACTTTCAGTGGAAATACAGCTAAAAATGGTGGAGCAATTCGTAACGATACAAATCTGAATTTAGTAAATAGTACCCTCAGCGGTAATACTGCTTCTGAAAGTGGTGGAGGGTTAGTTAATACAATTGCTCCTGATATTATCATAAATTCTGTAATTAGCGGTAATGATAATTTGACAGGTACAGCCCAAGCCGTAATTACTAATAGCACAATTACAAATAATCAAGCCCAGGATACAAGTAATAGTGGTTTACTCGTAGGAAGCGGTATTGCCAACTTTGCGATATTAAATGTTTCTAACAGTATTATTGCAGGCAATGCAAATAATGATGACATTGGACATAATTTTGTAATTAACCAAATTAATCCATTGACGCAGACTAGTATCAACAAAACTGTTGTCGGTACAAATACAAGCGGCGGTAACAACCTTGTTGGTAACGGTGAAAATACCAGCGGTTTTACTGATGGTAATAACGGCGATAAAGTTGGTACAACAAGTAATCCTATCGATCCATTATTAGATGTTTTAAATGATAACGGTGGAGTAACTAAAACTCACGCATTAAAAGCAGGAAGCCCCGCTATCGATACAGGAAATAATAGTCAGATTGCCGAGGATAAAGCAGATTTAGATAATGACGGAAATACAACCGAAGCACTTCCCTTTGAACAAAGAGGTGCGGGATTTGAGCGGATTGTTGGTAATGTAGTTGATATGGGTGCGGTTGAATATAAAGCTGCAATTGATTCTAATACCAATAGCAATATAATTATCAATGAAATAGATGTTGACACACCCAGTATAGATAAAGCTGAATTTATCGAATTGTACGACGGTGGTGTTGGTAATAGTTCTTTAGATGGTTATGTAGTTGTTCTTTACAACGGTAGTAATAGCCAGTCTTATGGTGCGTATGATTTAGATGGATTTAGCACTAGTGATAACGGTTACTTTGTTATCGGTAGCGCTAACGTTCCAAATGTAGACTTCACTGGTTTCCAAACCAATAGTTTGCAGAATGGTGCGGATGCAGTAGCTCTATATAAAGGTGACGCATCGGAATTCCCCGATAACACATTACTTACAACAGATAATTTAGTTGATGCGATTGTTTACGAAACCAGCGACAACAACCAAAATGAATTGGGAGTTTTACTTAATGATGGACAATCGCAAGTAGACGAAAATGATAATGGAGCCTCAGCTTCTCAATCTTTACAACGTATTTCCAACGGCTCTGGAGGTGCGCGTAATACCAACACATATCAAGCTGCAACTCCAACCCCAGGTGCAGAAAATATTGTTGTAAGCGACACACTCCCCGGTGGCGGAGATACATTACCTGGTGTCGGAGATACATTACCTGGTGTCGGAGATACCTTACCTGGTGTCGGAGATACATTACCTGGTGGCGGAGACACCTTACCTGGTGTCGGAGATACCTTACCTGGTGTCGGAGATACCTTACCTGGTG
>JAHCMI010000124.1 GCA_019192545.1 Rivularia sp. MS3 | reverse complement strand
AACGTTGGGTTACACTCCGTTTCACCCAACCTACCTTCTTTCATTGTTTTACCCCTCATAACTTATGTGGTGCTAGTGGTCTGTCCCGTTAGTTTTGATGGGCATATCGTAAATATAAAAAACATTTTCTTCCCCCACTCCCCCACTCTCCCCCTCTCCCCCTCCCTGCCCTTACCCGTCAATTTTAATGAAAACGACTACTAGTAGTTCATTTCATAAGTTTTGATGTGTTTATTTTTTCTCAAAATTCGTTTCTCCCCCTCTCCTGCTCCCTCTGCTCCCTCTGCCCCCCTGCTTCCAGCAATTCTTATCCCAAAACTAGCCGAACTAAACTAAAAATAATTGCACTTAAAACAGCACTTACAGGAAGCGTCACAATCCAAGCGGCGGCGATTCCCTGCAACGTTTTGAACTGTACCGACTTAAAATCTTTGATTAAGCCAATACCAACCACACCACCAACAAGTGCATGGGAAGTAGAAACCGGTAAACCCAAACGAGAAGCCAGAATCACTGTAGTCGCCGTTGCTAATTCCGCACAAAACCCGCTGCTAGGTTGCAAAGCAATGATACTCTCACCGATAGTCGCAATTACTTTTTTACCCCAAACAGCCAAGCCAAAAACAATCCCAGTACCACCAATCACTAAAATCCATATAGGAATATCTAAATCGTAAATCGGAACTTTACCCGTGCGATTTATGTAAGCGATCGCAGCTAAAGGAGCAATAGCATTTCCCACATCGTTAGAGCCATGAGCAAAAGCAACAAAACATGCACTCAGCAATTGGAATTTAGCAAATGTACGCTCAACGGGATTTTGGATCGGTAATTGGTAATTGGTAATTGGTAATTGGGGATTAGTTTCTACCCCCTCTTTCCCCTCTCCCCCTTTCCCTGCCTCTCGCCAACTATAAACCGTAAGCCCTACTGCTGCGGTGGTGCCGATAAAAAGCGGAACATCGTGAGAAGGTATTTTTAAGCCAACCTGCTCGATTAAATAAATAGCCAATGGTTGAGTAGCTTTTGGTAAAACAATAACCCCGAATACTCCCAATAGCAAAGCACTCAACCAGGGAATCCACTCATTTAACTGTCGCAATGAGTCAGTTCGATCTAAAATCCAGCGTTTAACTTGACTGTAAAACAAAGCCGCAATACAGCCGCTAATAACTGGTGTAATTACCCAGCCCAAAGTAATCTTACCAATCGATGACCATTCAACTGCACCGAACCCAGCAGCTACCATACTAAAACCAGCGATCGCGCCAACAACTGCATGGGAAGAAGAAACTGGTAAACCCTTTGATGTGGCTATTTGCAGCCATAAAGCACTAGCTAACAACACTGAAAACATTCCCACCGCAAAAACTTGAGGAACATCAGCAAACAAACTCGGATTGCTAACCTCCGTTGCTAAAGTTTGAGATACTTCATGTCCAAATAATACGGCACCAGTAAACTCAAGTATGCCAGCAATTATCAAAGCCTGTCTTAAAGTTACAGCTTTAGAACCTACCGAAGTTCCCATTGCATTCGCAACGTCATTCGCTCCTAAATTCCAAGCTAGATAAAAAGCTAATAAGATAACGATAAAAATAGCAATTGTCATAAAGAATTAAGAATTGGGAATTGGGGATAGGACATGCCTATTTTTAAAATTAAGGATAAATAAGTATTTTGTAAGTATCTTCAGAAGGAGTTACAGCTTCTTGTACTGCGGCGGATAAATTCTCTAACGAATAGCTGTTGCTAATCAAAGCTTTTACGTCAATGCGACGGTTAAAAACTATATCAGCAGCTAAACTTTGCAGCCTATAAGATGAACTGTAACTACCCATCAAGTCAATTTCTCGACGATACAAAATATTTGGATTAATGGGAATTTCTAATTCATCAGGAAACTCGGCGAAAAATAAGATTTTACCGCCTTTACGGGTACAATCAAGAGCTTGAAAAAAAGCTTTGTCGCTGGGAACTGCAAGTAAAGTTACGTCAACACCCAAACCGTTGGTTAGTTCTTGAATTTTACTGCTTAAATTACTGTCGCGAGCGTCAAAAGCGGCCTCGGCTCCGACATCTAGAGCTTTCTGAATCCGCGAGGGTAATAAATCGGTGGATATAGCTTTACCACCAAAGTATTTGACTAACATAATAAACATTAACCCAATTGGCCCGGCACCAGTAATCAAAACAGTTTTTCCCGGAGCAATTTCGGCTTTTTTGACTGCTTTTAAACAGCAATTGGTTGGCTCGACAAAACTTGCTTCTTCAAAACTAATATCGTCGGGAATTAAAATCAAACCGCCGTTGTTGACAATATGCCCCGGTACCTTGACGTATTCCGCAAAACCGCCACCACTAGGTGCAAAACCTGCCGTGGTAACAATATTTTTATAGGTATCGCACATCGAGAAATTATCATTCATGCAGTAAGAGCAACGCATACATGGAATATGATGCATTACCGCAACTCTTTGTCCTACCTGCCATTTTTCTACTTTATCTCCTACCGCAGTAATAATTCCGGCAGTTTCATGACCAAAAATACGCGGAGGCTCGTAAAGTGGGTAGCGAATCTTTTTAATATCTGATTGACACAACCCTACTACTTGCACCTGCACCAAAACCTCATCAGATTCCAATGATGGTACCGGAATTTCTTCGTAAGATAAATTATTAACGCCTCTAAATATCTGTGCTTTCACGTGGTTTTCTTTTTGCTCATCGATATTAGATTTAACATTGTTTGGGTAATATTTGGGTCGTTGATTAAAAAAAATTGAATTTTAAAAATCACTATTCTGCTTATTTAGTAGTCAAAAATACCTTAACTATTTAATTTTCAAAAACATGTAACTGCAATGTTAATTATCATACTTATAATCGACATATAATTGCAGTATATTCAAAATTAAAGTTGCTCATCTAGTCAAATGAGGATATTAAGATTGAATGTGAAAACTAAAATTAGAAGGTTACTTAATTCAAGAATATTTTATACAAAGTTTTACCGTTTCTTATTAAGATTATTAAAGTTAAAATACAAAACTTGTCTTATTTTTCGTCAATTTTGGTTTAAGCTGCATATAAAATTTAGACATTTATTAGTTTCTACTTTTTGGTTTTTAGTAATTACAGTATTAGTATATTTTTTAGTACAAGGTCTTAACCTAATTATTTTTGGTACCACATTAGGGGAAAATTTTAAAAAAGATATAGATGATAATTTTTACGATAAGCTTGAATCTTTAAGTATTCTTGGCGGTTTTATTATATATGTTGCTACTAGCACCGACAGGCAAAAGCGCTCTCATTATGAAGCTTGGCAGGTAATTAACTCCGCAGGAACTCAAGGAGGGAGCGGCGGACGCATTCAAGCATTAGAAGATTTAAATAACGATGGTGTTAGTTTGGCCGGTTTAACAGTAGAGAATGCCGACCTAACAAATATTAAACTTTCAGGAGCAGATTTAGCTAGAGCGAATCTGAAAAATACGACACTCCGTAAATCAATTCTTCGTGATGTAAACCTGACTGAAGGAAAATTGAACAATGCTAATCTTAACTATGCCAATTTAGATAATGCCAATTTAGATAATGCCGATCTCAGTGGTGCTAAGCTGTTTAGCGTTCAACTGATAAAAGCTCAATTATTAAACGCGAAATTAGAAGGTGCGGATCTAAGAAAAGCCAATCTTAGTGGTGCGGACTTTAGCGATGCCGATCTCACTGGTGCTAATCTCAGGGGTACTAATCTTAGCGATGCTGACCTTAGTGGTGCAAAACTTCGTAAAACTTTTCCTTCTAATACCAACTTCAATGGTGCAAATCTGAGTGGAATAGACTTTAGTTATTTTATTCTCAATGGTATAAATCTTCGAGGGGCAAAATTAATTGGTGCCAACTTAGAAAGTACAAAATTTATCGGTGCAGACCTCCGCGAAGCTAATTTATTCGGTGCCAATTTAGATGATGTTGACTTCAGTAATGCTAATCTTAGCGGCGCAAATTTAAATGACGCACAGCTTAATAATTTTAATCTCATTGGCATAAATCTTAGAGGTGCAAAACTCGATGGAGCGGATTTAAGCGGTGCGGATTTGAGCAATGCCGACTTAAGTGGTGCCGATTTATATGATGCAAATTTAACTGATGCAAATCTACGCGATGCCAATCTTGACGGAGCTAATTTAAAAAGCACTAAATGTAAAGCTGCAATACTCGATGGTGCCAATTTGAACGGTGCCGATTTAAGCGATGCCGATGTAAGCGGTGCCAATTTTAATAATGCAGAGTTAAGGGGTACTAATCTTCGTAATGTCAATCTCGAAGGTGCCAAAAACTTAACTGAAGAACAATTACAAAATGCTCTGAGATATTAATTTTTAATTATATCAACAACTAATAGCTCTATTTTTTATCAATAAAAATTTCAACAAATGAATCCGCAACATGAAAAGTAAAAACAATACTGCAAACCAAAAACCTCAAGCTTTAGTTATTGGAATTAATAAATATGAATGCAAAGAATTTAAAAATTTACAGGTTCCTGCTGACAATGCCAAGTATATGGCTAATAAGCTAGAAAAAAAAGGAGATTTTGAAGTAGATGTTTTTAATGAAATAACTAGAAAAAATCTCAAAGAGCAGATTGTTCAACTGTTTAAGCCAAAAGGGCAACATTCAGAAACAGCATTGCTGTATTTCTCGGGATACATATTAGTAAAAGATGAAGGAATTAAAGAAGCATTTTTGGCAACAAGCGATTCTGACCCGAATAACGATTATGAATTAGGAGTTTCTTTAAGATGGATTAAACATTTATTACAAGAAAGTTCGGTAGAACAGCAAGTGGTTATTCTAGATTGCTGCTATCACGAAGAACATGAATTATATATTGATAATCTCATACCGGGATATCAAAATGGTATAGATAGATTTTTTATAATTTTCTTTAATAAAAACATTCAATATTTTTTAAGCTATAAAAATCAAAATAGAGGAGTTTGTAGCCCGCTGACAAATGCCATACTAAATATATTAAAATCAGATGACTCTCCGGAAAAAAATTGCGTAGATAATAAAACATTAATTAGGGAGTTGAAGCAAAGATATGAAAAAACATTCAAAAAAAATGGATATTATAAACGTATTTCTTTTGGTAAGCGCATTAATATTTTAGGTAAGCCTGCTATTAATCGCGATAAAACACATTTAATGCCAGCTTCTTGTGTAAATCAGCGCCATAATCCTTATAAAGGTTTAGCTATTTTTGAAAGTGAAGATGGCGAGTATTTTTATGGCAGACAAAAGTTAACTGACGAACTGCTTGAAAAAGTACGTAATAACAACTTTTTGGCAGTTTTAGGAGTATCTGGAAGCGGAAAATCAAGCGTTCTTAGAGCAGGATTAATTTATAAACTCCAACAAGGCGAGCAAATATCGGGTAGTGAAAATTGGAAAATAGTTGTTTTTCTGCCCGGAATAAATCCCCTTGAAAGTTTAGCAGAAAAATTAGCAGAAGAAATATTAGTTAATTCTCAAGACGATGATTCTGAAATTATCAAGAAAATAGCAGAAGTCAAAGAGTATCTTGATGAAGGCTCAGATGGTTTAGTAAAGCTGATTCGCAACATTGATACACAGCGAGTAGTGTTAGTTATGGATCAGTTTGAAGAAGTTTTTATACTATGCAATAGCAATAAAGAGAGAGAAAAGTTTTTTGAATGCATACTGAATGCTTCGGGGAAAGTTAAAAATAATAAGCTTTGTTTGGTTTTATCTTTAAGAGCGGATTTTTTTGGTAAATGTGCCGAGCAGGAGTATTACGGACTTGCCAGAAAAATTCAGCAACATCTTGTAGCTGTAACCCCAATGAATGCTGAAGAATTAAAAGAAGCTATCGAGGGACCGGCAAGCGAATTGGGTGTAGATGTTGATGACGATTTTACAAAAAAGTTGGTTTATGAGGGTAAAAACGAACCTGGAAGTTTACCTTTACTACAATATACTTTAGAAAAAAATTGGGAAGAAAATACGAAATATTGGAAAGCCGGAAGTGAAAAAATAATTAAAGATAAAACTAAAAAATCCTTAAATCGAGTTATCGAAGAACATGCTAATAATGTTTACGGTAGTTTGAGTAAAACGGAAAAATCAATCGCTAGATATATTTTTCTAAAACTAACTTTTTTGGGAGACGGAACTGGAGATACTCGTAAAAAAATCAAAGCTAGCGAGCTAACTAATAAGTCACGTTACCATCAACTAGAAATTAAGGGTGTAAAACAAAAATTAATAGATTATAAATTAATCACTAGCTACAAAGTCAAAATAGATGATGGCGATGAAGTCGAATTTGTTAACTTAGTTCACGATGCATTAATTCGTCACTGGTCAAAGTTGCGTGTTTGGCTGGGTGAGTATCGCGTCTACAGCAAATTTAGAGAAGATATTCAGGACAAAGCAGAAAAATGGGAAGCTAAGGAAAGAGATACTAGCTACCTTTATACGGGAGAAGAATTAAAAGAAGCTGAAAAATCAATTGAAAATTACGGACATATTTTAACTTTAAATCAATTAGCACAGAATTTTCTGGAAGCTAGTATTGATTACCGCGACGAGCTTAATAGAAAAGAAAATAAGTTAAATAAAGAAAAAAGGCGCAATCGATTAACGGTAATTTTTTTAATCATCTTACTACCTATTGTTATTTTTAGTATTATTGCATTCGATAATTTCTCGTCGCAAAGAGCTAGAACAGAACAAAATAAAACATTCTTATCGAACCAAAGTGTGGCTTTGACTAGTTATTCAAAATCACTTTTTAGTGAAAGACAGCAGTTTGATGCGCTCATAGAAGGATTGCGAGCTATAGTACCCTTGAAAAAACAAGAATTACCTCTTCCTCAAAATATCAAAACTGTATTAAGACAAGCAGTAGAAGGAGTTAAAGAGCGCAATCGTTTACAAGGGCACACGGGTTCGATTTATAATTTAGGTTTTAGCCCTGATGGCAAAATATTAGCTTCTGCCAGTCTCGATCGAACAATTAAATTATGGAATATTGAAACTGGTAAAGAAATTCTTCCCCGCCTTAAAAAACACAAGCGTAAAGTTTATAATGTGGTTTTTAATCCGCAAAATAGTCAGCAATTAGCTTCTAGTAGCGCTGATGGCACTATCAGATTATGGAATATTGAAAATGGTGAATATCAGGAATTAACTGGACATCAAGGAAAAGTTTATAGTTTGAGTTTTAGTAATGATGGTAAAACATTAGCCTCTAGTAGTTTAGATCGAACAATTAAATTGTGGAATGTTGAAACCGGCAAACAAATTTCTACTTTAATCGGACATAAAAGCAAAGTTTACAGCATCGATTTTAATCCTCAAGACAAAACGCAATTAGTTAGCGGTAGTGCTGATGGAACAGTTCGATTATGGAATCTAGAAACTGATGAAAGCAAAATACTTAGTAATAGAAATTATGATGTTCATAGCGTTAGTTTTAGCCCCGATGGTCAGAAATTAGCTTCCGGTAGTATCGATGGTACGGTTCATATCTGGAATTTAGCAACGAATCAAGAATTTAACGCTCGCAGCAAACATAATAATAGTGTTAATAGCGTTGTCTTTAATCTTGATTCAAAGACTTTGGCTTCTGGTAGTTTTGACAATACTATAAAGTTATGGGATGTCACTACCGGTAAAGAAATTACTACAATTACCGGGCATAAGGATTGGGTTTACAACGTTATTTTTAACCCCAAACAAGGTAAAAACCTACTAGCATCTGGCAGTGCAGATGATACGATTAGACTTTGGGATATTGACAAAATCCAAAGTATTACTACTTTCAGGGGACATCGTAATTGGGTTAATAGTGTTATTTTTAATCCTCAGAATGACCAGCAATTAGCTTCTGCTAGTATAAATGGGAGCATCAAAATTTGGGATATTGCTAGCGGTAAAAAACGTACTATTTCTACTAAATCTAAAAGAATAAATGATATTACTTTTAGTTCTGACGGTGAGATTTTAGCTTCTAGTAGTGCTGATGGCAGTATCAAATTATGGAACACTCAAACACTGGAAGAAATTAATCCGGTTTTAGGCGGACATAATAATTGGGTAAACAGCTTAAGTTTTAATATCAAAGATAGTAGTAAATTGGCTTCTGCTAGCAATGACGAAACTGTTAAAGTTTGGGATATTAAAACCGGTAAGTTAATTTATCCTCCTTTAAAAGGACGTAGCGAATTTAGTGCTGTACGTTTTAGTTCTGATGGTAATCTTTTAGCTGCTGCGAGTTTCGACAATACTATCAAGTTATGGGATGCTAAAACAGGTCAACAAAAAATGACTTTAGAGGGACATAAAAATAAGGTTAGCAGCATTAGCTTTAGTAGTAATAATAAATTTTTGGTTTCCGGTAGCTATGACAAAACTGTCAAAATCTGGTATCTCGAAACCGGTGAAGTTATTCATACTCTTACAGGGCATACAAGAAAAGTCGAAGCCGTTAGCTTTAGTCCAAATAGTAATATCGTAGCTTCTGGCAGCGCCGATAAAACAATTAAGCTTTGGGATATCAAAACAGGTAAAGAAATTAAAACCTATGCCGAACATCAAAGTGATGTTTTAAGCGTTAACTTTAATTCCGATGGTACAGTTTTAGCTTCTGGTAGTGTTGACAAAACAATAATTTTATGGAAGGTTCCCACTCAAGATAAAATTGCCTCAGCAGAAAACGTCAATTTAGATCGATTAATTAGTCAAGGTTGTGAATGGGCACGCAGCTATTTACAAAACAATCCTAATGTCCCCGAAAATGATAAACATTTGTGTGACAATATCAATCCGCAATAATGTCGCATTTTTAAATCATTTATGAGGCTTGATAAACCCGGTTTTTTGGAAAAAGCGGGTTTTTGAAACCTGTCTTTTCACCAGTTATACAAGATTGCGATAGATAATTTGGCTTACTGAATTAAGTGAAATCACTTTCTTCATTTTTTGAGTCAGCAATGCCGACAAATTAATTACCCATTACCTATAACTAAGCTCTACAGGTATGGTAAATGTTTTACCGAGCCATCATATAAGTCAGCACAAATAAATCTAACAATGACTCATCAAATATACACTACCGATGTCTTAGTAGTCGGTGGTGGCACTGGAGGCACTACTGCGGCAATTCAAGCAGCGCGACGGGGAGCAAAAACTATTTTGGTAAGTGAATTTCCTTGGCTGGGAGGAATGTTAACTTCTGCTGGGGTTTGCGCTCCCGACGGTAACGAATTAGAAGCTTTTCAAACTGGAATATGGGGTGATTATTTAAAAGAATTACAACAGCGACAACCGGGAGGCTTGGATAACTGTTGGGCAAGTCTGTTTAGCTATCATCCCCAAATCGGCGCACAAATTTTTGCTGATTGGGTAGCTCAATTAACAAATCTGCAATGGTTTCGGGGACAACTGCCTTTAGAAGTATTATCCAAAGATAATTGCATTACTGGGGTTAGATTTGCAGATTTTACCGTTAAAGCCAAAATTACCCTTGACGGTACCGAATTAGGGGATTTGCTGGCTTTAGGCAATATACCTTTTCGCTGGGGTTGGGAATTACAATCTGAATTCAACGAACCCAGCGCACCAGTTACACACAATTCTCTCACCGCAAAATACCCGGTACAAGCCCCTACTTGGGTAGTCATAATGCGAGATTATGGCAAAAATCTAGCTCCAGAAATTACACCGGCATCAAATTACGATTCATCCTTATTTAAAGGTGCTTGGGATGATTACGGTGCAGAAAAATTCTTGAATTACGGAAATTTAGGAAATAGTCTTTTTATGATAAATTGGCCCAACTGTGGCAATGACTACGGCGAAGGCTTAACACGACTGGTTGAATCAGAGCAAGCAAAAAGTGAGTTTCTTCATGAATGTCGTAATTATAGCCAAAATTTCGCTCATTTTATTCAATCTAGTCTCGGCCGTCGCTACGGCTTGGCTGAAAACGTATTTCCTCAAATCAAAAATTCTTCAGGTGCTTTCGCCTTTCATCCTTACTACCGAGAAAGCCGTCGTTTGGTAGGGCTAACCACGGTGAAGGAACAAGATATATTGCCAGTTGCCCACAAAAATGCAGCGCCTTTACATCCAGATAGTATAGCAATTGGCAACTATCCCAACGACCATCATTATCCGGGAGTCAAATTCGAGTTACAACCAAAATCAATCCGTTGGGGAGGGCGCATTACGGGAACACCTTTCACCATTCCTTATAGCTGCTTGGTTCCAGCCAACACAGACGGTTTATTAGTTTGCGAAAAAAATATTTCCGTATCTCATATTGCCAACGGCGCTACCAGATTGCAACCCGTAGTCATGAATATCGCTCAAGCTGCGGGAATGGCTGCCGCAATTTGTATTGAGCTAAACACTCAACCTAGAAATTTACCTGTAAGGGCATTACAACTAGCTTTATTGAATGATGCGCGATCGCCAATTGTCCCTTTGTTCAATTCATTACCAAGTCATCCCGATTGGTTGAACAAGCAACTGTATTATTTAGACAATTTGCATAATTACTCTGCTAACCTAACTTGTGATAACACACCGTCAATTAAGTACTCATACGGTACAAACCCTAGAAGTAAATTACGCAATATTTACTCCATTGACGGTATATTTCACCGTTTGTATCAGCAAAATTACAGATTTATATTTCTCTCCTCATCTGTATATAAAACATGCGCTTATCAGCTTATAGCTGTAAATTATGCAATAGACGAAGCATTGTATTTCTTGCCAGATAAGTCTTACATAACTATAGAGGGTAGTATCAATCATGCAGGTAACTGGTTATTAGTAGAACATATTACAACAAAAATACTTTTAAATATTTATAGTAAAAAATAACACTATTTAGGAAAATTTCCGGATGCAGTATTTAAAACTAAGTATCAGTGAAGTGGATAGTTCAAAAATAGACATCTACTATGCGTAAAGCCATTTCACTTTTAGTTACAAGTATCGTATTCGGCTCCTTAGCTGTTAACTTTCAAGGGATTGGAAACTCTTTAGAAACAGAAATGTTTTCTACTTCCGTAGAGCAAGAATTACTATTGAGTAGATCCAACCCACGCAAGCCTAGAACACCTCATCGAGGTAGTGGACGCAGAGAATTTATCGGATATTCCAATCACGCTTAATCCTGCTGCATCGCTACAGAAAGTGTTACGCATAGAATCATGTAGTCGTGTTATTTCAAATATATTTCTCGTATAGTTCGTAGGGTTTAGAGAAACTATTCTTGCCTTTCGTAGCCTCACGCAGATATAGTATTTAGCTACACGACATTGTTAGATAATTTTTCGTTACCATTTATTTTCTACACTTTATTAATAGTCAGTCAAACCTATGTATATCAACGGTTACTTTATTGACTGCCTACTTCGACAGCATCGCAATCGCTTCTCAAAGAGAAAATTTCCTCCCGCACGTCGTCTGCCAGTTATTGTTTAATTCTCCATTTTTTCATATTCGTACAGCAGATTCCCGCTCTTTTCTTTGGTGGGATATCTAATTACAATATGCTTGCGAAGAGGGAGAAGTAACAAATAAAAATTGACTTTTTCGATATTTTCTACGACTGCTTTTTCAATTTTAAAGCAGATAATATCCGCTGTCGGGAGTTGAAATTTCTCTGCTACATAGAAGTTTCGGAAAATCTTAAGTTTACAAATCGATATCTTTTGTAGATACTACTCAAGATTAAAATTCCATATATAAGTGTCAGTAGTAAGTAACGATTATTTACGCTCCTCTGGAGCGGATAATCAAAATTACGAAGCTATATGTGCTTAGCAACAACGATTTTTACCAATAGGTGATTCACTCACCTAAATATTATGCATCGTATTTTTCACTTATGGCTAGAGGCGAAAACTCGTCTCTAGTATTTGCTTTATTAGATTAGGACGTTGATATACGCCCAAGCTTATAGCATTCCTAAATAATTTATGAGACTTGATAAACCCGGTTTTTTGGAAAAACCGGGTTTATGGTACCTATCTTTTTCACAAATTATATAGGATTGCTATATATTTTCGAGCATAAGTAAAGCCCACCGCGAAGGCAGACTTTCGATCAAATTGGGATACTCCGAACAAAAATTTATGCCGATGGTTTACGAGCAATCAAATATTTACTCATATGATGAACCTGCACTTCAATGTTCTCAAAACCAGCCGTCTCTAAACGTTCTACTAAATTATCATTTACATAATTCATGTAGAAAGGTTCGTGGAAAGTTTCGTGGAAGTTTTGCATTGCGGGTTCTACTTCCGGTGAATCGCTCATTTGAACTGAATCGCAAATAATAAAAGTTCCACCCGGTTTTGTAACTCGGAAGGCTTCATTAATTACTCGCTGACGTATTGTTGCTGGCAACTCGTGGAAAAGGAAAACACAAGTTGTAGCATGGAAATAGTCATCTAAATAAGGTAACTCTTCCGCATTTGCTTGTAATAATTGCGGTAATTCTCCCGGATTTTCCCAGAGTAGTTGATTTGCTTTCCGCAAGTAAGTTGGTGACAAGTCGGTACCAAATAGTGATGCTTCAGGTAAAGCTGCTCGGATCATTTTTAAAGTGCGCCCGGTACCGCAAGCTATATCTAAAATACGTTGTTGCCGTGGAGATACATCGGCAAATACTTTCAAACCTTCTTTTAACGGAGCCAAAATTCTCCGTCGCATCGCATCAGCAGCACCGTTAAAGAGAATTTCTACTTGTAAATCGTACAAGTTAGCAGATAATTCACTTAAATAACCATCAGTTTGATGATGGAAATTCCGCACGTAGTACTGAGGGTAATCTGTGGTATCTATATTTGGAGAAAATTCTTTATATTTATCAGATTTGACTCTCTCCCAAATTAGGGGTAAATCCATCCATACTTGTGGATAGTAAACAAAAAAGTCCTCCCAAGGATTATCAAACAGCAGGCTCTTTGGGTATACACCCCGCTCCGCATCTTCCCAGTCTGCTTCTAATAAATTATTTAGACGCTGTTGAAGTTTGAGCAATAACTCCGTAGGTATCGGCGTTACTTTTTTATCTACCGGAGATAAAATCTTCATTAGCTCTGTACTAAGAGTTTTATGAGCTAAACCAAAAATACTTTTACCCTGTTGAAATGTTTGGTAAGTCAGTTTTGTTAAAGTGTCTGGCATCGGAACCCAATATTTTGTTACCTATTCTCATTTTAGGTACATTTTTCTTAATAAACAATAATAAGTCTTAAAAAAATTACTGTAATTTTAACGAAGGCATATCAAGAAAAAAATGATAGTGCTTATTACCTCGTTACCAGACTCCAGGAGTGGGGGAGTGGGGGAGTGGGGGAGTGGGGGAGTGGGAGAGTGGGAGAGTGGGAGAGTGG
>JAHCMI010000123.1 GCA_019192545.1 Rivularia sp. MS3 | reverse complement strand
AATCCCTATCAGGGATTGAAACAGATAATGAGAAATTCTTAGAGGAAAAAACAACATCGTTGAAATCAACTTAAATCCCTATCAGGGATTGAAACAAAGTAGAAGTTCGCTAAATATCCTCAAAGCCAATGTTGAAATCAACTTAAATCCCTATCAGGGATTGAAACGACAAATTAAATTTTTACCGCAAAGATTGTATTGTTGAAATCAACTTAAATCCCTATCAGGGATTGAAACAATCTACACAACCCCTACCCCACGGGAACCCCCTGTTGAAATCAACTTAAATCCCTATCAGGGATTGAAACTCAAAAACATAGCTTAAAACTAATGCCAGTATCAGTTGAAATCAACTTAAATCCCTATCAGGGATTGAAACCAAAAAGTCGGAATATGCCGACTTTTCGCATTTATTGTTGAAATCAACTTAAATCCCTATCAGGGATTGAAACCTATAAACATTATAGAAATCATCTTCTAATTAGAGTTGAAATCAACTTAAATCCCTATCAGGGATTGAAACGGATACAATAATTCAGAAAATTGCGGCTCTTTAGTTGAAATCAACTTAAATCCCTATCAGGGATTGAAACATATTAAATGCGATCGCCCAAGCCGAGCCAGATTGTTGAAATCAACTTAAATCCCTATCAGGGATTGAAACCTTTCAACTTTTCCTACAGGCGGTGTGTATTGTTTGTTGAAATCAACTTAAATCCCTATCAGGGATTGAAACACTAATTTTTCTCACATTGAAATATTGTCGCGATGGTTGAAATCAACTTAAATCCCTATCAGGGATTGAAACAAAAGAAACCGAAGATAAAGTAATAGAAAAACCCAGTTGAAATCAACTTAAATCCCTATCAGGGATTGAAACCTTATCTGGGCACGCAATTGGAAATAGTTTGAAGTGTTGCGATTGCTTCGCTGTCGCTCGCAATGACTAGTTACAAATCATGGTGATTTATAACTTGCCACTCTTAAAAGCAATTCTCCTTGATTGGGGTTTTTTGTAAATATAAATGCTCCTGTCTCTTTCTCGCCCCTTGATAAAAATTCTATTTGCTGCTCTCCTGTTTCTTCTACTTTGCCGTTGAAACGTAATTCTGCTATTACCTGTACCGAAGCTGCTGTTTCTTCTCCTTGGTTAACTATCTCGAAATGTACGTAATATTGTTCGTTGACTTTTCGCAGGGGTTTATTGTTTTTGACAACAAGGGCTGGTGGTTTTTGTGCTGGCTGTTTTATCCAGGTGAAGCAGACTAAACCTATAACTCCGATAAGTATGGAAGATGCGACGCAGAATGTTGCCCATTCAGCAATTGTACGTTTTTGCTGTTGTTTCTCTTCTTGTGGTTGATTCATATTGCCAACCTTCCAGCAGCACCACCAATGGTTGTCGGCAATCCTAATATAATGCTGTGTTTTAACCAAATTGTCCAAGGATCGTTCCAAGCTAACTTTTGAAAAAACCACAGCATTATAGCGGCTGAAATTAACGATACTAAGTAGCAAATCATGGTTTCGCTAAATGGTTTTTGAAATATACCTTTATGTTGTTTGCGTTTTTCTTGAGCCGAGAAACCGGCTTGAAAAACAATAGCGTAGGAAATTAATAAAGAAATGGCAATAATAGCTAAAAGCCAAGGTTGGGATACAGCTGCTGCGAGGGTTGCAATTTCATCGGTGGGTGCGATGTTAAAACCAATAACTGTTGCACCAATTAAAGTCGCGCTTAAATCGCTGAAGGTTGCATTATTATCAACTAAATCGTCTTGCCTACTGGTTCTATTATCTGGTGGATTGTTTCCGTTTTCACCTAATATTTGGTTGGCTAATGCAACTCCCAAACTAAAAGGTACGCTTTCAAAAATGATTTTACCTAATGCTTCTTTTAAAGAAACCCCCGGAGATAATTCCTGTAAGAGCAACAGCATAAAAGCCGAACAAACCAAGCCGATTCCCATTGCTTCTACTGTTTCTGTAATTACCTGATAACGACGACTGAAACGTTTAGGTTTGCGGAAACCTTCTGTACGCATCAGCAGATAAACAACGATAAACGTTAGCAAAAGTGCCATCATCATCATCCCTGGTGTTGCAGATGAGCCTATCCACCATATTTCCATCGTGTAAAGCAGGGGAATGCCGAATAGAAAGCCTCCACATCCACCTCTGACAATGTCATTTATTTCGCTTTTCCAAATATTTTTTCGATGTTTTCTTTTACCGTTGTTTTTGTACTTGGCGCAGATTTCTCTTAGGGGATTAAATTTCATCTACAAAACTGTTTGATTTGATTAAATCACCGCTCGATGCAATTTTGCGAACTGTAACTGCGATAAAATTAAAGTTTAAAGTTAAGAAAAGTTTATTAAGCGATTATTCTCATATTATCATCGATGGTTGTAAGTTGAGGCTGTAATTAACAAGGGTAAACAAGAATGAGTTTTTCAAGTTACAAATAATTCAAACAAAGATGGCAATTTCTGTTTACTGAAGTGAAATTTGATAAGTATTTTTTTGAATATTAGGAATGGGTGCAACTTTTACAAAACTCGAATGGTGCGTTACGACTTCAGTCTAACGCACCGAAACCCTATAATATGATGCGTTACGCTTCGCGGTAACTATGTTATGCCCTCCGGGCACGCTCCGCTAACAAAAATCAATTAGGATTTCTATATATAGAAAATATTATACTTAGCTTGTAATCTAATAAGCAGATATTTTGATTACTTTTTACTATTATAGAATTTCTATTTATCTTTTTTTATTAATTTTTTTTGTAAATACAAATTATTCTGAATTTTCAGTTGCTATTAGTAAGAATATTTAGTAGACAATCATGTTAATTATGTAAAATGCAAGCTGCAATAAAATTGAATAAATCCATATGAATGCATTTATTTTTAGGAATGGCGGCAAGTGTCATAATACTTGCGTGGTGCGTAACACTACAACCCTGATTATTACCTTTTAATTTCAATTACAGCATTTTGCAATTAAGTGAGGTACAAATCTATATACTGAAACTCTTGTGGGGTGGACATCCCTGTCCGCCCAAATGTACCTCACGCTGTCGCTCGGCCCGGACGTAATTACGTTACTTTTGCGTAAGTCCTGTTTTAATTAAACAGCCTTGAATTAATGTAATTAATTTTATTTACTAATAATTATCTTCATCTCAAAACATGCCTAAATTGACTAAATTATTTCTAATTATTAGTTGTTTAATTGTTATTTTACTAAACGGCTGTACGGCTAGTAAAGAAAATAATTGGACGCATAAATTTTCTCGTATATTTGGGGATGATTACAGAGTTACTCTGTATTCTGGGGGAAAAGCGGTTAGAGAGTGGCAGCTACAGCACGGTAATGTTAATTATGAAAAAAGCGATGATGGTTGGTTTTTTTCTTGTCAGCAACATCTCGTTGTGATTAGAGGTGACGAGATTGTAATTGAACCTTTAGCTTATTCCCAGCAACAAGTAGAAAATCCCATTGTTTGTAACTAATAGACATGTTCTTGACACTCCCCATCAATTAATTGAAGGGGATTCTTGCTTCAACCGTCCGCCCTAGAAATCTAAATACGAAAATATTCAAACCTCCCCGTTTGGATACGTCCACAAGCTCACACGGACTGCCCGACCGCATTTGAAATGATTTATTAAATTTTTCACTTTGACTCCCATATTTGTACAAGATTTTGGGCTTATTGCCCCCAGGGTTCCGGATCGGGGTCTGTCCGCTAGACCTACTAGGCTTTTTATATGTGCGCATTACCGCTTCGAGTAATATACCACAAAAAGTAATGGGACTGGCGACTAAAGTCGCGAGCGCACTACACCCCCATAATTAGAAATTAGCGGCACTGTGCGCGGTTCCGGTAGTTGGGCTTACAGCGCCAAAAATCTTGAGCGCCCAAGCACAGCTACGACTAAAATTTTAGAAATTAAGCAAAGACAACGATAAATCAAGTATTTCAGCCGTTTAGCTTTCTCCAATCCCTTTATAAATTAGGTCTTTGCGAGCATTGCAAAATTTATGTTGCATTATTATATTCAATAACCCCAACACCATCACTTTCTTTTTCTGCTTCTACAGAGTAACCGAATGGATAAACAATATGTCCTCTTCCTGGAGCATCATCTCCAAATGTGTAAATAGTTTCACCAGTTTTACAAGTTCCATGCAATCCCAAACCATTTTCTTTATCGACTTTGAGATTTTTGCAGGGTTCAGAAATATTTTTGTTATCAAAACCTTGGAAATTAAATTCTGCTAATTCAAAGGTTTCAGGAGCGTAGACATAAAACCCATTTAAAGTTTTTCCTTTTTGATTACCAGAAGTTACATTGACATTAAATTCTACTTTTTTACTTGAATTGCTAGTCGTCTGAGGATTATTTTGCTCTGGTGATTTTTCACAGCCAAAGGATAAGCCGATAACAGATACGGCTAAAGCAACTTTTACAAAATTTTTAACCATTTTTGAGTTCAACATAATTTTTAATTTCTACAATATAATTTTTGATGTTTTTGGATATGCACAAATAATTTTTAATAGCTATACTCGCGAATTTTACTTAACTCCAACCAAGTGCGATCGCCAACAATTCCGTCTGGAGATAATCCGGTACGCTGTTGCAAATCTTTAATGGCGTTTTCAGTAACTACACCAAAATATCCGGTAATTGCGGATTGAAAAAAGCCAGACCATAAAAGCCTTTCCTGAATTTTTTCTACTAACTCTCCTTGACTGCGTTTTTGTAATACAGGCATATCTACTGGCGCACCTTTATACAAACATAGCCAAGTATTTTCATCAACTATGCCGTCTTCTGTTAAAAACATCCAGTAATCAAAGCAGTTAACAGCAGCCGTTGTTTGAGGCCCAAATATACCGTCAACTTTACCGAAATAACACCGCCAATATGTTAGTAATTTTTGTAATTCAAGTACTGCTTCCCCAGAAGAACCTTGAGTTAATACAGGTTTATTAAACTGACTTTGAGCAGTATGGAAGTTAGAAATAGAAGTCATGATAGTCGGAGGTAGTGGTTGATTAGGTAATACGAAAATTAGTGTAGTTGATGCCTACAGCTTTAATTGAGAAAATATAACAGCTAACTATAAGAACTATAAAAATGAATGTATCTTTAAATTTCCGATAATAAATTGAGAAGTCGCTAATTTGCGAAAATATTTGAGATTGTAATGCAGGTATTCAGCTTGCAGCTTGCATACAAATGAAATATGTCACGGCTTATTAGAAAATAGGAAACAGAATTTGTAAGGAATTTTTCATAGACTCTATATAACCTTAAGAGAATGAATAGTAGCCTTTTTATTGATAGCTGCTAACTGTTAACTGCCACTTTGTAGAAAATATTGATTTGAACACGGAAAGCTACAGAAGCAAGTTCAAGCATTCCGGATTGTGTGCATAATTTTTTAAAGGAGAAAAAATACCTATTGATACGATAGAGTCACAATAGATAATTGCTTTTTGACCATTAAAAATATTTATCCTTGATACTTGATAGTTGATTATTAATATTTCCCGTTCGCAGTTAGGATTAAAGATAAGACTGCGTTTTCGGGCATTAATATGACAGTTCTCATTCATAATTCCGACTTAATTCTGACTGCTAAACAAACTCGACTTGCAGCAATGAAGCTAGCGGTTTTGTCTACTGCTGCAAAAAACGAAGCGATTGAAGCTATAGCTAACGCGCTGCTATCAGCACAAGATGAAATAATTCAAGCAAATATTGCAGATTGTAAAGCTGCCCAAAGCGAGGGAATTGCCAAGCCACTTTACAAGCGGTTGCAGTTAGACGAGCATAAATTAAGGGATAATATTGCTGGGGTAAAGGATATAGGTAAACTTTCCGATCCTGTTGGTAACATTCAAATTCATCGTAAACTAGATACTGGTTTGATTCTCAAGCGTGTGAGTTGTCCCTTGGGAGTTTTGGGAGTAATTTTTGAAGCACGTCCGGAAGCGGCGATTCAAATTGCTTCTTTGGCGATAAAATCGGGTAATGGTGTAATTCTCAAAGGTGGAAAAGAGGCAATTCGTTCTTGCGAAGCTATAGTCAAAGCCATTAAACAAGGATTATCTACAACTACAGTCGATCCCGATGCAGTACAGCTATTAACTACAAGAGAAGAAACTTTAGAGTTATTAAAGTTAGATAAATATGTAGACTTGATTATTCCTAGAGGTTCAAATTCTTTTGTGCAGTTTGTTCAGCAAAATACTGCAATTCCGGTTTTGGGACATGCTGACGGAATTTGTCATTTATATATTGATGAATCCGCAGATATGCAAAAAGCGGTAGATATTACTGTCGATGCTAAAACTCACTATCCAGCAGCTTGTAATGCCATCGAAACACTGCTAGTTCATCGAGATATTGCATCAACTTTTCTACCCCAAGCCGCAGAAGCTCTACAAAAATTAAACGTCGAATTGCGAGGAGACGAAGCAACTCAAGCAATTTTACCCGATGTCTTACCGGCAACAGAAGCAGATTGGCAAACAGAATACAGCGATTTGATATTGTCAATCAAAATTATTGATTCTTTACCTGAAGCGATTAGCCATATCAACGAATACGGTTCTAAACATACCGATGCAATTGTTACCGAAAATATAGAAGCAGCAGAAAACTTTTTATCTTTAGTCGATGCAGCAGGAGTTTACCACAACTGCTCTACCCGTTTCGCCGACGGTTTTCGTTACGGATTCGGCGCAGAAGTCGGAATCAGCACCCAACAAATACCGCCAAGAGGGCCAGTTGGTTTAGAAGGTTTAGTAACCTATAAATATAAAATGACAGGTAACGGTCATGTTGCAAGTAGCTATACCGGTGAAGATGCCAAGCCTTTCATGCATAAAGATTTATTTCAGTGAACAGTGAACAGTTACCAGTGAGCAGTTACCAATGCCCCATGCCCAATGCCCAATTCTCAAATTCCTAAAGAAAAAGGCGAGAAATAAGTGAAATTACTCTTACTTCCCGCTTCAAACATCACCTTGAGCATATTTTCGATTGACAGACTTTGATAGTTATTTCAGCACCCTGAACTAAGCTAAGTAGACTTATTAATTTGAATAATAATTCAGAAAAAGTCTTGCAGGTTGCCACTTTGGCAAAGTGATAATAATTAAACGATAAAGACAGATGTAGAAAGTATGGCGACGTTAATTTGCGTAAAATACAGATATTTGAAATGTCTTAGGATGTGTTATTACTACAAGCCAATTTTTCAAACGGTGCGTTAGACGCGAAACTTAGATATTTTGGCGTTGCTGAATCGAAATATGAATTAATAAAAGCGATCAATTTGGTATGCCCCCTAAATCCACCAATAATGGGGGACTTTAACCAATTTTTCTCCCCCCTCAGAATCTACCGTGTACATACAAGTACTCTCTGCATAGGTTTCAGCGATTTTTATCTAAATCCGAAAGCTGCTTCCAGATAGGATTTCCAGACTTGTGTGTACACTGTAGCCCCCCAGAATTGGGGGCAAGGGGGCAATCATACTTGTAATCAGCAACACCGATATTTTTCACAATCGAAGTTACTTTCCGCGTTGCAGGGCACCCTAAACACTTTTCGATGCTTAAGTTAAAGCTTTCAAAAGTGCTTGTAATTTCAGTTGAATTTCTGCAAATTCTTTTTGTGGATCTGAACCGGGTACAATGCCCGCCCCTGCATAAAGTAAACATGATTTAGTAGAAGTATCAATCAGCGCCGAGCGGATGCCTACAACAAACTCACAGTTACCTTCGGTATCTATCCAACCCAAGGGGGCGGCATATAAACCTCTCTCAAAACTTTCATAACGGCGAATTTCTTGACAAGCAACTTCTGGCGCAACACCGGCGACTGCTGGAGTCGGATGCAGTTGAGAAACTATTTGTAACGGATGCACGTTACGGGGCACTTTGGCAATGATTGGTGTCCACAAATGCTGAATATTTGATAGTTGCCGCAGTCTGGGCGCGGATACTTGGGGTAATAAGCCCAGACTAAGTAATTTTTGCGTAATAAAATCAATTACTAAGGAATGTTCGTGTCTTTCTTTTTGACTGTTGAGCAGAAGATTCGCCTTTTTAGCGTCTTCCCCCGGTGTTTTACCCCTAGCGGCGCTTCCAGCTAAAGCATCAGTACTTAACTTTTGGTTGCGAATTGCTATTAATGTTTCTGGAGAAGCACCGATAAAATTTTGCCCTTTACCGTTACTTGTAGAGAATACGCAGCAGTTAGGATGTAGTTGTCGTAAATTATTTAAAGATTTGAATAAATTTAATGGCGTGCTTGATTGAATATTTAAAGCATCTGCCAATACAATTTTACTATAAGTACCTTTACGAATATCTTCTAAAGCTGATAATACCGATAGCTGGTAGCTAGATTTGGTAATCGAATTTTTAATAAATTGAGGTTGAGAGTTATCTAAATGGACAACATCGTATTTTAAACGATTAATGAATGTAATTTTTTGCCATAAAATTTTTAACGTTTCTTCTATGTCTAAATCAGCATTAATTTGAAAATTTGCTCTTAATATACAGCATTCGTCTTTTCGAGTCACCTGCCATTTAGGTAAAAAAACAGTAGCGGGAAAAAAAGGATAGTTTTCCTGAAGATTTGTATCAAAAAAACTAAAACTGCAAAAAAATAATGGTTGTGAGAACGAATGATTTGCATAGCAAAAATTAATTATTTTGCCTAGATTATATTTAATAAACTTTTGAGCTTGAATGAAACGCTCTTTTCCCTCAATGTGAAATTTTGTTACTGCATCAATGGCAGCAATAGCTTCTTGTTTGCTTGGGTTTTCCCAGTAGAAATTAAGCTTATTTGATGCAGCAAGTTTCTGGAAGACAACCAAAGGGTCTACCGAGTCAATTTCTAAACCAATACTAGCTATTTGCGTGCAATTATTCTTAATACAATATGCTCGTTTTTTTACAAGAAATTGGTATAGCTCCTTATTGTATACAAAAAACTCGGCAGAACATGGTGAAACTGTCATGGATCTAAAAATAGTAAATTTTTTTGAAGTTCTCTTCCAAAAGCATCATGAATCGTGGTCGTATTTCTACAGGTAGCACATTCAGATGCTGTTTTACCAGCAGCGTGAAGGCAGGCTCATCAAAGTTGATGGTAAAACCTTTATTACTGCTTCGAGTCTAGATTTTACAGGAGCTTTCGCTGTAAATACAGCCCTAAGACACAAGGGATGTACGAAAATTAGACTGGGTGAAACAGAGGTTCTGATGAATGCGCTTGCGGCTTTGTGCCGATGGAAAATTTGGCAATTTTATTGATTGCGACTGATGACTACAAAGCTGATTTTATATCCCAACATAAAGTTATGGATGGCGGCATTAAAACCGCCAATGTACTGCGTTGCGATTATGCCGATTTGGGTCGGAACTGCTATCGCTTTTGCAGAAACAAGGGTGCTTCATGCAGCAGTTTTTTGCATGTTTTTAGCTGCTGCAATTTTGATTCTTGCTTGGGAAAATTTGGCTAATGATGTTTTTGATTCTGACACGGGAATTGATACTAATAAACATCATTCTCTTGTCAATTTGACGGGCAGCAGACAATTAATATTGTGGTTGGGAAATTTTTTTCTAACTTTAGGACTATTAGGAATATTAACAATTAGTTGGTGGCAAAAAGATTTAACTTTAATTGGGATAATTTTGATTTGTTGCGGCTTAGGTTATCTTTATCAAGGACCTCCTTTTCGTTTGGGTTACAAAGGTTTAGGGGAAATACTTTGCTTTTTTGCTTTTGGTCCTTTGGGAGTAGCCGCAGGTTATTACAGTCAAACTCAAAGTTATTCTTTTACAAGTTTAGCTGCTTCGCTAATAGTCGGTATCACCACAACTTTAATCTTGTTTTGTTCCCATTTTCACCAAGTTGAAGATGACTTAGCAGCAGGTAAGCTTTCCCCTATTGTTCGTTTGGGAACTTTAAGAGGTTCGCAAGTTTTAAAGTGGCTAACCGTTAGTATTTATGCACTTATATTTATATTTTGGCTTTGGGGAATTTTTCCTTTATGGACGCTTTTAAGTTGGTTTAGTTTACCTTTTGCAGCAAAACTATGTAACCATGCCGAACAAAATCACGACAAACCACTAGAAATTAGTAACTTAAAATTTGTTGCGATCGCAGTGCAATTTTGGTGTTGTCTGCTATTAGGATTGGGGTTTGTTTTGTAATTGGTAACTGGGGATTGGGCATGGGGCATTGGTAATTGGTAAGTGTTAATTGGTAATTGGTAATTGGGGATTGGGCATAGAGCAGAGGGGACAAGGAGAAAAATTAACTATTCTTAACTCCTAATTCTTAACTCTCAATTCCTAACTCCTAACTCCTAACTCCTAACTCTCAATTACTATCCCCTAATCTAAAATCTAAAATCTAAAATCATCAGGGATGTTTTACAAATTTGATTTTCGTACTTACAGTAGAAAATTCGTGACTCCCTTAAATACTTCTCACGGTGTTTGGGAAAGTCGCAATGGGCTAATTATTCGTCTTAGAGATGAAACAGGAAAAGTCGGATGGGGAGAAATTGCCCCTATTAGTTGGTTTGGCTCGGAAACTATAAAAGAAGCGATTTCATTTTGTCGCAAATTACCGCAGACAATTACAGAAAATATTATCTTTACAATTCCCGATGAATTACCTGCTTGTCAGTTTGGGTTTGAGTCGGCGCGGGAAACTATAATTAAAAATCATTTTTTTGCTTCCGAGTCATCCTCAAATATTACTAGCAGCATTTTGCTGCCTGCCGGTAGAGCAGCTTTACATCAATGGCGAAATATATGGGAATATGGCTCTCACAGCTTTAAATGGAAAATCGGGGTTTATCCCTTTGCTGAAGAAATCTTTATTTTTGATTTACTGGCTGGAGAATTACCCGCTTTCACAAAACTACGTTTAGATGCGAATGCTGGTTTGAGCTATGGTGAAGCTGAAATCTGGCTGCGAAAATGCGATGAAATCAATAAAAATGATGATATTGATTTGAAAATCGAATTTATCGAGCAACCGCTGGCGGTAAATCAGTTTTCGGAAATGTTGGAATTAAGTCGGATTTATAATACTAAAATTGCTTTAGATGAATCTGTTGCTACACTCGAACAACTTGAAAGCTGCTATCAACAAGGTTGGCGAGGGATTTTCGTGATTAAAGCCGGTATTGTGGGTTCACCTTCTCGTTTGCGCCAATTTTGCCTGAATCACGAAGTTGATACTGTTTTTTCTTCGGTTTTTGAAACCAATATTGGCAGAGAAGCAGCATTATCTTTAGCCACAGAATTATCGTCACAAAAAAGAGCGGTTGGTTTTGGTGTGAATCATTTTTTTGCAGACGATGAACAAACCTGTTTGGAAAATTTATGGAAGGAAACTTCAAGTATTTCGTAGATAACGACTGTTTAATTTGTGAAGATAGTCATTTGTTAATTGAGCTAGTCGAAAAATTCGATGTTGATATTGTTAAATTTCAACAAAAACATTCGTATCTACCAAAAATTATTTTAAACGAGCGCCAGCCGGTGCGTTTTTTAGCCGGTTTTATCGCTGCCTGTAGAGCTAATTGTTCCGTCTTTTTATGCAATCCCGATTGGGGAAAACAAGAGTGGCTGCAAATATTTGATTTAGTTAAACCAGATATTATTTGCGGCATAGAAACAAAAGTAGTCGAAGCATTACACTCTTTGGATAATTTTATTAATATTACTAATCCTAATCCCCCATGCCCCATGCCCAATCCCCCCTTCGGGTTCACCACTCCCCTCAACGGAGGGAACCTCCGCACGGGGGTGGATTCACAATCCCCGTATATAATGATTCCTACCGGTGGCTCCTCGGGAAAAATAAAATTTGCAGTTCACACCTGGGATACCTTGAAAGCTTCGGTATTGGGATTTAAAGAGTATTTTCAAGTAGATAAAATAAATTCATTCTGTGTACTGCCGCTGTATCATGTCAGCGGTTTAATGCAGTTTATGCGCTGTTTTATTACGGGTGGAAAGTTAATAGCTTTACCTTTTAAATTCCTGGAATCAGAACAAGTAAATGATACTAAAAATAATTTTCATCAATTAATTAGTAGCTCAGAATATTTTATCTCTTTAGTTCCGACTCAGTTAGAACGTTTATTAAAAAAATCAGATTTAACTGAATGGTTGAGTAAATTTGAAACTGTACTTTTAGGAGGTGCCCCAGCTTGGGATGAATTATTGCAAAAAGCAAGGTTTCATCATATTAGATTAGCTCCTACTTACGGAATGACAGAAACCGCTTCTCAAATAGCAACCATGAAACCAGAAGATTTTATTCAAGGTAAAGTTGGTTGCGGTAAGATTCTTCCTCATGCAAAAGTAAAAATTTGCGATGAGAAAGGGGAAGATTTAGAAGTTAATCAAATTGGCAATATTAATATTCAAGCAGAATCCTTAGCTCTTGGTTATTATCCTCTTAGTAGTAAAACACAAACTTGTTTGCAAATAGACGATTTAGCTTTTTTAGATGCACAAGGTTATCTAAACATTGTCGGCAGAAACAGCAATAAAATAATTACTGGTGGCGAAAAGGTTCATCCTACAGAAGTTGAAGCCGCTATTAGAGCAACAAAAATAGTAGCTGATGTTTGTGTAATTGGCTTAGCCGATAAACATTGGGGAGAAGTTGTAACTGCTATTTATGTTGTTAAAACGAAAGAAGAAGGAAGAGGGAAGAAGGAAGAAAGCTGGAATTGCAATGGAGATTTAAACAAGCTGCTTACTAAAAATGAACGATTAATACAGACTTTGCTCAAAGAGAAACTTAGTAATTATAAAATTCCTAAAATTTGGATTGCTGTTGATTCATTACCTCGTAATTCTCAAGGTAAAATTAATCGACAAAAGCTTTATGAAATTGCAATCGCCGAATTCTCCATGCAAACTACAAAATAAGAAGACTTAACACTGTGCGCCACCTTTGCACTGTAGCGTTTCTATTGGGATTCAATAAGAATTTAACTTCACCCTCATACCTTCTCCTTATTAAAGAGAGGGTAAAAGCATCGGATAAGTTTTTGCTTATTAACGCAATCTCTCTAAACACTTGACTATTTCTGCCGATAGTCCAATTTTTTTTCTACTCGCTGCATCAATACAAACATGACGAGTCATTGCTTTAGCAACTAACTTTTGATTAATGTAAAGCTTGTAATCAATTTCAAACTCCTCTGTACGAATTCTTAAAGGAATTAAATCAACAAGTAATTTATCGCCGCAGTATATAGGGCGCATAAAATCAACATCAGCATGAACAATAGGAAAAGCCATTGATGGATTTGTAAAAAATTGTTTGATATCAATACCCAAAGATTCTAAAGCCGCTTCGTAAGCTTCATGACATATAGCTAAAACATTGGCAAAATAAACAACCCCAGCAGCATCGGTATCTTGAAAGCGAATAGTACGTTTGTATGTGAAAGGCATAGCAAGATTAGGGGAGGGGAGAGGGGGGAGAGGGGGAAGAGGGGGG
>JAHCMI010000122.1 GCA_019192545.1 Rivularia sp. MS3 | reverse complement strand
GAATTCGTTTCAGTTTTATAATCCCTGCTAATTCAAAAGTTAGTATTGGGAATAACTCCCTATTAGTGTAAGAATTCGTTTCAGTTTTATAATCCCTGCTAATTCAAAAGTTAGTATTGGGAATAATTCCCTGTTAGTGTAAAAGTTAATTTCAGTTTTACAATCCCTGCTAATTAAGAAATTAGTATTGGGAATATTACCTATTAGTGTAAGAATTAATTTTAGTCTAGTAATCCCTACTAATTAAATAATTAGTGTTGGTTTTCTATTCTTTACTGAATAATTACATTTATTTCAGTCTCTTAATCTTCGATGTTTATAAAAATGCGAAGTTGAGGCAACAATTTTGAGTAAATTTACAACAAACATTCAAAATTTTTAACTAATAAATGTATATCAATAAACTGATACATCAATTTGTTATTTTTATTCAATAAAGGACTTACCCACTTGTCACAATGCTCGGGTGGCGCAGTACACTCACCATCTTATTATTGCCTTCAAAATCAATCAGTATACAAGCACCCTATAAGAAAAATATGCCAGTTGCGGTTATTCTTATAGCAGTAACTTCCTTAGCTACTTTTAATTAATTTTAATTAAATAGATAAAAAGCAAAAATATATTTTATTCAGAGTTATGTTATTGGAATTAAACTCTTAATTAGCAACGCCGAGATTCATTTCAAGCTTGTAACTATATGAAATTGAAAACCATAAGTATTTTTTTAAATTCAGCTATAGAACAACTTGAACTTACCTTTATTCAGAATTAAATTATTAGTATTAGTAGGTATTACAACAATGGATGGTTTATTTAAACATTTAAAGATATCAGGCTATAAACGTCTTCAGTCTTGGCAAAAATCCCGTCCACACTATAAAAAATTATCACTTTTAGCTTGTACGGTGTCTTTAGGACTATTCAGTTCTTTAAATCCAGTTCAAGCGCAAGTAGTTCGTAACTACACACCTCGTTTTCGAGTTGAGACAAAAGGACAAACAATTATGTTTGGTAATGCTGTCACGACTTGCTCAACAACTATTGGTAGTCAAAGTAATGTTTGTGAAAATGCTCGTCAAGGTCAAACATCTGGCAGTAGTGACGCTGTAAACAACGTTTTTTATATGGATTATATCGATATAGATAGCGATGCAAGTACCTTTAACTCTAGTTCCGCAGATTACAATTTTCCTGTTGGTTCTACCGTGATTTGGGCTGGACTGTACTGGAGTGGCGATACTTCGGCAGGTTCAAATAGAAGCGGTGTTCCTAGCGGTGTTGCTGCTCCTGATGCCAGTAAAAGAAATCAGATGCTTTTAAAACTTCCTGGAGCTTCAACATACAACACAATTACAGCAGATAACATAGACATTAGTGGAAGCCGTTACAGTTCTGTGACGGATGTTACCAATTTAGTCAAGACTGCTGGTAGCGGTACTTATTTTGGAGCCAATATTCAAACAGGTAAAGGTAGAGATCGTTATGGTGGTTGGACTCTAATTGTAGTTTATGAAGACCCTACAGAAACCTTACGTAGCATGACCATTTTTGATGGTTTTGCTAGAGTTTCTGGTTCTAATCCGATTAATGCGTCCCTTAGCGGATTTTTGACACCACCTTCAGGTGAATTTGATACTGCAATGGGAGCTATTACTTATGAAGGAGACGTAGGTTATAGACCTGATGAATTTTTCTTGGATGGGGATGGTAATGATTCAGATGGAGACGGTAATGACGCACCTTTTGTAAGAGTTGGTGATTCATTGAACCCTTTCAATAATTTCTTTAATAGTTCCAATACGTATTTGGGAACTCGCGTTAGTGCAAAAAATCCTGATTACCCCAACTTGTTAGCAATGGATATGGATATTGTTAATGCGGTGGACAGTAGCGGTAATAGAATAATGCAGAATAATGCTACTAGTGCTGGCTTGAGGTTTACAAGTCAGGGAGATGTTTATTATCCGACTGCTTTTACCTTTAGCGTGCAGGTTTTCCAACCTGTCTTAACCAAGAACTTTACTAAAACAGTTACAGATATCAATGGAGGAGATACTCTACCTGGAGATGTTTTAGAGTATGAAATTAGCTATAACAATACCGGTAATGACGCTGCTAAAGACGTTGTTATTGAAGATCCAATTCCTGGTAATACAACTTTTGTACCTGGATCTTTAGAAGTTGTTGCCGACCCAGAATCTAGTAATTTAGGAACCAAGACTGATGCGGCGGGAGATGACGAAGCAGAATTTGATGGTACTAAAGTCATTTTCCGTTCTGGTACTGGAGCAGATGGAGTTAATGGTGGAGAAGTAGATATAAATGAATCTATCACCTTACGCTTTCGGGTCAAGATTAATTCAGATATAGCCTCCTTACCCACAACCATCTCGAATCAGGCGGAAGTAGACTATAAAGGCAAGCTAACTAATGTTGCATTTAATGGTGTCAGTGATGACCCAGCAACAGCAAATGCTAATGACCCCACAAATATTGAGGTCGTAAAATCTGACAACCGTCCTCTCGGTTCACCCTTCACCTGCGATTCAACTTTCTATATCACTATTGGTAATGGTGGTGGTCCGCAACAGCTATATGACATTGACCGTTCGGGTTCCACCTTTAGTTTTATTCCTAGAGGAACTGCTACAAATACATCTGGTGGTTATCCGGTTCAATTTGATTACAATGCTTTAGCTTACAACCCTGTAGATAATTACTTATACGGTTATATCAATGCATCAGATGCAAACGATGGCCCATACAGCGCGGGGAATGTAGTCAAAATTGGTAGTGATGGGGTTTTGCACTCGTTGGGTAAACCTACTAACGGTAATGGTGACGCTTTATCAGGAGGTTTCTTTGCTGCAACAATTTTGTCAGATGGAACTTATGTGATTGGCGGAGGTAATAAATTTGCGACCCTTGATTTGACTACAACTCCCCCAACTATTACAAACCCTCAAACAACCATTAGTGGAGTCGCTTTCAATGATTTCGCTGTAGACCCCAAAGACCCTGCAAGCTTAAGTGGAAAAAGGGTTTACATGGTAAACGAAAGCGGTAGTCAAGATAGATTAGTTATCTTAGATATGACTAGTTTTCCTCCTCAAATAACTAGTCAAGCGACTAATCCAACCGGAAAAAACCACAACGCTGGTTCTCAATTTGTAGATGCTTTTGGAACTCTCTACTATCGCAGCAATACTGATAGAAAATTATATCGGGTGAATTCAGACCCCAACAGTCCCGATTATGGGAAAGCAACCGAAATTGCCACTGCTCCTTCTGGTGGTAATCATGATGGTGCTAGCTGCTTATTTGCTGCTGCAATGGAAAAAGAAATTCAAGATAAAGATGGTAATTTAATTACCGAAATTCCAGCAGGTGAAACAGTTAACTATGTTTATAAAATTGCTACTGGTAATGTTCTTGATTTAAATGGTGTTACATTTACAGATGATTTACGTTCTGTAGCGACCGGTAGTCCTGTAAATGGAGAATATACAGGTAATATAACTGTTTCCAATGGTACTGGTGATTTTAGCTTTGACAATAATAATCAAACTTTAGTTATTAATAACTTAACTCTGCCCGGTCAAGTAGCAAATCAAGATGCAAATGGCAATCCGATTTTAGAAGCACTAACTATCACCGCAGAAGTTACTATTCCCAAAACTACAACACCTGGAACTTACAATAATCAATCATTTTTAACCAATTTACCTGCCCAATATCCACCGTCCATACCTTCGGATTATCCGCGTTCCCCAGCTTTTGAAGACCCAACTCCAGTTGATGTCACCGAACCAATTGCGAATAACCCCAACGTTTTACTAGTTAAACGCATCACTAAAATCAATGATGGTACCGCTAGCACTGGTGGTGATAACCTAGCAATTTACAACCAAGACAACTCCAACCCTTACGACGATAATAAAGTAGAAATTGCAGACCTACCCCAACAACCCACAGATCCAAAACCAGATACCGATAAATGGTTTGATACTACCTCAGATACCAATAGCAACTTCCTTATTGGAGGAATTAACGGTGGTAAAGTCAAAACTGATGACGAATTAGAATACACTATATACTTCCTTTCTGCTGGGGATAGCGAAGCCGAGAATGTTTTAATTTGCGATAGAGTACCCAATAACGTTGCTTTTATCCCTACTAGCTTTAATAATCAAGCTCAAGCAGCAGGAGGATCGCAAGGTTCAGATAGAGGGATTATGTGGTTGAAAGACGGTCAACAAGAATCTTTAACCAATACTCAAGATGGAGATGCAGCACAATATTTTCCTCCTGGTGTTGAACCTTCTACCGTTTACTTTGATGCTAATAATCCGAATAAAAAAGTAGTTGACTGCGGTGGTGCTAATACCAATGGTGCAGTTGTAGTTAATTTAGGTAATTTACCCAACGCTACCGCTCCCGGAACACCCAATACTTCCTACGGTTACATTAGATTTAGAGGTCGGGTTAAGTAATATTTTATAAGTAATATTTTAAAGTATTTCAATTGTGAATTGACTAAACTTAATTATCTAAAATCTAATTTTATACGAAAAATAATCTATTTGTATATATTAATAATTCCTATTTCCCTAGAAGTCACTTTAGCAGGAATAGCCGTAAGTATCACAAAACTCAGATGGTACCGTACTAGGCTCTGTACTTTAATGGTTTTTTTTGTGTTTTAAGTTCATAAGATTTTGAATCATCATAAAACCAATAAAATAAGGGTTTGAATTCAATAAAATAAGGAACACGAATTGTGCATTAATTTTTATCTTCTAAAAAGATACAGAATCAACAGCTTAGTACCGTACTCAGATTACCTTAAGAAGTCAGTGTGCAAGCGGTCTACAAAAAAGTACTCGTTGCATAAGTCCGATTTAATTAGTAATTATCTTAAGACTTTTAAAAATGTATGTTTGGGAAGCTTAAAACCGAAGAGAATATTTAATTTAATTATTGGATTATCTCCCCTTTATCTTCCTTAGAGAAAAGAGGTTTAAGAAGAACTAAAAATTTCAAGTGTTATCAACCACTTTCGGGCACATTTTCTAAACGTATTTAAACCAGCGATGGATTCATAACCCAACAATTATCATGAAATTTTTCTTAAATCAGCAAGGATTAAAACTTAAAAAACAATTCAACTGGTTTTTAGCTGCTGGATTTAGCACCGTAATGATATTGGGAACGGCAAGACCTTCCTACGCTGCTGATATTACCTTTGAATTCTCTGCCTCAAAAACTGGTACAGCTCCTTTTACAAATGATGATAGCCCTGGTAATGACTCTAGTGAAACCAATAATATTGTCAGAACTCTGGATATTATTACTTATAAATGGGACTACGCTGTTAACAATGGAGATGCTAATAATACAGTTTTAACTGCGACTATCTCCTCAGATCAAGAATGGACTAATATTCCTGTTGCCTGTAATGCGAGTGGCTCTAGTATTTCCACCGACCCCACTACAGGCAAACAAACTTTAACCTGTGATGTTGGTAAAATAGCGAGCGGTAGTAATGGATTTATTGAAGCTACAGCTAGGGTTATTGGACAAAGACCTAATGATAATAGTTTTGTCGGGAACGGTGATATTGTCACAGCTGATGGTACTTTTAATGCCGATGATACTCCCACAGCCACCGATGACACGGTAGAAACAATAGTATCGGCAACCCCAAAAGCTGATTTACGCAAACCTCGCGCTTATATAAGAGGTCAAGCCAAAGGCAGGGATGGAACTACTGATGGATTATTAATACTTTACCCAATCAATATTGTTGTAGCTGGTGGAAAGGGTAGCGAACCTTTGGTAGGTGATATTAATATTACCGATACTTTTTTAGCTGACACAGATAACGACCCTAATACACCTCCAGTACCTCTACCTTCGGCAGAAATCTATAATTGGAATTCTTCTGGTAGTCCTGGTTGTGGTTGGTTAGACCAAAATTCTCGCCTCCGTTATGGTGGTTATCCATATGGTAGGTTAACTAATTCTAACGGTAATCCCTATCCTTCAGAACGAGCTGTTATCGATTCTGGAACCTGGACTTGTACTCAGAATGGGCCAGGACAGCCAATTAATATTAATATTACTGGAGCCAATACCACCGGAAACCACGTTCCTAGCAGAAGCTATAATAACCAATCTCTTCCTGCTAATACCACTTATTTAGTCAGTGGTGTAATTGAACTTTGGATACCGACTCAAGTGGTATTAGATAATGGCGGCGATATTCGAGTCACCAACCGACTATCTCAATTAACCAACCAAGGTGTTAGCGGTCAAACTAATAATGACCCTATTAATGTAAATGGTGCAGATAACAATATAGATAGAGATAATAATAATAATGAGTATACTTTCGTGTTAATTGCAGGTAGAGGTTCTTTTAACCAATACTATGCGAACAATATTAACCAAAGAGGTACTCGGATGCCGGAAATGACAAACCTTAATAGTGGTGATAGTCCGGTAATGCCAACTCAAAACTTTACTAAGCGTTTATATGGTAGAAACACCGGTATTTTAGACTGGGAAGATTACAAGTATTGCGAAAAATTTGATAATCGTACTCACATACTTACTCCTTTACCTGATAACCCTGCTAGTGCAGTTAAAGTTTTTAACGGAGGGCCGAGCTATCAATATGTGATTGAATACGGTACCGGGGATGAAAATGGTAATCCCGGTACCTATTCGGGCTACACCGCACAGCGACAAGCAATTTGTGAAGATGATGATAGTGCAGATGGTTGGTTTGATGATATTCGTAACGTTCCTGGTGGTGTGGATAAAATTACCAAAATCCGCTTCCGGACAGTAGGAGTTTTACCGCCAAATGCAACGATGGATTTAGCTGTTAACTTCACAGCTCGCAACTTTGAACCGGGAACCACTACAAAAATTCCCGACGGTACAATCCTTGCAAATTTCTCCGCCGTCAGCACCCCTACATTAGGGTTTACTCAAGGAACCAGAAGCGATCGCCGTGATGGCTGGTATGTCGGAAGCTATAATCCCGAAACTCATGGAGGTAGTAAGCAGTGGGGAGATAGACTATTTTTAACTAGAGCAATTGTACGGATTGATAAAGAAACATCTCCAAATGACAGCGTTGATAATATTCGTACTGGAGATACAGTTACTTTTGCTCTTAATACTTCAGTCAACTCAGTTATTGACCCCGCTACAGTAAATCCGAATGTAGTTGTCAGAGATATTCTTCCTAAAGAATTAGATTACGTCCCCGGTTCTGCAAGTTTACCGCCTACGAGCGTCACAGAAAATCCTGATGGTACCACTACTATTGTATGGGATTTAGGTCAGAAAGTACCCAACCAAACCATACCACCGATTACTTTTGATGCTATAGCTAAATTTGATGTCCCTAATAATACTGATGCAGTCAATACAGCAATTATTGAATCACCAGATGATGGTTCCCCAGAAAGCGCTCGTACAGATAAACGTACTGTAACTATTGGTAACGTAGCTGCATTCGGTATTTTCAAAGATGTAGAAAAGAATCTAGTTGAGCCAGACGAAACAGGTATTTTCAAACTTTTTTATGCCAACACTGGTTCATCTAATATCGGAACAGGAGTATTCATTGATACTTTACCTTTTGTAACAGATGGGCGGACACCTCCTACAGCTTATACCGGTACTATGGAATTTGTTAGTATTAGCGGCACTAATGGAGAAACATTTGAGTTTACTAAAGCAGACCCAAATACTATTAATCCCGACCCTAATCATGCTAGCAATCAACCTGGTGGTATTACAGTTTGGTGTACCCAACCTCAGTTTGGTAATGCAGGATGTCCTGCAAATAATTCAGAGGTCACCGGAACAAAGATGTTTACTCCTCCTTTCCCGAAAAATACTCCTACTCGTGAAGTGATATTAACTGTAAATCTCACAAATAATCAACGTGGAGACATATACACCAACAACTTTTCTGGCAGAGTTGAAGGTCTAATCGGTTTATTACAATCTAATGATGTACCAATATATGTAAGAGTTCCAACCAATTTATTACTAATTAAACGTATTACAGCTATTAACGGAAATCCCATTAATAATATAGTTGATGACCCGAACACCACGGATGATAATAATCCTAACTGGCCAAGCAATTATCTTAAAGGAAATATAAATGGCGGTAAAGTCAAACCAGGAGACAAAGTTGAATATACTGTTTATTTTCTTTCCAATGGCGATTCAGATGCTAACAATGTTAATATTTGCGATTTAATCCCCGCTCATACCACGTTTATTGAAGCAGGATTCAATGGTTCCACTCCTGTTTCTCCGGCAGGTTTACCCGGTGCAAGTATTGGTATTGCCTTAGAAAGATTTGGTAATATTGAGTACTTAAGCTCTCCTCAAGATGGGGATAAAGGTAGTTACTTTATTGCCGGAACCGTTCCCAATGCCAATTGTTTGGGTACAAATGATAATGGTGCAGTTACAGTAAATATTGGCAATCTATCTCGTACTGGTTTTGGCGGTACTCGGGCTGCTGCTTACGGTTTGATTCGTTTTGTTGTCGAGGTGAAATAATTTTTCATTTTCCAAAATTAACCACAATTAAAAAAAAACCGCATAGCTTACATAGTAATTTTACTTACAAATAAATAGTTAAAGCAGTAATTGCACTGAAGTCAAACAATATTCAAAATGTTTTGATACATAACAGCGGCAATTAATTTATGCTGTCTGAAAATTTCAGTAGTATTTTTTCTGTCAAATATATTTCACACATATTCAGCATCTAGTTTGTAAGTAAATTATGAAATCTTTGTTAAAATATTTACAGGAAATAGATGATTTCCGTAATGCGAGAAATATAGATAAAATATTTCCCGCATCTACTAAAGTTAAAGTTCTCTTTAATATAAAAAAAAATAAGCCTACTTCAATTTTAGGTAGAATAGGTCAAATCAGTTTAATATCTTTGGGTATAGCAACTTGCGGGACAATTCTATCCGCAGGTGAAGCTCTGGCTAATATGGGTGTAACGATTAGCTTTCCCAACGGTCAGAATAATATTACAGGCACTCAAAGCACGGAACTAACAGTTCAAGTCAGGAATGGTACCTTTGATACTGCAACTGACGTTCAAGTCGAAACACAATTACAGCTTGACGCAGATTTAACAGCCGATGCAGGTTCTACTTCAACCACTTGTGCTGACGGTACCGCTAGTTTTGATTCTGGTAATAATAAATTAATTTTGAGTGGTGCTACAATAGCCGCTCAGCAAACCTGTGAGTTCAAAATTACCTTAACAGCAGGTAGACCGAGCGGACCAAAAACCTATGCTTTTACTATCGGTCAAAATACAGTAAGTACTGGTAATATAGCGGCACCCGAAGGTACAAACAAAGACCCGGCATCGGTAACTTTAACCGTTTCCCCTGTAAGCGACCTTACCGGTGCAATATCTTTTAATCCGGGAACTATCCGTGGAAATAATCCCCAACCAGGTGTAGCAACTATTACTTTGAATAATAGTAACCCCTTCGATTTAACTGCTGCTGGTTTTGAATTGGATTTACCTCAGATACCTCTAGGTGATGGAAGATTTGAAGGTATAGATTTTTTTGATACTGTTACTGGAACAACTTGTAATGGGGGTCAGGTAACAATATCTGGAGGTAAATTAGTTTTTAGTAACGGTACAATTCCTCAAGATTCTAACTGTACTATTACTTTTAATATTAAACCGATAAATTCCGATATTTTTCGGGACGGTACATCATACACGATGGAAATTCCTGGTGGTGGAGTTAGTACTGCTGAAGGAATTAGTAATAGTGCGATTAGTGGTGATGTAAAAGTTCAAAGTGGTGCTAGAATTTCCGCATCTTTCAATGAAAACAAAATCATTAGCGAAACCACTTCCATCTTAAAGCTGAAATTTGAAAATTTAAACGGTAGCGATATCACCGGGGCTGATTTTATTAATTCCTTAGATGGTAATGTCAAAATAACTGATTCAAAAGTATTAAGCGATAGTTGTGGTTTTACAGATAATCTTGTTAGCGGTACTAGCGATATTAATTTAACAAATGGGACAATTCCCGCTGCTAGTTCTTGTGATGTTGAAATAGAAGTTACTAGCGATACAACTGGTTCTTATAGCTATAATGTCGCTAAGGGAACTTTGGATACTGTTGAATATAACGCAACTTCGGCAAATTTAAAAGTTGTGGCTCCAGTATTCATAGATATGAGCTTTAACGAAAGCAATATTGTCCAGGGTGACCAAGTTGAATTAACTTATACATTACGTAATGAATCGCTGCTCAAAGATGCTGATATTACTCAATTTACGAACGATCTTAATTTAGGTAGCGGGTATACAATTGTTGGTTTTAAGGATGGTAATGGAGCTTGTGGTAGCGGTAATTTATCTCAAAATGGCACTACTGGATTTACGTTAAGTGGAGGTACAATCCCTAAAAATTCCTCATGTTCGTTTACGATAATTGTTGAAGCAGCAGATGATGCTCAAGCAAATGTAAATAACCAAGGTAAACAAAAAGCTAATACACAAAATGTTACCGGTGGAGAAGATAACGGAGAATTAATCACTAACTTAGGAAGAAACTCCGAAGGCGCTTCTGCGAGTATACGTGTAGGTGGTAGGGTACGTGTTGGAAAAGCATTTGGTGGTTCGACAATTCAAGGTAAGTCTACAACTTTAACCATTACTCTTTTTAACGATTACAAAAAAACTCCCGTTGATGCTCAAATTGACAGCTTTTTAGATGATTTAAGCACTATGGGAAATGGTTTTACTGTAGGCGGTGAAGTTACTTCTAACTGTACAAATGACCCCAGTCAAATAGTAGCTCCCCAGGGACAAACAGAAATACGATTGACTGGAGGTACAATTCCTCAACTTGGCAGCTGTACAATTACCGTTCCCATCCAAGTTGCTTTCAATGCGAATATCAATAAACCTACTAATAAAATTGAAGTCGGTGGCTTAAAGACTAGTAACTTGGGTAATAACTTATTTATTGCCACAGCAAGACTGACAGTTCCCGTTGCTGTGGAACTAGAAGCTGAATTTATTGAACCCAAAGTAATTGTAGAACGGGAAAGTCAACTGAGACTGACGCTGAAACGTCCTGCTGGTGGTAATCAAATCACCGATATCGCATTAGCCAATCAAGCATTACCAGCGGGTTATACTATCGCAGGAACTCCTAGTATTAGTAATGGTTGCAATACAGATGCAGCGATAACTGCAAATCCTGGTGATAGCACTTTCAGTCTTAGCAATATAGATTTGGATGCTAGTAGGGAAGATTGTGTAATTAGTTTTAACGTTAAAGCACCCGATACAGCAAGCGTTAAAGAACTTAAAGTACCTAAAGGAGAATTAACAACTCAGCAAGGTTCTACAAATGAAGCTGATGTGACAGCAAGTATTAAAGCAATTGACCCATTCTTAATTATTAATACATCCTTTGACGCACCTAAAATTAAACCAGGTGAAACTTCAAGATTAAAGATCGATATTATCAACGGAACTAGCAGTACAAAAGATGATTTTGTAGACCTGACTCAATTAGGACTAATTAATATTTTACCCCCCGATTTATTCGTTACAGATACTCCAAATCCTGATTTTGTTGGTTCTGGATGTACTGGTGGTGCTTCTGCTGTCACTGTATCCCCAGATAAAACACAGTTAACCCTTGCTGGTGCAGGAATTACGGCTGGTTCAACTTGTCAAATTCAAATAGATGTAACTTCCGAATATGCAGGAAATTTAATTAATGCAATTCCCGAACGACAAGTAGAGTCTGACGAAGGAATCACTAACCCAGATGCTGTAAGCGCAACTTTACTACTTGAAGGAAAAGCAGATTTAGAAATCGTTAGTAAAGATGACGGAAAAACTAAATTTACTCCCGGAAGTAGCACAACTTATACAATCATAGTTCGCAACAATGGACCGGAAGCTGTTGCAGGTGTTCCCGTAAAAGATACCGCTCCGAATAAACTGACAATTGATAGTTGGACTTGTACTGCTACAACAGGTTCTAAATGTAATGCAGAATCCGGTACTGGTAATCTCGATACTACGGTTAGGGTACTTGTAGGAGGAGAAGTTACATTCCAAGTTAATGCAACTGTAAGTGAAGATGCTAAGAAGGGAGATAAAATCAAAAACACCGCTCAGGTAGGGCCAGTAGACGGAGTTACCGACGATAACATCCAGAATAATCGAGGAAGCGACGAAAACAATGTAATTATTGGTAATCCCAACGTACTTCTAGTTAAACGTATCACCGGAATTAAACCCATAGGTGCAACAGAATACACAACAACTAGCAAAGAAGGTGATAGTTTAGCAGGGTATGTCAACGACCCAGCAAACTTCTACGACGACAATACATTAGATTATCAAAATCCCGACCCTAATAATACTCAGTTCCCTACTAAAGATACCGATAAATGGCCAAATACAACCGGCGATACATCTAGCACTTTCCTAATTGGTGGTATCAATGGTGGAAAAGTAGCTCCGGGTGAAGAATTAGAATATACAATTTACTATCTCTCTAGCGGAGAACTAGAAGCGAACAATGTTTTATTCTGCGATAGAGTACCCGAAAAAGTAACCTTTATTCCCAACAGTTTCAATAACGGAACTCCAGCAGCCGGAGGATTACCAGGAGCAGATAGAGGAATTATGTTGCTCAAAGATGGTAATGAAGAAGCTTTAACCAACGTCGCAGATGGTGACATAGCTAGATATTTTCCTCCTGGCGTAGAACCTTCTAGCGTATATCCTCAAATTAAGTGCGATGGAGCTAATACCAACGGTGCAATTGTTGTAGATTTAGGTAATTTACCCGGTGCTAACGGTGAAGGCAATCAGCCTGAAAAATCCTACGGTTACGTAAGATTTAGAGGCAAAGTAAAATAAACATTAATTAATTTAGAAATATTTAAAATGCTATGTATTATTACTGAGGTTTACAAATATATAGCATAAAGACGTACCTAATCACCCTGACTTTATGAAAGTAAGGCTAAAGGATGTTTGGGAAGTAAAACATACAACCACAATTTTCTAGATTCCCCTAAATCCACGCCATTTGCGACAAGGCGGGGAACCCGAGTCCCCGCAACGCAATGGCTCCCTTTTTATTAAGGCAAAGGAGGACACTGCGTTGGACGGTAAGAGCAGCCATGTGGGTTATCATCCCGACTTTGAGCGGACTACCGTAAGTGAACCTTTCTCGGAGCGCGTTCACGCCTTCGGCGTGCGGCTCAGGGAGATAGATTACCCGAAGTGGTTCGCCGACTTACAGCAAATATCCGGGTGTAGATTCTTTTCCCCCTTTATTGCCGCGCCGCTGCTGTGAGGCGAACCCATGAAAAATTTTTTCGTTCTTATAATTTCTAATAGAAACCCTGTGACACTTAATTTGATTTTTAGTGTCATAATGAGGGTTTTAGTGTCATGCACCATCCGAGTTGTGTAATAATTGCGACTATTTATGAATAATTCTCATAGTTTAAGTATAAATGCTGTGGACTTTTATAAAAATGCAACTAAACTAAATAATAGATAGCTTAATAATTGCTTGATGTTTACTAACGAAAATTTAATAATTTAGAGTAATTAGCCCGTATCATTATGCAGAAATATTTTTTGATTAGTCTGCTAGGGTTATTTTCTCCCTATAGTGAGCGAAAGCGCATTCCTCACTTGTAATCAAAAAAAGTCTGTTAATTATGGCGTTTATTTTTAATTATCTAAATTATTTTTTCGTTATTAGAACGGCGATTAATTTGGCAATTGATTTTACATTTCCTGTTCTTCACGGCTATTTCAACTGTTAGTCTTTGTTCCCTATTTTTCTTTTTCATATCCAAAAATTAAATTGTATATAAATATAAATAGATTTTTGAGTACTTAATTGTAAAGCAAAAAAGCCTTTATATCGAATTGAAAATATTTTCAGTTTTAAATTTAAATTATTATTAATAATATAGGTTCTTCAGCACTTGGTATGCTATTTAAGTAGTCGTTTTTAGGCAGTCGGCA
>JAHCMI010000121.1 GCA_019192545.1 Rivularia sp. MS3 | reverse complement strand
TTCGTAGGGTGTGTTGTCACCAAGTGCAACGCACCATTTTGTGTTGATTTCGGTGTGTTAGGCTCAAGCCATAACGCACCCTGAAAAGTGATAGTAGTTAGTTGATAGTTATTAGTTGATATATACAGAATTATTATTCGTAGGGTGTGTTGTCACCAAGTGCAACGCACCATTTTGTGTTGATTTCGGTGCGTTAGGCTCAAGCCATAACGCACCCTACACTGTGTCAATCGCTTCTTCTTAATTTCTTTTCCAAAGCAGAAGCAGCAAAAGATAAACCCATAACTAAAACGTAATAAATTAATCCGGCAAACAAAAGAGGTTCAAAATAAATATACTTGTTTGCTCCCACAATTTGAGCGCTACGTAATATCTCAACGACACCTATTGTTGCAACTAAAGAAGAATCTTTTAATAATCCGATAGTTTCATTGACCAGCGCAGGTAAAATATTTTTTAATGCTTGTGGTAATATTACGTCCCACATCATCATTGGATAAGAAATACCCATAGACATTGCTGCTTCAAACTGTCCTTTGTCTACAGCTTGAATTCCACCTCGAATTGTTTCTGACATATAAGCACCGGAATTCAACGTAAAGGTAAATACGCCAGCTTGAAAAGCAGAAACATCGTATCCCGTTAATTGAGGTGTGGCAAAATACACTAACGACAGCTGTAACAGTAACGGTGTACCTCGAAAAATAGAAGTATACGCATTAGCAAACCAGTTAAGTATTTTAATTCCAGAAATCTTGAAGAAAGATAGGGCAGTACCCCAAAATAAACCAAGAAATACTGATGATAAAGTAAATGATAAAGTTAAGGGAATCCCTTTGAGAATAAAAGGTATGTCAGGCAGAATTCGCCGAAAATCTAAATTTAATCCCTCTTTAGTTTCATTTGTTGGTGCAGTAATACTTTCCGATCCAGAATTTGCAGAAAACCATTTTTTACTCAACCTTTCCAATTCACCATTATCCTTCATTTGTTGCAGCACTTTGTTAAATGGTTTTACTAGCTGCGAACCTTTAGGAAAAGCAATAGCTGAGCCAGAAGCATTTTCCAGCGAAGGAATAATATTAAACTGTAAATCTGGATTCGATTTCACAAATCCCAAAGCCACAGTATCTTCTACAATCGCCGCATCAATTCTCCCAGCTTTTATTTCTTGAACTATTTCTGGTACTTTGTTTAACCGTTTTAATTTAATATTCGGAAATTTTTGAGAAATTTTTTGGGCATTTTGTTCTTGTATTGTCCCTAACTGTACGCCAACAATCTTATGCGATAAATCTTTTGGTTTAGTGATATTGCTTGCTTTAGAAGCGACAATAGTATCTTTAGCTTCGTAATAAATAATAGAAAAATCTACATTAGCGCGACGTTGTGGAGTTGGAGTCATTCCAGCCATGACAAAGTCAGCACGATTTGCTTGCAGTGCGGGAATCAAACCATTAAAATCCGATTGAGCAATATTGAGTTTAAAATTCAATTCTTTCTTAATATAGTTTGCAATATCAATATCAAAACCAACTATTTGGCGATCGCCATTTTTCGTTTGATAAAATTCATAAGGAGGATAATCGGGGGAAGTAATCATCGTCAGTGTTTCTTTACCAACAGATGAAGCATTAATCGGATGGTAATTACTAAGAATAATACTAATTATCAGTATTATCGACAATAACAATAATCTGCGTTTTTTCATTTTTAATATTTGTAGATGCACCATTATTAAGTAGCATGAGGAACAGGATTCCCTTTGTACGACTATTTAATCTTCCATACCAATTACGGTGAATATAAAAGTATCAATACTTACAATTAAACAAAGTACCCGTTTGTGTACCTTGTTCATCTGCGGAATCTAAGACTATTAACTTGATGTTCTATGACAGAAAAGAATTCAAGGTGATATTCATGATTCTAAGTCCCGTTCAAATCAAACAACCTACCTTAAAATTCGGTAATAGTGGGGATTCAGTTAAAAAATTGCAAGAATTCTTAATTAAAAGAGTTCCTGACATTCAAAATCTGGTAATTAATGGTGTGTTTGATGAAATAACTTTACTAGCAGTAGAAATTTTTCAGTATCGTACCTTTTTAAAGCAGGATGGTATTGTGGGAGTTGTGACTTGGGAAGCACTTTACATCGGTCAACGTCCGGATTTACCTTTGCTATATCCTGGTAGTTACTGCGATGATGTCGCTAAAGTTCAAAGCGTTCTTAAATTTTCTCCTTTCATTCAAGAAACTTTAGGCTTCGACGGCTATTACTTTGGAAAAATTGATAGCATTTTTGGGCATCAAACCCAAGTAGCAGTAAAATCTTTTCAAAAGCACAAACAAATTGTTATAGATGGAGTTATTGGCTCTCAAACTTGGGACTATCTTATGGAATTTGCCGCATTAATTAGTCATTTTAGTTTATAGATATTTATCTACTTTGTAATGTTATATTAAAGGAATCTAGCCAATCTTAAAAGCTAGATTCCATATTTTTATTTATAATTAAATTTGATTTTTATATCCTATTTACGTTCAATAAGGTAAGAATAACCCTAATTCTGTGTCGAGTTGCGCTTAATCATTATAAATAAGATTAAAATTATTCATTAGCATGTTCAAATTTACTATTGAGTATTAAAAAAATATTTATTTTTATTTGGTTAAAAAATATATATGACATATTCTCAACTTCCTAACTCTTGGAAAACAGCCCTAGCTGAAGAATTTAATAAGCCTTATTTTAAAGAACTGCAAAACTTTATCGCAGAAGAAAGAAAATCTAAAACTATTTATCCCCGACAAGAAGATGTATTTTCAGCTTTTGAACTTACACCTTTAGAAAAAGTAAATGTTTTAATACTCGGACAAGACCCTTATCATGGTGAGAATCAAGCACATGGATTGTGTTTTTCGGTAAAACCTGGCGTTAAAACTCCGCCGTCGCTGGTTAATATTTATAAAGAACTCAAAGATGATTTAGGGTTTGATATCCCCGATTGTGGATATCTTGTACCTTGGGCAAAGCAAGGTATTCTAATGATTAATGCTGTATTAACTGTAGAAGCACAAACACCAAATTCTCATAAAAACAAAGGCTGGGAAACTTTCACCGATGCAGTGATTCGTAAAGTTAATCAAAAACCAGAACCAGTAATTTTCGTACTTTGGGGTGGCTATGCAAAAAAGAAGTTAAAATTAATCGATACTACTCGTCATACAGTTATTCAATCTGCACATCCCTCTCCACTGTCTGCTCGTAACGGCTTTTTTGGCAGCAAACCTTTTTCAAAAATCAATTCTGCACTGCGTCAAGCAGGTAAACCAGAAATCAATTTTCAGTTACCAGCGAACAGTGAGCAGTGAACAGTCAACAGTTACCAGTTACCAGTTATCAATAAATAATTGGAAGTTTTAATATCACAACTCCTAACTCCTGACTTAAAATCCAAAATCCCGTACACTTGCTACAACGGTCGTGTTCCTCCGCAATGCAGTGTACTCAAAATCTAAAATCCAAAATTCTTGTGTGGACTTCTTTACATGCAAATATACATCTGACTATTCGCTTGCGCGGTCTTTTGAAGCACAATCAAAGGTTGCTGATTGCAGTTTCTGGAGGACAAGATTCTTTATGCTTAACTCGATTAATGCTAGATTTACAGCCGAAATGGACATGGCATCTCGGTATTGCTCATTGCGACCATTGTTGGCGGGATGACTCGCAGGCCAATGCAAATCACGTAAAGCGACTTGCAGGTGAATGGGGTATACCTTTTTACTTAGAAACAGCTCCTCAACCGTTGAGAAGTGAAGCAGCCGCAAGAAATTGGCGCTATCGGGTTTTACAGCAAATTGCTAATCGAAATAATTATCAATGCATTATTACAGGACATACTGCCACAGATAGAGCAGAAACTTTACTGTATAACTTAATGCGCGGTAGCGGTGCGGATGGTTTACAGGCTTTAACTTGGCAGCGTCGGCTTAGTATCGATGGTGAAGTGATGCTGGTGCGTCCACTTTTAGAAGTAACTCGCACGCAAACAGGTCAATTTTGTCAAGATTTTGGTCTGCAAGTTTGGGAAGATTCGACAAATCAAGAATTGAAATATGCTCGCAATCGTATTCGTCAGGAGTTAATGCCATATTTGCAGGAAAAATTTAATCCAAAAGTAGAGTCGAATTTAGCTCGTACAGCAGAACTTTTACAAGCAGAAGTCGAATATTTAGAGCAAGCTGCCGAGGAATTGCGAAAAAATGCTGAGGTTACAAACGAGCAAGAAGATTCCGAGACGCTATTACGTTTGAATCGTCAAACATTGCAGAAAGCTCCACTAGCTTTGCAGCGTCGGGCTATACGTCAAGCTTTACTGAAAATAATGTTAAATGCTCCGAGTTTCGAGCATATTGAGAAATTAGTGAGTTTGATTGAGGCACCTAATCGCTCGCAAACTGACCCATTCCCTGGGGGTGCTATAGCTGTAGTGAATGGTAAATTTATTGTACTGAAAAAAAGATGAAGGATAAAGGATAAAACCATAGTTCATCCTTGATACTTCATCCTTTTACTGAGATATCAAATTTTCGATAGAAGAACGCATATCTGTAATTGCTTGGAGTTGATAATCTCCAGTTTCCTGTACTTGCGTCAAAGAATCATTGATACCTTGCAGTTTGTGTTGCAAACTTTCTAAAGAATCCTGTATTGGCTCGAGCGCTTCTTCGTAAAGATTAACTTTTGCCCACAGTTGAGCATTTGTAGTTTGCAATGCGGACAAGTTTTCCTTTATTGCTTGCAATGCTTGACGTTTAGTATCCCGCTCTTGAGTTTGAACTGTAATTGCTTCTTGTGCTTGCTCAATAGCATTGCGTGTTTGCTCTGCTTGAGCTTCTAGTTGCTCTAATTGTTCGGAATACTTCTGTTGCTGAGTTTCGATTTGCTTGACTATCGGACTCAAATCAACTTGGTTTTGTGCGCTTGCTTGTTGTTGCCGCTTAGACAGAACATTTTGATGCTGTTCTAAGGATTCCTGACGTTCTATCAAACTACGACGCTGACCAACTAAAGTTTCGTTGAGCATCTCGTAGCTGTCTTTTTCGTCTGTAAGCTCTTCTTCTAATGCACCGCGTTCTTCCTCAGAAGCTGAACTGATTTTTTCTTGCAGCTCGTCTATAGTTCGCTGTTTGTAATTAAGTTCTTGTTCTTGCTCTTCAACAAAACTCGAATCAATTTTTAATTTTTCTTGCAAATCTTCAACTGTTTGTTGGAGTTCTTCTGTTGATAAAGATTTTAAATCTTCAACATCAAAATCCAGAACAAAATCTTCTTCCCCAGCATTAGAATTCTTAGAAAAAGAATTAACCTGTTCTATTAATTCTTGCCGTTCCTGCAATTGCTCTTGCAGCATCTGCATTGCTTCTTGTTTGCTTTCTAGAGACGCAGTACTTAATTTTAATTCTGCTGTCTGTTGGCAAAGAGAATCTTCGGCTAGCTGCAAAGAAGAATTAGCTTCGTCAAGTTCCCCTGACAAACGCTCTACTTCTGCCTGCTGCTCGTTAGCTTCGTTTTTTTGCTGTTCAAGTGATTCAAAATGAGGATTAAGGATGCTTCGTTGTTTCTCTACCATCTCGAATGCATTATCAAGATGTTCGCGAACATTTTGCGTAGGAGCAACATTATCAGAAAGCTTTTCCAATAAATCGCTTATGACCTTTGCTTGTTCCTCATCTAAAACCGCTCCCTGCTTGACTTCTGCCTGAAATTCTTCTAAGCGACGCTGTTCGCCACGTAAATGCTCCCAAGCACCTTCAAGTTCTTGACGGTTGCGCTCAATTTCTTCTTGTAAGCTTTGAATTTCTTGACGAGAATTTTCAACTTCCTGAAGCTTGGCATCTATTTGTTGCGCTTCTTCTTGAATTTGTCGGGCTTCTTCTTCCCGCGCCTCCAAGTCCATTTCTCGGCGGCTTATTTCTTGCCCTTGAAATGTCAGCGACTCTTTCCACTGGTCTATTTCTTCTTCTTTTAATTTGAATTTTTCCAATTGACGGGAAAAATTCTGCAAGATATTTACTAGAGGACGACCAGCTTCTTGAAGTCTCTGTACCTGACGATTTGCGTTCAGTTCAGCTAATACAAGCGCACCATCACTCAATTTACTAGCTTCATCAGCAGTAATTACTTCCTCACTTACCGTATTCCAACTTTGGTCATTGCGTTGACAAGCCAGCAGTTTTAATTCGGTTTTGGCTCCACTACCAAGTAAGCCACCCTTTTGTTTTTGTACTTCAGCTAAATACAGCACACCGTAAATCCTTATTGATGTACTTGAATAAGTTCTAATTTATACGATAGATCCAGGCGTGAATTTGCCCTATTTCACTTCAAATTAGCTTTTAAAAGCTAAGTGAAAATTTAATATGCGTCCAAAATAATCGCATAATGATTTTTTATAATCTATTTCCATCGCGTCTTTACATTTTGTACTTATGAAGCTGGGGATGGCTACCGTATTATTACCAACACCGATCGAGACTAATGCTGAAAATTGCGGCAATTTTTGTAAATATTTCTGTATTAGTATAAAAATTCGCCTTTGAATACAAATTCAATAAGCAAAAACTTGTTGATGCCGTAAAAAAAAGTTGTTCGGGAATTACAAATAAAAAAACCGTTAATTGACCAAACTCTTACTCTGACAGCATTTATCATTTTTTTTAAATTAATAATTTTTTTATAAGTGTTAACTGTTGCAAAACTTGGGCACAATGAACAAAGAATGTAAACTGGATAACAAGGAGTGCCTAATTGCTAAATGCAGGGAAATTTAAGTGAGATTGACATACGCAGCATCCTGCAATTAATTGAGTTGGGACAGCGAACGGGTTTACTGTTTGTTGAGGCTTATGATTTGCCAAGGAATGACTTTGTTCCTCGCTATACTGAAGAATCATTAAACCGGACTTGGTTTGTCTTTTTTGTAAATGGTCAAATAGTATACTCTCAAGAAGCTAGTAACAGTGTATTTCGTCTTCGTGATTACTTGCGGTATTACCGAATTAATTTACAGGGGCAGGAAACACCACCAACAACAGATTCCGATAAATCCTCCTCTGCTCCAGAGTATGGCTATTTATGGAGACTTTTAGAACAAGACATCATAAATGCGGCTCAGGCTCGCAGTATTATCCACGGTTTGGTGCATGAAACTCTTTTCGATCTATTGAGTTTACGCGAAGGCAATTTCATTTTTGAGTTGGATAAACCGTTAACTCCGCAACTGACTACTTTAGAAATTGCTCCTTTGGTAAGCAAAGTTTTCAAGCAGGTACAAGAGTGGAAACTGCTATATCCCTATATTCAGTCTCCAGATCAATGTCCCATATTGACTGATATTGAGCGTCTGCGTTCCTCCTTGGCTTCTTCAACAGTGGAAAAATTACAGCATTGGGCGGATGGAAAAACTTCCTTGCGTCAGCTTGCTCGTTTTCTTAATCGAGATGTTTTGACTTTAGCCAAAGCCATATATCCTTACGTACAGCAGGGTTTAATACATATAGCATCCACAGAAAATAAGTCCGAGTTAACCCACAACCATTCGATAACACCCAATTCTGGGAACAATCGGTCAATAAAAGCCATTGTGTGTATTGATGATGCTACTGCTATTTGCGAGACAGTGCAGTCTATTTTGCAACCGCAAGGCTATAATGCAATCGCCTTTACTAATCCTTTGGAGGCACTCAACCGAGTTTTTCAACTTCAGCCGCATTTGATTTTATGCGATATTATGATGCCCGATTTGGATGGTTACCAACTTTGTGCTATGTTGCGTCATTCCAGTGCATTCCGGCTCGTGCCGATTATTATGCTCAGTGCTAAAACTAGCTATATCGATAGAGCAAAGGCAAATATGGTTGGGGCTACTGATTATTTAACAAAGCCTTTTGAGTCAACAGAATTGCTGCTGTTAATCAAAAAATATCTCGATAATTACGAGGGGCGATCGCCAATTTCAAGAATGCGGTACTTGTTGATTTAAGCAAATATAGGGTAAAAATTATTATCACTTCCTTTGAATTAAAGCCAATTATCAAATACTGAGTAAATCTGTGAATAAATAGCTATTTTATACAACATGATTAGGGGAGATTAGGGAATGTTCCTCGCAGGGGACATCTACATCGGGAGGTAATGAGATATTTATGAGTACAGTTCTGATTGTGGAAGATAGTATCGCACAAAGGGAGATGATTACAGACCTTTTGAAAGCAAGTGGCTTATCAGTCACTCACGCTTCAGATGGACTGGAGGCACTACAGACAATTCAAAGTATTTGTCCCGATTTAGTGGTCTTGGATATCGTTATGCCCCGAATGAATGGTTACGAAGTTTGTCGTCGGCTTAAATCCGACCCAAAAACCCAAAATGTACCGGTAGTCATGTGTTCTTCTAAAGGTGAAGAATTTGACCGCTACTGGGGAATGAAGCAAGGAGCGGATGCTTATATCGCCAAACCGTTTCAGCCGACGGAATTAGTCGGAACGGTCAAACAACTGCTGCGAGGATAAGGTTGATTGCAATATGGACAGCAAACCCGACTTTTTAGGAGGTGGCGGACAAGATGAGTTCCGTCCTGAATTGCAAGTCGAAAGTAAGGACGGTGAGTTACATCTAAGATTTTTCATTCCTTCGCATCAGGAGTTTGCACTACCGGCGACTGGTATTAAGGAGGTTATTGAATTAAGTCCCGATAGAATTACCCCAATTCCGAATGCTTCTCCCTTACTTTTGGGTACTTTAAATTTACGTGGAAGAGTAATCTGGGTAGCCGATTTAGGACAATTCCTGGGAGAAACTACTCCATTAAATACGGATAGAGCAGAAATTTCTGTGATTGCAATTGAAGAACAAGACACAATAGTGGGCTTGGCAGTTGAAGAAATCGGGGGTATGGATTGGCTTGATGTTCAGCATCTAAGTGCGCCTACCAACGTACCGGATACTATGGCTCCTTTTTTAAAGGGAGAGTGGTTGAAAGATGCCGAATTAGAACGGTGTTTGCGACTGCTTGACCAAATGGCAATTTTACGGAGTGCCCGGTGGGCTGGATAACCGCAAAGGAGGCAACAAATGGCACCAAGTATAGATTACGAACAGATGTATAAGCAGGCTTATAATGCCTACGTTAATCAAAATTACACTGAAGCTGCTACCCTTATTGACCAAGTAGTACAGCATTTAACTAAAGACCCTAATGCTCTTTTATTAAAGGGTCATGTATATTATGTTTTACAAAAATATAGTGTCGCTAAAGAAGCATATAATACAGTATTAAATTTAACTACTGACCAAGAACTTCTTGATTTTGCTCGTAATGGTTTAGAAAATATCAGTCATTACGAAGCCGAATTAGATGCTCAAAGCTTTGAAGTTGACGGTGGAAGTGAAGATATAAATTTACCTTCTGCTTCCTCCGAAGAAATACTGCCTGCTGAAAACTTTTTTGATGAAAGTCCTAGCAGTGGTAATTCCGATAGCAATAATTTCACTTTTTCTTCTGAAAACGCTTCGGAAGATGAAGAAGTTACAGATTTGCTATCGGAATCCAAGAGTCCTTTTGATATAGGCTCCGACAGTCAAATATTTGATGCGATACCAAATTTTGAAGAAGAGAATCTGAGTGAGGATAATCCTTTTGCTCCCAGCGAAATCAAGGATACAGATGTTCCTCAAAATGGGGAAGGAGTCTCAAAACCCGAGCTTGAACTACCTTCTTTTTGGCAAGAAGATATTTCCGCAAGTAATTCAAAAGATTCTGAAAAAGCAACTGATGATTCATCATCGTCTGACTCCGAATATTCTCCTTTTTCAAAATTAGAAGTTGACGACAACTCCAATCAAAATCAATTTGAACAAGCTGAATTACCACCTACGAGCAGCCTGCAAGAAGAAGATTTATTTTTCGAGGATAATCCGGGTGAGGATAGTGAAAGCTTTAGTTTACCGAGTAATTTTTTTAGTGAAGAATTTTCTGTAGACGATACCCAAGCAAAAACTTTTTCATCTTCGGCTCGGGGTTTAGATAATGTCTCGGATAGTTTTTCTGAGGTGTCTTCGATTGAAGAGGATTTTTCTGACAATAAATCTTCAGAATTGCCAGAATCCTCGCAATTTTCGCAAGAATCTGCGGTTTCCGAGCAAAATAACTCGGGAGATGACAGTTTCGATCTAGATGCATTTGAAGAAGTTTTTGGTGCTGAAGATTTTGTTACTAATAATGAAGACACCAAGAGCATTGCTAAAGCTGCTAATAGCAGCAGTAGTACTAACAGCAGTAACATCGAGTATCTAGACGATTTTGACGAGTTTGATGATTTAGGAAATATTTCTGGATTCGATTTAACGAATGGAAATCCAGCATTTTCTGATGTGCTTCCTAATTCTGGTTCGCTACGAACTAATGGAGCTTTGAGCGGTGAGAACATAGAAAGTTCTTTGCCCAGTGAAATTAGTAACAGTATTTCCAACGATGATTTGGGAGACAGTATAGATGATGCTCCCGGAGAAGAAAGGGATGCAGAACTGTTTAGTATCACAAATTCCCAAGAAGCGGTTCCAGTCTTTATTCAGAATGATGACAATAAAGTCGAAGCGCAAGTAAATGTGGAGCAGGGAGTTTTTGCTGCTTTAGAAAATGCTCCTTTGAAAACTAAACAGTGGTTAACTGCTGGAATTGTAGGTGTTGTTTCTTCTGTGGTAGTAGCTACAGTCAGTTTCGGAGCCACAAGTATATCTCCAGCCAATCAGCGGGAATCCATACGTAATACTGGCTGGATGATGGCATTTGCGGCTGGAATTGCCGGTTTTGTAACTACGGGAGCGATGGGACACCTGACTCTCAAACAAGTTCGTCGCACGACAAAGGATTTAGAAACGCAGTTCAATTCTGTACGTAAAGGCAATTTGAACGCTCAAGCTACAGTTTATTCTGAAGATGAATTCGGACAGTTAGCGGCTGGCTTTAATGAAATGGCGCGGGTAATTTTTACCACCACTCATGAAGCTACACGCAAGGCTCAGGAACAGGAAGAAGCGAAAGAGAATTTACAGCGTCAGGTAATTCGCTTGCTCGATGATGTGGAAGGAGCAGCCCGAGGCGATTTAACGGTACAGGCTGAGGTGACGGCTGACGTATTAGGAGCGGTTGCTGATGCTTTCAACTTAACCATTCAAAACCTGCGGGATATTGTCCAACAGGTAAAGGTGGCAGCCAGAGAAGTTACCAAGGGAGCAACAAATTCTGAAACTTTTGCTAGAGCCTTATCTAGCGACGCTTTGCGACAGGCGGAAGAATTAGCGGTGACGCTGAATTCCGTGCAGGTAATGACTGATTCGATTCAAAGGGTAGCCGAAGCTGCAAGAGAAGCCGAAGCAGTAGCCCGCGATGCCAGCGAAATCGCTCTTAAAGGTGGTGAAGCGGTGGAAAATACTGTGGCAGGTATTTTGGAAATTAGAGAAACTGTTGCTGAAACAACTCGAAAAGTGAAGCGACTTGCGGAATCTTCCCAAGAAATTTCCAAAATTGTTGCTTTAATTTCTCAGATTGCTTCAAGAACAAACTTGTTGGCTCTTAATGCCAGTATTGAGGCTGCACGGGCGGGAGAATCCGGACGAGGATTTGCCATTGTTGCCGATGAGGTACGTCAGCTTGCTGATAAATCTGCTAAATCTTTGAAGGAAATTGAACAAATTGTAATGCAAATTCAGAGCGAAACAGGCTCTGTAATGACTGCAATGGAAGAAGGCACCCAGCAGGTTATTAAAGGTACGAAGTTAGCTGAAGAAGCAAAGCGCTCTTTGGAAAATATTATTCAAGTTGCGAATCGTATCGATATACTTGTGCGTTCTATTACTACAGATACTGTGGAACAAACGGAAACATCTCGTGCCGTTGCTCAGGTAATGCAGTCGGTAGAATTAACCGCACAAGAAACTTCTCAAGAAGCACAGCGAGTATCTGGAGCCTTACAGCACTTAGTGGGTGTATCCCGCGACTTGATTTCCTCGGTGGAACGTTTCCGAGTGGAAACTGCTGAATCAAGATAAAAAGTTAGGAGTGAGGAGTGATGAGTGAGGAATAAAATTTTACCTCATAACTAATATAAAAAGTTAGGAGTGATGAGTAAGGAATAAAATTACAACTCATAACTCATAACTCATAACTCATAACTCATAACTCATAACTTATAATTCATAACTCACAAAGACGGACGATTATGCTACCGGAACAACAACAGCGCATTTTAGGATACTTTATTGAAGAAGCCACAGACCACCTGAATACTATCGAACAGGGGTTGTTAAATCTCCAGAGTACTCTTAATGACCCGGATTTAATCAACGAGGTTTTCCGGGCTGCTCACTCTATTAAGGGAGGAGCGGCAATGCTTGGTTTGAGTAGCATTCAACGTACCTCTCACCGTCTCGAAGACTGCTTTAAAGTTCTTAAAGATAATCCAGTCAAGATTGACCAAAAGCTGGAATCTTTATTTCTTGGCGTTTCCGATACTCTCAAAGCACTTTTAGAACATTTGAGCGGACCTTTCGGTTTGACGGAAGAAACTGCTAATACTTTAATGGCTGAAGCGGAACCGGTTTTTGGTTGGCTCAACGAACATTTGGACAAGCTTGTTCAAAAATCTCCTGGTGAAAGTGCTGCAAAAGAAAATGGTGAAAAAGTCGCGCAAATTCCATTGAAGAGTGCGGCATCTTCTGGAGATAAAAATAATAGTCAACTGCAAGCAGAAGTCTTGAATAAACTGCGGCAGATATTACAATTATTTAAGCAGCCAGCGACACCTGAAAATCGGCAAAGTCTACAGGAATGTACTGATTATTTAGCCGAATTAGGCGATAATCGCAATTTCAGCAGTTGGAGTAATTTATGTCGTGCGGCAACTAGTGCTATCAAATATGAACAAAATACTTATTTGATTTTAGCTAAAGTTGTTATTACTGAAATTAAGCAAGCGTTGGAGTTGGTTTTAGCTAATAGAGAAAGTGAAGTTGTTGTCAGCGAGCAATTAGAAGCTTTATTACCTGCGCCGGAAATAGAGCTATTAGAAATAGATGATTTGGAAGATAGCGAACCTGCCCCAGAATTGCTTGTTGAGTCAGAAGCTGATAACTATCACGAAGCTGCTGCTGCTGAAGCTTTATTTTTAACTGACATAGATGACGATATTCATAACGAAACTCCGAATGTTGAAGCAGAAAATAACATTGGAGATTTATTTGAACTATCCGAGCAAATTGATGATAATGTAGACCGCGACGGGGCAACGGTAATTCACGATTTAGATATTCATGGGCCAGAAGTTGGGATTGCTGAGTTAAATACTCTTGCCGATTTATTTGAAGGTGAATCTCCCGAACTTGATGAAAATTGGCAACAAGAGGAAATTCTAGATTTAAAAGCAGATAAAGCGAATAAAAATGATGTAGAAGCTAATATTGAAATATCTAAAGATACTGATAGCGATTTAGAAGATTTTCTTCTTTTGGAAGACGGAAATAGTAAAGAGAACCAAACAGATGTCAAAGAAGAAATGACAATCATGCAGTTGTTTGGTGAAGATTTTTTAGAAGAAGATTTAGAAAATTTAAAAGATACTGCAAGCAAAAACTTTGATGACTCGCAACAAGTTAAGGATAAAGATGAAATAAACGATTTACTCGAACTGGGTTTAGGTGATAAGAATCAAAATTCAGATGAAGTCGAGTTAGATAGCTTTTTAGATGAAAATGCCTCTAGCAGCGAGGAATCGAATCAATATAATGCTGGTTTTGAGGATTTAAATCAGACTGGCAATTTTGAACTTTTATTTGCTGACGATAAAGCTGAAAGTGATGCAGAACAGCAAGAGAAATTAGTTTTACCTAGCTTTGATGAAGTTGGCTTAGATACATTATTTGGGGAATTAGATAGCGCTGAGTCTGATGATAATTTCGGCGATTTATTTGATGATTCCTTAGACTTAGCAGTAGAAAATTCAGGAAATATTTGGGAGAAAACACAGTTTGTTCCTCATGAAGATGTAGCAAAAGCATTAGAGGAAAATTTAATTGAAGCTACTACATCGGAAGCTATTTTTGCTAATGATGAATCTGATGAAAATCAAGTTGAAAAGAATCAAGAGGAAAGTACGGATACTAATTTTGATTCAATCTTTTCGGGGGATGTTGCAGATAATTTATTAGAATCAGCCCTGAGTGGAGACGAAAGCATTTTTGAAGATACGGCGGAGGATGAGAATAATGCTTCTGCGTTTGTTGCTGATGAAGGTAATTCTCAGGAATTATCTGTAGAAGAAGATTTATTTGCGATTGCCGAGCAGCCAGATAATCTACCCGCATCAAATAATCAAGATTCCAACCAGCAATCTGTAGAAGAAGATTTATTTGCGATTGCCGAGCAGCCAGATAATTTACC
>JAHCMI010000013.1 GCA_019192545.1 Rivularia sp. MS3 | reverse complement strand
CTTTCAATTCACTTATCTAATTGTATTTTTAGCATACTAAGTACTGAAGAGCCAATTAATTTAACATTTTAAAATCTTCTAAACCTTGAGATTGCTTCGTTCCTCGCAATGACAATACACAATTAATTTTGCTTAGGTACTTAACAGCGAACAGTTAACAGTTCACTGTTACAAACGAAGGAAGGATTGAGAGAAAGAAGGAAGAAAGATATTAAAGATTCCGATACATCAGCTTATTGACACAAAACAATATTTAAGTGGCATTTATATTCTTATTTCAATCCCACGTTTTAAAACGTGGGATTCTTCATCCTTCTTACCTCTTCCTTCATGAAATCAAAAACCTCACCCTTTTCTCTCTTTACCAACAAGAGAAATGTCCTTAAAGACAGGTGAGGTTTAATTTCTATCGCTGCTAACTGTTAACTGTTCACTGTTCCGTGACAACAGTATGATTCAACTTTGTTGTTGTTTCCCATACCAGCAAATTATTATTAGCTGTCATTGCAGGTGGTTGGTGTAAAGCAATTAATTGTGTCAAAGTTTTCTTTAATTGAGTGCGGGGAACAATTTCATCAACAAAACCATGTTTGAGTAAATCTTCCGCACTTTGAAAGTCTTCAGGTAATTTTTCTCTTAGGGTTTGTTCAATAACTCGTCTACCTGCGAAACCAATAGTTGCTTTCGGCTCTGCCAAAATGATATCGCCTAACATTGCGAAACTCGCCGTTACTCCGCCAGTTGTGGGATTGGTTAATACAGGAATGTAGAGAAGTTTTTGTTGGCGATGAAGTTCTAAAGCTGCTGATACCTTAGCCATCTGCATTAAAGAGAGCAATCCTTCCTGCATTCTTGCTCCGCCGGAAGTACAGATAATTACTACTGGATAGCGGCGTTGAGTTGCTTGTTCAATCAAACGTGTTAGTTTTTCCCCTACAACCGAACCCATACTGGCTCCAATAAATCGGAAGTCCATTACACCTAGGGCAATAGGTAAACCGTTGATTTCTCCTAAACCGGTTCTAACAGCATCTGTTAAACCAGTTTTTTCCTGCATATCTCGTAAACGATCGCTGTAAGATTTGCGATCGCGAAATTGTAAAGGATCGGTAGGAAGCAAATGTTCGTCCATTGCTGTCCAAGTATTGGCATCTATAAGCTGATTGATGCGTTCGTCGCTGTCCACTCGATTATGATGTCCGCACTCGATGCAAACCATTTGATTTGCTTTCAAGTCTTTTGTATAGGTTAATACACCGCACTTAGTGCATTTATGCCACAATCCATCAGCAATTTCACGTTCTTGACGTTCAATGCTAATAGATTCTGTTTTACGTCGGTTTGCAAACCAATCAAATAAAGATTTAAAACCGCGTGTTTCGTCGTTGTTTGCCATTTGTATCTTATGCAAGTGGATTGTATGTCAAATTTAGTCAAGAATACGGGAATTGTATTTTTTGTCTTTCGTATGAATGTTATATTTTATAGCTTTTCATACCAGACGTTTATATTATTCCTCAACGTTTTACTAAGCAATAGAGATAAGAACGTAATTGTCTATGCTTTTCAGCTTAACGAAAATAAGTAAACTAATTCAAGTCTTAGGCTATATCGAAGGCATAACAACTTCAACTGCCATACAGTCTACAGAAGACAATAAGATACTTTATGCAAGTTGATGATACGTCTAAGAATTATTGGTAATCTACAAAAATTTTCCCAGCTACAGCACGATAATACCAAATACTTAAAACAATATAGGGTAATGAATTTTACAGTTATTAAGTATCAGTTAACAGTTAGCAGTTAACAGAATAATTAGTTTGGTTCTTTTTCGTTACAGCGCTTTTATTCCTTACTCAGTATGAGTTATTAGTTATTAGACTTTAAGTGAAAGACTGAAGAATGTTACAAGATTTAAAAGAAGAATTGTATATAAGCGGATAAAATAGCTTCACCGCTAAAAAGTGCGATTGCTGAGCCTAAAGCTAAATAAGGACCGAAAGGAAAAGGTTTATTTCTTTTTAAATTTTTTTGTATTAGAAGGGTAGAGCAGCTTTCTACTACAACTCCTGCAATACAAGCTATGAAGCTCGCTAAAAGTAAATGCTTCCACCCCAGCCAAGCTCCCATCATTGCTGCTAACTTAGCATCCCCTGCACCCATTGCATCTTTGCGAAAAAGAATTGTACCGATGCGGGCAATTCCGTCAAACATCCAAATTCCTAATACTGCTGCTGCGATTGCTAACATCAATTTATTTACTAATCCCAACCAACTCGACTCTAAGGTAAATCCTAATATCATTTGAAACACAATACCCAATATTAAACCCGATTTTGTTAGTTCTCCGGGTAAAGTCATTGTGTCTAAATCAATTATTGATAGCGCTAACAACCAACTACAAAATAGCCAATAACCTATTGTCTGCGGCGAAAACTGAAATGCAATAAAAACTATTACAAATATCAATCCCGTAACCGCTTCAACAATTGGATAACGAGAAGAGATTTTGCTTTTACAGTAACGGCAACGCCCCCGCAGCCATAACCACCCGAAAACCGGAACATTATCGTAAGCTTTTAACCCGTTCAAGCAATGAGGACATCGGGAAGGAGGATAAAGAATCGACAAACCTGCCGGTAGTCGATAAACTACAACGTTGATAAAGCTACCAATAGATGCACCTAATAAGAAAACAATTAAGCCAGCCGGTACGATAATCCACTTATCCATGAATTGATTCCAAACCCATCCGTCTCAAAGTAATTCGGAATTTGTCATTTGTAATTCGTAATTACCCGGATGTCAGCTTTGAATCACTATTTAGACAAGCATAAAAAGACATGATAAAAAGGGATAAGGAGAGAATCAACCTTAGACCTTTAACCTTAGACCTTTAACCTTAGACCTTTAACCTTAGACCTTAGTTAGACCTTTAACCTCTTAATACATATGAGATTCGATTTGATTCAACGGAACAAAACACTCTTGCGGTAAAAGAACCGGTTGCTGAGTAAAAATCACTTTTCCTCGATGATTACCACGATTAATCGCTACTCCTGAAGGTTGTCCAGCAATTTCTGGATGAACCTCACAGTAAGTGTAATATATTTGACCCGCCGCTCTGATGACAGATGAGTCAATCAAGGGAGATTGCGTCATGGGGTTCGTAAAATTTTCTTGCCCTTGTCGTAATGCGTACACGAATTACTTATGTTTTGTGACTAGGTTTGCAATTAAGTGTATCTGAAAGTTTCCGGTTTAGGGAGACCAAATTATTGTGACCTAAATTAGAAAAGTAATTGTTAATTAAGTTACTAATTAAATTATTTTTCTAAAGTCTGAATCAGTTCTTTGCCCATAGCTTGGCAACCGACTTGATTCATTCCTTCGGACATTATATCCCCAGTACGGAAACCATTCTGTAAAACTTTAAACACTGTATTTTCTATGTAATCTGCTGCATCGCTTTGGTTTAAACCGTAGCGTAGCATCATTGCCGCACTCAAAACCTGTGCTAAAGGATTTGCTTTATCTTGTCCTGCAATATCGGGGGCTGAACCGTGAACTGGTTCAAAAACTCCGGGTGCATTTGCTCCTAGACTAGCAGATGGTAACATACCAATACTGCCGGTGAGCATGGCTGCGGCATCAGAAAGAATATCGCCGAATAAGTTGCCGGTAACGATAGTATCAAACTGTTTGGGAGCGCGCAGTAGCTGCATGGCAGCATTATCTACATAAAGATGACTCAATTCAACATCTTGGTATTGTTCGGCGAGTTTAGTAATTTTATTCCGCCACAGTTGAGATACATCTAAAACGTTGGCTTTATCAACAGAACAGAGTTTTCCTCCTCGTTTACGGGCTGCTTCAAAGGCGACTTTACCAATGCGCTCAATTTCCGCTTCGGTATAAGCCATTGTATTTATGCCGCGTTTTTCACCGGTTTCCGTCTCAAAAATTCCTTTGGGTTTACCAAAATAAATTCCACCAGTTAATTCGCGCACCACCATGATATCAACGCCTTCTACAACTTCTTTTTTCAGAGTTGAAGCGTCGATTAGCTGAGGTATGATTTTTGCTGGACGTAAATTTGCAAATAATTTTAAACCAGCCCGCAATCCTAATAAACCGGCTTCAGGACGTTTATCGGATGGTAAAGAATCCCATTTATAACCGCCGATAGCTGCAAGTAGAACTGCATCGCTATCGCCACAAGTTTTTAATGTAACTTCGGGTAAGGGTTCTCCGGTGGCATCGATTGCAGCACCACCGATTAAAGCTTCTTGAAATTCAAACTTGATATCAAACTTGTTTCCTACGACTTTGAGTACATCTACCGTTACTGCCATAATTTCGGGTCCGATGCCATCGCCGGGAAGTAAGGTAATGCGGTAGTTCTGAGTCATAGTGGTTTTAGATGCTTTTTTTATAAATAGTGCAGTTTTATATCATACCGGGCAAGTGTAATTATTTGTAGACCGTTATATCCCCTTTTTATTCCGAACATCAAAATTATTGCTGGCTATCAAAGAATATTTTTGAATCCCAATATCTTTACTTAACTTAACGATTCTTTAGTCACAATAATGAGTTGAAACTTAAAATATCATTGTGTCAAAAATATCTTTTATTTTTACATTTGAGAAAGTAAATATACTGAATAAATCAAGTTGAAGTAAAGAACGTTGATAATCCTCGAAATTACTCATGTTAAAGCTGTAGGGAAAAGCTAAGTTAGTCGAAAACACCAGTGTGAATTGAAAAAACAATGGTAAAAGAATTAGCCATTCGTACCAGTGGGTTATATAAACAGTTTGACAAACATATAGCTGTTAATAACCTTGAATTAGAAATCGGTGAAGGTGAGGTTTACGGGCTTATAGGTCCTAACGGTGCTGGAAAAACATCCTTAATTCGCATGTTAGCAGCAGCAGAAGAACCCACTGCCGGAGAAATTTATTTAAATGGCGATCGCTTGCGTCGGGATAAAACAAATCCTACTCTTAAACGGCGTTTGGGCTATCTACCCGATGACTATCCTCTGTATAAAGAGTTAACGGTTTGGGATTATTTAGATTATTTTGCAAGGTTATATCTCCTGAAAGAACCCAAACGCACCAAAAGGTTACATGAAGTTTTACAGCTAATTCAGTTGGAGAATAAGCGCAACAGTTTGATTTCAACTCTATCGAGGGGGATGAAACAGCGGTTGTGTTTGGCTCGAACGATTATTCACGAACCGATTATACTGCTACTCGATGAACCAGTTTCTGGATTAGATCCCATTGCCAGGATGCAGTTTCGGGAAATCATCAAAGTATTGCAAGAAGCGGGAATGACAATCTTGATTTCTTCTCATGTTTTGAGTGATTTAGCCGAGCTATGCACCTCAGTAGGAATTATGGAACTTGGGTTTTTAATTGAAGATTTGACTGGTATTAGAAACAGAACTAACTAACAACCTAGAACCAAGACAGAGCGCAGACGTTCTAACTCTTGGGCTTTCTATCAGCTTCGTACTTTCCTCGAATACAAAGGATTGATTAATGGGGTTGAAATAGTACCTGTTTCGCCACGATACAGTTCTCAAACTTGTCATGCTTGTATGCACTTGGGATTGAGAAGCGGAAAAAGATTCAAATGTACGAATAATATCTGTGGTTGGCATGGTGAAGAGTAATGAAAACGCAAGCTATAACTTGTCAATTATTGGAGGGGTTGTAAGCCTCCTTCGAGGTTCAGATGAACTGTCTTGTACGGTAAATCCAGGGCTACTGAAACACCAAGGTTTAGCGGTCAGGCGAAAGCCCCTGCGCTTCAGCCAGGGGTGAGCTTACTTAACCGCTTTCTTTACTAATTCCGCAACTTGAGAAGGACGTTGAGCTACCGGTATTTTCGCATCTTTAAAGGCTTGCAGTTTACTTTTTGCCGTACCAAATTCTGGATCGCGTCCGATAACTGCCGCTAAAGTACCTGTTTGTCGCCAATGTTTCGCTGGCGGAGCATGTACTCCGGCAATATAAGCAATCACCGGTTTATCAATCATTTCAGATATATAACTTGCTGCGGCTTCTTCACGCCCCCCACCAGGCTGCCCGACTAAAACTATAGCTTGAGTATTTTCGTCTTCGTCTAAAATTTGCAGCCACTGGATAAAAGAAGAACCTACAACTCCATCACTACCTATACTTACACTAATTGACTGCCCTAGCCCCACTTGAGTTAATTCCCAAGCAATTTCGTAGGTTAAAGTAGTGCTGCGACTGACTATTCCGATTTGTCCGGGTATGTAAAATTCGCTGGGATGGGTGCCTAATAAAATTTTTCCCGGCACAATTATGCCTGGGCTGTTAGGGCCTACAATTATTGTTTCTTCAGCTTCAGCACGGCGAAATAAATTTACCATGTCTAAGGGAGGTACTCCAGGAGAAATAATAATAATTTGACTGATACCAGAACCCATTGCTTCTAATGCTGCATCTAAAACCTGAAAAGGATGTACGCAGATGATTGTGGTATGAATCACCCCAAATTTATTTACCACTTCCTCAACTAAATCAAATACCGGCAAACCATACTGCTTACTGCCGCCGCATCCAGGATTTACCCCAGCGACTAAATTTGTACCATATGCTTTCATTTGAGAAATATGAGTTTCTGAAATAAACTCACTGAAGCCTTGGATGATTACTTTACTGTCTGGCGTTAAATTCATAAAAAAGCATAAATTTTTAAAGAGAACTTAGCCTTTCAAGTAACTAAGAAACACGAAAACGCAGTTCTAAATTACGATATACGGCTTTGCTCGCGTATCGCGAATTAGATGAGAAAAAGCCAACTTTAACCTTTTAAAAAAGAATATCTTAGGTTAAGATGAGGTTATGAAAAAGTTAAGTACCGTTGTTTGCATCTAGAAAATAAAAATATACTGAATTTACATTCAAATGTTGAATTCAGCATGTCTGACCTCAGTGGTAGGGAGCATCCCAATGGCGGCGCGATCGAGATTTCTGCTGTCATTGTTCGCTGTGTGCAGCAATCTCGAAGTCTTGCGATGTTCCTTTCTCTGAGCCGCACATAAAGGCGAACGCTGAATGCGTCCTTCTACTCGCAATGACAAATAGTATTTTTACACATTTGGGATACTTCCCAGCGGTAGTTATGTCAATGCTCTGTTAACAGAGAAAACATATCTAATAAAGTAAGACATTCATAAGTTCTAAGCTTGTAGTTTACTACCTATTAAAATCTATTAAGTAGATAGGCGTTGAAAATTGTAATTAGGGCAAGGCAGTCGGCAGTCGGCAGTCGGCAGTGGGAATAAGGGTTTAAGGCTAATTTACATTTTGTTATGTAGTTCTGTTTTTTTCTGCCGACTTACTTATTTCGCATGTAGTGCTGAATGAATTTTTCGTATTATCTTCCTCAAAAAATGTACATACCTAGTAACTTGAGTAACTACCTCTATAAATAAACAAGTACACATTGATTTAAATCAAAACTATGATTTAAGTGAGTTATGGATATTAATCCAACCTCCTTACCAATTAATCGAAAATAAAACATCAAAGCCATAGCATTAATTATTTGCTCGTATAGATAAGCAAACAATTATTTATGCTTACAAAAATCATACCTTGCGAAACGTAATTAAGTAACTATTAGAAATGGCAGATTGTATTAAAAAAAAATAATTTTTATACTAGCGACCTTCGTAACATAAAAAATTATTGTTTTCCCGAGTTTACCGTTGCCTTTTAACATTTTCTTTTGCCAGTTTAACTGCCCGCTCCACTGCCTCATCTAAACTTTCTACGAGTAATATAGAATTCTCGGCAGCATTTGTTAAATCTGATAAACAATTCTTAGCTGTATCTAAATCGGAACCAGCTAAGCGAATCACTAATCGAGGTAGAGAAACACCTCTAAGACCATTTTTATTTCCATTTGCAACAAACTCTTGCGAATTAGGACTTGTAGAACTTGATTGTTGCTGAATAAATCCTGCAATTACCTCCGCAACTTCTTTTGCTTGAGGAATACTACCTAAAAAATTAATTAGTATTACTTTGATACTTTTATCAGCAGCTAAAATTTGTAAAGCCTTTTGCAAACGAGTATTAAAAGTAGTCGGCATAATATCGGTTAAAAACGCATGTCGCAAATTAAGACATACTCCTGGTTTTCCACCATTATTTACAACTAAATCTAAAGTCGCCATTACAGAACCAGCGCCATTTCCCAGAACGCCTATCCTACCATGCTTTTCTACTCCATCCCAATTGCCGAAGTTGCCATTTGTATCTTTCGAGATATTACGGCTAACTAATTTACGAGCTATCAGTGCAATTTCTTGATGACGACGAATTGCTCTTTCATTAATGCTGACGTTTCCATTCAAAGCCATCACCTGCCCAGAAGAATTTACTCCTAATGGATTGATTTCTACCAAATCTAAGTCTTTTTCGATAAACAATCGGTACATATTTTCGATAACCTCACTTACCGACTGCATCAAGGTACCTTGCAAACCCATTTTTAAGGCTAGCCTTCGAGCGTAAAAAGGAGAAAACTGCTCTTCTACCACCACATGCTGCATTTTTTCTCCAGCTTCATCCCAATCTATATCCGCCTCATTGCATCCTAACAGTATCGGACGACATACAGCAGTATCTAAAACAATGGCTAAGTAAAGTTCTTGTTCAATATTGTATTTAGCTTCTGCCAACAATAATTCTGGCAATTCACCGTAAATCGACAGATTAAAAATGTTTTGAGCCGTTGCAATGGCATCGATGGTAGTTTCGACAAACCTGACTCCGCCAGCCTTAGCTCTTCCTCCCCCATAAATTTGAGATTTCAAAACTATTGGGTAGTTGATTTTCAACCGTTTTAAGTCAGTAGGATGATCGATTGTTTGGGAAGGTAATACCGGAATACCTATTTTCCCAAACCATTCTTTTACTTGATATTCCAATAATTCCATTGACACACACCATTTATATTGCTTGCCTTGCAGAGGATTACTGCGGTGCTGTCTAAAACATACAGCATACATCCTTACAATTAGCTTGTAAGTTTTCAGTTTTAAGCCCCAAGCGAACCCTTAAAAACAAGCTGTTAAAAACCAGTTATTTTTCTGTTACTAATTTTATCCAATAGCGTAAATTGGGTAAATTAAAAAGCGATTCTCACCCCCTATTATTTTATAGAAAGTAATGTAATATATCAGTAAAAATGCTTACATTTTTTCTCGTAAGCATTTTTATGGATGAATCACGATACACAAGGCAGGCAAAGCATCTGTGTAATTAATGCTAGATATAAGATTATAAATTATCCCTACTACAATCATCATCTAATATCACTATGTATTAAATTTTGAAACAATTCATTGCAGAATTCACAAGAATGCAAATTTTTATTATTCCCATTTTTAAACGAAAAACTATCATAACGATAAAAATAATTTATTCAGTAGGCAATAAGAGCAACGAAAGCAAATAATTACGTATTTTCTCGGCAACCAAAATTAATCGAGTTATGCTGTTGTTTACTTATAAATATAGGCTTGCTGGCGGTAGTTCGACGTTTTGTAAAAACTCGTTTGTTGTGTTAAAAAAATGTACGTTCGGATTTTATATTGCAGCTAGTTAATCAAAATTAGTTTTACTCAATCAAGCAAATTTTAATCTCTAAAAAAAATTATACGGAACGGAACGGGGTTTTATGACAGTAGCGACTCAGCAGGATAATTTACAATTGTTGGCGAACAATTTGCAGGAACACTTGCGTGCAGACGTTCCATCAGGAGAATTCTTTGGAGTTCGGTGTGCTGTAAAAAATCACCAATTAATGATTTTGACTCAGCACCCTCAAGGTGTGGCAGTAGATACCGAAAATATTTTTACAGTTCTTAAAGAAGCACTCTCTAATAATTGCCGCGAATACCCACAAGAGAAAATAGAAATATTTTTACGGGTTGCCGGAGTCAAGCTTCCTTACTCAAAACGTTCCTTCACTTTGGAAAAGCATTACGACAATCCTCAGCTAGAGGAAGCCGAAGATAATAGTATTCCTGATTCCTCTGCTTTAACTTATTCTCCAGTTAACGAGGTAGAAGACGATTTTAGTAATTCTCAAGCCCAAAACCCTTTACCCGAAAATTCTGAACCCAACTTAGCAGGCTTTAATCCCAAGCTGCTTGTGCTTTCGATGCTTGGTGTAATGATTTGTGCGACTTTAGGTGGTGCATACGTTGCAACTCGCCCTTGTTTAATAACTAAATGCACTCAACTCAAAACTGCTCAATATTTAGATACTTCTTATGGAGAATTAATTAAAGAAATTAACTCAGAACAAGATTTAGCACGTTTACAAAGAAAAATTGATAAAGCAAACAGCAATCTTCGCCAAATACCCGGTTTATCCCCTTATTCTCAAGAATCACAACAACTTTCACTTTCCCTCTCCGATAAATCATCGGAAATACAAAAGGTATTCACAGCTTTTCAAGCAGCCCAGATAGCAGAGCAAAAAAGTAAAACTCCTGCCTCAAGCTTAAAACAATTACAAGATAGACAGCGATTGTGGAGACAAGCAATTTCACCTTTAGAAACAATCAACAGCGATCGCGAACTTTATCAGTTTGCACAAGAAAAACTGAGAAACTATCGCGCTAACTTACAAGCAGTAAATGCTCTGCTGCAAAAAGAAGATAAATATACTAAAAAAATCACTTCAGCTAAAGCCGTAGCTCTGGTTGCCGAAAAACGACAAGCAACCGCCAGAAGCTTAAAAGATTGGCAAAAAGTTCAAGCCACTTGGCAAGTAGCTTTAAATGCATTAACCCCAATTCCTGCCGAAAGTCCGGCATATTCAGACGCACAAAAATTAATATCAGAGTACAAGCCTCGACTATTAGCAGCAAGAAATCGCACTACAAAAGAATTAATGGCAGCCAAAACTTATAGACAAGCGGTTAATGCAGTCTCCCTTGCCAAACGTTACGAACGACAAAACCAGTGGACACAAGCAGTTATGCAGTGGCAAACAGCAGTAAGTTCGGCAAAACAAGTTGCGACCAGCAGCCTTTATAGTGTAGAAGCTGAGAAAATAATTACACCAGCGTCTGTATCTCTCGAACAAGCCCGAGAAAAATTGAGAATTGCCAATCGCATACAAAAAACTCGTTCCGATTTAGAAAGAACCTGCTCCGGCGAAATTCGCGTTTGTACTTATATCATGGGTAATCAAGGAATTACCGTGCGAATCAGCCCCGACTACGAGCAAAACTTGCAAGAAAATTTATTAGAAGCCAGCACTCAAGGAGATACTAGTATTATCGACGGTGTAAACAATCATTTACAGACTTTGCAAAAAGCTTTAGAAGCAATCAGCGATAATGCTGACGTACCTTTGATTGTTTACGATGCTCAAGGAAATGTGATTTACGAGCGTACTTTGAATTAGAAAATTGACCATATTTAGGAGTTAGCAGTTAAGAGTTATGAGTTAAGAGTAATTATTTTCTTCTTGTCTCCCCATCTTAAGAAGGATTAACTACACAAGGCGTTCTCTATCTGAAGAATAGTTGACAGCAGAATACATTTATTAATATAGTGACTAATAAGTCACATGACTGTATGGTCACTATAGATTAAAATCTGCTATGCCTAATAAAACCTTCTTCAACCTGCCAGAGAACAAGAGAAAGAAGCTTACCGAAGTTGCGATCGCCGAGTTTGCAACTTATGACTATACAAATGCTTCGATTTCGCGGATTGTAGCAGAAGCGAAGATTGCTAAAGGTAGTTTTTATCAATATTTTCAGGATAAGAAAGACCTTTATTTGCATCTTGTAGAATTAGCTAGTCAAGAAAGGATTAATTTTTTACGCAGTACAAATCCACCAGAGCCGCAAACAGGCTTTTTCCGTTATTTACGCTGGTTGTTAGGAACTAGCGCTCAGTTCGATTTAACTCATCCTACCTTAAGTAGAATTGTTAACGGTGCTGCCTATAGCGATTTACCGTTTCGGGATGAAGCAGTTAAACGTACTCAAGAGATTTCATTAGAATATGTAAAAGAGTTAGTTAATCAAGGGATTGCTCAAGGAGATATCAACAGCGAGATTTCCCCTGACTTAGCTGCTTTCGTTGTCAGCACTTTGTTAGGTAATGAGTTAGGAAAATTTATTCTTCAGAAAGTTGATATCGATCCTCAAAAATTAGCAAAATCAGAACCTCTCGACATTGATATGCAGGTAATTGAAAAGATTTTTGATGATTTAGTTAGAATTTTGGAGATGGGGATAAGTAGTAAATAAAACGAATAAATTAATTAATTGAAATCAATTGATAAGTTAGTAATTAAAAGTTTTTATCCTGATTAATTAATTGTTTTTTGTATTGATTGTATTTATTCAGTTAATCAAAAAGCAAAAAAGATAGAAATATCTATTTTTATTCAGTATTAGGAAAATTGAGAGAATTGATAGTAAGTATTGCAAAAACTCTAGTTAATTTAAGTCTCGTTTCATACAGTATTACCTCACCCCGCCCTCCGGGCACCCTTCTCCAAGATATCGGAGAAGGAAGGAGTTAAATGAAAGTAATTTGGGATAAATCAATAATTATTAATATAAGGATGCGGTTTGTATAAGCATGGGGGCAACTAGCATCTATCAATTTCAATCATCTCTAGAGCTAAAAATAAAAATCTTTTAATTTATATTTTTGAATAGCTGAGAGTTTTGTAGTGCAGAGCGAACAGCCCTTCAGCACAATACAAATTAGATGCGCGGCAGCCTAAATACTTCTTAAGCAAGAGTGCCAGTTAATTCTTTCAGAAGATAAGAAAATGCTTAATCTTTTTTAAAATAAAGCAATAAAAATTACTATTATCGCTGCAAATTTAAGTATAAATCGCGTAAATCCTGGAAAGAGAGTCGAAAAAATGAAAGAATATTCAACATCATACAGTGATGATTTAGATAGTTTGCATTCAGATGAATCTTATCGGCAAGTAGGAGTACGCGAGTTACCACCTCAAGAATATCAAGATTCTCCAGAGCAACCACCAGAGGAAAAAACTGAAAAACCTGCAAAAAATAACACTGGGAAAGTAAGCTTCAAGAAATACTGGTGGTTAGTCGCCGTATTAGGTGCATTAGCTGGAGGTGTAGCAATTCTACGTCCTTGGGAAAGCACTCCAGAACAAACCCCTACAACTCAAACCGCACCGCTTTCAGTACGAGCGACAAAAGCGCAACAAGAAACAATTCGCGCTTGGGTTTCGAGTGAAGGTAGAGTCAGGGCGGCAAAATACAAACACCTTACCTTTGAAGTAGAAGGAGACGTAACTTATTTGGCTCGTCGTAACGGCAGAAGACTGCGAGAAGGAGATAGAGTCAAAAAAGGAGAACTACTTGCAAAGGTTGACGATAGAAAACTTGTAGCAGATGTTCGACAAGCCGAAGCAGCTATAGCCGAAGCACGCAAACAACGGGCTGCATCGGCAGCTAATTTGGCTCAAGCGCGTTCTCAGGTATCGCAAGCACGCTCCCAAGTATCGCAAGCACGCTCCCAGGTATCGCAAGCCCAAACCCAAGTCCAAAAAGCCCAAACCGCTCGCAATTTAGCAGCTACTAATCTCGAACGCTATCGCTTATTAATAAACTCAGGAGCTATTGCTCGTCAGGAATTCGACAACAGACAAAACGCTTTACGGGATGCTGAGGCTGATGTCAGAGCAGCCCAATCTCAGGTACAGTCGGCTCAATCTCAAGTACAGTCAGCCCAATCACAGGTACAGTCGGCACAAGCAGGAGTCAGAGCCGCTCAAGAACAGCTTGAGGCTACATCAAGCACTATTACCACTGCCCAAGCCAGGTTAACTCAAGCAAAAGTTGCTTTAGAAGGAGCCAGTATTTACGCTCCCTTCGACGGAATTGTGGCTTACCTTAACTATACAGAAGGGGAATATTTCACTCCTCAAGCCGTAAGCTCCCAACTTGGCGGCGATTACCAAGGAATTTTGGAAAGAATACCAATGGTAATTATCGATCCGAGTCAGTATGAAGTAATTGTAGATTTAGCAGGGCCAAGTGGGGAGAAAGTTGAACCCGATCAAACAGCATATGTCGCTTCAGAAAGGAACATCAAAAATTCAGGTAGTGGCAAGACTGTTAACCAAACATTAATCGCCAACGCTCGTGCTAAAGGTGAAGTTTTTGCTGTCAATCCCGCTATAAGTCCCGGAGGAAGAGCAATTGAAGCCAGAATTCGTCTCAATCGTGCAACCACTCAAAACATCCGACACGGGGAACGAGTTTTAACCTGGATTGCTGTCGAAGAACAATCAAATGCCGTCGTTGTACCTTTGAATGCAGTAGTTTACCGCAACCAGACACCTTATGTATTTGTTGCTAATCAAAAAGGGGTTGTTGAAAAACGAAAAGTAGAACTAGGAATTCGAGGTATTACCCAACAGCAAATAATTAGCGGAGTCGAAGCCGGAGAATCCATCGTTACCCAAGGGCAAAACCGCCTTGTAGACAACGCACCAGTGACAGTTATCAGTGAACAGTGAACAGTGAACAGTGAGCAGTGAACAGTTACCAGTTAATAATTATTTTTTTTCTTCCCCCTCTGCCTAATTTGCAATGACTAAATTAGATTCTTCACCGCAACAAAAAGAAACTGCGAATGTTAAAGCTTCGCGTTTGGAGCGTTTCTTCTTTCTGAATACGATTTTTGCTATTCTCTTAAGCTTATTACTTGTAATTGGCGGGATATTTGGCTACTTTTCGATGACCAAGCAATCCCAACCAGATATTGATATTGCTGTTGCTAATATTACTACTACCTGGGCTGGTGCCGACCCGCAAACCATTGAGCAGCAAATCACTGATGAAATTGAAACGGAAATTACTTCGGTTGAAAATATTAGTCAGATTAAAAGTGCTTCTTATACGGGATTTTCGGTAATTAATGTTGAGTTTACAAGCAGTGCTAATACTGAGGAAGCAATTCGAGAGTTGCGTCAAGCGGTTTCTCAAGCTGAAGCAGAATTACCCTCGGATGCGGATGAACCTGTTGTCGAACAAGTTTCGCTTGATGATGCTCCGATTCTGACTCTAGCGCTATATGGTGACATCGATGCAACGGTAATTTCTCAAGCTGCTGAAAAAATACAAGATCGTTTGGAACAGGTAGGGGGAGTAAGTGAAGTAAATCTTGGTGGTGCTAGGGAAGAAGTGATAAGCGTGCAGATGAATCCTTTTCGTTTGGCTGCCCTGGGTATTTCACCTGCTACTGTTGGCAATCAAATTCGCGCTGCTAACCGAGATGTTCCCCTCAATGAAATAGAAAGCGATGTCATTGGCTCTCAAGTACGATTTTACGGTCGCTTTCGCAAAATTGAAGATTTACAAGAGTTGCCTATAACTCGCCTGTCGGGACGAGTGGTGCGTTTGAATGAAGTTGCTTCTGTGAGTCGGGAACTCGAACAGGAAGATACTCGCGCTTTTATTAGTACCAAAGGTGAAGAATTCCAGCCCGTTGTCAGCGTCGGAATAGTCAAAGTACCGGGGCAAGATTCGATAGAGGTAATTAATCAAGTCCTCGAAAACATAGACGAAATTAAGCAAAATCCTGATATCTGGCCTTATGGAATGGAATACCGGGTTATTGCCGATGAATCGGAAATTATTTGGGAACAGTTGGGTAATTTATTCGTAAATGCTTTGCAGGCAATGGCTGCGGTGTTTGTCATCTTATTTATTGCTCTTTCTTGGCGCGAGGCTTTGATAGCAGGGCTTTCGATTCCGCTAACATTTTTAGGGGCTTTAGCGGTTTTGTGGTTGATGGGCCAAACTCTCAACAACATGGTGCTAATTGGTATGGTGTTGGCTTTGGGAATTTTGGTGGATGTGTTCATCCTGATGATGGAAGGAATGCATGAAGCGATTTTTGTCAAGGGCTTAAGTTTTGATAAAGCCGCGCTACAAACGGTAAAAACTTATGCCCCTCCTGCTTTTGCCGGACAGTTAACAACAATTTTGGCGCTGACACCTTTGATGGCAATTAGCGGTACCTTGGGTAAATTTATCGAATTACTGCCGATTGCAGCGATTATTTGTTTGGTGCTGAGCTTTGCGATCGCAGTTTTAATAGATATTCCCTTATCTCGTTATTTGTTAGCAAATGTCAAAGGGGGAGAAAAAAAATCTCGCGTTGATAAACTCAGCGAAAAAGCTTCCGAAAGTTGGGTGCGTTGGAGTCTGAATTACACCGTCAGAAATAAAGCTACCGCTCGCGCTTGGAGTTTGGGAACCATTGCTTTATTTGCCTGTGCCATATACGCTTTTACTCAAATTCCCGTAGAATTTTTTCCCCAATCCGATGGGCGCAACTTCAGCGTTAACGTTGACTTACCTCCTACCACAACCCTTAACGTTACCCAAGAATTTGCTGACGAGTTAGGACAAATTTTACAAGAGAAAGATTACCTTGAAAGCGTAATTAAATATGTCGGACAACGCAGTAATTTAGTCCCATCCGGCGAACTGCAACCAAACGAAGGCAGCTATTTACTCGGTTTTTCAGGAGTATTGCTTCCCGAAGACGAACGCGAAAAAATCTCTTTTGAATACTTAGATGATTTGCGTCAAGAATTAAAAGCAGTAGTAGATAAATACCCAGGGGCATCAATGGTATTAAATGCTCAACAAGCCGGACAAAGCGGCGATCCAATTCAAATTGAAATTACTGGTACCGATTTAACCCGACTGCGGGAAATTTCTCAGCAGGTGCAAAGAGAGTTACAGCAAATTCCCGGCGCTACAGATATCCGGGATAGCTTGGGTACTTTGCAGTCAGATTTACGATTAATACCAAAACGCGAAGAATTAAGTTTTTACGGCTTAAGTGAAGAACAGCTAACCACACAAGCTCAGTATTATACCAGAGCCATTGATGTCGGTGATTTTGCCATTGGTGGCAATCAAGAAGACTTAGAAATCCGTTTGAGCACCGCTTGGCCTTCTCGTAACGGTAGAGTTGGCGGCCCTACCCGCAGGGATGAATTATTGGCAGTACGCTTTTTTACCAATAATCCCAATGAAGATTTAATCTCGGCACGCACCGTTGTGGAACCAGTACAGGCACAAGCACCTCTTTCTATTGCCCGTCGCGATGGAAAACGTACCGCAACCGTGTTAGCTAAAAATAATAACCGCACTGTAGGTCAAATTTTAGGAGATTTGGAACTAAAAATAGAAGAAATGAAAAAATCTTGGCCTCCCGGTTACAGCTACAGTTTCGGTGGCGAAACGGCAGATCAAGCAGAAACTTTCGGTTCTGCTGGGCAAGCCCTTGGTATCGCTATATTTTTAGTATTCGCCGTACTGGTACTGCAACTCGGTTCCTTCCGACAGCCGTTTATTATCCTCTTAACAATTCCCTTCGCTTTAATTGGTACCTTCGGCGGATTTTACCTAGCGAAAATTCCTTTTTCTTTCTCAGCCTTTATCGGCATCATCGCCTTAGTAGGGATTGTGGTTAACGATGCCATTGTCATGGTTGATACCATGAACGGCTACCAGCAAGAAGGAATGAAAGTTAGACAAGCCGCTGCCAGAGGAGCAGCAGACCGCTTGCGACCGATATTAACTACCAGTATCACCACAATCATTGGCTTAATTCCCCTAGCCTTAAGCGATCCCACCTGGATGCCTTTATGTAGCGCAATTATCTTCGGTTTAGTTGCCGCAACTTTGATTGCCTTAATTGTAGTGCCCTGCTTGTATTTAATATTGACTCCGAAAACAGAAGTATCTTAAGAGGTTAAAGGTTAAAGGTCAAAGTAGTAGGTTGGGTTACGACTCGGAAAATTTTTGCTCGTAATAAAACAATGAATTTATGCCGTAACCCAACAATCGATTATTCGACTAAACCAATCTGCTGCAAAATCTATAAAGGCGATCGCCATCATATCTAATCGATTTTATTGCTCTAATAGCGAGTATATTTTTAAATTTAATTATTAAGAAATATAAACTACACGTAATTCGTTGTAGGTTGTGTTATAGCTTTAGCCTAACGCACCATATTACTAATTAATTGCACTTTTCTGTATATATTTTTAAACAAAGATAAATTATGTTACTGAGTATATTTCTTAGGAAATATAGGACTGCATCGGCTGTTCGCTCGCAATAGTCCAGAGAACAGCATTGTATCCAGTCAGTTTTATTGTTCTATTAAATGTAGTATATATAACCTTAATTATTAAAAAACATAAACTATGCGTAATTTAGGTTAGTTACTCCAGACAAACAATACATAACCCAAAATCTAAAGGTAATTTTTCTCATGCTTAATAGAATGCGTGCTGTAACTTTTGCTGCCTTGATGCTAGCTACAGGTTCACCTGCGATTGTCAATAATCCAGCAGTTGCTCAGGTGCAGCGTCCGACCAAAATAGCTAGTACCGTTTTAGTTACAGTTAACGGTTATCAACTCACTCAAAGCATGGTTGACTCAGCCATTCAAGTTGGGGAATTTCTTGCAGACCATAAGTTTACCGCAGCAGAAAAGGGTTGGATTCAAGAATTTCTAGTAGAAAGTTTTCGTCAAAATCCAGTTGGAATAGTGCAAGAGGACAAATTTGTAAGACAAGTTCTTTCAGATATTAAAAAATACTCGCAACGTCGAGTCAGCCTTGCTCAAATACGAGAAAGTTTATTTGCAAATATTTACCTTTCCAGACTTGCGAATAATACTGTTAATCAGCCATCAATAATGACGATAGTGTACAAGTACTCACCAGTTATCTTTGCTGACCCTAAATACAAAATTATTGCTACCAAGAGAACTATTGATTCCTTAGTCGCTTCGCACAATTTTGTTGCAACATTAGCCCGAAAACCTTTAAAGAAGGTTGACTATAATTGGTGGGCGCAATATCTTCAGCAACATTACTATACAAAATTCTCTCCAAATCAAAGACGATATCTTGCAATAGCCGAAAGTCGTTGGGTTCGTTTGCAAACTGCTTGGTCACACACACCACCTCAAAAACGACAAAATGTAGTGGGTTTGATTCATCGAAAATTTAAAAGTGGTTACAATACGGCTGGTGTAGCTCGCCAACTTGAAAATATTGTTAGTGGTGAAAATCGGACTGCGAATGGTTCAAATACAGCGGGTCAGTTCAACCAGGCTGAGTATAATCACGGAATGGGAATGATAAATACCTTCCGCAGAATGATGGCTTATTAATCTGATACCTTAATTAAGGTGTTAAACCCAATAATGTAGAAACTTAATTTAATTGCTATCTCTGCACCAATATCCAACTCAAACGAAATTTTTCAATAAGCTAAAAATAATCCTAACTCCTCAACTAAAACGCCCCAATACTTTAACCTTGGGGCTTTTTTCTGAGCATATTAACTCAAGTCGTAGGTTGGGTTACGGCTTGAAAAATTTTTGAGAATAATGAAATAATAACAATATGCCGTAACCCAACAATCGGCTATTCTACCAAACCAATCAATTAAAAATAGCTGAAAACTCATAGATTTACTCAAAAAAGTAATGGCTCAATTTTTGCTTGTACTTCCTCTATTAAATCCTGTGGTACAGACTCAACAAATTTTAACGGGCGAGCTTTCCAATTTAAGCATTTTATTTGGTCTACGAGAATAACTCCATGTATTCTTAATTCAGAAGGTAGAGCCACTTCAAAAGGATAATTCTTATGATTGCTTGTAATTGGCATAAATAAAGCCAAGGAGCTTTTTTGATTATAAATAAGAGGTGAAATTACAAAAGCAGGTCTACGAATATACAATGTATCTACATAATAACGGATTATTTTAGAGTCCTACAACATCCGTAAGGTGCGATGTATAGTGTTATTTTATACTAAATATTTTAGCTTGGTTAATTAATACTAGGACTTACGCAAAAGTGACGAAATTGCGTCATTATTCGCTGTGCGACGCAATCTTTCTAAAAGCTGGGATTGCTTCCCTACACTGCCTTTCGGTCGCAATGACAATTTACGTTTGCGTAAGTACTGAATACAAAAGACCAAGTAAGCAAAGCTAAGGTTGCTTAAATAATCACATTTACAAACTCCTCAAAAAATTTACTGAGTCATCCCTAAGATAGGTTGACAGTAAATATTTTTTATGAGTACACTATGACTACAAAGTCACATGACTAAAAGGTCACAAAAAAGTAGCTTCTGCTCAAGGTCATTTTGAACACAAATTAGAAAATAATTGCTTTTGATAGAAAAATTAAACGCTATTAATAATATTTCTCATAGGAAAAAACTCTGCGCTTCTGTGCCCTTAGCTTTGCGCTCCGAGGCTGAAAAAATATATAACTCGGATGTTAATAGATTTGATATTACTTTTATCCCGTCTAAGGATTGTCGATAAAAAACCCTTCTAAACGCGGAGGGCGCTGAGGTAAGAAATTAAGAGAGATTGAGGTGAATGAAAATGATAACTACAGCAAATTCAACAAAACGCAAGATTGAAATCAAAGAACCTCTTAACGTAAATTCCCAAGAGTTTACAAATAATAAGTACGAATATTACAAGCTGCTGCGGGAAGATTATCCCGTTTGCCAAGGTAAAGTCAGCGTGATGGATGCTTACTTTCTTTCGCGTTACGATGACTGCGTTAGTTTTCTCAAAGATCCGCGTTTTGTCCGTAACCGCACCACCGCGACGGGTGGAGGCAGATTTCCGTTCCCCATGCCTAAGTCAGTTTCTTTAATGGCAAACAGCATGATTAACGAAGATGAGCCGGATCATCGCCGCTTGCGGGATTTGGTGCATCAAGCTTTTACTAAGCATTCGCTGGTAAAAATGGAAGGGCGAATTGAGCAATTAACCAATGATTTACTTGATAAGGCAGAACCACAGGGTACAGTGGATCTCAAGCAGGCTTATGCGCTACCCATTCCCGTTACCGTTATTCAGGAGATGGTAGGTGTATCCGATGAAGATATGCCCCGATTTTATAACGGCATGAAAGCAATGACGGATGGTTTTTCAGGTTTGACTATGTTCCGCACTTTGTTTTGGGATATGCCGCGCTTGTCTAAGTTTGTCCGCGAGCTAATTGATCGCAAGCGTTCTAATCCCTCCGAAGACATTTTAACTGCTTTGATTCAAGCGGAAACGGAAGGAGAAAAGCTGAGTGAAGATGAAGTGGTGGCTATGGTTTTTCTACTAATTATTGCTGGCTATGAAACTACCGTTTATCTAATTATCAACAGTGTTTTAACGCTTCTACAACATCCCCAACAATTGGCACGTTTGCGGGCAGAGCCGGGGTTAATCAATTCAGCAGTTGAAGAAATTTTACGTTATAGAGGTCCGGTGCAAGGTACTAAACCGGGCTATGCGCTCGAAGATATAGTATTACACGGCGTAACGATTCCCAAAGGAGCTGCGGTAATACCTTTACTTGGAGCAGCCAATCGCGATTCTAATGTGTTTGAGAATGCAGAAGTATTCGACATTGCGCGATCGCCTAACAAGCATCTCGGATTTGGTAGCGGTATTCACACTTGTTTGGGCGCTCCTTTGGCAAGGATGGAAACGAGAATTGCAATTACGAATTTACTCAAACGCAATTCTAATTTACGTCTGGCGGTAGATGTATTAGAACTTGAATTGATAAACATGCCGCTGTGGCATCGCTATAAAAGTTTGCCTGTGGTATTTGGGTAAGCAACGACAATGCTTAATTTCAACTTTTTTTTACAAATTATAAAAATGTTTATTGGCTTGTGCCTTCGGCACACCTGCGGTGTTCGCGAAGTGTAAGCGAAGCGCTACGTTGCTCAACCACACTAAAAACAATTTTCAAGAAAACAACCATGATAACTACACAATCACCCAAAAAACTACGACTTCCTCCCGATTTAACATCAAAAGAGTTTGCGAACAATAAGTACGAATACTATAAATGGATGCGCCAGGAAGCGCCGGTTTTTCGCGGCAAGTTTTTTGCTGGAGAGTCTTACTTACTTACTCGCTATGAAGACTGTGCTGCTCTGCTTAAAGATCCCAGGATAGGACGCGATAATCGTAAAATAGCCGGTAGCAAACCACCGTTCCCGTCATTCATCCCGCTACCTAATTCGGCTGAACTGATGATGCACAGCATGATAGGTACCGACGAACCCGACCACAAGCGTTTGCGTAGCTTGGTACATCAAGCCTTCACCCGAAAGTCCCTTGCCCAACTGAGTGCGCGAATCGAACAGCTAACCAATGAACTACTCGACAAAGCAGAAGCCAAAAGCAAAACCGAAGGATGGGTAGACTTGAAGGAAGCTTACGCACAGCCGATTCCCGTTACCGTAATCCAGGAAATGGTTGGTGTATCCGACGAAGATATGCCTAGATTTTACGAAGGCATTCAGGCGATAATAAAAGGCTTCTCAGGCTGGCGAGTTATCCGCACAATGCTTTGGGATATGCCGCGTTTATCTAAGTTTGTGCGCCAGTTAATCAATTGCAAGCGAGGTAATCCGAGTAACGATATGCTTACCGGGCTGATTCAGGCAGAAGAAGAAGGCGAAACCCTCGACGAGGATGAGATTGTCAGCATGGTTTTTTTGATTATTACGGCTGGCTTTGAAACTACGGTACACCTAATTATTAACGGCGTTCTGGCGCTGCTGAAACATCCCGAACAGCTAAAGAAACTGCGAGCTAATCCTGAATTAATCGAATCCGCAATCGAAGAGATGCTTCGTTTTAATAGCCCCGTGCAAACGGCAGAGATAACCTATGCCCGAGAAGATATTTTGCTGCACGGCGTTACTATTCCTAAAGGCGCATCGGTGTTCTTCTTTATCGGCGCAGCTAATCACGATCCGGATGTTTTCGAGAATCCAGAAATCTTTGATATTGAGCGCTTTCCTAACAAGCATCTTGGATTCGGCACCGGCATCCATTCCTGCTTAGGAGCGACCTTAGCACGAATGGAAACGAAAATTGCCCTTACCAACCTTTTGAAGCGAAATCCCAATTTGCGTTTAGCCGTTGACCCCTCAGAGCTTAAATTGCAGGGAATACAGGGCTTTCATTCTTACAAAAGCTTGCCGGTTGTGTTAGGTTAACGCGAGAATTCCAATTTGAAAGAAAGTACTAAAAATCAATTTTTACTTATAACTGTCATTTGCTTAATGCGCCATTTGTTATCGATACCGCTTTTAACAACCATATACCGAACTCTGATGTTGTCGTTATAAGACCTTTGCTCGTCGATTTGACTGTTTTGATAGAAACTAGCTTGTTCTGTTACCGTCGCTTCAATCGCAGCTTGGTTCTCGTTACCAACAACTGTTTGAATATTGAGGTTACTATGCTCAAAGGTTCGATAATGATTCTTTTGCTTGACTTGTTGAGCAATGTTTCGCCATAAAGCAAGAGCCGTGCCTGTCAAAATATTATCTAAGCTGTCAATATTATGATTTTCTCCCAAAGCTTGCTTTTTGATAGATAACCAGTTCCGAACTATTTCTTCTGCGGTTGCTTTTGTCAAAGCACCGTTATCTAAAATAGGTTCGCTGTTTGCCGTTGGTATTTTGATTGGCGGACGATCTATCTGTATGCTCAACTGTTCTCCTTCTAAAGTTGGTTCGGGAGAAAATAAGTTTTGCAATAATCCCACAGCCGCACCCAGCAATAACCATAAAACTAACAAACCTGATAAAGAGCCGAAAATTAACCAAATCAAGCGGGTTCTTTTTTGCAGAGTCGATGGAGTACTGCGTCGTCGGGCTACTCTAAAGCGGGGCGTAACTTCCCCTTGTCCGGTGGGGATTTCGCTTGATTTGCGCCTTCTACGACCGTTAACCTGTGGGGGTCTACTAGCTGTCGCCATCGCTCTAGCAGAACCATTTTGATTCTTGTTGCTACCTCTAAAACGTTCCGTTGCTGGAAGTGGCCCTACTGAATGAGGGGTTTCATTGTTAACAGGTGCTACATTGCTTGGTTGATTGGGGTTATTTGGAGTTGTTTTTTGAGCATACCCTGGTGGTGTTTGCCTGCGATGATTAAATTGCCGGTAAACAACATTAGAATTATTTACGTCTTGAGTATTTTGAGTATTTTGAGACTTCTGAGTACTGGATTGATTTTGAGGTGAAGGTTGAGGTAAATTTTGATTTACTTGATTATCTCTAGGTAAACCTTCTAAATAAGCCTGTACTTGCTCGTCGGCAAAGTATTCTTTTAAAGAAGCTTGTCGATTTTTCAAATCCCGAAAATGAGGAAATACCTCAGATTGCAGCCAAGTTTCTGAATATAGGCATAGTCCGGGAAGTAAATCGGGGGAATCTTGAGAATTTTCTCGAATAAATGCTAAAGCTTCGTACTCCTGACTTAATTCCAAAGCACGAGTTGCTTCTTGGGTTTGCCCCAGAAGTAAAGCACAAAGAGATTGTTCTAAATGTACATCTTGGCGCTTGCCCAATTGAATCAACATTTGTTTAGCTTGACGGATTAAAGCAGGTTGACGCTGAGTGAATCCGCGTGCTATCAAAGCATATACAGCTAAGTATGTAGCGACAGCAGAAGGGCGTTTGCTTTCTTGTTCAAATAGCTTATGTTGTTCGGAACAGGTTAAATAATGACGCAACTGCTGAATAAATCGTAGAAAATCATCTACGTTTAAACCAGATTCATCTTTACCCGCGCCATCAATACCGCCACGAGAAAGCAGTACTTCATGCAATAACTGTAATCCTTGTTGTCGTTCGGCAGTTTTCTCTAGTGGTAATGCTAATAATTCTAAAATTCTATAAGGGCGCAGTCTATGCAGATCCGCTTCTATTTCAGCTTGAACGTTTTGAAATAATCCTTCGTTGGATAACAGTTCTAAACCTGTTTCTAACGATACGGCTGCATTTTCGTAGTGAGCCTGCTGCCATTGCTCGCGACCTAATTCTAAACAGGCAAGAGCAACCGTCAGAACAACATCTGGACGTTGAGCATTTTGTTCGGGAGTCAGTGGAGCCTGTCTTGAAGGCTGACTTGAATTACCGACAACTTTACCATTTTGATTAACTAAGTATGGGCGACCCAAATTCAGAACTTGTTCGTATTCTCCCAATTCTTGCAAAAGCATTAAAGCGCCGATCAGCTCGTCTTGGGAAATATCGATACCTAAAGTATGGGATTGCGTTTCAGCTTCAAACCCTGGTGTCATTTTTTGAACTGCTACACCACCATAGCGCTCATCTTCGGGAGTGTAAGCGTTTGTTAAATAAACCCGGTCGTATTCCTTGCGTTGTTTCGGATCTGATAAAACCACGTATGCTTCTTCTATAAGTTTTTTTCGATATGCAATTGCTGAAGAGGAATATTCGCGTCGCGGCAGTCCGACAATGCGATCGCTGTATGCTTGACGCAACTGCTCATCACTTGCCGCCATCGGAATTCCTAAAATTCGGTAATAATCTAGCGGAATTTGCACAGTCTACTTCCCCGCTCAGCCTTCATCGATAAAGTTTTCTTAATATATTCTTGGGCTTGTAAAACCGTGCCATAATAATAACCCAGTCATTTCACACAACAAGTGTGTATCGCAACATCTTTACCCATACCTCCCTTTAGGTAGAGTCAGCGCGTTCGGTTATGAATGTAAATTTAGGCGTATCTTTTACCTCCTTCAATAGTTTTCTATAGTTAAATGTGCTTAGTGTAACAGAGTATTTACTCTTTGATAATTTAGATATTACCTTTATTCATGACCAAGTTGTTAAGTACACACTATATATAAAAGCTGTGCTTGCACAACAATACTTTTGTTCGATAAAGGACATTATCTTGCTAGACAAGGGTTTTCCTCATTTAGAAGAGCAGATAAAGCATTAACCCTGTATTTTTTCCCCAAACGAGAAAAAGATATTATCATAATTGTGATTTAAGTACAAATATCTACAGAGATATTCCGGATATTTGCTGTCTGAATTTAATTTGTTAATCAAAATGCAGAATATTGATATCCTGAAACGGTAATCTATAGGAGCAAATGCAGTCTAAGTAATTATTACTGCTTGATAAATAGTTCATCAAAATTAGGAATTGCAAACAATTTTTGGACTGCTGAGCTTAGAATACAGAGCAAATTTACTAAAATTATCTCTTTAGGTGTTACCACGGAGTTTTTACGAAAAATAATGATTCAAGAACGAACTTTACCCAATTTCAATGCGACCACCGCGCAAATAACAAAAGAAGAAGGTTTGCGAATTTATGAAGATATGGTTTTAGGGCGTTTTTTTGAAGATAAATGCGCCGAGATGTACTACAGAGGCAAAATGTTTGGCTTTGTCCACCTGTACAACGGTCAAGAGGCAGTTTCTAGCGGTGTCATTAAGGCAATGCGACCGGGTGAAGATTTCGTTTCCAGTACTTACCGCGACCACGTACACGCATTGAGTGCGGGGGTTCCGGCAAAAGAAGTCATGGCGGAGCTATTTGGTAAAGCCACTGGTTGCAGTAAAGGGCGCGGTGGTTCGATGCACATGTTTTCTGCCGAACATGGTTTGTTGGGTGGTTATGCATTCGTTGCTGAAGGTATTCCGGTAGCTTCGGGAGCAGCTTTTCAAACTAAGTATCGTCGCGAAGTTCTTGGAGATGAAAGTGCAGATCAGGTAACAGCTTGCTTTTTCGGTGATGGAGCTTGTAATAACGGTCAATTTTACGAAACATTAAATATGGCAGCTTTATGGAAACTGCCGATTATTTTCGTTGTGGAGAATAATAAGTGGGCAATTGGCATGTCTCACGAGCGTGCAACTTCTCAACCAGAAATCTACAAAAAAGCCAGCGTATTTGGTATGCCTGGAGTAGAGGTTGACGGAATGGATGTACTTGCAGTTCGTTCTGTAGCTCAGGAAGCTGTATTACGCGCTCGTTCTGGGGAAGGACCGACTTTAATCGAAGCACTTACCTACCGTTTTCGGGGTCATTCACTAGCAGATCCAGACGAAATGCGTAGTAAAGAAGAAAAAGAATTTTGGTTTTCTCGCGATCCCATCAAAAAATTTGCAGCTTATTTAGTTGAACAAAATTTAGCTTCTCAAGAAGAACTCAAGGACATAGAGCGTAAAATTCAAGCAACCGTTGACGAAGCTGTCGAATTCGCCGAAAGCAGTCCCGAACCAGATGCGAGTGAATTGCACAGGTTTATTTTTGCTGAAGACGAATAATTCGGTTCAAGCAAGCTTAAAGGTTAAAGGTCTGCATGTTAGAGGTTCGGTGATAGGGTGATGGGGAGAGGGAAAAGCATAAGGAGACAACTAATTCTTAACTCCTAGCTCCTAACTCCTCACTCTTAACTCTTTATTATTGTTAATTATGTTTTCTATTAGCGTCGAACAAAGACAGTACGAAACCTACATTCTTACTGACGAAAAAGGTAAATCTCAGTTAGAAGTGCTACCGACACGCGGTGGTATCGCTACAAAATGGCTTGTTGACGGAAAAGACGTTTTTTATATGGATGAAGAACGGTTAAAAAACCCTGAAATGAGCATTAGAGGTGGAAATCCAATTCTATTTCCTATTTGCGGAAATTTACCTGACGATACTTATACTATTAACGGTAAACAATTTACGCTCAAGCAACACGGTTTTGCTCGTAATTTACCTTGGCAAGTAGGCGAAGAAGTTACCGTAGATAATGTTTCCCTGAAGCTTATGCTCAGTAGCAATGAAGAAACTTCTTCTGTTTATCCTTTTGATTTTCAGGTTAGCTTCACTTATCAACTGCATGGCAACACGCTAACAATACTTCAAGAATTTAAAAATCAGTCTTCCGAGGCAATGCCCTTTTCCGTGGGTTTTCATCCTTACTTCTTAACCCATGACAAAAGCCAGCTAGAGTTTGACATTCCATCCCAAGAGTTTCAAAAAAAAGGTAGCCAGGAAGTTCATCCGTTTAACGGTAGCTTTGATTTCAGTCAAGATGAAATTGATATTGCATTCACAAAGCTAAGTGCAAAATCAACCAGCGTTACAGATAAAAGTCGTAACTTAAAATTAACGCTCGAATACGATGATAATTTCTCAACCTTGGTCTTTTGGACAGTCAAAGGTAAAGACTTTTATTGCTTGGAGCCTTGGAGCGGACCTCGCAATGCTATCAACACCGGGAAACACTTGACTGTACTCGGTCCTGGGGCTACTCATAGTGCAATGATTTGCCTTAGAGCAAATTTTTTCGCTTAACCCCTTTACAAAATCCTAGGGAGTCGTGTTATTATTCATAAGTCGCGAATAACGCGATGGGTGGCTAGCTCAACGGTAGAGTACTCGGCTTTTAACCGATTTGTTCTGGGTTCGAATCCCAGGCTACCCATTTAGGATAATGTAGGTCAAAGGTCTGAGGTTAAAGGTCAAAGGTAGAATCACTTTTGAATTCTGAACAAACACTAGCCAAAGCACTTAGGAAATCAAAACCAAAGAAAAATTTTGGCTTCCCATTGCTTGCAGGTGAATTTACACCTTTGACCTTTGAATAGAAAGTTTTTGAACATAGGTACGCACAAATAGTTATAATTTCCTATAAGTTGAAAATTATCTTAAGATTAACGTAAGAATTACGCTTGTCTTAAACGGATTAGCTAATAACTAAATTAGGAGGAATATATATGGCGCTCGTACCAATGCGTCTGCTACTTGACCATGCTGCCGAGAACGGTTATGGCATCCCAGCTTACAATGTCAACAACATGGAGCAAATCCTGGCTATTATGCAGGCTGCTGAGGAAGCTAATAGCCCCGTGATTTTGCAGGCTTCTCGTGGTGCGCGTAAGTATGCAGGGGAAAACTTCCTGCGCCACCTGATTTTGGCAGCAGTGGAAACCCATCCAGAGATTCCTATTGCTATGCACCAAGACCACGGTAACAGCCCTGCGACTTGCTATTCTGCAATTCGTAACGGTTTTACCAGTGTAATGATGGATGGTTCTTTGGAAGCTGATGCGAAGACTCCAGCAAGCTTCGAGTACAACGTTAACGTTACCGCTGAAGTAGTGAAAGTAGCTCACTCAGTTGGTGCTTCCGTGGAAGGAGAACTTGGTTGCTTGGGTTCTTTGGAAACTGGCATGGGTGACAAAGAAGATGGACACGGTGCTGAAGGAGTTCTTACTAAAGAACAACTTTTAACAGATCCTGACGAGGCTGTTGAATTTGTTGAAAAAACTCAAGTTGATGCCCTAGCAGTTGCAATCGGAACAAGTCACGGTGCTTATAAATTTACTCGTAAGCCTACTGGTGAAATTTTGGCAATCAGCCGAATTGAAGAAATTCACAACCGTTTGCCTAACACTCACCTTGTAATGCACGGTTCTTCTTCCGTACCTCAAGAGTGGTTGGATATGATTAACCAGTACGGTGGTAAGATTCCTGAAACCTACGGTGTACCTGTTGAAGAGATTCAAAAGGGTATCAAGAGCGGTGTACGTAAAGTGAATATTGACACCGACAACCGTTTGGCAATCACCGCTGCTTTCCGCGAAGCTGCTGCTAAAGATCCAGCAAACTTTGACCCCCGTCACTTCCTTAAGCCTTCCATCAAGTACATGAAGCAGGTTTGCTTGGATCGCTATCAAGCGTTTGGTACTGCTGGTCACGGAAGCAAGATTAAGCAAATTCCTTTAGATGAGTTTGCTGCTAAGTACGCTAGTGGTGAGCTTGCTGCTAAAACTAAGTCTGCTGCTAAAGTTTAATATTACAAAACTAAAACTTTTAATCAAAAAGTAAATAGGGACACCGTATCAGCGTGTCCCTAAGTTACTGAGGATTCTCAAAATAATGACCGAACCGGGTAAGTATTGTTCCCCGGTTTTTTGTTTTTGATAGTGGTTAGCTGATAGTTGTTAGGCAGCTTTCAAGACTAATAAAATGTTTTGTTTGAGTAAGTCGTGTCATATCAATTCCGGTTGCACCGGAATTATTAAAAAAACCCTTCTAGAGCGCAGATGAAAATAACTGTAATTTCTAACTAAAATACTCTATGCTGCAAGCTTGGCATTTGACGGCGAACTTGCTCGATTCTGGCAGGATTAATTTCAGCGATCGCGACTCCAGGTTTTTTCCCAGCATCGGCTAAAATCATTCCCCAAGGATCGATAATCATGGCATGTCCGTGGGTTTGACGACGGTCATAATGTAAACCTGTTTGGGCTGGAGCGATTATGTAGCAAGTGTTTTCAATGGCACGGGCTTGTAGTAATATTTGCCAATGGTCTTTGCCAGTAAAAGCGGTAAAAGCTGCGGGGACAAACATTACATCTGCCCCTTGTTGTGACATATGTCTGTAAAGCTCGGGAAATCGTACATCATAACAAACTGAAAGTCCAATGTGTCCGAGTTGTTTTGATGAATAAACATCGGGCAGTTCTGTGCCAGCCATCACCGTACTTGATTCTCGATAAGTATTACCGTCTGGCACATTTACGTCAAATAAATGTGCTTTGCGATAGCAAGATAGTTCCTCACCGTTGGAATCGATCAGCACGGCAGTATTGTAAACTTTATCAATTTCACCTGAAGGAACGGGAAAACCACCACCAATAATATTTACTTGGTGCCGCTGTGCCATTTTCTTGAGAAAGATTCGAGTTTCTTTAGCAATGATTTCGGCTTGCAAAAGCTTATCTTTTTCTTCTCCCATAAAAGAAAAATTTTCTGGTAAACCCACTAATTGGGCACCTCTACGTACCGCTACATCAATTAATTCTTCAGCTTGAGCCAAATTTGATGATAAATCAGGCACGCTGGTCATTTGAATAGCAGCTGCTAGATAAGAATTCATGCTGTATTAACCTTCTTAGAATTTACGGTCAGTAGTTAATGAAACTATATTTTCAATCTTAAAAATCAAAATATAAAACAGATTGGGTATAAAAGCGAGTCTTAGGTTTAAAAAAATTTACCTGCACTTATCTTATGGCATATAAATCCATAATTGGGGAGCATCTATTTAAATAAATCATCAAGCAAGTAATCATATTTATGATTGCAGGAAAATGGATATTTAAACATGAAAATAAATCAACAAATATTTCTATTTCATTGATTTAAGTATATTTTGTTAATGTTTACCGATAACTAAAGTTGATATGAGTAATATTTTTATCCCAGTTATTCTTGGTACCGTTCGCCTAGGTAGAATAGGGCGAACCTGTAGCAAAGTTTGTGTCCGAACAGGTGCAAAAGTGGAATGGAGTTGAAACCGAATTAATTGATATTCGTCAATTTAAATTCCCTATTGACGATGCTGGGGAATCAATTAAGGATGCACAATTCTCAGCTATTTGCCAACGTGCTGATGGATTTATTATCGTAGTTCCGGAATATAATCATAGTTTTCCCGGTATACTCAAACACGTCCTCGATACGAATTTTAAAGAATATATTCATAAAGCTGTAGGAATTTGCGGCGTTTCAACAGGACCTTTCGGTGGTGCTAGAGTAATTCAAAGTTTACTTCCAGTGATGCGCGAGTTAGGCTTGGTGACAACATTTTATGACCTAAATTTTGGCGGCGTAAATAATTTATTTGGCGATTCGGGGAAATTGTTGGATGAACAAACTTATATCCGTCGGTTTGAAAGATTTATGAAAGAACTGGTTTGGATGTCAACGGTACTGCGTTATGGAAGATTAGAGGTTTGTATCGATGAAAACAATCAAGTTGCTGCAATTAATCATCATGTAAATAAACCTTGTCCGGAAAAAGCTGCCAGAATGGGAACAAAGGAAGCTGATACGGTGATGGAAGTTAGTAGTGCTGCAACTGGTATGGATATCAAAATTGTCAACGATTAATTTTAATTTATAGGTAATCAGAAACATTGCTTCCTATCGATATCCTCTATTCCCTTTCTTTATAACCAATATGATTGCTTTAGAAGCTTATAATCTTAAAAAAACTTACCGCTTAAACAATCAAATAGTAGAAGCAGTAAAGAATGTTTCTTTAAATATTACTTCAGGGGAAGTTGTGGCTTTTTTAGGTCCTAATGGTGCGGGGAAAACTACAAGTATAAAAATGATGGCGGGATTAATTAAACCAGATTTCGGCTGGACAAAAATCTCGGGAATAAATCCTCACCGTAACCCTAATGCTTTAGAAAAACTTGGTGCTGTTTTAGAAGGAAACCGTAATGTTTATTGGCGATTAACTCCTCAAGAAAATTTAGAGTATTTCGGAGTATTAAAAGGACTCACTCACGCTCAAGCACGTAAATCGGGCATTGCGCTGTTAGAAAGATTTGGTTTACAGCATAAACGCCGTACCGCAGTACAGCAACTTTCGCGAGGAATGCAGCAGAAATTAGCTTTTGCTGTGGCTTTAGTTCATCAACCACAGGTTTTGCTGTTGGATGAACCTACTTTAGGGCTTGATGTGGAAGCAACTGAAGATGTGAAATTATTAGTAAAGGAAATTGCTGCATCTGGTTGTGCTATTTTATTAACGACTCATCAACTTGATATTGCCGAACAACTTGCTGATAGAATTGCGATTATTCGTAAGGGTGAAATATTAACAGAATTACCTACTGGTGAATTAATTAGTAAGTTTTCTGGTAAAGCTTATAAAGTTGAAATGGAATCTGTGTTAGATGAAGTCAGAATCACCAAGTTAGTGAAGATTGGTGTCGAAGTTGTAGAAAAAAGAATTATTTATGTGAGTCAGCCAGATTTGATTTATCGAGTATTGAATATACTCGAACCTTTACAGCTAAAAGTTGTCGAAAAAGCGGAAGCTGATTTGACTCAGATATTTTTAAAATTGGTAAAAGAGGGGAACAATTAAAAATTTATTCTGGGGATGGCTATAGTATCAGATATTTTTTAACGCAGAGGAACAAGGAGGTAAGCGCAGAATTCCCTGAGTTTTCTCGGTAAACAAAGGAATAAGCAGAGAAAATGAGATATATCCATACATCAGAGGATTCAAATTTCGGCGTTGCACAATTGCAATATGAATTTATTGTTACTATCTAACCGTAGCTCCCTGAATCCTCCATAATTGGGGGTTGGGGGGCTATTCATACTTTTAATCAGCAACGCCCAAATTTCTCTGTTTCTTTTTACCTTATTGCTTCAAACATAGACTTTTTGCGATTTGCCTGCTTCGTTAGCAATAATTCCAACTAAATTTAAACTGCTTAAATTTTGTGTAGCTTGAATCAATTCGCTTTGGGTAATTTTGCCCATACGTCCTACCATAATAATACCGCTACACATTGAAGCTAGAATTCTCGCATCTACAGTATCTAAAATAGAAGAAGCATCTATTAAAACTAAATCATAATTGCGCGTAAATATCTCTAACAATTCTTTCATGCGTCCGGAGGTAAGTAGTTGAACGGTATCATATGGTACTGGCCCGGCAGTTAAAACATCTATGGCAGGATGAACGGGTTGCACGTAATCGTTGACTTCACTATTTATTGATTCTAATAGTAGTAAGGATAGTCCCCAATCGTTAGAAAGCTCTAGGCTCGAATGCAAACTAGGATTTCTCAGATTTGCATCAATCACTAAAACTCGCTGGTGCATCCTAGCCGCGCTTACCGCTAATCCTAATGTTGAAGTTGATTTCCCTTCCCCAGCTAATGCTGAAGTTACCATCAGTGTTTGACAGTGCAGGGGGTATTTTAATATTTGAATATTTTGGTAAGCCATATCCAGGGTTTCATGGGAAGGCAAACGGGCAATGGCTTCTGAAAAAGAAGAGTATGAATTTTGTAGCGATCGCCGTGAGGATGAGCGATTAAAACCAATTGGTAAATTAAACAGTCTTTTTCTTTTACGAGGTGGCGGCAGTTTGGGAATTTTACCAAGCAAACGCAGATTTGTAAACCTCGTTAGGTCTTTAGGGGTATAAATGGTATCGTTAAATAGCTCTAAGATTAAAGCTAGTGCAATACCCAAAACTGGACCGGTAACTGCACCTGCTAAGAGAAATAATAATCTTAAGCTGCCTGTTGTTGTTCCTAATTCAGGTTGTTCGAGTATTTGCCAATCAAATCCCCCTTGAGCAATTTTAAGCGCTAAAGATTGGCGTATTTCCATCAACTGTGCCAAAGTTTTACGATTGGTTTCTACTTCTGGCAATAATCGATTGTATTGTGCAATTAAAGCAGGATATTGATTTAAATTGGCACGTAGCTGTTTTTCCGATTCTATCAAACTTTGTTGATTGGCACGCAAACCCAAAGCTTCTGTTTGTAATTTGATTAAATCTTCGACTAGCTTTAAATCGACTCCCGCAAGCTGCCCTTTTGTTAGCAATGGTTGGGCAGAATTTTGAGCGGCATTTACTTCGTCTCCCAAACTTCTTCGAGCTTCTTGTTGTAATAAAGCTAGTTGGCTCTGACGCTGCGCTAAAAGTTTTTGTACTGTCGGAGAATTATCTGTAAACCGCTGTCTTTCCTCAGCTAAAGCTAATTCTGTTTTTTGAATTTCATCTAATAAGGATTGATAGCGAGTTGACTGACTTAGACGCGAAGATGCTAGAGCATTTCTAGGAGAAGCTGCTATTTTCTGCTCTAAATTACTGTATCGAGCTTCTATATCTTGCAACTGCGCGGTGGTAGTCTCAAGTTCTTTTTTGATGGCGGCAATAGTTTCTAAAAGAACTGTACTTTGTACTTGCGGATCTACTATATTGTATGTTTTGCGAAATGTTTCTAACTTTTTTTCCGATGTGACTACCTGTTGTTTAATTTTGGGAAGTCTGCTATTAACAAAAGCTAAACCTTTGGATAAACGGTCTTTTTGCTGTTCTTTATTAAACTGTTGATAAACTATTTGTAATGCTTCGAGTACTTTTTGGGCTTTAACCGGGTTTTTATCTTTAAAAGATATCTCAAATACTTCCGAAGGTGCTTTATGTACTCCCACTCCTGTTTGTAGTTGGGTTACTCTTAAAGGAGCTTTTCGTGGTTTTACACCTTTTTCGCCTTTAATATCTTCTACTGTAATATCTGGATACATCGGTTGAAGCAATTCGACTGCTTTTTGAATTAACTTCGTGCTTCGCATCAACTGTAATTGAGCAGTATAATCTACAACTTCAAGATTAGAATCTGTAAAATCATTGTTTAAATTATTTTGATTATTATAAGTTTTTGCATTCTGATAAAGATTAGAACTGACTAACATCTGCATCGAGCTTTCACGCATCGGTTTTACGACTACAGATAGTAAAGTAGCAACCGACATAACCATACTAGCAACCCCTAAAATAAGCCAGCGTCGGCGATATATTATGGTAGATAGCTGTCTAATATTCACAGCTTCTTGTGGGGCGGCTATTGCTATTTGCCGTTGTTCTAGACTTGTGTCAACCACCACAAAAGACCTCTCAAATCGAAACACTATTTTTTCTTAAATTCACTAAATATTCTAGATTCTAGATATTTTTATACACCCCGATTCATTCTGAGAAAGAACGAACTAAATGGATTTTAGATAAATAATTTATCATATATGAGTAGTATTAATTCATAATTACCTCGCAATTAAATATCTAAATTCTTTCAGCTATGTATTAAATCTTTCTGCCAATCTAATTTTCCATTCGTGAGCTAATTAACTTCGCATTCATGTAAAGTACTTTATGCAATTCTCAAGAAAAGGTACATCTATCTAAATGAAGAACTAACATTTTTCACAAGTTTGTTTAATAACTCTAAGTGTCCCCGACTCTCAACAGTTAATTTGTCTATTATGGTAAAATTAAATTTATTTTTTGCTTGCAGAATATTTTGAGGATTGGATAAAAATGCAGCAAGCTTAAATCGCTTGTCACCGGGATTCCAAACCGCAAAATCGGCTCCGATACTATTTAAAAATGCTTTGGCTTTACCAGAACCACCTAGGCTGTAGAACGGTACCCCTAATGCTAATGCTGTTAATCCTAGATGGAGTTTGTATGAAACTACTAAGTCAAGTGAAGCCAGAAATTGAAGAGTTAATAATGGGTCTGTATACACATGGTATTTGATATTATTAGATACCTGTTTGGGTCGCAACTCGGTATTTATTGGTGAAGATGGTAAATATGTTTTAATGAAATGGAAAACAATATCTCTTCTGATAGATGCGATGACACCAAGTTGAAAAGCAAGCCATTTACACTGTATGGTATTAGGAATATTTATCCCAACGTGAATGGTGTTATTCTGTGTAATTTTAGAAGGAATTTGCCAAAATTCAGATACTGCAAGTAAAACATCGGGATAGTAAAAAACCTCTTTGCCAAAATGGTTAATTAAAGCTTTATCCGATTCCAGTCTAACGCTACAGGATTTACAAGTTTCACCTTGAAAAAATTTTTGTCTCCAATAAGAAAGCGAAGTATTTTTCCCTAGCCCTTCTCCACCGATAGAGATTGGATATACGGGACAATTTTTCTGCGTGCTGACGATTTGTAACTGACGAAAATCTTCTTCAAAAGGTGCAGAAAAGTTTTCGACGAGAAATCCACCCCCGCCTATAATACAAAATTCGGCATCTTGAAAAAGTTCATTTAATGAGTCGGTAGTTTGAATTTTATAGCGTTTTGCTAACTGTTTATTTAATCGGTAAACTACAGGTATAACATCTATACTTTTAAAATATTTGGCAAACTGGATTGCCATTATATCATCGCCGTAGTTACCATAATTATACGAACCCCAAATTGCTACTTTCATAATTTTTAGGAAATAGATAATAGGAAATAGTTAGGAGTTGAGAGTTAGGAATTAATAAACAATTTCCGTGGAATCAGCGTCATCCATTTAACCAGTGTTCGGAGTTAAGAGTTTGTAATGATAATTATTTCTCCTTGTTGTCTATATGTTTGTGTTCGTTTGCTAAATTCTCTTGACTAAACTGATGCTGTGTTTGATGATATTTCCAAAGTTTACCTTTACGATTTAATAATTCTTGATAGCCTCCTTGTTCTACAATACGTCCTTGTTCTAGTACTACAACTTTATCGGCTTTAAAAATAGTAGAAAGTCGATGAGCAATCGCGATCGCAGTTCTTCCAGAAGCCAATTTTTCTAAAGACTGCTGTACTAAACGTTCGCTCACCGAATCGAGAGCGCTAGTTGCTTCGTCTAAAATTAAAATATCTGGATTGCGTAATAATGCCCTGGCAATAGCAATTCTCTGTCTTTGCCCGCCAGACAAACGTACTCCTCTATCTCCAAGTTTGGTGTCGAAACCCTGGGGTAATTCCCAAATAAATTCATCGGCATTTGCACCTTTAGCTGCTTCTATAACTGCTTTGTCGTCAATATTTTCTAAACCGTAAGCAATATTTTCTCGTACCGAAGTATTAAATATAAAAGTATCTTGACTTACCACGGCGATATTGTTGCGTAAGGAACCGATACTATATTCGCGCAAGTCTACATTATCAATTAATATCTTTCCTAAAGTAGGATCGTAAAAACGTACTAACAAATCTGCTAAAGTTGTTTTACCGCAACCACTAGCACCGACTAAAGCTACAGTTTCACCGCGTTCAATGGTTAAATTAATATTGTGCAATACTAATTGACTCTTTTCATAACCAAAATCAACATTGGCAATTTTTATAGCTTGTTTTAAACCGGGAAATTTTTTTTTCCCATCTGTTAAATAAGCTTTATTATCTGTTCTTAAAAGTTCTTCTACGGCTCCTAAAGCTCCCGAATGCATGGCAATTAAACCCCAGGAACTATTCATATGAGCGATAATTGGCAGCAATCGAAATAACGCGAATAAAAATGCCAGCAAAGAAACTGTATTAAGGATTCCATTAGATATAAGTGTAGAAACCGCAACCAATATCATGGATACTAAAATGGTAGTCGCTAAGCCTTCAATTACTGGCTGCAAAAATCCGCTAATAGTACTAGCTTTCAACCAAGCGCTAGCAAATTTATCAGCTACTTGATTAAAACGCTTGCTTTCAAACTCTTGAGTCCAAAATGCCTGTACCGTGCGAATACCGCCAATAAATTCTGACGTTTTCGCTGCTAATTCTCCACCAGCGGAACTCATTTCAAAACTAGCTTGACGCACTCTACGAATCCAATGTGAAGCTGCTGCGGCAAGTAAACTAAAAAGTAATACTGTAACTAAAGTAAGTTGCCAAGAGATAACGAACATAGCAAAAGTATATGCTAAAATTACGCAACTTTTAGTTACAAAATTAATCAGTTCATTAAAAGCAAAGCTTAAGTTACTAACTTCAGCAGAAAAAGTATTAATTAATTCTCCGGAACGTTTTTGAGTATAGTATGTAAGACTAAAGCTTTTAAACTGCTGAAATATTTTTTTACGAAGAGTATCTACCAATCCAATTTCACATAATTTAGCGCAGTAGCGTCCGAAATAACTAAAAACTGCTCTCATCCAAACAGTAAATAGAATCAAACCCGATATACGCCAGATACGCTCTTGAGCAGCAGTTTGGGTACCTAAAATACTAATATCAAACCATTCAACACCAGTTTCTAAAGCTGGCTGATTTGGATTAGTTAATCCTTGTAGTAAAGAAGCTATTAACCCTATACCCACAGCTTCTAAAGCCGCTGCCATAATTGTTAACAATACGGCTACTATTGCAATGTGATAAAAAGGTTGAAATGCTCTTAGAATCAGATAATTGTGCTGCCAAAAACCAGTCGCTATGAAAATTTTACGGATAAAGATAGGTAACTTTACTTGCATGTATGTCTTTTGAATAATTAAATAGCCCGCTGTCAAAACTGTATATAATCGCAAGCATAAAAGTCGGCAGACGGAATTAAACTTATCGATTTATCGATAAAACTAAAAATTTATGAGCGCTGCAACTTATCAAATTTTGATAGTACGAAATAACGCCAGCTATGTCGTAATTTTGGATAGATTGCCAAAATTAAGGTAATTAACTGCCAAGATTTACGGTAGGGTTTATATTTAGCAAAAAACTTCAAAGCAGAAATTATATGTATTAGCGTTAGATAGTTGAACTTTGAACGAGTACTACAGCGCTGATACAAGTGCAGTGCCGATACTTTCGGCTGAAATAAAACTCTATAGCCGTTTTGCCAAGCATCTACACACAAGCTGACATCTTCAAAGTATAAGAAAAAGCGTTCGTCAAACAAGCCATAACGCTCTACATATTTCCCAGATATCATCATGAAAGCACCTATTGCCCAATTAATTTCTATGATTTTCCTGGGAGCAGGCATACCGGCATAATAATAATCAAAAGGACATAGTATATTCTGCAACTTTTCACCCAGTAAATACTTGCATAGCAAAAAATTAAATGTAGGAAATCTCCGAATTGATGGTTGAACTGATTTGTCAAGATACAGTAACTTAGGGCAGACAATTGCGATATTCGATTCGGAATTTAATGTTACTTCCAAACGAGGAATAATCGTAGATTTAAAAGTCACATCAGGATTCACTAAAACATAAACATTACTCGGTATAGCAGCAACAGCCCGATTATTAGCAACCCCAAATCCTAAATTACGTTCACCTTTTTTACCTATAAATATATCTGGATACCTCCACGCAAAATCATCTAGAATTTGCGGACACTTATCCTTTGAAGCATTATCGTACACAATAACAGTGCCTGTTTGCGGATAAAAATCTTCAATTGCTTTAATGCATGACTCAATTGCACCTCTTAAAGTTTTAGCTGAATTGTAAGAAACAATTACAAAAGCTATGTCTTTTTTTGCCGTCATGGTAATCACACCCGTATCCACATCAAAAAGATGCAGCTAGTAACAATATACTGAATTTTTAGTGCTTTTTCAGACTAAATCAAGATAATAACTCCTATGCAAAATTATCTAACCATTCATTGCAGCTAGAGTAAAAATTCTAACCCATTTTAGAAGTTTTTCAGCTTTTGTTTTTTTGCAAAGTAAAATTCTTTAGGATTAAATTAGAATGCAAATTATGTATACATTGCATCCACCAAAAGTTGTATATTTATCTATAAGACTTTTGCAATAGTTATTACTACAATCTCAACAGGGGAAATAGCCAACAATGCTTTAGCAGCGATTTTTTTGTCAGCAGACTATATTAGACTTGTTTATTGCCTGCAAATTGCTAATAGGCACTTATGGGATAAAAGTTATCAGCATCATTTATAGATAAATATTTTAAATATCATCATCAATTAATACGCTATGATAATTTATACCGTGTTTTTTGATGGCTCCTAAATTTATTTGATTCGAGAATGTATTTAACTGTAAATACTTATATCAAAAGCCAATCAAGCAAAAGCAAGCTATCTATTTGTTAAAAACTAATATTCAAAATTAGAAATCAATAATTCCTGTATGCGTTACAAAATGAGTAAATAACTAAAGTTGACTTTTTATAAACGGAACAAGGGTTAATAAAAATATTTTTGCAAAATAGTATCATAATAGACTTATTTAGTTAAGTAATTTTTCTTAAGCAAAGCGAATTTATTGTGAAAAGGACTGTTATCATTTCAAATTTGACCGAAATTCTACTGATAAACAGTTGACTTGATTAAGTAAATAAACTTATGATTAAATTAGCATTTTATAAATATGGAAAAATATAGTAGTGTAAATACTTACTATTGCTCGGATTGCTAGAAATTTTGCTTGCAGACTGAGAACTCTTTATATGCGTTTAGATTTATATTTCATACATCTAGGTATCGGAATAAAAAGTAGTTGAAGTAAAAATTATTTTTCACAAACGAGATTTATTTTGCAGCTAAAGAGCATCAAGAAGTTCCATAATACCGATTGTGCTGCCTGTTAATGATTGACAACCGTTACTGATTCTTAGCTATGGTACACGAGCAAAGATCGACTTCAGTAAGTTTTACGTCACATGCTGACTTAGAAAAGCCCATACAGGAAAAAGTTTTTACTCAGGATACACCTGAAATTAATAGCAATATCAATTCTTGTAAGTATAACTTGGGTTACAAAATTAAGTTAAAAGGTGAAAAACTTTTAGTAAAATTAACCTGTAAACCTTCGCATATGCATTTACTTTCTAATAGAAGCGAAGATTTTTTGGCTGAATGGCTGCGATTTTCTCCCGCAACAATAGTAGAGATAGATTCGCGGATTGAATTAGAGAAATTGATGATGTGGGCAGAACAATGCAGAAGATGTGAGAAAGCAATATTTTTACGTTTATATAAACAAGGAAAACTCTTAAAATACTCCAATAATTTTAGTAAAGTGTCTGGTTTGACAACACGGTGCTTTGATATTTTAACCGCATTAATATCATTAATTGTACTTTCTCCAATTTTTGTCGCTTTAGCCTTATTGATGAAAATTTGGTTTCACGAGCCGATATTACAAAGGCAATGGTGTATTGGCAAACAAGGAAAGTTATTTTGTCTGTATAATTTTAGCGATAATTTAAGCATAGCTAAAATCAATTTTTTAGGCAAACTGCCGCAACTATTCAATGTTCTTAAAGGTGATATGAGTTTTACCGGAAGATTTCCTTGGAGCTTAGCCGAAGTCAGAAAACTTAGCTTGTCAGAACAGCCTTTAATAAATGTCTCCCCTGGTATTACAGCGAGTACGAAAGGTAAAAATAATTATTTTAGATAACTAATTTTATCTAGGAATAAATCATATTTACATGCATACAATATAAACTTGAGAATCAAAAATGCATCTGCTAAAACTAAGGTGAATTATGAAAGTAAGTAGAGCAGCGACACTTGCAATTAAAAACTTAGGATATCATCAAGTTGGAAAATGCAATATATGTGGAAAGTCTACTATTTTTATTTGCATTGATGCAAAAACAGTCCGGAACAACATGTACTGCCCTTTCTGTCAAAGTTCATCTAGAAAAAGGCATGTAGCAAAATTATTAACTAGTAAAATTTTTCCAAATATTTCTAGTCTTGTAGAGATTTCAGCAAAAAATAATTTAGATAGTTTGAGCATTTATAATGCTGATGTCAACGATGCTTTTTATCAAGTGCTGCATAATTGCACATCATATTACTGTTCAAGTTACATACCGAATGTTCAAATAGGAACAGAAATTCGTGAAAAAGTATTTTGTCAGGATTTAGAAAAATTGACTTTTGCAGATGAAAATTTTGATGTAGTAATTACAGAAGATGTATTTGAGCATATTAGAGATTATGAAAAAGCTTTTTGGGAGGTACATCGCATATTAAAGCCAGGTGGATATCATATTTTTACTATCCCCTGCTTTTTTGATAAACCGACTTTGGTTCGTGTCGATACCTCCGGGGCAGAAGATATTCATTTATTACCTCCAGAATACCACGGGGACAGAATTCGCGGTAAAATCCTCGCATACAGAACATTTGGAATCGATATTTTTGAAATTTTAGAAAAAATTGGTTTTGAAACCACGGTAGATTTCTCTAACTATTTAGATAGACGCTACGGAATATTTGATAGTTATGCTTTTTGCTCTAGAAAACTGTCAGACAAGCAAACAATAAAAAATCAGCAATAAAATCAAGGATACGATTAAACGATAATTTCTCTCGCCTAAATTTTAACTATTAACTCCTATCAACTCCTCACTATCTGTTTTGCAATACCGATAATGAATACTTTAATTTTGAGTACCTTCGATATAAGTGGTGGAGCAGCTAAAGCAGCATTTAGGTTGCATCATGGATTAAAAAAGATAGATATAAATTCGCGAATGCTAGTTCAATACAAAACTAGTAGCGATAGTACCGTAATTGGGCATAAGAATAAATTTGAAAAGTTGGTCAATCAAATGCGACCTACTTTGGATAATTTACCATTAAAATTTTATCCAAATCATGAGTATGCAACCTTTTCTCCGCAATATTTTCCAGATTTTATTCATTCTAAAATAAAACATCTATCTACAAACATACCAGATATAATTAATCTTCACTGGGTTTGTGGCTATCTTAAAATTGAAAGCATTGCTAAATTTAAGCAACCGTTGGTTTGGACTTTACATGATATGTCAGCATTTACTGGCGGTTGTCACTATAGTTTAGATTGCGATCGCTATCTTAAATCCTGCGGTGCTTGCATTCAACTTGATTCTAAACAGGAAGCAGATTTGTCACGCTGGATATGGAAACGTAAAGCTAAAGCATGGCAAAACCTGGATTTAACAGTTGTAACTCCTAGCTATTGGTTAGCGAAAGTAGCCCGACAAAGTTCTTTATTCAAAAATTATCCTATCAAAGTCATACCTAACGGTATTGATATTCAAAAATATCAAGCAATTGACAAAAATATTGCCAGAAAATTGTTGAATCTTCCCTTAGATAAACAGTTAATTTTATCTGGTGCTGCTAACAGTAGCTACATAAGAAAAGGAATGCATTTGCTGGAAAAAGCACTACAACATTTGAGAGATAACAAAAATCAGGTAGAATTAGTTTTTTTTGGTTCTTTCTCACCTAAAAAAGAGTATAAAACCGACTTTAAATGTCATTATATGGGGAATCTTCATGATGATATCTCTTTAGCCTTAGTTTATGCAGCAGCAGACGTTTTTGTTGCCGCTTCGATTCAAGATAATTTACCTAATACCGTGATGGAATCTTTAGCTTGCGGTACTCCCTGCGTTGCATTTAATATTGGAGGAATGATTGATATGATTGAACATCAAGGCAACGGTTACTTAGCTCAACCTTTTGATGTTGAAAGTTTAGCCAAAGGTATTGATTGGATACTATCAAACAGCTACCCACAAAAAATTTGCGATCGCGCTCGTAAAAAAGTAGAGCAAGAGTTTAATCTAGAATTGCAAGCACGACGTTATTCTCAACTATTTAGTGAAATTATTAATCAAAAAAATTCCTAATTGCTTTTAGCGTTGCACAATTGAAAGGCGGAATTTATTACTATCTAACCCTAAGCCCCTAAATTTTACAAATCAGTATTTTAGGGATTAGAAAGCTATTCATACTTTTAATCAGCAGCGTCTTGCTTTTAGCCTATTATTCATCAAAACATAAATTACTGATTTATTATTTTTTCAAATCACCCGTATATTTCCTGGAAGCATCAAGTGAATATTAACCCAAGAATTCAACAACCACAGATAAACTATTTTTTTTACACTTTAATTTTTTATACAATATTAATTCTATATCTTTTTCCTTATAGTGCGGAACTTCCCCATGCAAAAATATTTTTACCTTTGCTATCTATTATTTTAGTAATACAGCTTTTTTTCTATAAAGCCCAATTACTAATTGTAGACATTCTCATCGTATGCTCAATTTTAATCGTTACTTTTATTAACTTTTCAACTTTACATTTATTCAGATACAGTTTACCAATATGTTTAATGCTCATAGGCTTTAGCGGTTGCCCCCAAATACGCATCAAACGAAGCTATTTAATTGGATTATGCACGATAGCAACCGTAAGTTTAATCTATCAAATGGTAATATACAGAAGGTTAGAGTTTGATGGCAGCGCCAGAGTTTCGTTAAGCAACGGAGATCCTAATGTATCTGGTTTATTTATGTTGCTGTTCTTTTTTCTTTGTTGCAAAGCTAAATTCAAACCAGGTATTATTTTAGCATTAGTCTCTACTGTCTTTTTTCTAAGTAGAAATTATTTTTTCAGCTTGGTTATTTATTTAATTATTATTTTTTGTAAAAATAAATTTCTTAAAATTGCTAGTCAAATAAATTTTATCTTTTTCTTTATTTTTTCAAATATTTTCGGAGTTTTAATAGGAGAATACTTTTTAAAGTTCGTCGAAATAGGTTATGGATATGATACAAGTGCAAATCGTTTATTCGCTTTTAACGATAATTCAAATTTAGCTAGATTCGAGGCTAACCGTTTCTTAATTACATCCTATCAAAACGACTGGGTATTAGCGTTAAAGGGTTACGCAGGTAGATATGAAGAAGTATTCAAAAGTGTTGGTTCCTTGATTCATAATTCACTATTAGAAGTAATAGCATATACAGGTATTCCCCTGGGTTTCCTTTATTTTTGCGCGCTTTTAAAAACAATCGGTGGATACTATACTCCTAATAATTATAAATTCATTTTTCCCTATTTATTCTTTTGTTTGTTTTTACATAGCGGGCTTCAAGGGCTAGCTCCTTTACTTTTTGTTAGCATTTTAGCAATGTCAGTTGAACAGTGAACAGTTAACAGTTAACAGTGAGCAATTAACAGTGAACAGTGAACAGTGAGCAGTAAGCAGTTAGCAGTTAGCAGTTAGCAATTAACTATAATGAATCAATTCAAAGTTATTACCTAATAATTGAATTCAAAGGAAAAAATCTCAACACAAATAATTATTTATTATATAAATAAGTATGCAGCCTAAAATATCTATAATTACGCCAAGTTATAATTCCGAAAAAACAATTGAAAAAACCATATTAAGCGTTATTAATCAAAATCGAATATATCCCTTTGAGTATATTCTCGTTGATGGTAATTCTACTGATAGCACTCGTGAGATAATTAACAAATACGCAGAAAAGATAGATTTAGTCATTTCTGAACCAGATTTTGGTGCTTACGATGCAATGAATAAAGGAATTAATCTAGCTACAGGAGAAATAATCGGTATCATTAATTCCGATGACTGGTATCTTGAAAATGCGATTAAAACAGTGCAGTTAGAATTTGATAAACATCCAGATGTAGATATATTATATTCACCAATCGAAAATTACTATCAAGACGAATTTGTGGCTACCTTTATTCCAGGAAAGCTAGAAAAACTATCAATTCGCTTTACACTAAATCATCCATCTTGCTTCATTAAAAAATCTGCTTATATGACAGCAGGTTTATATAATTTAAAATATAAAATTGCTGCCGATTATGAGATGATTTTACGCTTGTTTAACCGTGGCTGTAAATTTTATTCTATCGAAAGTCCCCTAGCAGCTTATTCTCTCAATGGAATGAGTTCATCACCCTTACCTTGGGATAGAGCAAAATTAATTCAAGAATGTTGGCAAATAAGTAAAGCAGCATCCGATAATTTTCCAGAAATATCTCAAAAACAACGGATAAAAGCCTACATATTATGGATGATAAACGAAGTATTTGCATTACCCATTAGGTATTTCCTAAAGCCACCTGCTGCACGTAAACTAAAAAGTATTGTTAAACGATTTGCAAAAAAATCTGCATATGGTAATTGGTAGAATATCATGCCAAAAATCTTATTTATTTCTGCCCATGCTCCCACTAATTTATATCCCCAAGCTGGGCAAAAAATAGCTTTACATAATTTAGAAAAATACCATTCTGCTAACAATCGGAATTCGATTGACACAACCGTTGATATTGTTGTCATTGCAAATAAAGAAGAAATAAATGCAGCGACTGACTTAGTGAAGAAATATGGCGATCGCCTTTTTACCTATTCTTTGAGTAAATCCAATAAAATTATTAGCTGTCTAAGATATTTATCTGTTCCTTTAAAATTTTCTACTCGCTATCAAACAACTGTAGCTCAAACAATCAAGAAATTACTAAAACAAAATAATTATGACATTATACATTTTGAATATTCCCACGCTGCGGTTTATCTGAATTTAATTAAAAATCACATTGATTTTCAATATACTCGTATCATCATCAGTATACATGATATTGTCTTTCAATCTTTTTTAAGAAAGTCTGAAAAACAACCTATATTAGGCATAGAAGTTGCCCGATTATTCAAATTTGAAAAAAATCTTTACTCTCATGCAAATGAACTATGGGTTTTATCAAAAAAAGACTGCAATATTCTGACTTCATTATTTGCAATACCAGAACAAAAAATCATCATAAAACCTCCACAGCTAAGTAATTTTATATATAAAGTCGAAAGAAATACAGAAAAAGTTGAAAAAAAAAGCTTATTGTTTTGGGCTGCAATGAATCGAACAGAAAACGAGCAAGCAGCTATAAAATTTATTCAAAACTGCTTTGTAAATCTACTTAAAATCGATTCTAACTATAAACTATATATTGTCGGTTCTAATCCTTCCGCAAAAATCAAAAAATTAGCCAGCGAGAATATCATCGTAACCGGATTTATCGAAAACCCCATACAGTTTTTTGAAAAAGCACAGATAGGCATCGTACCCTTACTTCAAGGTGCGGGAATTAAACTCAAAACTTTAGAAATGCTGCAAGCAGGTTTGCCAGTTATTGCAACTAGTATCGGTGCTGAAGGCGTAGAAACGTCAAAAAATATTTTTGTCAACGATAACTTTGATGATTGGGTAAATATTATTACAAACTTAGCCCAAGCTAAATAGAAGTAAACCCTTGTTTATTACTACTCTAGAAAATTCCAAGACTAAATTCGTTAATTTTTATTAAATAAACACACGATTCTTAAGATAATCGTCGTAACTGTGATGGCAATGCTTAAGCTCAAAACCTAGAACAGCTAAAATTAGCAATTGGGAATTGCCAGAAGAATAAATAATATATTGGTACCATTTTAAGTTAAAATTAATAACTCGGTTTGGTTTAGCGCAATATTTCTGCCTAAATATGGTTCGTTATACTCTCGTTCAAAGTCCAGAAATCATCCTTACTGTTCCCGGCAAAGATTCCAATAAAGCTCGTGAAAAAGCGATGGATAAGCTGATGGAAATCATGGAAGCAGGTGATTTACCTACCGAACTAGAAGAAGGATTTAGTCCTCAACAGTTAATTGAAGTGAAAGAACCGTCAATGGATACTGCTAGCGGTGAAGATACGATTATAGAAGCAGTTCAACTTTTGAGCAATCTTGCAACTCTAAAGTTGAAAGTTCAAGATACACGCACCGAAGCTTTAGAAGTTCGTAAATTAGTTGATATCCTTTTTTCAGATCAAACCGTCAGCGAGGAAGAAATTTCTAGCCTCAAAGAAGGTTTTAAAGTTCTGAAAAATTTTGCTCAAGCTAATCTACGCTATAAAGATGCGCGAGAGAAAGCAGAGCAAGCTCGTGAAGTATTAGACAAAGCTTTGAAATCTCCAGATAATTAGCTTAGTTTAATACAAAAAATTAGGAGTTGGGAATTTATTAAATAACTCCTAACTCCTAACTCCTAATTCATAACTTCTAACTAAACTAACGCAGCTTAACTTTATTCACTGAAGAATTTTCAGGCTCAATTGCATTCTGAGCATTAAATTTTTCTCTACTTACCTTGTAATACTGTTGATAACTGCTTTGGGAAGTAGGGGTTGTTTCTTTAGATTTATTTGCAACCAGACCTAAAATAGGAGTACCACTAATTTGAATTTCTTCTAACGCTTGCGTAAAAGCAGTACGTTTGAGCTTACCTAAACCAGCTACTAGCATAACTCCATTAGTATTAGCAGCTAATAAATTGGCATCCGCAAAACCAACTATAGGCGTAGTGTCATAAATAACTAAATCAAAGCTACTATGTAGTTCGCTCATTAAATCCTGCATTTTGACAGATGCTAGCAATCTAGTTGAATCCGGCGGAATCGGCCCAGCCGCCATTACGTATAAATTATCTTCAAGGGGAGAGCGTTCAATTACATTGCTCCATTCCAATTCAGAAGAAATAATATCGGTTAATCCCTGAATATTCATTAATCCTACACGATTATGTATAGTAGGACAGCGAAGATTTGCATCTACTAATAATACCCTTTGTCCCATTGCTGCTGCCGCTAAAGCTAGCTGTATCGCTACCGTGGTTTTACCATCCTCTGGTGTTGCCGAACTAACCACAAGCGAACGAATCGGTGCGTCCGAACCCAAAAGCAGAATATTGGTATAAAGAGAACGAAAAACTTCAAAAAAGGCAGCGCGAGTTGTTTGTTGAATTCCGCTAGCTGCTCCATCTTGCTTGTTACTAGCCGCAAGTTCTTTTCTAAAAGGAACTACCCCTAGTAACGGTAATCTAGTAGTTTCCTTCAAATCTTTAGCAGTGTAGAAAATATTGCTCAACTTATCCACAAGCAGAGCTGCTCCTACACCCAGTAACAAACCTAAAGCTCCACCCAAAGCGAGATGAATTTTTGCACTATTAGAAACAGCTTGGGGCTTTTTAACTAAAGCTAGTTCTGGATCGAGTAATTTCCAAGATTGTTGCTTCTGAGATTTCTCAATTTCAAGTGCTTGCTGTTTAGCCAAAAATTGATTTAAAGCTTCGTTAGAAATCTGTAATTCACGCTGAATGTTTTCATAATCGCGGTTAACAGTTGCTAGGTTTCTCAGATATGCATTAAGACTGTCTATTTTTTCTTTGAGAGATAAATCCCGCGCTCTTAAACTCTGGATGCGGCTCTGAAAATCTTTTTGAACTCGCTGCTCTTCTGCATTTAGCATCGGCAGTAAGTTGGCTTTTTTCTGTTGTAAAGCCTGCATACTTGGATTTAAATCTGTAAATGTAGCAGACTCTGTCTTAATCTGGATATCCAGTTGCTGAATCTGGTCTAATATTTTTTGATAGCGAGCATTTTCACTCAAAACCGAATTGGCTGCTCTTTCTCCGGGCTGCTGAGCTAGCTCCTGTTGCAGGCTCTGATACTGAGCTAACATTTGTTCGAGTTGTACTCGATTACTTATTCGATCCTGATTTAAGCTAGTTATTTGCGAGGATACTTGTTGAGCTTTTTGTGCCGGTTGAATTAAGTTATTAACTCGTTGCAGCGTTCGGAGTTTTTCTTGCCAGTCTTTAACCCGTTCTCTTAAACCTCCTTGATTAATTTGTCTTTGAACAAATTCAATAGCTTGGTTTATGTCTTGTTGACGCTCCTTAAGACTATATTCTAAATAAGCCTCAGAAATTTCATCTAAGACATCGCTAACTACCTGCTTATCAGGAGATACATACCCTACTGTTAAAATAGATGGCTGATTGGCTGAGATATATAAGCTTTTAACTAAGGAATTGTAATCTAATTGTGGATATTTAGTCTGAAGCTTTTCTACAACTGGATTTAATACTCGCGGGCTAGTTAAAACTTTGATAGTTGTTTGAATTTGTTCTTCTGACTTCGGAGCAATTTTTTCTTGAGAACCTAAAGTTTGAGGCAAATTAGCTAGAGCTTTACCTTCACCCGTCACGGGTTCAGTTAAAATCTCAAACTGACCTTGATATACCGGCGGATCTGCTTCTGCTTTTAAAACCGCCGCTGTGGCAACTACACCGGTTACACCAGCAATTAACAATGCTCGACGACGTAAGGCTGCTGCCAGTTTGCCTAAATTAACTTCATCATCATCATTATTTAACTGAGCCGCTCTAGTTTGTGAGAGTTGTAATGAATATTTCTCTAGCTTCTGCATAGCTTTAGTACACTCTTCCTACTTGTATTATTTATACGGTTCTATTTAACGGCAGCAATCAATAGTTTACTTTTTTACAACTACCGAATATAATACACACCCATCAAATCGATCAACGGTCAAAAAAATCATTCAAGGAGAGTAAAGTATTTCCGAAAACCCTCTGATAGACTTGCCACCCTGTCTCAAATACTTAAAATATTAATTAATGTGAAGCGATGCACTACATATTATAGTAACATTACGCAAAATTTTTAGTGATTTATTTATTTCTTAATTAAAATATAATCAGTTATTTGCTAGTTTCTAAATTAATTGATACATGAATATTAATACTTACGATAAAGTCAACTCTCTTGAAATTTCATTGCGTTATTAAACCAAAAATTTGACTTAATCTCACTCTAAATAGTCATTTTAAGCATTTTTATTAATCTACTGTTTCTAACCATTGTATTTCTACTAAATTAGTTTAGAGGTTTCCGGACGAATACTAATGTGACTATTTTACTTTATTTTTACAATTATACCTCCTTGTATAAAGTAACAAAAAATACATTATAAATGTTTTGACACAGATATATCGATGTATTTATATGTGGAGATAGACAATTATTATTGCTGTGAAAGTTACTTCATAGCAACTATCTGATGTTCGCTTATAGCAAAGATTGATTAAAGAACAGGCGTTGCTAATTACCAGTATGATTTATCCCCCAACCTTAATTTTAAGGAGAAAGAGAATCCTAAGTCTCCCAGATTTTTAAGATTTAGGAGACATGGTACATATAAGAAAAAATGAAAACCCGTTGTATGTTCCAATACAAAGCTTCTTTGAGAAAAAACATGAAGTGAAGAAGCTAAGTTAAGACGAATAAATTCTGCAATAACTTCCCTTGTAAGCTATTAAGCACTGCAAAAAATATCCACGAAATACATTTGCAAAAACAGACATTCCTGTCAATTCAAAGTAAAACAAAACTATGAATAATTAAAAACTGGGGTGCTAGGATTCGAACCTAGGAATGGCGAGACCAAAACCCGCTGCCTTACCACTTGGCGACACCCCAACAAGGCACGTATATAAATATAGCTGTGATATTCAGTTGTGTCAAGTACTTCTATATAAATTATTTAGTCGGCGAACAAAACATCCCTTCTTTGCTTGTTCCTCCGTTTCTCAGTAGTAAGTAGCCCTGAGACGCACGCCGGAGGGGTGAACGCCCTCCCAGAAAGCTCAGCCGCGCTTACAACAGGCGGGTTGATGCCGGGAACCCTTCTAGGGCAACTGTTTCACGATTGGCGATCGGGGTTTGAGGATAATTTACCTGAATGTTATATAGCGATATTTTATTCGTGCCGACTTACTTAAAGCTTCCACAATTTATTTACGTAAAAAATAATGGCAGATAATATTTAGAATTGAGCAGGAATACTATAATTGTCTTGTAAATAGCGAATTTTGTATAAAAACGCAATTAACTATGGCAATTTGAGCCTTCCTATGGTTTTACACTATATTGTTCGATTTACTCATGTCTTATAGCAGGTTAAGCATCAACTTTAACAACATCTTTTCATCTATAGTTCATTTTGTATTTAATAAGGCAAAACAGCAAAAACACAAAATTCATGACTATACTGATGCCGAATACGGAAAGGACTACATGTTTGAATCCGCAGATAACTACAACCAAGGTTACATGACAGCCAGAGGAAAAGGTGTTAAAAATGACGATTACATAATATTAAAAAACGGTTCTGAATCTTATCGCTATCAAGTTAAAGAAATAGATTATTATTCAAATCCAGCAGATATGTGGATGGCTTTACTTCAAAAAATATCAGATAGCTAGTTTTAATTAATATTTTAATTAATATTTTAATTTAGATATTAAGAATTTATTAACCAATTTTACATATTTTTCTAATAGTCCGTGAAGGTAACAATGTATAGTTAATAGTAAAAAGAACTTGTTTTATTCACCCCTTCTCCCCTCCAAACTCTCAGTTAGCAATAAAACTTGAGACTTAGTAGTCTTTTCTCAAATTCTGTTGAAGGCGTGCCTGACACAACACGGGCATTCCTTTTTTTATCTGACTAAATATAAATAGTTGTAGCCGAAAGAGTAACGCTTTGCGTATCGCAGCTTTCTAATTTCAACTTGACTATTATATTTTCGCTACAAAGTGTTAATTCACAATGCCTTCATATAAATAATGTTTTGATTAATTACATCAGTAGCAGTTGTTATTTTTTACTTCTTTAACTAGGATTAGTACTTAAGTGTTTACAAAAAACACACACAGGGCTGCTTACTTAACCGAAATCTACCCTTCGCTTTAAACAGAAATTTAATTTTCTATGTGGTTAAGTTTGAAAAACTATACTTTGCAAGACAAAGATGTATCAATTAAATATCTCTTCCGATAAGAGATATGTTTAAAACTGACACAAGCACTTTCTGATTTTAAGGACTTAGAGAATTCTAAATTTTTAAAATACAAGTGCTGCTGCTCTATGTGAGTTAGTCTTAAGAAACAAGCTTAGAATTACTTATGGCTACCGTTGAAAAAAGAAACAAAAATACAAAAAGATAGAAGTTAGTTTGTCTAAATACATCTATTAATACAACAAAATTCATCTCAAGGGAACAATAAAGTTGATTTAGAATACATACTCTTTATAGATAAATCTTTTTTTATTGTCTATTAAGAACTTAGGTGCATATCGAATAGTAAATTTATAACTGAGTATTAAATAAAGGCATTTTTACTTATCTATAGTAATTTTATTGATTATAATTTTGCTGCTTTAGAGTCACGTTTCTCAACGATAACTATAAGAATTCATTACAAATTGCCTTTAATTTATTTACACATTCTGTCAGCATAAATTTTCAAGATATTTATAAAGTTTACTTTATCAACTTAGAATTTTATTTAAAGCGTATATAAAGTGTTTAAAATAATACCCGCACTTTACACAGATACGCATATAATAGCTAAAAGAGTAAGTCGCAAATAATACTAGAAAATAATAAGATACTGAGAGCGTATGAACGTTTCAAAAATGGATTGCGAAATATCTGAATTTTCCACAGTCGTAACTGTATCAGATCAAGTTTCTTCCGACCTTGGGGGTGAAGCAGTTATCCTTAATATGAAGACTGGTATTTATCACGGATTAAATGAAGTTGGTGCAAAAATTTGGGATTTAATTGAGCAACCAAAAACCGTGAAAGAAATTCAAAATTTACTTGTTGAAGAGTACGAAGTAGAACCCGAGGTTTGTAAAAATGACCTGTTATCACTGCTTAAAAGTTTACAATCTGTAGGGCTAATTGAAGTGAAAAATGACACTGCTGCGTAAACTGAATAAAATTTTCCGTTTGAGTCCGAAAGATTTATATCTTGTTTTTGTTACCTTTATTTTATTAGGAACAATTAGATTAGGGTTGCGGTTTGTTGAGTTATCTGTACTTCTCAAACTAGTTGAAAAAGTTAGTAAACCAGAATTCCCGCTCTTGGGTATCAAATTAATCGAATCTGCTTTATCTCCATCCAAGATTGTTTCTGCTATTAACCTGACAACTCGCAATATGCCGGGTGGTGCAAAATGTTTAGCTCGTGCTTTAACTGTTCGGACATTAATGAGTCGTTACGGTTATGCTCCCGAACTTTGCATCGGTGTAGCTAAAAATGAAGAAAAATTTGAGGCTCACGCTTGGATTGAATATCAGGGACAAGTAATCGTTGGTTTTCTCCCCGATCTTCCTCGCTATATCCCATTACCATCGATTGAAGGAGTTAAACTATGAGCGGCATCGTCGGCGTACATTACCTTGACGAACGTCCTATTGACGGCGAAGACTTATCAAAAATGGTTGATATACTAGCGCATCGCGGACCCGATGGCGCAGATACCTGGATAGGTGAGTCTGTTGGCTTAGGGCACCGGATGTTATGGACTACCCCCGAGTCTCTCATAGAAACATTACCCTTGGTTAAGCAAGATGGTAATTTAGTTATTACATCAGATGCTCGCATCGATAATCGTGAAGAATTGATTGCTGCACTACAGATAAATAACTGCCCTTCTGATAAGATAGTTGATAGCGAACTGATACTGGCAGCTTACGAAAAATGGGGCGAACAGTGCCCGGAGCATTTATTAGGTGACTTTGCCTTCGCAATTTGGGATAAAAGGAAGCAGCAGCTTTTTTGCGCTAGAGACCATATAGGAATTAAACCTTTTTACTACTACCGCAATAGTGATACCTTCGTTTTCGCTTCCGAGATTAAGGCAATTCATACCTTACCTAATATTGAGCGTAAAGTTAACGAAACCCGAATCGCCGAATATCTGCTAATAATATTTGAGGATAAAACAACAACCTTTTATCAAGATATCTTTCGATTGCCTCCAGGGCATTGCATGACTGTAAGCAAGGAAGATATAAAAATAAGGTGTTACTGGGAGTTAAATCCTCATAAAGAACTCAAGCTAGATTCAGACGAAGAGTATGCAGCAGCTTTTCGCGAAATATTTACTGAAGCAGTGCGTTGTCGTCTGCGTAGTGCGTACCCTATCGGTTCTACCCTCAGCGGTGGCCTTGATTCCTCTTCTATCACCTGTCTAGCTCGAAATCTCTTAGATAAAAATCAACCTCTGCACACTTTTTCTGTTATTTTTGATGAGATGTCAGAGTGCGATGAGCGTCCCTTTATCAATGCAGTCTTAGCTCAAGGAAACTTTACACCACATTATTTAAATGGCGATAAGTTAACTCCTTTAGAAGATATCAATCGGATGGTGTGGCATCAAGATGAACCATTTTATTTTGCGAATTCGTATCTATATTGGAACACTTGTCCGGCAGCGAAAAACCAAGATGTTCGGGTTCTGTTAGACGGCTTCGATGGGGATACCAGTGTCTCTCATGGTTTGGGATACTTTGAAGAGCTAGCAGATAAAGGACGATGGTTAGAGTTAATCAAAGAGCTAAAAGGCAGAGCAAAGTATACAGAGCAATCCTTATGGAATCTTCTATCACCTTATCTATGGGGATATGCACTCAAACCATCGCATCGTAAGTTTATCTATAAGGTGCGGCGAAAATTAGGCAAACTCAATAAATTTAGAAAAACCCAAAGTAATACACAAGATATTTCTTACAAAATTATCAAAGATGAATTTATTGAACGTATTGCTTGGGACAAGCATCTACAACATTTAGAAGAAAAAAGGTGGAAACCGCAACCAACGGAAAGAGATTCTCACTATCGATATTTAAACTGGGGACTTATACCTTTCTTTCTCGAAGTTATAGACAAGAGTGCAGCAGCAGCTTCCATTGAAGCGAATCATCCACTATTCGATAAACGCTTAGTAGAGTTTTGTTTATCGCTTCCTCCGGAACAAAAAATTCACAGAGGATGGACTCGGATGATATTACGTCGGGGAATGGAAAATATTCTACCTCAAAAAGTGCAGTGGCGTACCGACAAAAACAACTTTGAACCAACCGTTATCCGTGCATTATTAGATTTAAATCGCGAACTTGTAGAGAAAGCAATTTTACATAATTCCAAAGATATTGAGGATTATGTAGATATGGAAGCAGTACGTAAGATTTATCAACAATTGATTTCTTCAAGAAATCCCAATGACCTAATTCCAGTTTGGGTAACAACTCTTTTAGGATACTGGCGTTCAAAGTAAAAGCTAAAGAAAGCGCATATATAAGATGTAATTCGAGGAAAAATCAGTGCAGAGCCAGAACATCTCTAGAACAAATGAATTTCAAGCTTCAGTAATTAATTTACCTCAGCCTGGTACTTATTGGTGGTTTGAATCCAAGCCACCACCGAAGGCGAATCTAATTTAGAAAGTTTTCGGTTTTCAAACAACAAAGTAATTTTAGGAGTAAATCCATGTCTAAGAAAGTATACAGCAGACCCGAATTAAGCGCTTACGGTGAATTCGCTAACTTGACTCAACAATCTGGTACTGGTTTTGGTGACTTCCAAGCAAACATTAGTGCCGATGGTACCGTTTCCGTTACCAATACTACCCCTGGTACTAACCCCAACACCACTACTTTCACAACTCCAGATCAAAGTTTTACAGTTGTACCTTCTAGCCTCTAATTAAGAATCAGCTTATATCGGAAATGGGGAAGATAGGAAGTTGCTTGCCTATCTAACCCCATTACCTGATAGCTGAATTTATTTAGAGTCTAGTTTCGCTAATCTCTTGAGTGTCTTTATAAAAGCAGACCATCTGTTGTAAAACAAATTTATTTTCGGTAGTCGAACCCTATATTTGACTTTACTGTTATTGTCTAGCTTTATATTATTCTGGCACTCAAGAGAGATTAGCTAATTTTTAGTTAGCTTGGTGATTGTATCTTAACCAGTAGTTTCTAGCAAATCTGGGTAGGAACGCTCGCCAAGCTTTCTAAATTAACTAGTTTAATGCCTATAATCAATTTACTTGAAGGCACTGGTTTTTGGCAATTCAGAAAAATACAAATTTCAAGATGTAGATTATACAAAGGTTTTTGACGGCGATATTATTAGTCTAAAGATACATAAACGCTGTTATAAGCAAACTGTCGGTTTATCAAAATACATATTTACATATATTCACGATTTCTATAGCTAACTTGTGTAAATTGTTCTATACATTTTGCTAATCCCAATTTACTAATTACTACACAAAAAATGTATTCCTATATTGCTTACGGTTTAGGTATTCAATCCGAAATACCAATCCCAGAGTTTATTTCCGCAGAAGCCGGATGCGATGTAACCCTAACTATTGACAGAGACAGCAGCCCAAGTGACTACTTATCAGAAAAAATGCTTGCTCAAGAGTGGGGGTTGAGTTTAAACCGACAACAAGCAGTTTTCTACGTTAAGGATGCAGGTGTTTTCCTAATTCAAGGAGGAAGAAAGATTGTAGTTGTTCCTATAGCAGAAGCCACCCAGAAACAAATCCGTCTTTATCTTGTCGGAACAATAATGGCAATCTTGCTTTATCAGCGAGAGTTTTTAGTATTACACGCTAGCGTTGCCAATATAAATGGTAACGCCATTGCTATTTTAGGAGAATCAGGTCAAGGAAAATCTTCTACCGCAGCTGCATTTTATCGAAAGGGATATTATATTCTCACTGACGATGTTGCTCCCGTAACTTTAGCTAAGGGACCAGCTACTATTACCCCTGGCTTCCCTCAAATAAAACTTTGTCAGAAAACTGCTGAAGCTTTAGGGTATGATTTTGATTCCTTAGATGTAATAAATTCTCCCAAGCAAAAACGGGGTCATCGTCTTAAACCAATTTCTTCAGCACCATTACCTATTGGGCGTATCTACGTACTATATGATGACGAAGAATTCAAAATAGAACCTTTAACACCAAAAGAATCTGTGATAGAACTTGTACGTCATTCACGTCCGACAACTTTATATCATTCTGGGGATACTAATCACTTTTTTCAGTGCGTCACTCTAGCTAAAGAATATGGAGTTTATCGTTTGGGAAGACCTCGTAATTTAACCTTGCTACCTGAGATAGTCAAGCTAGTAGAAGAAAATTTATCGAGTCAATTAACCAAAGCATTAGCTTGAGTTCGTAATAAATAAAGCTCGTGATTTGATGGTTAAACGACACAAATACGAGCAGATTTTTGATTAAATAGCACTCGAATTGATTGTCTTGAGCGAGAAATTCCACTTATGCAAGCAGGTAAAATACTCAAAAAGATGCGTAGCCGATGGCGGCTCGGGGGTGCATTACGCTTAGTTTGGCAAAGCAGTCCTAAACTGGCGATCGCCCGTTTAATATTTCTTATTTTCCAGGGAATTCTACCTTTAATACCTCTATATCTCGGAAAACTGCTTATCGACACAGTAGCCGCAAGTGTAAATGCTGCTGACAAGGAAGCAGCTTTTCGTGAAGCAATAGTTTTATTGATACTAACAGCCGTAGTCACTATCCTGAACACTGTAGTTTCTTCTCTAGCAGAAGTGATTGATATTGCTCAAGGTCAGCAAGTCACCAATCACATGCAGAATATTCTTCATGCAAAATCAATTGAGGTAGATTTAGAATACTACGAAAATTCCAAATATTACGACGCATTACAACGAGCGCAACAAGAAGCGTCTTTTCGACCGACGCAAATTGTCAATCGGTTAGCGCAAGTTGTCCAAAATGGAATTTCTTTAATTGCCATAGTTGGTTTATTACTATCATTACATTGGGGAATTGCCGGAGTGCTTTTTGTTGCAGCAATTCCTGCAATGTTAGTTAGAGGAAAATATTCTCAACTAATCTATGATTGGCAGCGGGAAAATACACCAAAAGATAGACAAATTCAATACTTAGGCTCTTTATTAACATCGGATTTATACGCTAAAGAAATCCGTTTATTTGAATTAGGTAATATTTTCAGCGAACGATTTTATCGCTTGAAAATCAAGATGTACAAGGAAGGATTGAATATTGTCAGCAAACGCGCTGTTGCTAATATTATTGCTCAAGTAATATCGGGAATATTAATATTTACTGCTTATACGTTTATTTTTTACCAAACTATTCAAGGTATTCTTGCTATAGGCGATTTAGTACTATATTACCAAGCATTTCAAAAGGGACAAAGTTCTCTTCAAGGAATGCTGCGTCATTTTAATTCCTTATACGAAGACAATCTGTTTCTTGCTAATCTTTATGAATTCCTGGATTTAAAGCCTAAAGTTGTTGAACCTATCAACCCGAAATCATTTCCTGCTCCCATGCAGTCAGGGATTGTTTTTGACAACGTCAGTTTTGAGTATTCTAACAGTAACCGTAAAGCCCTACAAAATGTAAACCTGACAGTAAAGCCTGGAGAAGTTGTAGCATTAGTAGGAGAAAATGGTTCTGGTAAAACCAGTTTAATTAAATTGCTGTGTCGATTATACGACCCCACTGGTGGAAAAATAACCATTGATGGTATTGATATACGTCAGTTTCAGATTCCGGCACTTCGTCAAGAAATAGGCGTAATTTTTCAAGATTATGCAAAATACCATTTAACGGCTAATGAAAATATTTGGTTAGGAAATACCAGTATCGAACCGAATAACAGCAAAATTATACAAGCTGCACGTATGGCTGGTGCCGACGATGTTATATCCAAATTACCTAAACGCTATGACACCATTTTAGGAAAATTATTTGAGCAAGGGGAAGAATTAAGTATTGGGCAGTGGCAAAAAATAGCCTTAGCCAGAGCATTTTTACGTAAATCTCAGGTAATTGTCCTAGACGAACCAACCAGCGCTATGGACCCCAAAGCAGAAGAAGAGGTTTTTCGTAAATTCCGCGAACTTATTAAAGGACAAGCTGCAATTCTAATTAGCCATCGCTTATCAACGGTAAAAATGGCTGACAGAATCTATGTTATAGAACATGGCAAAGTCATTGAAAACGGTTCTCACCAAGAATTAATGCAGCAAAATGGTACTTATGCCTACTTATTTGAAACTCAAGCCCAAAACTATCGTTAAAAAATTATATCAGGTAGTAAATCAGATAAATACACAAGAATTTTATCTGAGGATAGTAGCAAGCCAAAATATTCTTTAGTTATTAATATTCTAAGTTGAGTTATAAATGGAAGAATTACTTATCTACTGTGCGCGTGCGAATTTAAAGCCTACTGAGATAGAGAAAATAAAGACTCTTGTTAAACAAGAAATAGATTGGCAAAAGTTAATTAAAACAGCCAATTATCATAAACTAATACCCTTGCTTTATCAAAAACTGAAAAGGATTTGTCCGGAGTTGGTTCCTAATGAAGTTTTAATTCAGTTAAAGCAGGAGTTCCAAGCAAATGCTACACGCAACCTATTTATAACCAGCGAATTACTTAAGCTATTAGATTTATTTGAATCTCAGCAAATACATGCAATTCCCATTAAAGGAGCAGTTTTAGCCGTTTGTGCCTACGGTAATGTTGCGTTCAGGCAATTTGGTGACTTAGATATTTTAGTTCGTGAAGAAGATGCGATAAAAGCCAGAGATTTATTAGTTTCTGTTGGATATGAAAGTACATACAATTTCACCCGAGGACAAGAAGTTGCTCGACTAAAATCACCTTATTGTAAAGATAATAATTATTTTCATAAAAATACCGGAGTTAATTTAGATTTTCACTGGCAACTGCTGCAAAAATACTTGTCCTTTCCACTTCACCATGAAGAACTTTGGCAGCGTCATGATACAGTATCTATCGCCGGTAAAAAAGTAAGAAATCTTTCACCAGAAGATAATCTTTTATTTCTTTGCGTACATGGCTCAAGAGATAGATGGAATAAGTTAAGGTTGATAAGTGATGTCGCCCATCTAATAGAAGTTTCTCCAAAAATGAACTGGGCGTGGGTAATAAAACAAGCTAAGAAGTTAGGCTGCAAAAAAAGATTCTTGCTTGGTATGCTTTTAACGAAAAATCTTCTTGCTATAGAGCTTCCTAAAGAGATTGTGCAAAGTATAGAATCTGAAGCTGAACTTAAATCAGTTGCTACAGAATTAAGTCAAAATCTTTTTGATAAAAGTAATTCTTCGCCAACGCTTATAGAGAAATCTTTATTCGATATTAGTGTTAGAGAACGGATACTGGATAAAGCCAACTATAGCTTGTATCAGTTAATTCTAGTTTGGGCAAGGAATAATAGAATATTACCTGCATTAATATAGAATTTTATCTTAGAAGCAAAGTCTGTGAATAGCAATTTAGTAATGGCATGATTATAAGTAAGTTTATTATTGGATAGCGGGTTTAATTGTTTAAACAAATATTTCATTAATTTGAACCTTTGTGAATCGGAGCATCTCAAATGTTTAATTTTATAGTGCGAGTATTTTGCTCTCTTACAACTAATAGAGGGCAAGATGCTCGCATTACCTATAGAAATCCTTTTAAACATCCTCTAAGAAGTAATAATTTGTATAAGCGTACTTAGTACTTTGTCCCATAAAATATGATGGGTCAATAAACTTCTCACCTCTCTTCTTTTCTCTTTTCTCTGCGCCCTTTACGCTCTCTGCGGTTATATAATTTAACCTCTAATTACTAATGGGATAGACTACTAACCTATTTGTTTGTCCCGTTAGTATGAAAGGGTGTACCGTAAAAACAAAAAACTTCTTCTCCCCCTGCCTCCTTCCTCTGCTTCCCCTGCTCCCACTGCTTGCCTGCTTCCCGTCAATTTTTATGGGACAGACCACTATCTTATTTAAGTGTCTCACCTCCATTCCGGAAACACTTTTATTCTCATGTATTTATATGAGAATGGTCTTAGCTACGTTTGATATAAAATAAATTCAGAAAGCAGTGATATTGGAAGCATTAAGCTTTTACGATACTTGCCTTTATTCATGGTAGGCTTTAAGAGGTTGAGAAATTGACGCTTGATATTTTGTCAGCTAGAACAGTCTCAAGAAAATTGTTAAAGATACATCAACCAAATAATAGTTAGTAATCAACAATTATTATCTAAAAAAATCTAAACTTATGTATTAAATTGATATTCAATACAATCTATTATCACAATATATATATATGATATACATTGCAATAAACTTATTAATGTTATAATTTTAGACAAACATGAGGTCGTTAAGTTCCAATTTTCTGGGTGTTTTTTACTGTATTTGATGTACTCGTTTCAAAAATGTCAACCTAGAAAAATATTGGTACTTTAAAATGTTAAATCAAAGCTGTAGCAAAAAGATTATTTGGTTAAAAATATTCAATATCAAAATCAATATTAATAAAAGAATACTTCCTTATTATAAAAGAGCAAGAAAAAACCCTTTATGGTTATTAATGTATATATCGGGCCGTTTCTTAATATTTCGGTCGTTAGCCAAATTATTGTTTGGTAAACCGTTTAAGCAAAAATTTGATGTAAGTTCCTCTATTTTTCAAGCTGTTGATACAGAATTTATTACACAAAAGTTGAAAAATAATGGTTCTTGGGCAGGATTGAAACTACCTCTACATATTCAAAAACAAATACTAAAATTTGCTATTAGCACAGAATGTTATGCTGACTCGCACCCTCATCTTGGATTCAAAATTTTTCAAAAGGAGCAAGCAGAAAAAAGATGTCAGTTTTTCTTTAATCAAGCTCAATATTTTAATGTAGCGAGAACTTGTCCTACTATAAAAAAATTAGCTAGTGACTCAATATTATTAGAAATTGCAAGTAAATATTTAGGAACCAAACCTACTTTTACTGGAACTCGTCTCTGGTGGATATTTCCAGTCAATGAAGCATCCTACAATCCTATGAGAATAGCTAGCTATTTTCATTATGATGTAGATGACTACAATTCTCTCAGATTCTTTTTCTATTTAACAGATGTGAATGTTAATAGCGGTCCTCACATCTATGTACGTGGAAGTCACAGAAATAAAAGTTTTACTAATTTAATTTCACCGTTTAAGCAGTGTAGTGATGAAGAAATAGCTAACTACTATGGCGAAGAGAATATAGTTAGTATTTGTGGAGAAGCTGGATTTGGATTCGCAGAAGACACATTTTGCTATCATAAGGCTGCTCGTCCAAAATCTAGAAGTCGTTTGATATTACAATTACAATATGCCATGAATGATTATGGGGTTCATAACGATATTGTAGATGATGAGAAACTTAGGAATATAATTAATAATTAACGTATCCGTGATATCTAAGATTAAACTAAGTATGTTTTTTAATTTAAATATTAAATCAACAAATTTAGTAACTAAATTTTGCTGTAAAAAGTATATCTAGCATCGTTTATAACTTTGACTATATTTATAATAAATAGCATAATAGTGACTTAAATTAAGTTAGCATGGGTTAAATAATTTATCTTACTCTATACAATATTTTGTTCTATATTTATAAAATTAACGTGTATATATTTCGGTATTTTCGATTAAATTTACGTAGCTGCATTTGGTTTTTTGTTATTACAGTTGCCATTATTTTTGGAATTCAGTTATGTAATGCACAGGCTGCTGGCACTCCAATTACCGTTACTGTAAAGCAAGGTGCCAGACAGACATTTGCTGGTTTAGGAGTTAGTCAGACACTAAGTAAAAAACCAGCTTATTCCGAACTATCGCAATCAGAAAAAGATTTGCTTAACAAACTTGTATGGAATGAGGCAAACTTTAAAATTCTCAGATTGTGGTTTAACACTAATAAATATGCACCTCAACCTAGTAAACAAGATTCTTCTCAATTCGTGAAATCCTTTATTGAATCGGGAATAATTTCTGATGCAATAGCAAATGGCTGTAAAACACTTCTACTCGGTCCGGGCGGAATTCCTAAATATATGGGTCCAAACAAGGGAGGGTATATTTTTGATTCTCAAATAAAAAATTATGCCGCTTTATTAGCTAATTTTATATTTAATCTTAAGAAAGAGTATGGCGTTACTATTCATGCTACTGGTGTTCTAAATGAACCGAATGACAGATTTATAAGGTTATCAAAAACTCAATGGCCAATTATGATTAAAACTCTTCGTAAAGAGCTTGATAATCGTGGTTTAAATAATGTCAAAATAATTGCCCCAGAGTTAGCAAATGCTGATAGTCATGCAGTGAAATTTATCAAAAAGATAAAGGAAGATTCTAAAGCATGGGAATCTTTAGCTGGTATATCAACCCATTCTTATAACATGGCTGCAATAAAACCAATTTCGGACTTGATTGAGGGAACAAATAAAGAATATTGGCAAACGGAAGCTGGAGCCAATGGACGGGAAGCTCCAGGTAATGCTTTAAATGCTGCTTCGGCTGCATCCCGATTCCTTAACGATATGAATCAAAGAGTGACTCATTGGATATGGTTTATTGGATATTTGCAAGCTGATGCGAAAGATGATGCAACTCGTCTAATCCGTTATTGGAGCAATCCATTTCGTTACGACATTTTTCAAAAGTATTATTATTTAAAGCAATTAAGTCAAGCCTTTGATGTAGGAGCAGTATTTAGGAAAAGTATTAGTTCGCTTGAAGGTGAAATGAAATGGACTTATGGGAAAAAACCTCGAATTACTGTAGCTAGTGCTGAAAACCCGGATGGTTCTTGGGGAATAGCTTTGAGCAACTACACATCTAACCGATTTATTGCTCCTTATGTTTCCAAATGGACAAGAACACAAAAAGGTCATAAAGCACAGACTTTTAAGGTAACAGTTTTTGTAGAAGAATTAGCTCAAGCTGGAGATATAAGTATGAAGGTGTATCGCTCAAATAGTAATGTCAATAATGTATATACAGGCAATATTGTTATGCATAATGGAAAAGTCACTGTATCCAAAGTGAAGAGCCTGGATCTAATTACTTTGCGAGGAAAATAATCCTCTCTGGTTACGAACTTAAGTATTTTGATTTTATTAATAAAGCCCTGTTATTGCGAGGAGCAACGACGCTCCTTCGGAGCGTGTCCCTCAGCTGAATCACTCTCAGCCTAGAGGGCTGGAGCTACCTGTACAAAGCCAACCGTAAGGTGGCTAAAGAGGGGCGCATCTTTATAAAGAAATGGTATAAGAACATTTTATTTTTGAATTACAAAATGTGAAATTTACTTGCTACCGATTTATTACCTAGACCTATTATTTTTAATAACTTGCTGATAAATTTTAATTAACTGTTGATAATTTATCTTCGGAGTGTATTTTAAATTATAAACATTGCTAGCATTCTTACCCATAGATATCATTATTTCTGGATGATTGCTTACCCATTTAATTTTTTCTACTAAACTTGTTGAATCCCCCATTTTAAAGTGTAAACCTGTAACTCCATCCTCTATAATTTCTGCCATACTTCCTATATTAGAAGCTAATACGGGTAAACCAGAGGCAAATGCTTCAGCGATAGTTAATGGAAAAGCTTCATACCAAATAGAAGGGAAAACTAAACATATTGCATTCTGCATTAGTTTTAATACCGCTTCATTGTCTTGAAATCCCAAGAATTTAACAAAATTATCAGCTTTAGTATTTCTTACTTTTTGCTGTAGATTGTATCGTAATGGACCATCTCCTACAATTTTCAAAGGTATAGATAAATCGTATTTTATATAAGTATCAATTAAAGTTTTAATTCCTTTTTCTTCTGAAAGTCTACCAACGAAAAGCAAGTAAGAATTAGATTTATTTTTTTCGTTTGTATACCGAGGAGAAAAAACAAAGTTAGGTTTAATAAAAATCTTTTCTGCTGGTAATCCAGCTTGAACCATTTTATCTTTTTGAAAATTCGTTAAGCTAATATAGGCATTTACTCGCTCTTGCCAAGTACCTCGCAACCAATGAAAAAAAATCATAGCTGCTACTGCGGAAGTTTGTAAGTGCGAGTTTCGGTAACAGCCATGAATAATACTTGGTAATGGCACTTTCCCTACACAGTTTTCGCATATTTTACCATCTCTAAATAGCATAGCCTTGGGGCAAATCAGCCGATAATTGTGCAGTGTTTGCAATATCGGTACTCCAGCATTATTACAAGCATCGTAAATAGCAGGAGAAAGCAGGGGAAAAAAATTATGTACGTGTACTATATCGGGAGAAAAAGTCTCGATTGCTGCTCCTACTTTTTGTCTAGATGCAAAAGAGTAAATAGCACTTCTGGCAGCAACAAAATTACCCCAACTCCCAATTATGCTTTGATTATTTTCTTCTAGCAAAAGTACTTCATGTCCATTCGCTTCTAAAAGCCTTTTTTCTGCTTGAACTACCCTATCTTCACCTCCGGCAAGTTGGTAGCGATTGTGTAATAGTAACAGCTTCATATAAATTTATTTATGCCGTATCTAAGTAGCTTAAAAATAATTCTGCTAATCATTTATCAGAAAATATTTTTTCACTCTCAAGTATCTGTGTATATTTATAATTAGTTAAGTATAATTTTAACTTTTCTATTTTTTTTACTAAATCAATACATATATCCAAAATAAATTAATAAGTATTTTAATTTTTTCCTCCCAACGTTTTTCAACATATTTATTCAATATTGGCAATTTCTTGATATAAGTTAGATAACTTTAGACCTTTACTTTTCCAACTGAAAGCTTCTTTCACCCTCTTTTGACCAGCTTTACCCATACACAATCTTAGTTCTGAGTCTTTAGCCAAACACGTCATTGCTTTAGCTATATCCAAAACTGCTTGTTCGGGAGTACCTGCATGAATCTTGAAGCCTGTTTTATCTGTGACTTGAACCGCCGGTCCTCCTAAATCAAGACAAATAACTGGACGTGCCGCAGCCATAGCTTCCATACACACCCAACCCCCAGAGTCATGTAGACTAGGATGAACTAAAACATGACATTCTCTAAGTTTTTCTAAAGATTGTTCCCGAGGTAATCTACCCCAAAATTTAACTCTATCAGCTATTTCTAGTTTTTGAGCTAAAGCATGAAGTTGTTTTTTTTGAGAACCATCTCCTAAAATCCAGTACTCTGCATTAATTAAATTAGCTTGAGCAAAAGCACGTAATCCCAAATGAAACCCTTTCCAGTGCAAAAGTCTACCCATGCTAATAAATCTAAATGGGTAATCATCTGATATTTCATATTTGGAAAGGCTAAGTATATCCTCTTCTGGCAAACCAGATTCAGAACTAATTTCTACCGATTTAGCACCCATTTTGTAAAGTCGTTTAGCTGTATCCTCAGTTGTGGTTTGAATAATGGTACTTCTTTTAACGGTAATATGTACCGATGGGTCTATTTCTCCAAGGGAACGAGCTAAATGCCTGATTGATTCATAAATTTTGTCACCTAAACTAAAATCCTTCCAAAAACTTTTTGGAGCTGATTCTCCTCCTCCAACTGGTCCCCAAATAAAAGGAATGGGTAAAAGTGATAAAAAACTAGGACTAGAATATTTTACGTAAGTCACATGATGCACGATGTCAAAGCCAATCTCTTGATGAAGCGATCGACTCACAAAATATGCCCAAATTTGCCAAAGATAGTAATGAAGATGAACCAAATTTTGAGTCCATTTTCCTTTGGAACTCCAATCTATTTTCCAACCGAAGGGGTCAAGATAGATAAAGTTTAAATTTGAGATTTTATTAATTTTAAGTTCTGTTTCAATACTTGATCGATGACAATTTGACGTTAATACCCAAACCTGATTATACTTGCTCGCTTCCCGGACAACGTTCCAACCTACTCCTGGCTCGGAACCTCGGTTTGGTTCGCAAGCGTAGGCAGAAATGAGAATTTTCATACATTTTATTAATTAAGACAAGTGAATTCAGCTATTAACCGTCTAATTTGTCTACAGCAAGCGAGCAAGATGACCGCACTACAATTATTTTGCATTTTAATTTTCACCTTATAAGTTTTAACTGCACATCAGCTTATTAATTTAAATTTAATTTGACTTTTAATAAACGTTTCTATTTCTTAGGAGAAGGCTATTCCAGAGGTGCTAGATGTTGAGAATCTTCGTTATATATTTCATCAAGAATTTCAGGATAGCGCTTGTGAATATACATTGCGGCTAAACCTACACCATACATAGTCCAAAGCCAAATACCACCAGTGGGACCTTCAATAATAACTTCAAATGTTGTAGTAGTCATAACAGCTATCCAGTAAGCAAAAAGGGTTAAAAATATGCCAGCCCACCTTATTTCTCCTTTGGCTTTACTTTGGAAATGTTTAATTAATATTGAGCCAGCCCAACTGAGTTGAAGTACTAGCCACATTACAGCACCAGGAACACCAGCACGAGCAAGAACCGTTATATGTCCATTGTGAGGACTACGAACTACTCCATTGCCTAAAGGATCGAAGCCAGTACCAGCTCCTAGGTTAAAACCAAATCCTCTTCCAGTCCAGAAATAATCTCCAAAAACGGTGGTATTAATTAGATGAGTCCACCATTCTAAACGATATTCTTTGGTTCCTTGTCTTTCGTTATTATCTATAAAAATACTCCCTATTTTTAAAATAACAGGCTCAAATATATCAGGCTTTATAATAGCAATTAACAACAAAATGAATATTAGAACAGCAAATAACTGCCAAATTTTACTGCTTTTGCTTCTAGTGAAGCTGACTATACTAAAAGCATTCAAAAAAGCAAGTAAACCTGACCTATTTGAATTAGTTGCAGCTACTCCCAAATTAATAAGAAACATTAAAATAAAAAATGATGCCTGGAATCTTAGTAAATTGGAACCAACGTAGAAGGCAATTATAGCTGAAAGGTTTACCATAATATCTGCTGGTTTTAGAGTAATTAATTCCACAGCAGCACCAGGCACTCTAGGTAAAGGTACAAATTTAGATGTTAGCCATAAAAATGGAATTATAATAATAAAAATTTTACTAAACTGTTGGTAACGCTTAATCATAAAAAGAAAGCGCCGCGGTTTGGAAACAAGCAAAGTACCAACTATTAGAGCAAAAAAACAGTAGTACCACAAAGCTGCATCGCGAATGGCAAACAAGCCATAAATGGGAAAATAGGGGACAGTATTTATGCAGCACCAGAGCATAAATATTATCAAAAACCATGTTTGAGGTAGTTTTAAAAGTTTAGGAAATGATTTGTTTATGCTTAATGTTACCAAACCAAAAGCCAAAGTAATTTCACCTATAAAAAGTGGGGCAACACCCCAGTATGAAAACCCCCTTCCGCAAAGAGCATAACCTAAAAGAACCCAGCAGTGCCAACTGAGGAATTTATCTGCGAATGCAGTCTTTTTTGCGTGAGTAGTATATTGAGCATCTGTTTCTCTTAGCATATTTTTAAAAAGCTGATTTCTCCATTTTTTGGAACAGCTTGAGTTAAATAATTAGATTTTTAATAGCTTGGGATTAGCAACCATATCGTAAATTTCCATCATCCTACGGTAATTCTGCTGTGCAGTAAAGTTTGCTTCAAATTTAATTCGTGCTTCTTTTCGCATCTGCAAAAGTTTCGTTGGATTTTCTATAGCCCATTGTACTTTTGCTGCTAAATCCTTTGAGTCACCTGGAGAAAAATGTAGCCCAGTGCGACCAGAATCTACTAATTCTGCAATAGCGCCGATATTAGCAGCAATTACAGGAGTTCCTTTCGCAAAAGCCTCAGCAGCAACTCTACCAAAGGTTTCGTACCACTTTGATGGGAACACTAAAAATGTTGCTTCACCCATTAGCTGGTGTACCTCTGACATTGGTTTGCGTCCGAGCCATTCTACTTCAGGAATTCGCTTTGCTGCTTCTAATACTTGGCTGCTTAAAGGACCATCTCCAATTATTTTTAGAGGGATTTTGTTATCCAATTTTTCCCAAGCTTCAAGTAAGGTATCTAATCCCTTCTCCACAGACAGTCTTCCTACAAAAAGAGCATAACCTCCTTTACCTTGTCCTATTCCTGGATCGGGGTTGATAAAATTTGGTTTCACAACAATTTTATCTGGGGGAAAGCCACCTGCAATAAATTTCTGTCGTGCAAATTCAGTTAAAGAAATATAAACATCTACCATTTGTGTCCAAGTACGCATGGCACGATGTAAGGTAAGCATTGTTGCTACCGCTCCGGAAGCTGGAAGACTCTCTCGATAACAACCGTGCATTACTCCTGGAAAAGGAATATTTTTTCCCATACAATCTTCACAAACTTGCCCATCGCGAAAAAATAAGCCGTTAGGGCATAGTAGACGGTAATTTCTTAAAGTCTGAACTACAGGTACACCCTCCGATTTTGCGGCGTAGTAAACTGATGGAGATATAAGAGGGAAAAAGTTCTGGATATGAACAACATCATACTTTGAACTGCTTAGTTTTTGTTTGACTATATTATAGGATTCCTGCGACCAGACAGTTCTAAGTGCCATTGGTAAGGCACCAATTTCTGCAACACGGTCATTATGTTCTTGATAAATATCAACTTCGTGACCCATTTCCCGCAAAAGCTGCTGTTCGGATTTGGAAGATTCATCTTCGCCACCACGAATTTGATATTGATTGTGTATACTTAAGATACGCATTATGATGTTAAATCCTCACAAATTCACCTTATTTGAATTGAGTAAATCCAAATATGCACGCTAAATTCCCGAAATAAAGCTGTAAAGGCTTTAACAAGTACTTTTAATGACATTTTGATAAATTTCTTCTAAAGCCTGATTTTGCTTATGCAAATCAAAGCGTTCGCGTACTCTTTGATATCCAGTTTCACTAAAAATCTGCCAAAGGTTGGGATCATCCAATAATTGTAATATATTCTCGCCGAGTGCCTGCCAATCTTTTTCCTCAACTATAAAGCCTGTTTGATTGTGCGCTACTGCTTCTGGAATTCCACCGCTAGCAAAGCTGACAACTGGTAAACCCATTGCCTGTGCTTCAGTAAAAACTAAACCGAAGCCTTCGCAATCTCCTGACTTTGCTCTGATACTGGGAACACAAAAGACCTTAGCTTTATTCATCCAATTTCTTACAACTTTAGGTGTCTGAATTCCAAGAAAGCGATATTTTTTTAACGTTAATTTTGCTTTTGTTTCTAAGGACTTGCGAAGTTCACCATCACCAATCACTACTAACTCGATTTCCGGATTTACTGTTTGTACCTCAGACATTGCTTTGATAAGGTACTCGCAGCCTTTTTTTTCTACTAAGCGACCAACAAATAGTACTATTGGTTCTCTATGTACAGTCATATCGGGTTGAAATAATTCTGTATCTATGCCAATGTTATGTACTATTATTCTATTGGCAGGAAAACCTTGATTAACCAATGTTGATTTAAGAAAATTAGATACAGCAACAAACAATTGAGTATCGCGCTTGAGTGATTCTCGGCGATGCAAGTAAACTCTAGTACTTAATGAATCTTTACGAGCATATTCGTCTGTCATGGTAGCATCAATACCATGAAAGGTGACTATCAGCGGTACTTGTAGTTTTCGCGCGAATGGCAGGGCTAAGGCTCCACATACCCCAAAATGAGCATGTATCATTTTTGGATGCAACTGTTTTACTTGTTGATAAAGTTGAGGAGCGATCCCTAATGACTTAAATATACCTTCCTTGGCTTTACCGATAAAGTTTCCGTTATTGACTACTAAAGTACGTTCTGGAGGTAAGGATAACCCTCTTACAAAACGACAACCAACATAATAAGGTGTAAAAGTTTTTAACCCTTCTGCTTGAGCACGAATAAAAGTTTCAGAAAAAGGAAGTAGACGACCATTAAATATCACTAATGCGGGATTCAGCATACCCTCTTATTTTCCTCCAATCACCTTCTTATTTTATAAGCAGTTATTTTCTGATACTAAGATGCTCAGATAAACTAAATTTCCTATTAGTAACAGCAGGACACTTGCTATAATCACCTGTTATTACAACATGAAGCTACCCATTCACTTGCCTTTTCTCCAAAAGTTAATACTGGATTAATGGCTATTGGTTTCATTGGTATATTATTCGTTAATCCCTGTTTTAAAGCATTTTCGAGATCTACTATATTTTCAATACTTATGCCATTTGAATAAAGTCTATGAAAATCACGAAGTTTTTCATCTCTTGGAATCGCAATATAAGGAACATTAAGCCCATAAGCAATAATAGCTCCATGTAATCTCGTGGTAACTAAAATAGACGTAGGACAATAATATCTAGAAATTATGTCATCTATACCCGAAGACGGTTTTTGAATATTATCTGTGTATGCAAATTTAGGTACTAGCTTTTTAAGAGAAGCTTTTAGTCTCTTTTGAGTACTGACTGCAACAAGCTCTTTGTGGGAACTGAAAAGTACTTGACTCGATTCTTTATATAAAGATTTTTTGAATTTTTCGACATAAACAACTGTAGGACATACACTTATATCTACATCCTTGAAGTTGTAATAATTAGCTGTTAAATTATCTCTGACGTTTACTAAATCGCATCTTTTTGCAACCTCCATTACAACTTTTTGGCTAACACCCGATCTTTTTGTACTATCTACTAAGTCGGTCCTGACTCCTGAACTATCAGGCAAACAAAGTCCTACCCCCCAGATGATTGTAGGTAGTCTACATTCATTTAAAAATTTATTCCAAAATTCCTCAAAACATTCATGTAAAAGTCCTGCTCCACCAATAATCACGCATTTATAGTTAGTATTTATAAAATCAAAATCAATATTTTTATCGTGTATACACCAAGTATCAGATGACTGTGAAAGCATCTTTTGGATACCAAGAACTGGTAAATAATTTCCTATATTATCAACTGATGAATAAAATTGCATAATAGGAGAATTAACTGTTCTATTCTCTGGTGAAACTTTAGAAAAATCATTAAATTTGCATCTGCGGTCGCCTATTAGCTTTTGGTAAGCTACATTGACTATTTTTTGCTGGATTCTATTTATTTCTAACATTTCCTCATAAGCTCCTTAAATTAATTGAATTGTCCCAACCATCACATACATATCAAGACGATACTGAATTTTAAGAGACCAAAGATTCCTCAGAATCAACAATTTTCTTATAAAGTTGAGTCAAATCCTTACCTTTCATTTCCCAAGAAAACTTTTCTTGAACCAGCTTTTTACCTGCTTTACCCATGTCGGTGCGTAAATCTGAATCCTTTGCCAAAAGATTCATAGCTTTAGCTAAATCATCTATCGCTTGTTCTGAGTTATTAGCAGGAATTTTAAATCCTGCATCTTCTGTTACTTGTACCCCTGGACCGCCTAAATCCAAGCAAATCACCGGACGACCTGTAGCCATAGCTTCCAGGCAAACCCATCCTCCAGAATCGTGTAGACTGGGGTGAACTAATACGTGAGCTTCACTTAGTTTAGACAAAGTTTTGTCTCTTGGTAGCCGACCCCAGAACTTTACTTGATGAGCTACACCAAGTTCTTCAGCCAGATTCTCCAACCTTTCTCGCTCCGGTCCTTCCCCTAAAATCCAGTATTCTGACTTTTCGGGCAAATCGGCTTGTGCAAAGGCTTGTACTCCTAAATGCAGTCCTTTCCAATGCAATAACCTTGCCATGCTAATAAAACGTACTGGTGTATTTTCAGGCATCATACATTGGGACAGCTTTTGAATTTCCTCATTTGAAATGCCTGATTCCGAGAATATCTGCACATTTTTCGCACCTATTTGGTGTAGTCTTTTAGCAGAATCTTCTGTTGTGGCGCGGATAACTTGGCTGCGTTGTGCAGTAAGCTTAACAAAAGGGTCATATTCACCTAATCTGTGAGCTACACCTCTAGTAATTTCATAAACCCTGGCACGAAAACTGAAGTTCTGCCAAAAAGCTTTTGGTGCGGATTCTCCACCTCCCACAGGGCCCCAAATAAAGGGAATTGGTAACAATGAGAAGAAACTAGGCGAGGAGTATCTAACGAAAGTTACATGATGAGCAACATCAAAGATAATCTCTTTATGTAGCTTGCGAGCAACTAAATAAGCTTTTAATTGCCATAAATAATGATGAAGATGTACTCCGCCAAGATTAAGTTTCCACCACTTAGAAAAAGGTAAGTCAACATATACAAATTTTAAATTCGGAACTGGGTTCTTCGCTAGCTCAGCCTCGATTGAAGGACGGTTATCTTCTCGGGTAAAAACCCAAATTTGGTTATATTTAGCCAGTTCTTGGACTATATTCCAACCTACTCCCGGCTCGGAACCCATATTTGGTCTACAAGCGTAGGCAGAAATTAAAACCTTAAGATTTTTCATACTTTGCACTTCAATGATTCTGTATATAAATGTTTATAATTTTTCAAAGCATCAGACGCAATTTTTTCCCAACTTAAATTTTCAAGTACATAACGTCGTCCTCTTAATCCCATCTCTTTCCATTCCGAGCGACGATTTAAAAGTTCCATCAAACCAGCTTTAATTGCTGAAACTTCGGGTTTTATTACAACCCCAGAACCACTTTCTTTTATATGCGGTGCAATACCAGCCACTTCTGAAATTAATATTACTCGACCAGCCATCATTGCTTCGAGAGCAGCTAAACTAAAACCTTCAAATCTTGAAGGCAAGCAAAAAATATCGTAGTTTTGAATAAGTGAAGTAGGAGTTTGATTATAATCTGGGTCAAGAAAAAAAACTTTGCCGTTAAGATTTAGTTTTGCTGCTTGCTCTTCTAAAGCTTTTCTGTCTCCCTTATCCGGACCTTGTATTGTTAATTCGGCAGGAATAGTTTTTATAAATTCTGCAAAAGTATCAAGAAGAAGATCCAATCCTTTATTGAAAGAATCTAATCGACCAAGGAAGAAAAGTTTAACTTTTTCCTCTTGATGCCAATTAAGTGAAGATTCTGGTTTAATATCAACTGGTGAAAAACCATTACTTACTTCAATGGCTGGAGTCTTAATTCCTAAATTTTTTAAATATTCATCATGACGAATATCAAGAATCTGTACGGCATTAGCCTTATTTAGTAATTGTTTCTCAAACAAGTACCAGTATGGCCACTTTAAGTGAGCATTTTTACTAAAAATTGAAGGATGATATGGGTCATGAGGAGCCATAATATATGGTACAGAGTATTTCCTCAGCAAACGAGATAAAGAATAAACACTAGGATGAAAAATACCATTTATAACTACAATACTGTCAGTATTTGCTAAATGCTCGCGAATATAATTTTGTAAACTTTTTGAAATGTTAAAAGATGGACGCAAATAGTTATGATTTGCAAAAGCTTTAATAGTATAACCACTTTTAGTTTTAAATGAACTATCAGTTGCATTTTCGCAAAGTACTGTCACATTTTCTCCACAGGCAGTAAGTCCCGATGCTAATCCATGAATTGACTTACGCATTCCTTCGTCTTTTTTAAGACCTTTTGGTGGGAAGTTTTTTAGGTAGATATAGATATTCATTTCTTTAGATTTTCCCTAAATATAAATTTATGCTTATTTATTTTTTAATAAAAATTTATTTAGATGCAGTAATTATACTATTTTTATAAGTTTCCATATAAGAATTTAAAATAGTTTTGTTTGAAAATAAATGAGATTTTGTCAATGCGTTTTTCCCCATTTTAAAACTTAAATTACGATTATCCATAAACTTCTCAATTATCTCCAATAGAGTTTCTTCACGTTCCGGATTAAATACAAATCCAGTAGAGCCAGAGTCAATTATTTCTGGAATACCACCACGATTTGAACCGATTACAGGTACCCCATATGCATAAGCTTCAAGTACAATTCGTCCTAATGGCTCTTGCCAAAGTGAGGGAACTACTAAAACATCAATTTCAGAAAAGAAAACTTCTGGTTTAACGAAACCTAAATAGTTAACATTAGGTAATGGATAACGACTACGAAGGTTAGCAATTTTTTCATCCGTAATCCTACCTCCTACATTTAATTCCCAATTTTGATTACTTAACTTTTGTAGGGTTTGAAGAAGAAAATAAAATCCCTTTGCTTGCTCAATTCTACCAAGATAGCCTAATCTTAATCGAGAACTTTCAGTACGTGAATAAGCTTTAGCTTGGTAAGAATTATAAATAACTTTCTGACATGAAGTCTGAGAAAAATAATTTAAATTTAAATGCCGGTCTAATATAAATTGGCTAATTCCTATAACAACATCTACGGAATTAGAAACTTGACGTTTTGCGAAAGAATAAGCTTTACAATCAAAACAAGGACTTTCGCAGTTTTGACCATTGCGGAACATAATATATTTTCGAGAACATATTAAGTAATAGTCGCGTAAAGTATGCACTAAAGGTAGCCGAAGCTTTTTAATAAGTTGCCAAATAGCAACAGAAAAACCAGCTATATTATTTGTATGGACTAAATCCGGGCGTTCTGCAACAATGATTTTCTCAACTTTAGCAGCCATCAAAGGGTTGTAGATGTCAAAAGTGTGCCAAAGTGGTTTTAGAGCAGAATTTACTTTAGTTTCTTTGTGATTAACATATGGATGATAAAGATTTTTAAGACTTAAGTAATAAACTTTTACTCCATTTAAATAATCTACTTTATCTTTGCCATCGATGGTTGTTACTACAACTGCTTCATATCCTTCTTGTACTAATGATTCTGCGAGGAACTGTACTGAACGTTCAGCCCCACCAACTATATTAGGGTGGTAGAGAGTGTTGATTAAAAAAATTTTCATCGGTATAAAACTGCATTTACGGTTAATTATGTATGCTCTTTAAGAGTTAAATATTAATCGACCTTAATGACGTGAGGCTTTGTTTTTTCAAATTTATGTAGATTTATATAATGAGAAAGATTACTATATAGTTAATGTTTAATCTTTACCATGAAGTCCCTCCTTAATAAATTTTCTTGATAATGATATTTGTGGTGATAGTTTTTCGTAAACTTCAGTATAATCAACTGCCATATTTTTCTCTGAGAAATCATGAATATTTAACTTTGAGGAAAATATACATCTTTCTAACCCTAAATTTCCTAATAAGTCGTTTACTTTTATAGACTTATCACCTCTGCTTAAAGTCGTAAATGATTTACCAAAAATGATTGAAAATATAGTTCCGTGAAAAAAGCTACTTACTATATAAGAAGCTTGTTTAAAATAACCTAACCATTCTTCTGTACTTACAGTAACTAGGTTTTTGTGAGCTATTTTATTATGATAACCAATAGAAATTATTTTTAACCCCTTACTGTGAGACAAATATTTAATTATATTTTCTTCTTCAGGACTCAAATTAAAAGCATAAACAAGTAAATATTCTTCTTTCTGATTTACTTCAGATATAATTTCACTATAATCAGCTAAAAAAGTAGGATCTAAAACTTTAGTAGCATTACAATTACATTCATTTTTAACTATATTTAAACTATTAAAATCTCGAACAGAAATAGAATCAAATTGATTTAGTAGAAAAGAAACTTCTTCAGCATGTTCGTCTAAAGATTTTGTTCTACCGAAACTAGCCGCATAGCTCAATTTAGTAATTTGTGTGTCTTCTACAAAATCGAAAAAATATGACTTATCAAAACCTCTAATAGAGTTTATATTCCAAACTTCATCGCTACCGACAATAACAATATCATAGTTGAATTGTTTCTTTTTTAACTGAGCATTGTTATGTGTTCTGAAATACCCTTGTTTTGCATGATTATTTAAAAAATTTTCTATTTTGATTGACTTAGTTATATTCGTAAGAAAATAACGATTAAAGAAATAACTTCTGATAGCTTTTATCGGTCTATAATCAATAAATTCTACATCGTATCCAAGCTTTTTAACTGTCTGCCAAAGTGCATAACCCTGAAGAGTTGCACCATAGTTAATAGCATGATGATAAGTTAATATTCCTACTTTATTCATTTTAAATCTCCTGTTATTTAATTACTGTTAAATAAATAATTAATCTTTCAAATTAAGGTTTTATAGCTATTATTTTCCATATTTTTTTAAATGGAAATATTAGCGATAATGTCATCATCCGAGCTGCTACGCGAGTTTCTAAAGGTATAAAAAATACAAAATACGAAGCTATTCCATAAGAAATTACTGTTGCAATTGCTGCACCAATTCCTCCATACTTTGGAATTAAAAGCCAATTTAAGAAAATATTGACTACAGCCCCAGCCGTATGACTAATTAGAGAAAATTTAAATAATCCTTCATTAACTAACCAATCTTTATTAATGTGGTACCAGAAAATGAATAAAGATGACCATATATGAATAGAGAAAATAGCCCCTGATTGCTGATATTCTCTTCCATAGAATAAATCTATTATTGGCTGAGCAACTATTAATGTAAGTATAGCTAAAGTAAGCGATGCCCAAGTCATCCAGTTATAAAGTTTTTGGAGCTTATCTTGATAAGATTTGTTATTAGATACTTTACTTTCTATCAAGTTAGGAAAAACCGATCCTGTAATTATAGCTGGAATAAAATAGGTTAACTGTGAAAAACGTACTGCTGCGGCATAGATACCAACTTCCTGTGCACCAGAGATGTTCCCTAACATAACCTGATCGATGCTAATATATAGAGTATTCGCTATACCTGCAAGAATTAATAACCATGATTGGTTGAGCATTTTTTTTGCTCTTGAAAAACTAAATCGCCATGCTTTGATGTTTTCTTTATTAATACGATATGCTGTAATTAATGCGATTGTTCTAATAACACTTTCTAATGTAAATACCCATGCAAATGCTATTAAAGGAGCCTTTGCAACAATCAAAATTATTTTTGCAAAGGATTCTATAATAAAAGCTATACTACCGGCATAAGTAGAAAACTTTGATTTAACTTGGGATAAAAACCATAAATTAATGATAGAAAAAGCTGCAAAAATTTTGCTTAATGCAAATACGGCTACTAACCATATGATTTGTTCATTAGCTGGTTGATTTAACGATATTGCGGTTGTTGCAAGTAATATTATACAAATCCCGCCAATCAATTTTAAAGCGAATGTTGTACCAATAATTTCATATTTATTCTCTGCCTCTTTAATGATATCTCTTATTACAATTGTTCGTAGACCTAGACCAGAGAGAACTTCAAATAGTGAAATAAAAGATAAAGCATAGCTATAGATGCCAAGTTGTTCTGCACCTAGATAACGAGCGACCCAAACCCATATGAGTGGATTGACAATAGTTCGTAAAATTTTGTCTGCAAATAGCCAACTTGCATTACCAAGTATTTTGCGTAAGTTTGGGCTAAGTTTATTTCTACTTATTGCAGCTAATTTATTCAACATATAATTAATAATGAATATAGTCAACCCAATTTTTATTTATGAAATAACGTTTGAGTTTATTTACATAAATTTAAATATCTTCAATTATCATACTCAAACGATCAGATTTATCTTATAAATAAGACTTCCCGAATATTTTTTCTATTTGATTGGGCAACCTTTAGATTTTCTGGTAAATGACCGACAGCAATCATCATTATGATTGACTCGGAATCATCAATATCTACAGCATTTTTAAATGCGCAATCTACTTCATATTCAACACTCCAATTTAAGCAACAACTTCCTAAACCAAGTGAATGTAAAGCGTAAATCAGAGACATTGAGAACATCCCTCCATCAATCCAACATTGATTGCGTTCGCTAATACTGAAAAAATGCTCTAAATTAGAGGTAACAACTAATACGTTACTTGCTTTGTCACCGAAACCACGGTTACCGTTTTGGTAACTGAGTACTTTCTTTTTATCTTCTTCCTTTGAGAATACGTATACTTTGGAGGATTGACGGTTGCATACAGACGGCGTTTTTTGAGCCATCTTGACAGCATCCTCTATTAAACTTATATGAACTTCATCCGCAGCAAAGTCTCGTATACTGTATCTAGATTCAAAAAAGTCTTTGAGATCGAGTTTTGCTGCTTTTAATATGTTGTTTTTGGAGATATTAATAACGCCGCCTTTACCTGCGGTATTTTCAGATCCAGGAATTTTGTTTCTTAACTCTACAATTTGTTGATGAAGTTGTTTGTCTTCAAGACCATTATCGAGATTAAATTGGTAGTAAGAAAATATTGAGTTGAGTGCTATTTGAGCAGTTTCATCAAGACCGTACTTTTTTTCATATTCATATAGCTTAATCAATAGATTTTGAATTACATCAGGTGCAAATCCTACTCTTGGCTCCTTAAAGGCAAGTCGCTTTTCAATTCGGTGATATTCCTTAGTAATATACGCTTGAAGTTTTGTTTGAGTATTTATTTGTCTACTCACTCCTGAAAACTTTGAGAAACGTCTGAGATCATAGTTAAAGTTAGCTTTTAATTTTGCAGTTAACCATTTACGTTTTATAGCTGGTGGCAAAAGTTTTTTTGCAAAAGATAAAATCATTGATTTTTTAGTCATAAAAACAGCATTGAATTGTGAATTTAGCATATAGATTACTTATTTTTAATTTTAAACTTAAGACATAATTTAATACACTTATAGATTGACACAGAAAAAAATGCCAATATTATTAAGAATGATAAAAAATACTTCTTTACATAAAAAAATGATTAAATTAGTAATAAGTAAAAGCAAAATTTACAATAATTTACTAATTAAATTGCCAAGTAACATTGCTATTAAAATTGTTTAAACAATGATAAACAAGTACTTGGCAATACAATTAAAAGACTTTAATCCAAATTGCTAGCAGAATTAGAAACTGAATAATTAGTACTTATAAGTTGCTTCATCGCTAACCACATAAATGGTGGAATAGTCTTTGTATATCGACTCCAAAGACGACGAGGCTCTTGCATCCATCTATATAACCATTCAAATCCAGACTCTCTGACTATACGAGGTGCCCTTTTCTGAAGCCCTGCATAGACAGGGAATGCTCCACCCAATCCAATCATCACAGCTTGAATTTTATCTTTATGTTGAGCCATCCATTTTTCCTGTTTTGGACAACCTAAAGATACAAATACGATACCTGCACCACTATCATTAATCTTTTTTATCAATGCTTCGTCTTCACTTTCAGTAAGCGGACGAAATGGCAGTGGTTCCATCGCTGCAATATTCAATTGTGGATATTCTTCCTTTAATCTGCTTCTCATTCCGGAAAGAATTTGCTTTTGAGAACCGACAAAAAATAAACTTACGTTCTGTTTTTGTGCAGATTCGCATACTGAAGCTAAAATATCTAGCCCTGCAACTCTATCTTGAGAAGTTGCGCCTAGCTTCTTCATCATCCAAACCAAAGGCATACCATCAGGAGTCACTATATCAGCATCTTTTAATACACCAGCAAACTCCGGATTCCAGTGTGCTTCCATCAACATGTGTACATTCGCTACACATACTGTCTTACTTTTACGTTCCTTTGCCCACTCAATAATTGTCTGTATTTGCTCATTTAAACGCAAAGCAGTAATCGGAAAATCTAGTACTTTCCGAGTCGGCAGAGCAACTGCCTTCACCATAGGTCACTCCTCGTGTAACAACTGAAATTGCTAAGAATATTCGACCAAACTGTTGATATAGAAAAAATTCTGTTTTAACCCGGTCTTAGTCACTTAAAACTAACGTGAATGGTCGTCATTTGACACAGGTTGATGCAGTTGCTTTTAGTGTTTACTTAGCTTCCCTGGTAATTAATTAATCATTCCACCTTACAGTATATTATCTTACTAGTTAAAAACGGCACTTTCAGTTTTTTTAAGTAAACTTTATATTAACTTTACATATTTAATGAAGCAAGTTTATCTAAGCATTACAATTTCTACAAATTATACTTATTACTAACGGTAAAAATTTAAATATAGATGCGAAGAATCAATTTTTTTTGATTAAAAGAGAATATGCTTAGCTGTAATAATTGCTACTATATTACAATCATATTAAAAATATTAATAATACTAATGTATTTGTCTATTTTTCGATGTAGAAATAGTTAATAGGAATAATTTACGTGGAATAGACTGTATTCATACATAGATTAAAATTGGTCAAAAAAATGGGAGAAGACTAATTTATCTTCTCCCTGCTTATTGTTATTGTATTTATCTGGTTTATTGTCTTCTTTCAGTCTTTTCCGTAGCATTTGCTGCTGTTTCTTAATTTGCCGTTTTCTCGCAGCACCGCCTTTTCCTTTATCGTTTCTCCCTTGTCGGCGTGGAGACTCCCATCTTTTTAGTCGCATAATCGAATCAACCTTTTTGACTTTATGAATAGGATATTTTCATGAATATTTAATAAGTATAGCACAAACAAAAATTTTTGCTAGAGTCTGATTATTCTAGATGCATTATTGTATAACTCTGCATAAATAATAATCTTCTTAAGTTGTCAGAAAATTATATATACATATATAAATGAGGAATTAGCATTATAAGTTTTTTAGTTATATATTTACTCTTGGATAAAAAATTATAACTATAAAACTAACAATTTTCGATTCAAATAAATGAGATAACCTCCTAATAACATCATACGCAGACTTACTATTGATTGTCATACAGCCAATAAGCCTATTGAAACTAGATTTTGATTGCTATCCAACCCGTATTTCAACCAAAGTCACAAAATTCAACCTCATCTGAGCAAAAAACATAAACAATAAAGTTAATACTATTTGTATAGATACATTGCTCTTTTATTATTTTCCGGAAATCAATATATATTTTTGCCCGAACAGCTTAATAAGTTTCAGCTTCAAGATTTTGATAAGTTTCTATTTTAGTTCGTAGTTGCGCTTCAGCGCCTCCTAATTCTGATGTATGAGGCGCTGAAGCGCAACTCGCAACTACGAACAATCACACCTTTGAGTGCAAAATGTGAAATAAATAAGTAAGTGAACAAAATTATTTACTCTTATTAAAAATTGAGAGAATTAATTCTAATCCTTGCGGTTGCTTCGTTTCACTCCGTTCCACTCGCAATGACATTTTGAAATTAATTATGTTTAACTACTTAGGACTAAATTTAAATTATCGTGTTTTACTTTTAGGTAATTTTTTAGTCGTCTTTAGACGACTTCAGCTATTAGACGGGGGTTTTCAACCCTCGGCGTTGTGTGTACACGGTAGATTTGATAAGGAGAGGGGTGACGGTTGGGCAGAGTGAGGATAATTCGTAATATCTCCCTCCGGGAGACGCTACGCGAACGTAATATGGCTCATTCGCGCCACGCAAGCTACGTGAGGTAATAGTGTATTCTCCTCAACTTAAAATTTGCTGTATTATCTAGCAAAATCAAAAAAGCCTTCCTACTGTAAGTAGAAAAGCTTAAATTGAAGTATTTCTTTGTAGCTACTTTATGCTTGGTATGGGCCGGGAGAGACTCGAACTCTCACGCCTTGCGGCGGCAGATTTTGAGTCTGCTGCGTCTACCAATTCCGCCACCGGCCCTTGGACTCAACTTCACTATTATAACCTATTTTTTGGTTTTGCAACAACTTTTCATAATCTTTGCTGCTTGCCCACCTGTCAATTTCTCTGGCACGCAGTACTGGTACGGGATGCGTTAATTGTGCAGTTCTTGCAGCTTTGACCATTTCTCCCAGTTCATTTTTACTGATATCGTCGTAAGCGCGGGCTTGTTCGATAAATGCTTCAAGATTTAGTTGGGGAGCAATAGTAGGTGAACCACCCGCTAATTTCATCAACACCGACATGACAACTTTGGGATCTTGAGTTGCTAACAAGGCAGCGCGATCGCAAGTAAATTCAGCGCAGCGAACCCATTCCAAAAGTTGTGCTTGAATTGCTTGAGCCAAAACTGCGCCGATATTAGGCAATGCTGTAGCAGCTAAAATCAAGATATTTACAGGGGTTAAATAAACGCTGTGATCGCACTTGAGATGTCCTAACTCATGAGCAATAACTGCTTGAGTTTCTTCTGGTGTGAGCATGTCAATCAAGGAAGTATGCAGCACCACAAAAGGTTGCTTACCTCGCATTGCAAAGGTATAAGCGTTAGGAGCGGGGTGTTGTTTAATGTAGAGTTGCGGAGGCTCGATATCAAGTATCTTGCAGGCTTCTAGAGTTAATTTGTGTAATTCCGGTAGCTGTTTATCACTTACTAAAACACTGGAGGCAATATTTTCTACATAAAAAACTTGCTCTGCTAAGGGGCCTAAAAGATTCCTTACCATCATATCTAGTCCAGGAATCTGCTTGAGGGCGGCGGTTGCCTCTTTATCAAGGGGATGGCGGAAATAGTCAGCTTTTAAACCGATTAATTGGGATTTTGCGAATGAGGACATGGGTTGTTGCAAGCTCTACAAAAAGAAAACTATGTTTTGGGGCTAGTCAAACAACCCCTAAAAATTAGTATAACTACAACAAAGGTAGACGAGCAGCCCGCCTACCTTTGTTATAGCTGTAAGTTATGAGTTATGAGTTGTAAATTTAATCGCTAAAATCCAAAACTCTAAACCATTTATTTATTACAAAGCACAGTTCGCTTAATTAGAAATAGAAGCAGTACCATTACTGGTATCTGTAGCATTTTCTGTTTCTGTTGCCGATGCGTCTGCCTCAATGTTTTCTACGCGCTCGATTCTGGCTCCTAGTTTCTGTAATTTTAAATCTAATCTATCGTAACCACGGTCAAGGTATTTTAATCCTTTTATTGTAGTTTCACCGCTTGCTGCTAAAGCGGCTACTACCATAGCAGCAGCAGCTCGTAAGTCAGTACCTTCCACAGGTGCCCCAGATAGCTGTGGTACTCCTCTGACAAAAGCAGAATTGCCTTTAACACGAATATCTGCTCCCAAGCGATTCAACTCAGAAGCATGACGCAAACGATTTTCAAATACGGTTTCGTTAATGATGCTATCGCCTTCTGCTACTGCTAGCAACGACATAAATGGCGCTTGCATATCGGTGGGGAAACCTGGATGGGGCAAAGTTTCAATGTCTGTTGCCTTCAGAATTTCCGCCGGTTTGATACGCAGAGTATTTTGTTGTTCTTCAATTACAGGAACCCCAATTTCCTCTAACTTGGCAATCACCGGCATTAAATGCTCTGGCAGCACGGGGGATAGTATCAAATCCGAACGAGTAATAGCTCCTGCAAGTAAGAAGGTACCAGCTTCGATGCGATCGGGAATCACGCTGTAATCAGTAGAATGTAGTTGAGGAACTCCATTAATGACAATTTTACTGGTTCCGGCTCCTGCAATTTTTGCGCCCATCGAAATACAGAAGTTAGCTAAGTCAACTACTTCTGGCTCGCGTGCGGCGTTTTCAATAACTGTTTCGCCATCTGCCAAAGTAGCAGCCATAATTAATGTTTCGGTGGCTCCAACGCTGGGAAAATCCAGGTAAATTTTGGCACCTTTCAAACGGCGACTGCCATCAGTAACGCGAGCATTACAAATACCATGTTCTATTTGCACTTCCGCTCCCATTGCTTGCAAACCCCGAACGTGAAGATCTACAGGTCTTGCTCCGATTGCACAACCGCCAGGTAAAGGCATTTGGGCTTCTCCAAGTCTTGCCAGAAGCGGGCCGATAGCAAAAAAGCTTGCTCTTAACTGAGTAACTAATTCGTAAGGAGCTTTGGAAGTAGTAATTTCACTAGCATTAATATCAATAATGTTTCCATTACGAGACAAGCGCATTCCTAAAGCTGACAAAACCTCACCCATGCGAGATACGTCAGCTAACGAAGGAACGTTACGGATGCGACAATCCCCCGAACATAATAAAGCCCCAGCCAGCAATACTAAAGCAGAATTTTTAGCTCCGCTAATAGTTACATTACCTTCCATCTGGCGACCGCCCCAAACTTTCAAGACTGAGGAGTCCGCTTGAGGAGATGAATTCGTTTCTGGTAAACCGTTAGAAGTATTAATAATTCTATCCTCCATATAGTAATTAATGGATTTTATAAAGGAAGGAAGTTGGTTTTGATTCTACAGTAAAGAATCCATTTGTCTACATATCCGCGATACATATACTCAGTTATCAGCGAACAGTAAACAGTAAACAGCAAGCAGTTATCGGTGACTAACCAGTTGATTATTAAGACATTGTTTTCCCACCCTTGGAAGCAAAAGTTATTTTCTTGACAAAATAAAATAATTAAGTAACAATCAACAATTGTCAATAAATAAAGCGGAACTGGCGGAATTGGTAGACGCGCTAGATTCAGGTTCTAGTGCCCCACAAGGCTTCCGGGTTCAAGTCCCGGGTTCCGCACTACTTTAGTTAGAACTTTTCACAAGTCAGGTTTTTTATATATGAAAGAGTCTTAGACAGTTTCTATAACGTTGGAATTCTTAACGGAACGCTGTCGGAAAAATCAAAAATCGTGCTAACCAGTTTACAAAATCCTTTAGTAAAACAAATTCGTAAGCTCCACTCTAGCAAAGAGAGGCGCAAACAAGAATTATTTTTATTGGAAGGAACGCATTTATTAGAAGAAGCTTGTGCGACAAATTATCCTTTGGTTAGCGTCTGTTGTACTTCGGGGTGGCAAGCATCCCACGAACAACTTTGGCAGACGATCGCCCAAAAAAGCGATCGCGCTCTTGTTGTCAGCGATGATGTAATGAAAGCACTGTCTACCACGGTACAACCATCAGGTGTGGTGGCGACTGCTCAAAGAAACTATGCTATGGCTGACATCGCCTTTAGTGGCTTGCAGATAGCTTTAGAAACGGTGCAAGATCCTGGTAATTTAGGAACTATAATTCGTACTGCTGCTGCTGCCTCTGCGTCGGGTTTGTGGTTAAGCAAAAATAGTGTTGATTTAGATAATCCCAAGGTTCTGCGTGCTAGCGCCGGACAATGGTTTCGCTTACCGATGCAAATAAGTGAAGATTTGCGACAAACAGTATCACAAGCTAAACTTGCCCAAATGCAAGTAGTCGCGACTTTACCGGATGCAAATTTAACTTATTGGCAAGTCGATTGGCAAAAACCAAGTATGATTTTACTGGGTAATGAAGGCGCTGGTTTATCAGCCGATTTAGCGCAAATGGCAGATTTAAACGTCAAAATTCCGCTTCAACCGGGAGTTGAATCTTTAAACGTAGCTATTACAGCAGCCTTAATATTGTATGAAGCGCAGCGACAGAAACTTTGTGCTTAGCAGCTATAGCGCTACGCGAAGGTAAAGGGTAAAGGGTTGAAGGTTAAAGGTTAAAGGTTAAAGGTCAAAGGTTCATGAGTTACGAGTTATAATAGATTTCAGCTTTAATTAAGACCCTAACTAAATACATAGTGCTATATTTACTGCTACGAATTAGCTAATAGTTAATTTTAGCTGCTGCAATTCAAGTTATTAGTTATTAAGTCCCATCACTTTGTTGAGTTTGTTCATTTTTACTTTCAAAGTATTGATCAATATCAGCCATTGCATCTTCCCACTCAGCTAAATCGAATTTGGGTGACTTCTGATTAGCAGGCTTTTGGGAATTATTGCCAATTTGCAAATCTTTTTCTGGTTTTTCTTCTGTTTGATTCTCTTCTAACAAATTTTGCAACTGATCTAGGGATTCTTGAAACTCTTTCGCCGCGCCGTTACGTTGTTCTTGTTCGTTATGCTCCATAATATATTGTTTCGTTTTAATCCCTAATATTAATAAAGCGTACTTATGCCTCAAGTATAAAGTTTTAACAAGTAAGCAAGTAAGTAGACTCAATTATACACTCTTGCTTCGGAAGGTATTAATACTTTCCGGATAAAATATTTGCAATACTCAGAATTAAAACGAGGAGACTTTTTTACTTTTCAAAAAGCTTAATAGCAAAATCATTTAAGGTAATAGTAAAACTCTTTTGCTCTGCGGTAGCTACAAAGTTAATCGTAACTTCGCAAGCTGTGGCAACAGCTAAAGTTACTAGATTGCGTGCTAAAGGGTAATCGCAGACATCATCGTTTGCTGGACTTGGTACGCGATAAATCGAATTCCAGAGAATTTCGGCATAATCCTCAGCTAAACCGACATGAAGACAGGGTATTTGTTCGTTAATACAGCAATCTTTGACAATTTGACGACTAGTACTATTATCAAAGGTATCAATTACAAGGGCACTATCTGTTAATAGCTGTTTTGCGTTGTTGCTGGTTAATTCTTGTGAAAGTCCATTAACTGCAATACCCAAAGCCCTATAAAGACTATTTGTTAAAATCTTGGCTTTATATGCTCCGACATCGGAACGGTAATATGGTTGGGTAGATAGGTTACGTTCTTCGATGCGGTCTTTATCAACAATTTGCAGTTTACCAAACCCCGAACGGGCAAGACTTTCAGCAATATTACCACCTAATGCACCCGCACCACATATGGTTACGGGAAAGTCTCGTAGTTTCGTCATTAATGCAGATGTACGGTGTAGCTGTTCGTGATAAAAAATGCTGTTCATAGGCTATAGGGAATTGATGCTCCTAGCATTTGTGTTGAGCGCAATAGAGTGTGAAGTTAACTTTGTATGCTATCGGGCTAAAACCGCAACAAAAAATAATCTTTTTTAATTAGGACTTACGCAAGTCCTGATTTAATTTAATCATCTTCTACATCTCGTCTTTCAACTACACCCACCAGGGATTGCAAATCAAATTTTTCATCTTCACCGCTTAAACAAATACCCGCACTCATAACGGTTAAATCATCTTTAGATATGGCACTGGTATGTTGTTCGCCATTGCTGGTAATCCATTCTACAACCCAATAATCTTGGCGATCGCTCCATTGTTGTAATTCCCCGCCTCCCATTTTTAAAGCTTCTTGCAATAGTTTTTCGTCTCGTTGCTGTCGCACTAAATCGCTGAATTCTTCGGCTTGCTGTGTTACTAAATCATAAACCGTTCGCATTTCTGGTGTCATACCTTTAAAACGCAAATTTTGCGGTGGTGTTAGCTTTTGAAGTTGTTCTCGCAATTTTTGAGCTACCATCACATCCCCACGGCGATCGCACTCGTCAAACCACCAAGCAGCACCGTCTGTACGGGCTATTACAACTTCAAACTGTACTGCTTCACTAACCAGATGTACGGGTACGGGTTTGCAATAACCGCAACGCTGTAGCATATCAGCTTCATTTACTGCATAGGCTAACCATGTTTGTCCCTGCAACGGGTACACAAGTCTTAAACGTAGGGGTTGAAACTTTTTTAAATATTCGCAAATTAAAGGTAAACTAGGCTCTTCAATAAAAGCCGCTTGCTTTGAATTTATCGGTTTAAAAATACCCCAACCTTCAAAATCTTCGGGTTCAGGAATAAAAGTGTAAGCCATTCCTGCAATGCGAGTTAATACCTTACCTTTTAATACACAAGGTGCAATAAACTCTGTAGAAAGTAACTTATTTTCCTCAGTAGCTAACTGGTTAATTAGTTTACGAATATCGGTCATGTATTTATACTAACTTTTTAATCACAAAGCTAATTGATTCTATATGCTAATTGAAACAAACCGGATAAGCTTACCGCAATAGGTTTTTATAGCTTGTTTCATTATTTGCGGGTAACTAAATTTAATTATAATTACTGAATATATATCTCTTTCAATGTTGTAATTAATATTTTTATTTGATGACAAAAATCAGCATTAAGATTCTTTGCGAAACAGGTTAATAAATTTAGTAGAAAGTATTACTTATGGGAAAATAAAAATAGACATAAAAAAATAGTTTCTAGAAACATGTTCTTCAGTGCTTGCAGTAGCGAGCGCTGCATATGGTTTTGAGTTCAGTAGTATACAGGCAGTCTGGTATCTAGTTCGGATAAGCAATCTAAGTTTTAAGTATCTTTCTCAATCTTTTTCTCAAGCATTATTTGAGAAAAATTAGAGATATTATGCATCAAAAAATTATGAATGCTTAAAGAATGGGATCTAACTAAGAATCGGAGGGTATACAAATGGCAATTCGCAATAATTTAAAAAATAGTTTATGGCGAAGATTGCAGAGCGACTCTGTTAGTTGGGGAATGTTAGCACTTTGGATATGTGGTTTAGCTGTATTGTTAACCATGATGACTATGTATTCCCGCATTTAACAATTTTTTGCTTAATTTTGCTCTTGTTCCCAGTCTCCAGACTGGGAACGCATATTGCAAAACTAAAAGTTATTCCGTCAAATAGCTAAAGACCTAAACTATACAATAAGTTTAGTTAAGCAACTACTAACTCGGCTTCTTTTTCTGACGATTTCTCTTCCTCTACCAAGGAAGGTGTATTGTCTGTACCTTGCAACTTGTTAGTAACATATGCCGTAATCGCATTTACTTTACGTTGTCTCCATTCATCAATAAGTTGCTGCACCTCAATTGCATTCATTCTACGATTCATTGCTTCGTAGAGATATGCTGCATGAGTTGTTTCGTCTTTAGCAATGTTGAGCATTCCTAATTTAAGGTTACGAGCTTTATAATCATTTTCTGGTAAAGCTTTCGCCATCCGAGCAAAGTCTTTGCTAGCATCCAATTCTAATATGTAGGTACTAGCCATAAAAACATTCCAGTCAATGTTTTCTGCTTTTAACTGCTCTCCTTCGTAACCTTGATAATATGTACCGAAAAAAGAACTCCGTTGTTTTGATTTCTTTTCACCATTACTGTTTGCGTTTTTATCTGATGACTGGCTTTTAAAGTCTCGAACTTTTTTATCAAGCTGTTTAAGTGCATGAGCAAAAATTTGCCCGTGTCTTTTTTCGTCTTCTGCGTGCTTTGCTAATTTTTCTGAGAGCCACATATCACCTTCAGCAGCAGCACGTTGACTAAGATTAGTTAAAAAAGGAACAGAGCCAGATTCAGCTAATTGGAATCCTGCTAAAATATTTGGACGTGTTTTGATATCGCGAATTTGAAGAGCGCTAAAATAAGCACTTGCGCCAGAACCCGCTAAATGCATTACATAGGTAAGAAGATTCATAGTTAGTTGTTAGTGATTACTTGAAGAACTTTTATCGCCAGGATAAGATTTCTCAATTATTAGTTTTTTCTAATTGAGAAACTCGCTTTTGTAATTGTTGAATATCTTGCTTGAGTTCAATTACCAGAGTTGCGAGTCTATCAAACATTTTGTCACGTTGTCGCTGCGATAATCTTCTTCGGCGAGGTTGAGATAAAGGCTGATTTGGAATTTTTTGCCCAGAAGCACCAACTCGATTTAATTGTGTTTCTATACGGTTTACTTGAGATTCTAAACGGTAAAAATCTGATTCTAAATTATTCAAACGGGATTCAAATAAGCCAGAATAAGCTTTACCCGAAAGTAAACTACCCCAAAGTATAATGACTAAAAAGATTACGGACAATAACTTTTTAAACATAAAATGGAAATGGGGAAAAGGGGACAAGGCGAATATAGATTTTAACCGCCGATTGGTAATTTATCGCGATCAACTGTTTTAAACAGTTCTTCCCAATCTATATAGCTAGCGTTATTTTCTCCTTCTTTTACCTCGAAAGTTACATTACAGGCTAAAGGTTGTTGTAAAGTTTGTACGCAAAGTTTAGCAATATCTTCGCGGCTGATTTTACCTTTGATATTATCACCTTGCTCCAAAATTAATTCTTTACCACCTGGCTCTTCTGTTAAGGCACATGGTCTAATTATAGTGTAAGGAATTTCACTTGTTCTTAAACTATCTTCTCCTTTTAATTTCCAAGTCAGAATCCCTCCGAGTTGGTCGTTTAATTTTACTGCTGGAGGTTCTTCTTCTAAGTTTATACCAGGTCTTCCGGGACGAGTGACTCCTGCCGAACTTACTAAAACAAATTGTGGTAATTCTTCTTTGCCGTAAGCCTTAATTGTTTCAACTTCTAATGCAAAATTTCCAGCCGAAAAATTAGGATTTAGTCCTCCATCGTATTCAAATTTGCTCAACATTAATTGAAACGAACAAATTTTATTGACATCAATCGTCGGAGCATCCCGTACTGTTTTGGCACGAAAAACGGGTATTAAATCTGTAAACGGAATCTTAACGTTTATCCAAGCATCTGTTTGGGTATCGAAAGAATAACAGTAGCCGATACCATCCCAATTTGTTTCTGTACGCAAGATGAATTTGTAGCGTTTTCCATCTCCTTTAACGCGAATTTCAATACCTTTATAACCGGATAAATTAAAAGAAGGGTCGAAATTTTTAGTTCTAACTGAAGCAAATCCACCGGAGTTTTCAGTCGAAACATTACCAGAAAATACTGCTGTATCTGAAGACAATCGAATATTACTTTGACTAACTCCACCCATAACTACATCATCTACAGCACCCCATACATTTTTTATCTCTACAGATGAATTACTAAAATCAAATAGTATTCTTTCGTTTGATGGAAGTAAGTGTTTTTTTGCAGCTTCTACTAAGTTTTTTACTCCTTTGTATTCTACATTTTCCGGAGTATCGCCAACAACTTCGGGCATATAAAATTTAACACCCTGATTGTATTTGGCTCTATCTGGGGTATCACCTTCAACCGGTTGTACTCGCACCGCAGTACAGCAAATAACGGCTTGAATATTCGTCATTAATAAAGAATTCAAAGTCTCAGCTTTAGTAATATCTGCTACTACTAAATCGGCTTTATCGTCAAGAATTGACCTAGCTTTAGCGATATCGCGTACCAAACATCTTACTTTGTAACCTTTATCAATCAGTCGCTGCACGACTCGTTTACCAACGCCACCTGTTGCACCTGCGACTAATACTACACCCACTGTTTTTGCTCCAATTAATTTATCTGGATTATCCGTCTTAACACCTTTGAATAAATCCTGTACCCAATTAAGCATCGGGATTACTTCAAAGAAGGTTAGAGTTTTAATGAATCTATTTAAATCCCACATGTTTAAGTTATAAGTTATGAACTCTAAAGTTAGAAGTTAATTTAATCATTAATTCAATTATCATTAATAATCAATTATTCTAACTCTTGCCTGATTATCTCCTATTTGCTGATTCTACTACCTATTAACTTTTAAAGGAATGCTTTCTATAGTGTAAACTAAATTATAAATTGTCAGTAATATTATATGTACCTGGATAAATTATTGTCTATACCACTTTTGATTTAAAAATATTATACCGCTAATGAAATATGCAATTACTAATAATAATATATCTTGACGTTAAAATCATTTATGACGTACAAGTCTACCCACTAACACTATTGCTACTATTATAAAAGCAAAGCCAAGTAAATTTAATGGATTTTTAAACATTTTAATATATATTGGTGCTGCTTTGATTTATTATATGTTTTTTAATTCTAACTTCTTGCTTTATTTTCTACTCGCAGATAGATAAATTCAGCTATTGAATAAAAACAAACTGCCGTTAACATAAATTGGGCAATAAGTACTTCTGGAGAGCGATATGATTTAAATTTTTGAAATAGCTGTAATATGCCACTCAAACCTAACGCATATATATCGCTGTTTAGGCGCGGTTTTCCTTGGGATTGCTCTGCGCTTATATATCCAGGAGTGCTAATAGTAACAGTATTTACTGTTGAAGATGTTGCCATCTAGGTTCGCATTTGCTTAACCGCACCAAAATCAATTAAAACCAATTTATTATCTCGATGGATAACTTCATCACTATGTACGAATTCCTGCACGCTGCTAACATCAACCAGCATTTGAATGATTCGAGTTTGCAATTATTTTAATTTTTCTTAATCTTCAATTATTTGATTAAATTATATTGAGCTAATCGAGACCGGGCGAAATCGTTTCTATGTAACTTTTAATACTTTTAGTCTTTGCTTTTATATTGAGGTTTTAATTATATAATTTTTTAAATTGTAAACGTTAAAAATTATATATTTAAAGAAAAATAATTTAATTTTAATTCAATCCGATTAAATCCAATTACTTAAACTTATTAATCTTTAGGGGTTTTAGCAGTTACCCCTTTTTTATAAGTTAACGTGTATACCCCCTTAGAATGCAAAACTTTAAACCATAAACCGGATTTAAAACCCAGGGATAAAGCTTTGGTAACGCTTACCCTCGCAGTATCGCGTTGTTTGCGCGTTAAATTATCTCTGTATAAATTGTCAACAATATCATGGATATGAAAATGATTTTCGGGTTGGCGGCGCATTAAGATAAGAACGGCGTTTTTGATAGAATACCCTTTATATTCGGGTAACATCGGCAAACTTTCTGATTGCCTAGCTACCTTCATTTTTGGAATATCAGAAATATCAAGTTTTTGTTGCTGCGATGGCGACTCATCATAGTTATCTGCGAGATTAAGTTCTTTCTTATCAAAATCAGCATTCGAGTTTGACTGATTTTCAGTATTTTCATTAATCGATAGATTATTATAGTTAAGTCTACCTGCTTCTAAATATGCTTGAGTCTCGGATTGAGGAAAATGTTGATCGAATTTATGGTGAAGATTTTCTTCGATATAACCCGATATTAAGTTATCTATGGCAGACACTTGAGTGCGAATCGATTGTAAGCGACGTTCTAAACGTCCAGCCTCTAATATATAACGCTCTCTCTCGGCTTCGAGCAGATTCAACATTTCGTGAAACTCAGTCATAATAGTTGGAGTATTGGCTATAGAATGAACAAAGATTTATTCAAACAAAAAATGCAATCTTCGCGTACAAAAGCTACCGGTTGGTTGCAAAGCAATGATGCTACGGATTTCAACCGCCTTAATTAAAAAACTTAATTCCTCAAAACCGAAATCGAAACTAGCTAGATTTCAAGCCATAGAATTAGTCAATCAATCAACCATAAGATAATACATATTATAAGTAACAATCGAGAACTGCTTTTTAAAAGCAATGACATCGGTATTAATCGCCCATTGCAAATCAATTAGCATTTATGCACGGTAGATAATTTTGCAAATAAGTCAAATTTGCTACCAAGTAAAGACCGCGAGCAAAAATTAAGCATATTTATAAACCCGATAGAAAAACCAAACTCTAATTTCGATAAGACCTAATTATTGATAAACTGGGTATTATCAAACTATGAGAGATACTATATTCAAATATATAATTTTATACAAAAATTTATACAAAAATTTATACAAAAAATCTCACAAAAATTCATATATCAATTCATATATAAATTTTTGTAACAAGCATACAGACAGCTTTTAGTTATAGAAAACTTAGAAGTTGTTTTTATTTTTAATCAATTCGCGTCGTCAAGTAAATCTGTCAACAATATCTCTAAGTACAGCTAATTAGTATGATGAACCAAATCGAAAAGGTCACAGCAGAATATCAAAAATTTATCCAACAATTTCAGAGCCTTATTATCAGTACGGTAAATAAAGAAGGAATTCCCAACGGTAGTTATACTCCCTTTGTAATAGACGAATCGAAAAATATTTATATTTACGTTAGCGGGCTTTCAACACATACGCAAAATCTTAACGTCAATCAAAAGGCAAGTGTTTTGTTTATTGAAGACGAAGCTCAAGCCCCACAAATATTTGCTCGTCGCAGGTTAGATTATGATTGTACTGCGACTTTAATAGAGCGCGAAACTAACGAATGGAAACAGGTTGTCAATGATTTTGCAGAGCGTTTCGGCGAAATAATTGAAATGCTGCGCGGTTTAGGGGATTTTCGTATTTTTAAGCTTACTCCCTACAAAGGTCGTTTTGTAATTGGATTCGGTCAAGCATATCATATTAATGGCGATAATCTCGACGAACTCGCACACATTGGTAAAAAGTAACAATTAGCAATTATTAAGGCTGAAGGGTAAAGGTTAAAGGCGAAGAATAAAATTGTTTAACTTTTTTTAACTTCTAACTTCCCCTTGTCCCATTGTCCCCTATTCTTCCTCCCCTTATGCTTCAATTTCAACCTCCTGGTTTTGGACATAAAATTATTCAAACATCTCTCGGAGCAATGGTTTACTACACCCAAACTGCTGCACCTTGGGATATTGCTGAAATTGAAAATTTACCCCAAATAGTTTTTTTACATAACTTCGGTGGTGGTGCTTCTGCTTACGAATGGTCAAAAGTATATTCTGCTTTTGCTGCAACTCATCGCATTTTTGCCCCAGATTTGATTGGGTGGGGTGAATCTTCTCATCCGGTGAGAAATTATCAGATTAACGATTACATCACCACTATTGCAGAATTTATCAAACAAGTTTGTCGAGAGCCTGTAACAATTGTAGCTTCTTCCATCACTGCTGCTTTAACTATTCGTTTGGCCATTCAACAACCGCAGTTGTTTCGTAGTTTATTTCTTTGCTGCCCTTCTGGATTTGATGATTTTGGACAAGGTAGCGGGCGTAGGCTTCCTTTAGAAGTTATCAATACACCATTATTAGATAATTTAATTTATAAATTGGGTGCGGAAAATGAAATTGCAGTCAGAAATTTTTTGCAAAGTTTTCTATTTGCAAAACCCAAACGAATATCAGAAGAAATTGTTCAGGCTTACTTAGCTTCAGCCCAACAACCTAATGCTATATTTGCAGCTTTAGCGTTTTTACGAGGCGATTTGTACTTTGATTTAAGTTTGTATATCAAACAATTAACCGTACCTACAGATATACTTTGGGGCGAGAAAGCACAATTTATTAACGTCAAGCTAGGAAAACGTTTAGCTGATTTAAATCCACATGCCATTAGTAATTTTTATGTAATACCAGATACTGGTGTTTTACCTCATTTAGAAAGACTTGAAATTACAGTTGGACTATTAAACAAGCATTTAATTCTTTGAAAAATTTGTAATAAAAAATTTAAAGCTGCCCAATCAAAAGAAAACCTTTAGGCTAAGACTGTATGATGGGCAGCCATTAAAGTTTTAACAACAACATTGACGCTAGAAGTACTATTAATACGTTCGCAGAAGATTCCTAACATCACTCAACCGCGATCGCTGGACTATTTATTTTTCGACTTCTGTTTAAATACACTCAAGATTGGGAATAATAGGAGATGAGGCTATACAAGCAGCAATTATCAAGCTGATTAGCAATAGATGACTCCGCCAATGAACTCCTATCTACCAGCAGATAACTCTGGGAATTACCTTTCTCAAAGTTTTTTGCTTGAAATAATCAATAGTGTATCTGACCCAATTTTTGTCAAAGATCGAAAACATAACTGGATATTTCTTAATAATGCTTTTTGTCAGTTGACGGGTTATCAAAGAGAAGAACTGATTGGTAAATCTGACTACGAATTTTTCTCAAACGAACAAGCCGATATTTTCTGGGAGAAAGATGAATTAATATTCACTTCAGGTATGAGCTATGAAGATAAAGGATATTTTAAAGATGCCCGAGGAATAGTTTATATTGTTTCGACAAAAAAATCTTTATTATATGATGATGCGGGAAATCAATTCGTCGTAGGTACTATTAAAGAAATAACCGCTTCTCATTCTCAAGATGAATTTGCTAAAAGTGTTATTAAAGCAATAAATAATATCGGAAATAGCAGCAATTTTACCGAATCCATTAATCATACTTTAAGGGATTTAGGAAGTGCGGTGAAAGTAGATCGAGTTTCTATAGTAACGAATAATTTTAATAAAAGTTGGTCAAATAATCAATTTGAAGCAGAATGCGATATTTTTCCACGATGGCATTCTATTCTTGTGAAAGAAGAGATAATTGCAGGCTCTGTAAATGATTTTCCTGATTCCGAACGGCAAGATTTAGAAGCTGCAAATATTAATTCAATTTTAGTAATACCAATTCAGATCGCAGGCAGTTTTTGGGGATATATTCGCTTCGATAGCTGTAGCAAAGAGCGTCAATGGCTAGATAGCGAAAAGTTAATTTTACAAATTGCTGCTCAATGTTTGGGAGTTATAGTTTCTCGTCATCAATTTCAAGAAGAATTGATAGAGTCAAAGAAATTTTTACAGTTAGTAGTAGACAGCATCCCTCAAATTATTTTTTGGAAAGATTGCAATAGTATTTTTCTTGGCTGCAATCAAAAAATTGCTGATGTATGGGGTTTAAGTTCCGTAGAGGAAATCCGAGGCAAAACTGATTATGAATTGTACGAAACAAAAGAACAGTGCGAACTTTATCGAGAATGGGATAAGCGAGTCATAGAGTCTGGCATCCCAGAATTACATATTGTCGAGAAGAAGCAACAAGCAGATGGTAAACAAGTTTGGTTGGATACTAACAAAATTCCCTTGCGCGATTCACAGGGAAATATAGTAGGAGTGCTGGCAACAGTTGAAGATATTACCGAGCGTAAGCAGGTAGAAGAAGCTTTAGCTCAAAACGAAGCATTTCTTCGCACTATTTATGATGGAGTGGAACTAGGAATTGTTGTTTATGAAGTCACAAAAGATAATAATATTCATTATTTCGGAATTAATAAAGCAACAGAGTTAGTTTCAGGTTTAAGCAATCAGCAAGTAGTAGGTAAAGCTCCCTCAAAAGTGTTAGGGGAAGTTTTCGGAAAGGAAATAGAACAAAGAAATCAAGACTGCCTGCTTAAGGGAAAACCGATTACTTTTGAAGAAACACTAAGACTTGAAGACAAAGAAATATTGTTACTAACTACTTTAACCCCACTATCAAACGATAGCGGTAGAGTTTATCGTATTATCAGCACCAGTACAGATATTACCGCTCAAAAGCAAGCAGAAGCTACTTTGCGCGAAAGCGAGGAGAAATTTAAGAAGCTATCGGCAAATGTACCGGGAATGCTTTATCAATTCAAAATTGATGCTGACGGCTCAATGTCTTTTCCTTACGCAAGCCCTGGCAGTTATGAACTATTAAATATACAAGCAGAAGATATTCAAGCAGAATCAAATTTATTCTTCTCAATGATACATCCAGAAGATTACAAAACATTTGATACCTGTTTAAAGAATTCAGCAAAAACTTTAGAACCATTTTATTGGGAAGGGCGTTTAAGCAAATCATCCGAACAAATTCAATGGATGAAAGCTGCATCTCGTCCGCAAAAACAATCAGACGGTTCAATTATTTGGAATGGATTTATTACAGATATAACTCATCTTAAGCAAACAGAAAAAGCCTTACAATCAGCTTATGATGAAATGGAATCCCTGGTTTTGATAAGAACAAAAGAATTAACTAAGACAAATAAAGTTTTGCAGGCTGAAATCGAAGAACGAAAAAATACTGAGGCTAAAGTACAGAAGCTAGCAGCAAATGTACCTGGAATGCTTTATCAGTTTCAATTATGTGCTGATGGTTCGATGACTTTTCCTTATGTAAGTTCGGGTTGCTATGAAATTTATGATTTGAAGCCAGAACAAATTGAAGCAGATGCCAGTTTGATTTTTTCAAGAGCTCATCCAAATGATTTGAAAGCCTTTAAAATGTCTATGGAAATTTCTGTTAAAAATGTTGAACCTTGGGAACATGAAGGAAGAATAGTTCTTCCTGGCGGGAACATAAAGTGGATAAAAAGCCGTGCCCGTCCCGAAAAATTGCAAAATGGAACTATTCTTTGGCATGGTTTCGTTTTAGATATAACCGAACGGAAACAAGCAGAAAAAGCTTTGTTGCTTAGTAATGCAATGTTACAAGCTCAACAGGAAGCTGCCATTGATGGAATTTTAGTAGTAGATGAAAATCAAAATATACTATCGTGCAATCAGCGTTTTGTAGAGTTATGGCAAATCCCTCAGTCAGTCATCAACACCAAAGATGAAAACCAGTTTTTAGTATCTATCGTAGATAAATTTACAAATGTAGGAAAATTTATTAATGAAGTAGAAAATTTATCTAATGATGTAGAAAAATCTATTAGAGATGAAATTGATTTAGGCGATGGACGCACTTTTGAACGCTATTGCGCTCCTATCAGTTCTTTAAAAGGAGAATATTTTGGTAGAGTTTGGTATTTTCGAGATATTACCGAACGTAAACTAGCCGAACAGTCTTTACTTAGGACTAATTCAATTTTACAAGCACAGCAAGAAGCTTCCATTGATGGCATTTTAGTTGTTGACGAATATCGTGAATCAATCTCGTATAATCAGCGTTTTCTGGAATTATGGGAAATTAATCGCTCTGTGATTGATACAGGTAAACACGAACAAATTTTCGCTGCAATGCTAGAAAAATTAGACAAGCCGGAAGAATTTGTATCTACCCTAGAATATATATTTAAGTATCCAGAAAAAAGTTGTCGTAACGAGATTTATTTAAAGAATGGAAAAACTTTTGAGCGATATATTGCTTCAGTCAATTCTTTAGATGGAAATAATTACGGTAAGATTTTCTATTTTAGAGATATAACCGAACGCAAACAAGCAGAAGCAAAATTACGTCAACAAACTCAAGAGTTAGAAAATACTCTCTTGCAATTACAACGTACTCAAGTACAGCTAATTCAGAGCGAGAAAATGTCCAGTTTGGGACAATTAGTAGCTGGTATCGCTCATGAAATCAACAATCCAGTTAATTTTATCGATGCTAATTTGATTTACACGCAAGAATATTTTGAAGACTTATTAAAACTGATCGAAATTTATCAACGTAACTTTCCCGAAAGTATAGAAGCAAAGGAATTTATTCAAGAAATAGAATTTGATTATCTGCTAGAAGATTTACCTTCAATTATTAAATCAATGAAGACTGGAGCAGAAAGAATTGCTCAAATTGTACTTTCATTAAGAACTTTTTCCCGTTTAGACGAAGCAGAATTAAAAAAAGTTGATATTCACGAAAGTATCGATAGTACCTTAATGATTTTGCAGAATAGCTTGGAAACTCAACCGCATCGAGCCGCAATTATAATTACCAAGGAATTTGGCGACATACCTTTAATTGAATGTTACGCAGGAAAACTAAATCAAGTCTTTCTGAATATTTTAAATAATGCAATTGATGCTTTAGAAGAAGCAATCAAAAATAACCAAATATCCGAAAATGAATATCCTCAAATTCGTATTTTAACTAAATTAATCGGTCAGAATATCGTGCAGATTAGTATTATTGATAATGGTTACGGTATTCCTGAAGATAATCTTTCTCGGTTATTCGACCCATTTTTTACAACAAAGCCTGTAGGTAAAGGTACTGGTTTAGGACTATCTATGAGCTACCAGATTATAGTTGAGCAGCATGATGGACAATTAAACTGTATTTCCACTTTGGGAGAAGGTACGGAATTTCAAATTCAAATACCTGTTAGCTGCCATCATATAGCTATGTAAATCGATCTAGATTAAATTAGATTGTTGATTTTCTTAATTATAATAAGTATTAACTCGCACATCTATTATATTTTTGTCATCAAGCATAAATAAACGCCGGTTTCTTATTTTATCGCAATGCTAAATGATTCATCAGAATTTTGTTATTAATATGGCACCAGGTATTACTACATAAACGAAGTCTACCTACCTAGACGTATTCACTAAGATTACTATAGTAAAAACACTTTTCTCTTGATATACAATTAATAAATCCGGTTTATTGTCAATGTATAAGATATGATTGCTTGACTGTTTATTTATAAAGCCAATATGGGAACACTAAGTTTATTAGTAATGCGTTTAAAATAAGCTTATGCTACCGGCAGAATTTAAGTATTTACAATCCCATAACGAAAAAGCAGTAAATTCTTTACCTACATCTCAATTGGTAATTGACAATTTACCAGAATTAATATATTGGAAAAATAACGATTTAGTTTTTCAAGGTTGTAATTTAGCTTTTGCTAAAGCTATTGGTTTAACTTCTCCTCATCAGATTATTGGTAAAACGGATGACGAATTACCTTTGAATAATCTCATGTTCGACTTTTTGAATAATCGCCTTGCAAGTGATAGTTTTGCAGGCGATCGCCATGTAATCGAAAACAATAATAGTTTTCAACATACAAGAATATTAACTTCAGCTTCTGGCGAGAAAATGTGGTTAGATATCCGCAAAAACCCTTTAATTAATGCCTCTGGAGAAATTAGCGGTATGCTTTGTCGCATTGAAGATATCAGCACCCATAAATTACAACAAGCTCAACTAATAGAATCTCAGCAGCGACGTTTAGCATTGATGGTTCAACAAACTCCCCTAGCAGTAATTGAGTGGAATCGTAAGTTTGAAATTAAAGAATGGAATCAAGCCGCAGAACAGATTTTTGGATATAGCAAAAGCGAAGTTTTAGGTCGTAGTTTTGAGTTTTTAGTAACTGACGATTTCAAAACCAGCTTGGAAACAATCCTCAATGAATTTGTTAATCAAAAACAAAGGATGCTCAGTACTAATGAGAATCTGACTAAAGATGGTAGAAAAATTATTTGTGAATGGTATAACTATCCGTTGATAGCTGCTAATGGTGAAATAGTCGGTATTGCTTCAATGGCATCAGATATTACCGAACGTAAGCAAGCTGAAGAACAATTACAAAAGCAAGAGCAGTTTCTTCGCACAGTTTACGATGGTGCTGACAACGCTTTAATTGTTATCGATGTTGCTGAGAATGGCGATTTTCGTTATGCGGGAGTAAATACAAGCGCAGAAATCAGTAGCGGTTTAAATAGAACCCAGGTTATCGGTAAAACTCCGGAAGAACTGTTTGGAGAAGTCGAAGGTGTTGCATTATCTCAAAATTATCGTCAATGTTTAGAAACTGGTAAATCTTGTTCCTTTGAACAATCTGTAACTTTTAAAAATCAACAAACTTGGTGGTTAAATACTATCAATCCTTTAAAAGATAATTCTGGAAAAGTATATAGACTTGTAGCTACGGCATTAAATATTACCGAACGCAGACAAGCTGAAATAGCATTACAAAATTCTTTAAAAGAATCTGCTGATATTAAATTCGCTTTAGATCAATCTGCTATTGTTGCAATTACAGATAAAAATGGCAATATTGAATATGTTAACGATAAATTTTGTGAAATATCTCAATATAATCGCCAAGAATTAATCGGTAAAAATCATCGAATTATCAACTCGTGCTACCATCCTAAATCTTTCTTCACCCAGATGTGGAAAGAAATCAGTAGCGGTAAAGTTTGGCGGGGAGAAATTCAAAACCGTGCTAAAGATGGAAGCCTCTACTGGGTAGAAACAACTATCGTGCCAATTCTAAATCCAGAAGACAAACCGCAGCAGTATATTGCTATTCGTAACGATATTACTGCTCGCAAACAAGCCGAAACGCAATTAAATAAAAAAGCACAAGACTTAGAAACTACTCTATCAGAACTACAAAAAGCTCAAGCACAGCTAGTACAAAGCGAAAAAATGTCTGGGTTGGGGCAACTAGTGGCAGGTGTCGCTCACGAAATAAATAACCCCGTTAACTTTATCTATGGAAATCTTAGTCATGCCAACAATTACGCTCAAAGTCTATTAGAAATCATTGAAATTTATCGTCAGAAATATCCTCAGCCTGCATCAGAAATACAGGAACTAACTGAAGAATTAGACTTAGATTTTGTAGTCCAAGATTTACCCAAGCTTTTAAATTCGATGAAAGTTGGAGCGCAAAGAATTCGTGAAATAGTAACTTCTTTGCGTACATTTTCCCGCATGGATGAAGCCCAGATGAAAGAAGTTGATATTCATCAAGGAATCGATAGTACTTTGATGATTTTAGAACACCGCATCAAACCTAAAGTCGAACGCCCTAGAATTGAAATTATCAAAGATTATGGTAATTTACCGCAGATAGAATGCTATGCTGGTCAATTAAATCAGGTGTTCATGAATATTTTAGCGAATGCACTTGATGCATTAGAAGAAAGAGTTTGGGATGAGAATCTTCCGACTATTTGCATCAAAACAGAATTAATCGGATGTAAGCAAGTACAAATTTCGATTTCGGACAATGGTAAGGGAATTTCCGAAGACATAAAAACCAGACTTTTTGACCCATTTTTTACAACTAAAGCTGTAGGAAAAGGTACGGGCATGGGATTATCAATTAGCTATCAAGTTGTTGTAGAAAAACATTGTGGTTTTTTAAAATGTGTTTCCGCACCCGGAGAAGGAACCAAGTTTATAATTACGATTCCAATAAGACAGTGTGTTTATAAATAGTTAATGAGTAGGTTGGGTTAGACGCGAAAAAAATTGATTTGTAACGAAAATTGTATTTATCGTGTCGTAACCCAACATCAGATAAATCTAAATACTATAACCATCCAAAAAACTTAAATTTGGTAGTTTATTCGCATATATTAAAGGATTTTTATTCCATGAAACTCGTGGTTTTTCACAAACAATCACAGCTTTATAAAAAGGAATAACGCGCCAGATTTCTCGGCAATATGAAATATATAAGTTAAGCATTTGTTCGTCGAATTCAACTCCTAGAAGATGAGCAAATTCAAATAGTGCTGCTGAAGCTATAAATTCATCGTTGTTCAGAATATGCTGGTAGTTGAAATATAGTAAAATCAAATCTTTATCTAAAGCATCTCTTAAATCGTATCTAAGAGGATGTTTTGAAAGCTATAAATTATACTCGAAACGTTTGATATCCCCCTAAATCCGCCGCTAAATTGGGGGACTTTAACCCCCCTTTAAAAAGGGGGGGGAGGGGGGATCATCCGAGAATTACGATAAAAACTATACTTTTCCGCCCATCCTTTAAGTGCTGAATATAGAAACTCAGTTCTACTTTTTGAATTTGATTCAATATTATTGCTAAATACTTTTTCTATAACTTTCCTTTAAATTATATTCTATAAAATCATTTAAAACTTCATTGAATTCAGATTTCAAAAATCTTAGGACAGTTGTAATTACAGGTTCTGTTAGAGCATAGTCGAAGGGAACTAATAAAAAATCCCAATATAGAGATTTTAGTTTATCAAATGACGCAAAATTTCACTTAATAATATATTTTGATAATTACATACCCTGGTGCGTTAGGCTGAAGCCATAACACACCCACAACTGTTCGCTGATTTACGGAATCGCCACAACTCGCAACAAACGCTCCATTACAGTTTGCGCTCTTCTTCCTCCTACAGGAATCAAACGGTGACTCAAAACGTAAGGAGCAATAAACTTCACGTCATCGGGAATTGCATAATCTCGTCCAGAAAGATAGGCAAAAGCTTGTGTGGCGCGGTGTAAAGCTACAGTACCCCTAGGGCTGATACCGAGAGTAATTTCTTCATCGCACCTTGTAGCTCTCACCAAGTCGAGTATGTATTGCTGTAACGAAGCTTCTACCCGAATACCGGCACAAATTCGCTGTAATTCTTCAACTTCAGCTAAAGTAATGCAGGGTTTTAAGTCAGTAAATTTACTGTTGTCTTGGAGCCGAGATAACATTTGTAACTCTTCTTGTTCTGTAGGATAGCCCAAACTTAAGGAAAGCATAAATCTATCCATTTGCGCTTCTGGTAAAGGAAAAGTTCCTTGATATTCAACCGGGTTTTGTGTTGCGATGACAAAAAATGGTGCGGGAACGGCACGAGAGACACCATCGACTGTTACCTGCCCTTCTTCCATAACTTCGAGCAATGCCGATTGAGTGCGGGGTGTAGCGCGGTTAATTTCGTCTGCGAGCATGACGTTGGCAAAAATTGGACCTTCAAGAAAAGTGAATTCACCAGTTTTAGGGTTCCAGATATTTGTACCAGTAATATCAGTAGGTAACAAGTCTGGCGTACACTGTAGCCGTTGAAATTTACCATCAATAGAACGAGCTAAGGATTTTGCCAGCAGAGTTTTACCAACTCCAGGAACATCTTCAAGTAAAGCATGTCCCCCACCCAATAAAGCGACTAATACCAAACGGATTGCTTCAGATTTACCAACAATGGTAAGAGCTAGATTTTGTGTCAGAGCGTCAATTTTGTCTCTCATGCACCAATAGGATTTTGGATTTTAGATTTCGGATTTTGGATTGGGAGTTAGGAGTTAGGAGTTAGGGATTTAATTTATCCTTGTCCTTTTGTCTCCCCATGCCCCATTCCCCATGCCCTAATATATTGTTCCCAGAGTTGGAGTAAACTAACGCCCTTGACTAAAAAAGTTCCTAGCGGTGGTGCAGTCTCGTTGAATTTGGGCTTTAAGGGCTGCCAAATCACTAAATTTTTCTTCCGGTCTGATAAATTTGACTAATTGTATTTGCAGCTTTTTGTCATATAAATCTCCAGACCAATCTAAAATATGTACTTCTACGGTAGGATGAGTACCGTTTACCGTAGGGCGATCGCCAATGTTCATGACTCCCCAGCAGTTGTTTAAAGCTGTATCCTGATTGTTGATGCGAGCAACTCGGACGGCGTAAACTCCTTGACGGGGCAAAAACTTATCTGGGGGTAACTGCAAATTAGCAGTAGGAAAACCAATGGTTCTACCAAGCTGCTGCCCTTTGACTACAGTGCCCATAAGAGTATAAGCCCTTCCCAGTAATTGATTGGCTCTTTCAATATCGCCAATTTCAAGTTTTTGACGAATAAGCGAGGTGCTGATGCGTTCTGCCTCTTCATCTGTGGAAAAATCGTCTTCGTGAGTTATTAAAGGAACGATAGTAACCGGGATACCATACTCGGCCACAAGTACCTGTAAATCCATTGCGGTACCGCTACGCTTGGAACCAAAACAAAAATCTTGTCCGACGCTGATTCTTGCAGCTTGCAATTTTTCTACGATAATTTGTTCTACAAACTGTTCGGGAGTTAAAGCAGATAATTCTTTATCGAAGGGAATTAGTACAAGTTGTTCTACCCCAAGCAGTTCTAACTGCTGAACTTTTTCATCCAAAGGAGTCAACAAAGTTCTAGGTTTACCGGTAAAAAACTCTTGAGGATGCGGAAGAAATGTAATAACAGTTGGGTAAATACGTTCTGCGTCTGCTGGTTTATGCAAAATTGGCTGGATTACCCTTTGATGACCGCGATGAACGCCATCAAATTTACCAAGGGCAACAGCAGTAGGAGTTTGAATTAATTCGGTTGAAGAAGTAACCCACACAGAACACCCATTTTTAGACAGATTTGGCACGTCAATATTGGGACGAGATGTTTAACAATGCGGGAAGTAAAGGTGTAAAGGGGTTAGGTGTTAGGAGTTAAGAGTTAGGAGTTAGGAGTTAGGAGTTATAAATTAATTTTATAATTTTTATCCCTAATACCCAATGCCCATTACCCATTACCCATTACCCATTATCTATTCCCAACTTGCCATAGATATTTTAACTAAGGCTCTCGAATACCAATTTAATCCAAATTCTATAATTGCTTGGCGATAAAAGCTTTATATCAATTATCTTCTAATAGGAAAACTGTTTGATAAAGGAATATTCATTGTAACTTTTAGTACCATTCCTTCCCTAGCCATGACCGCACCGGGGAATTTTTCTTTAGCTTCTTGTCCAATACGGTCTAAAAATTCATCATCATGAGATGGATCGTGGTGGAAAATAACTAAAGTTTTTACCTCTGCGGCTTTAGCGATTTTTACAGCTTCTTGCCAGGTAGAATGACCCCAGCCAATTTTAGGTGATGTTGGAGAATAATATTCGTCATCAGTATAAGTTGAATCATAAATTAGAATATCGGCTTTATCAGCAAGCCTTAAAACATTTTCATCCAATTTATCTGGGTAATGTTCGGTATCAGTGACATATACGGCAGAACCACCTTGCCAATTAACCCGATACCCCACCGATTCACCTGGATGGTTCAACGCTGCGGTTTCTATGGCAATATCTTCTATATGAATCGTCTTTCCCGGTATCACCTCGCAAAAATCCAAATTGGACTGCATAATTTGTAAAGGTACGGGAAAGTTGGGATGCAGCATTTGGTCGTTTAAACGCTGTTCCACAGTAGAGCCATCTGGGGCTACTGCCCCATAAATATGAAATTTATTGCCTGCTACAAATCCAGGAGTAAAGAACGGAAATCCCTGCACGTGATCCCAGTGAGAATGGGTAAAGAAAAGATAAGCTTCTAACGGCATTTTAGGTAATAAAGACTGTCCTAAAACGTGGATTCCCGTGCCTCCATCGAAGATAAAGCGTTTGTCGCCCACTTGCATCTCTACGCAAGGGGTATTACCTCCATAACGGACGGTTTGAGATCCCGGACAAGGAATACTGCCGCGAACACCCCAAAATTTTACGGTAAATTGATTCTCTTTCCTAGACATGAGTGTTACTTGTCAAGATTGAGCGGGCGAACAATACAAAAAATTTTACTAGACATGAGTTTAATTAATATTGTCTTACCCTTTGTTGTAAAAGGGTTAATTAAATGGTCACAGTACATACTTTTCAACGGTATTTTCGCTTATAAATGCGAGTCTCTTTTAAACTTATGAATATAAGTTTAACTATACGTCTATATGTTTTTTATAGACGTTTTTACTTTATAACCTATATTTTGCTGTAATGCATTTAACCTCCGAAAAAGCTTGATTTTTCGACTTCAAATATTTGAATTAAACTGTAATTCCCTCTGGGCTAGCTGTTTAAATCCATCCGCATAAGTAAGGTTGTAATGTAAAGGAGTAATACTGATATAATTATCTTGTACAACACTCACATCAATAGGTATATTTTCGGGTAAATTATAATTAACTGGCGGTTCTACATCTTCAAGAACTTCTCCTGTTAACCAATAGTAAGTTTTGCCCCGTGGATCTACTCGTTTATTAAATACATCAACGTAACGCCGCACTCCTTGACGAGTAAATTTCACACCTTTTATCTGTGAGGATTCGACTGCGGGAATATTTACGTTTAGTAACATTGAATCAAGCTTTGCTTTTTGGCTTAGTTGTTCGACAAGTGTTTTGGCAAAATCAGCCCCAACTTCAAAATTACTCGAAGAATAACTAGTTAGGCTAAATGCAATGCTGGGAATACCTTCTATCAAGCCTTCCATTGCTGCTGAAACAGTGCCAGAATACAGTATTTCCGTGCCCAAATTAGCACCTTGATTTATTCCAGAAAGAACTAATTGTGGAGGTGAATCCAGTAAAGCCCATAGTGCTAACTTTACGCAGTCCGAAGGGGTACCATCACAAGCCCAAGCCTTTATCTTAGGGTGAAAAATTGATTCTACAATTTCGGCACGAATCGGTTGATGTAAAGTCAAGCCGTGTCCCGTTGCTGAACGTTCCCGATCCGGACAAACTACACTTACATCATGACCGGCTTCTGCCATCGTATTAGCTAAAGTACGCACACCTTTTGCGTAAATACCATCATCATTAGAAATTAATAATCTCATTATTGCTATTCTCAACTACCACTAAGCCAATTTAGCAGTTAAGAGTTATGAGTTAGGAGTTATAAGTTATGAGTTATGAATTTAAGTAAAAGAATGAATTTTGCCTTGAAAACCTTATTCCTACTTTCTACTGCCGAACAAACTACTCTCTTTTTCAGCATTATGATTTGCAAAGCTAACCTACTTAAAATGAGGGTGCCCATCCATTCACGCAGCTAGCGGCTAGCATCGCGTACCGTAAATATTGCGTGGAAGCAGAGCTAGGTAGCCCATACGCGATGCCCAGTTCGCTTTTTATAGTAGCTTTTAACGCATCAATGGCATTATTACTAATGTGAGTTGGTTTGCTCGTCGTCAATGACTAATAACTCATAACTCATAACTCATAACTCATAACTCATAACTAATGACTAGCGATTTACAATCTCAATTAGAAGAATTACGTATTGAAGCACTCAAAGCAATAAGTAGCGCTGATTCTTTGGAAAGCTTGGAGGAACTTAGGGTTAATTATCTCGGCAAGAAAGGGCAGTTGGGTGTTTTACTGCGCGGTATGGGAAAATTAAGCGCAGAAGAAAGACCAAAAATTGGCGCGATCGCCAATGTTGTTAAGGAAGCTTTACAAAATAATTTAGATAAGCAGCGTGTAGCTTTGGAAACTGCGAAAATCCAAGCGCAGATTGAAGCAGAAACCATTGATGTGACTATGCCCGGAGTGTTTCGTCCCCAAGGTCGGATTCACCCGTTAAATAGCGTTATTGACCGAGCGCTAGATATTTTTGTCGGTATGGGTTACACGGTTGCTGCTGGCCCGGAAATGGAAAGCGATTATTATAATTTTGAAGCGCTCAATACTCCCCCAGATCATCCAGCCCGTGACATGCAGGATACTTTTTATCTTCCGGATGGCAATATGTTGCGGACTCATACTTCTTCGGTACAAATTCGGTTTATGGAAGAAAGCGAACCACCGATTCGGATTATTGCACCGGGAAGAGTTTACCGAAGAGATACTGTAGACGCAACTCATGCAGCAGTATTCCATCAAATCGAACTTTTGGCAGTTGACGAAGGATTAACTTTCACCGACCTTAAAGGTACCGTCAAAGAGTTTTTGGAAGCAATGTTCGGTGAGGTGGAAGATATTCGCTTCCGGGCAAGTTATTTTCCGTTCACAGAGCCTTCAGCAGAAGTTGATTTAAGGTGGAACGGACGCTGGTTAGAAGTGATGGGTTGCGGTATGGTAGATCCCAATGTTTTAAAAGCCGTAGGTTACGATCCAGAAGTATACACGGGATTCGCTGCTGGGTTTGGGGTAGAGCGTTTTGCTATGGTGTTACATCAACTCGATGATATCCGCCGTGTTTATGCTAGCGATTTGCGCTTTTTACAGCAATTTTAAATTTGGAATTGGGGAATTGGGCATCGGGCATTGGTAGTTGGTAATTGGTAATTGGTAATAATTGTTATTTATTTATTCTTCTGCTTCTACCCCCTCTTCCCTCTCTTCACTTCCGGCAATTATCGCAATGCCCGCAGCTTAGATTTGCTGCTTCTTTTTCAAATCCAAAGGCATTTAATAAAAATTGCCAGCGACATTTTTTTGTAGTTAGATACTCACGCATTTGATTTCGGGGGTGCGATCGCTGATTGCTTTTCTTTTGTGAGTTTTTCTGAATAATGTAATTAAAAGGATCGATCCACTTTAATTTACCCATGCTATGCAGCAAAGACAATGCTAAAGCAGCATCGGGAATTTTTTGCCCTACTGCTTCGACTTCTCCGACAGGCGGTAATTTTTTAATTAATTGTGTGGCTTTTAGCTGTTGCTCTCGCAGCTTTTCTTCAAAAAATTTCTGTCTTTGCTTGTCTTCTGGATTCAGAAATCCGGTAGGTTCGCTAATTAATGTTAGTGCTTGTGCTGATTTTCCGTCTCTTCCTGCACGTCCAATTTCCTGAACGTATTCCGATAACAATAACGGCGCTTGAAAGTGAATCACCCATCGGACATCGGGCTTGTTAATTCCCATACCGAAAGCTGATGTACAAACTACAAAGAGTATTTTTCCATTTAACCAGTTAGTTTCAATCTCGCGTCTAACTTCGGCAGCTAATCCACCATGATAGCTAGCTGTTTTATGACCTTTTTGTGCCAACCATGCCGCTAAATTCTCGCTATCCTTTCGCGTGCGAACGTAGACTAATCCCGAAGAATATTGATTTTTATGAATAAACTTTAATAATTGTTGTTGTCTTCCTTGGGGAGTCCAAATAATCCGGACGTTCGGGTTAAGATTATTTCTATAAGGATTCAGCTTAAATATAGCAGGTTGCTGTAGTCGTAAAGTTTCTAAAATTACAGTTTGGGCTAAAGGGTCGGCGGTGGCAGTAAAAGCGGCTAGCGCTATTTTTGTTCCTCTTCTTTTTGTCTTAAGTAGCGCTGGTCTAACTGCCCCTAATCTTCGATATGCCGGTCTGAATGTATCTCCCCATTGTACCAAGCAATGAGCTTCGTCCAGTATCAAGCCATTTATTTCCAGTTGTGGGTGAGATAATCTTTCCCATACTGGGGGACTCAGTAAAGTTTCTGGAGACAGGTAAAGTAATCTCAACTGCTGTCTTTCTAACGCTTGTAGGGTTTGACGGCGTTGAGAAACAGATAATTGGCTATGTATTAGTGCTGCCGAAAGTTTTCGTTCTTTTAATTCCTGTACCTGGTTTTCCATTAGTGCAACTAAGGGAGAAACCACTAAAGTTAAACCAGTTTGTAAAAGTGCGGGAAGTTGGAAGCAAATTGATTTACCTCCGCCGGTAGGCATAATGATTAATGCATCTTTTTTCGCCAGTAGACTTTGAACAATTTCGCCTTGAGGTGAACGAAAATCTTCATAGCCCCAAATTTGTTGGAATGTAGCGCGAACCTTTTGCCATGATGGGATTTGTGCTTGATTCATAGTAAATGGGTAGATGCACCCCTTGCCTTGCACACTTTTTATGACGAGTTTTGAATATAGCTTTTATTTGTAACATATAGGTACAGTATTTATACTTGTTAATTTTTTAAGTTTTGGAATAGGTTAGTAAATGTATTCAGGACTTACGCACGGGCTACGAACTTACGTCATTATTCGCTGCGCGTTAGCGTAGCGTCTCCTGAAAGGAGATAGTAATCACAAACCTTGATTTTTCGTCACGAGTGCATAAGTCCTATGTATTAATAAATTCACGAATTATAGTTTTTGCAGCCTCGGTACGCGGAGGGGGGAAGGAGTAAAGAAGTTGATTTCTAAAGCTTTTATTCAACAGCAAGGATGTGGAAGACTCCGAGACGAGGAGCAACTTGTTAGCGAAGACTTAACGGAAAGAGGCATTCCAATTCATTTTTATACAGAAAAACGGATTACAAGAAGACAGTTGCCGCTTGATAATCAATCTTTGGTTGTTGGGGATATGGCATGTGTTTTGGGAGCATTAAAACAGCTTGGAATTCCAGAACCTTTAGTAAATGATTATCCAGCTTGTTTGAATTATTTGATGTATCGAAAAACGTGGATATCTACAGTTTCTGAATTGGAAAGAAGACTTTTAAGTGGTATGTATCCGCCAATATTTGCTAAACCCGCGACTCGTCGGAAACGTTTTACCGGTTGTGTGTTTGAAACGGAATACGATTTATCTAAAATTTATGGGGTATCGCGTCAGGAAAAGTTGCTTTGTTCTGAGGTTATTTCTTGGATGAGCGAATATAGAGTCTATATTATTAATTCTGAAATTATAAGTATTGATTTTTATGATGGAAATGCTGATATTTTTATAGATGTTGAAAAAGTCCAGCAAGCGATTGAATGTCTCGATGAAACAGGAGAATCTTATGCCGGTTATGCAATTGATTTTGGGGTTTTAGATTCTGGAGAAACTGCGTTAGTGGAAATGAACGACGGTTTTGCTGTTGGAGCTTATAGTATTGATAGGAAAAAATACACAGATTTGATTTTAGCTCGATGGGAGGAGCTTTTATCCAATTACAAGAAATAATAATTTAAATTAATCAATTTTCTTGTAAGACAAAACCAAATAACGAATTACTCTCCAACGACTTAGTTTTTCTGCAAAATTAATTATTTTATCTTCTTTATTTTGTAATTTTCTTACCAGGGAATAGGTTGGTAAAGTATTCCGAGTAATATCTGCTTCTATTAACGGTTTGAAACCTGTCTCCTTTGACAATTTACGGTAATCGGTAATACTAAAGTTGACATCTACATATCCGAGAGCTTTGTGCAAAGTGTCTTTTGCTAATTCGGAGCCTATTTTTGTGAAGGGAATAATTATTTGTCTGGGTACAAAGTCGCTGATAGCAAGGGTTCCTCCTGGTTTGAGAACTCGCAATGCTTCTTGGAAAAAACGCTCTCTACTGGGAAAATGAAATATACACTCCACAGCAAGTACTGCATCGAAGGAATTATTTTCAAAAGGTAGTTCGCAAGCATCTGCTTCAACAAATTCTATTTTATTCTGGGCGCGGGGTTGAACTTGTTGTCTAGCTCTTGCCAGTTGACGGGAGTCAATATTTAATCCAGTTAACTGCATATTATTGAAACGTTGGTTTAGACTAGCAATAGTTCCACCGAAACCACAGCCGCAGTCTAAAACGCGCATGTTATCGGCTATTTTTCCGGAATTATATACTTTTTGAGATAAATTTTCTGCTGCTTGAGTAAAATCTTCTATGGAACCATCTGCTGAATTTGGATTTTCCCAATAACCCCAGTGGACGTGATTTCCAAAGCTTTGAATTATTTCTGTTTTATCTTTTTGAAAGTCTTTTAATAATGCATCAAAGTAAGGTAGGTTAACTGTTTTATTCTCAGACATTGATATTCACCAATCCCTTAAAAAAGTGGGCTTTTCATGATTACTATTAATATTAATGTATCAAGGTCATATCAATAAATTTTTAATAGTAAGCGCGCAAAGGAATTAAATATCCTATATTAAGTCTTATCTTTTGAAAGAATAGTCTTGCAAATTTTTTTGAAGAAAATTTTAGGCATTTTGATAGCAACAAATCAAGTTGCTTGGTGATAACCTATATAAACTATTTTAGCGATCGGTGTACAAGCACCCTACGAGTAAAATATGTTAGTTACGTAAGTTCTAGCTAGTACTCGAACAAATCTACCGGAACCGCGCACAGTGCCGCTAATTTCTAATTATGGGGGTGTAGTGCGCTCGCGACTTTAGTCGCCAGTCCCATTACTTTTTGTGGTATATTACTCGAAGCGGTAATGCGCACATATAAAAAGCCTAGTAGGTCTAGCGGACAGACCCCGATCCGGAACCCTGGGGGCAATAAGCCCAAAATCTTGTACAAATATGGGAGTCAAAGTGAAAAATTTAATAAATCATTTCAAATGCGGTCGGGCAGTCCGTGTGAGCTTGTGGACGTATCCAAACGGGGAGGTTTGAATATTTTCGTATTTAGATTTCTAGGGCGGACGGTTGAAGCAAGAATCCCCTTCAATTAATTGATGGGGAGTGTCAAATTTCTGGAGGCAAGCTTCCTGCGGGAGTAGGGGAAGATATATTTTTACCCTTGTACGATACACACCTTAAAGTTGACTTGGTAGACAACTATTATTATTACTACATTATTTTATATTCGTACCCTCACGCAACAGCTTAGAGCCTCAAGGACTCCGTAATTATCTCTATCAATACCGATATAATGCTACTTTATTTTAATTAAGCATACGTGTTAATACCTTTTTATTTGATTTTATTTAACTAATTAATAAGAATCTTACTTTTAATACGGAAATATTTGAGTGCATTTCTATTAACATGCAATTAAAAATATAAAGTTTGTCTATACCTGTGAGAAAATGCCGAAAAATTATGAAATTAATTAAATTCTTCAAATATTCTCTGGCTAAGTTTTAATACTGAAGACATAGTATTAAAAAAACAATATAAATGAAATAAGCGCGGTGTTTTGATAGATATCTAACATATAAATACTGGCTTGAATCGATTTTTAATTAATGCTTATTAACAGAGGATGTTGAAAATGAAAAAATTAGGAAGCTTATCTAAATTTGTTATTTCTGCTGCTATCGCCGGTTCAGTTATAACTGCTGCAAGTGCTGCTCAAGCTTTAACTTTAAAACAGGGTACAACTGGTTATAACGTTCGAGCTATACAGACAGAACTCCGAAACAGAGGTTACTTTCCTAGAACCGTTTCTTCTACTGGATACTATGGCTCTATTACCAAAGCTGCTGTAATGAGATTTCAGCGTGCGAATAATTTGAGAGTAGATGGTATTGCTGGGCCTAGAACTCTTGCAGCAATGGGCTATTCCGGTACGGGTGGTCGTTTCCCTAATAGCCAGATTGGCAACGGAACTGCAACCGGAGTTGTTCAAGTTCGCACTAGATTAAATGTTCGTCGAGGTCCTGGTGTTAACTATACAAAGATTGGTTCTCTGCCTTCTGGACAGTCAGTGAGACTCGTAAACGAGCAAAATGGATGGTATCAACTCGATTCTCCTGAAGGCGAATACTGGGTACATTCTCGATACGTTAGAGTTCGTTAGGTAGTAGAAATACTTTTGTATGCTTATAAATGCCAGGTTAAAGTTATCAGTTAGCAAGCTATACAATATGTGATACTTCGATTTGTAATCTGATTGTTTTAACTTCCTTTCTTAGGCATCCTATCAATATCAAATAAAAGGGTACAGCATGGCTGTGCCCTTTTAATGTCAATTGACTTTTAAGATACAAAGATGATAGATATAGCACTCTTAAATCATCATTAGCCATCGTTATAGAAACCGGGGTTTCTAATATCTAATTTTTTACAACTCACATAGAATTGCTGTATCTACATTGTGAAAACATAACCACCTAAAACCTAAAACGTTTGAAATTACAGGAAAATTCTTTTGAACTCAAAAGTATTAATTTTAAGGGGATATGAGCGCTATTCATGAAGATGTGGTTTTTGGTTGATTGCGAGCATAATTTTTGATGTAATAGGGAATTTCAACACCTGCAATTAAACGCTCATCATCAATAGCTTTACCTGGAACCATCTGTAATGGTAAAACACCAGCCCACACTGGTAAATCATAATCCGCTTCGTCATCTACAGGATTACCAGTACGCAGCTTTGCAGATGCTTCTGTTAAAGGTAAGGAAAGAACCATCGTTCCCTGCAATTCTTGTTTGTTTGGCTGGCGTACTTCTTGCCAACGTCCGGGTATAATATGTTCTGTGAAAGCTCGCAGCGCTTCATTTTTCTCTTCGGTGTCATTAACTAATGTAGCAGTACCGAATATAACTACAGAACGATAATTCATGGAATGATGGAAAGCAGAACGTGCTAATACGAGTCCATCTAATAAAGTTACCGTGACGCATACTTCGATACCTTGATTTAAAGTACGTAACATTCGGCTTGCTGGCGAACCGTGAATATAAAGTTTATTGTCTATTCTTCCGTAAGCTGTAGGGATAACAAAGGGTTGATTGTTTAGTGTAAATCCAACATGACAAATTAATGCTTCGTCTAAGATATTGTAAATAACTTGAGTTTCGTAATTCCCGCGTTTGGGTAATCTTTTAATTTTACTGCGTTTGCTTGGTGTAAGTTGTTGGTTATTTGCGTTGTTTGAATTAGGCATCGTTTTTACTTATTAATAGCGTTATCAAAAACTCGGTTTATTCATGATTCCCCCTGAATATATTCACGCTTAGGAAACAAGAAACCGTATTTATTTGGACTTCTTGAGATTAATAAAAAATGTTAGATTACTCCTATACAGTTAGAAGATTACCGATTACAAAACCGCAGAGAGCGCAGAGGAAAGACACAAAAAGAGATAGGTAATTTTAGAGCGATAAGGGAGTAATTAGATTAAATTTAATTGTATTGCGTTATTTGGTAAAAAACCTAAGTTTTCGTAAACCGGTTTTCCTGCTGGTGAAGCGTTTAAAATAGCTTTTGTACAGTTGATAGATTTCAAATGCTCAATTGTGGCGTTTGTTAATTGTTTGGCGATTCCTTTTTTACGGTGAGATGGTGCAACGTAGACACCCCAAATATATCCGTATTTACGATATTCTTCTTCTAAAATTAGTGGATATAAGCCGTTAAACAACTGACAGCTTGCAGAACCTATTATTATGTCGTCAACTTCTGCCGCAAAGCCTTTATAAAATAATTTTTGACGAGCTTGTTTGATAAATTCTAAAGTTAGACTGCGGTGGTTAGATTTAATGTAATTTTCAACTACTCCGATATCCAACCACATCAGATAAAAATGTTCTGCAATAACCGAATCTTCTTTTGGAGTTGTTTCTCTAATATTGAGGTTTATATCATCATGCATTTAACTTATTCTTTCTTTTCTCTTTGTACGAGCGCGTCTCTGGTTTTTTTCTAGAATCTGGTGGTGCATTACGGTAAAACCAACCTTTTCGTTTTGTCCGCAAATTATTATAAGCCGTATTACACCCTACAATAGAGTTATTTCATCGCCAATTTTAATCACTTGATTCTCTAGTTTTTTACTAGCTAATCTAGTATTTACCGCCAATTTGTAATAATGATTGAAACGGGATTTATTTACCCATCCTGGTAAAGTTTCTCTACGCTTATTAATAAATATTTTCTGAAAATCACAATTAACTTTTCCTGTAACTGCATTTCGAGTTGGAACAATACAGCGTTGACAGGGATTTACACCTACAAAATGTAAATTTCCAATTTTAAAATTAATCATACTACCGTTTTCAGAAAATAATTTATCTTCCCAAAAAGCTGGAACTCCATCAATTTCGATAGTAGTACGCATTCGACGACGGATAGCTTCTTCAGTTAATTCTGAATACCAGGAAGCAACTTCTTTTAAAGTGGCAGTGCTAACTATAGTTGGTCCCGGTGAAACTGTATCATCAGGGAAGCCAGTAATTAAATTTTCTTGCAATGTCACATTAAAACCAAAAAAGTTACTTAACCACGCTTCTAAATGCTGTTTTTCAGACTCTATATCGAAACTTTCTTCTGTGTCGCCATCTTCAACTTGCAACGAAATAATCTTATTTGCTAAATAGAATTTTGACCTTAGTAAATGGATTTTTTCATAGCATTTAGCATTAACGTATTTGCCTTGCTCGTCAAAAATAGCAAATTGGCGGTCGCCTTCTAAGGCAGCACTTTCCAGAACCTTTGCCTGCATTACTTCTATCCCATCAAGAGATTTAATCGGATAGATGCAAATCTTGGCTACATGGGGCATATTTACCCTCTATATAATTGCTGAATTTAAACTTAAGCATAGGTTAATTTAGCCAGTGGTTGATTACAATAGCCACTTTTGATATTTATTACCAGTCCACTTTTGTAAAAGCAACCGATGTAAATTCCTATCCTCGTTTCCTAATGACTAATAATCATCATCAGCTACACAAATCCCTTTACACTTGATGCCATTTGTAGCCGTGCGCTTGCAATGAGGACACAGAATTTTTTCGTTCTCTGTTTCTGTATCGTCATTGCTGCTGTTTGGTTGTGACTTATCCTGTTCTGAGTGGGGTTTCAAAGTCATAAAAGAGAAAATATTTTTTGCGGTTTTATTCTATATATTATATTTTATTATCCTAATGATGCTTTTGATTAACAACCGCAAGCAAAATTTCATTCTATCACGGTCTAAATTAATCAACTATTATTTTCTAACAAAAATCTAAAAATCTATCTTAATAATAATTATTGCAAAAGATTTGGGAATACTAAGTCCATAACTATTAGGATTTCAGTGATATGGTTAGTATTGTTGAGTATTCTATCAACGAAGAACCTATAGATTTTACGGCTATTTTCAAAGCCTTTCAATTACTTTCGGATATTACACAATTAAATCAACTTCTGCCTGAAATTACCCAATTGATTTTGCAAAATTCTAGAGGAGATTACTGTTCCTTAATCCTTCCCGATTGCAATGGAGTATGGCATGTTGAAGTTATTGCAAATTCTGAAAGCATAAAACTTTGTTCGGAACCCCTTGAAGCTAATTCCAATTTGCCTATTCAGTTAATTGAGTATGTCAAAAATACCCAAGAAATGGTATTAATTGACGACTTTAATACAGATTTACCCGTTATTGATAGCTATCTTTCTCAGGAAAAACCTTGTAGCCTTTTATGTTTACCTCTGTTAAACAAAGGTAAATTGTTCGGCATTGTGTATTTAAGTAACCATTTAACTGCTGGTGTCTTCACGGATAAGCGCATCCTCAAACTCAACTTTCTCTGCACTCAAACAGCAATTTTACTGGAGAATCTGCAACTTTTTCATCAACGCGATCGCACAGAAATTGGCTTACAAGAAAATCAAGAATATTCTGTTGAAGCTGGCTGTGATGCGTTGATAAATCAGCAGCGCAAGCAAGTTGAGTTAGAACGACAACAGTTAATTCAAGAACTATCCGATTTCAAGTTTGCCCTCGATCAATCTGCGATAGTTGCTATTACTGATACCGCAGGAGCAATTACCTACGTAAACGATCGCTTCTGCGACATCTCTGGCTATTCCCGCGACGAACTGATTGGCAAAACTCATCGAATTCTCAATTCTGGCTATCATCCCCGCAGTTTTTTTAAAGACTTGTGGGCTAATATCGCTAGTGGAAAAATCTGGCGAGGTCAAATTTGTAATCGGAATAAGAATGGCAGTCTTTATTGGGTAGAAAGTACTCTTATCCCTTTTTTAGACGAACAAGGACAACCTTTTCAGTATCTAGCTATTCGCTTTGACGTTACCGGACGTAAAGAAGCCGAGCAAACTATTCGTCAGCAGGTAGAACGAGAGAAACTACTCAGAGAAATCACCCAGCGGATTCGACAATCTCTCGATTTGCAAACCATTTTCGATACTGCCTGCAAAGAAATCCGTCAAGTGATTCAAGCCGATAGAGTTGGCATTTTTAAGTTTTATCCGGACTCTAACTTTGACGACGGCGAATTTGTGGCTGAATCAGTTGTACAAGGATTTTCCTCAGTAGTTCACTGTTTTGGTCGTAACTTTTCATCTCTTTGTGCCAATTATTCTAAAGGCAGATTTTATGCAGTCGATGACATTTACAACAATGAACTAAGTAATTGTCATAGCGATGTTTTAAGTCAGTTTGAAGTTCGCGCTAATTTAGTAATGCCGTTACTTTGTGGCAAACAGTTGTGGGGTTTGCTATGCATTCATCAATGTGCTACAACTCGCCACTGGGAGCAATCCGAAATTGATTTGACTCAGCAACTAGCGAACCAACTTGCAATCGGTATTCAGCAAGCTAGTTTCTACGACCAAATTCAGTCAGAACTGATAGTACGGCAGCAAGCCGAAGCTAGGATTGCTCTACAACTACGACGACAGCAAGCTCTAGGAGCGATTATTCAACAAATTCGAGAATCATTAGATATTGACGAAATTTTGTCAACAGTTACTCGACAAGTAAAAGATATAATGCATGGCGATCGCGTCATCATATTTCGATTTTTTGCCGATGGTGAAAGCAAAATTGTTGAAGAAGCTGTATCTAGTGAGTTTACTGACTTAAAAGGTTGTAATTGGCACAACGAACTTTGGTCGCAAGATATACTTGATTGTTATTGTCAGGGTAAACCTCGCATCGTACCTGATGTAATAGAGGATATCTGGACGGAATCCTTAGTGCATTATTCAATTGAGGGTCAAATTAAATCTAAGATTGTTGCGCCGATTTTGCAAGAAATGCATACTAGCGAAAATCATCAATGGGTTGCTTCAGGAGATAACAATAAGCTTTGGGGAATTTTAGTAGTCCATGCATGTGAGAAAAAACGGGTATGGCAGGAGTCGGAAGCAGAACTCTTACAACAAATTGCCAATCAGCTGGCAATTGCCATTCAACAAGCAAACCTATTTGAACAGTTGCAGCAACAATTAAGCGAACGACAACAAGCCCAACAGCAGCTAACAGAGCGCAATCAGCAATTGGCTGTATCTAATCAAGAATTAGCCCGCGCTACCCGGCTTAAAGATGAATTTCTTGCCAATATGAGTCATGAACTTCGTACCCCACTAAATGCCATTCTAGGTATGACCGAAGGGTTACAGGAAAAAGTATTTGGCCCGATTAACGACCGACAACTTAAAGCATTACAAACCATTGAAAGCAGTGGTTCGCATTTGCTCGAACTTATTAACGATGTCCTGGATGTAGCTAAAATTGAATCAGGTCAATTGGAACTTGATATCACTCCTACTAATGTCGCTCCACTGTGTCAATCAAGTTTAGCGTTTATCAAACGACAAGCTTTGAAAAAACGCATCCATTTAGAAACTAAACTTCCCTACGAACCACCCGATTTATTGGTTGATGAGCGACGTATCCGTCAAGTCTTAATTAACCTCTTGAACAATGCTGTTAAATTCACCCCAGATGCTGGCAGCATCACTTTAGAAGTGACTGTTCCGCAGAGTTCTGCCGAGGGAGATTGTATTGATGATTCATCCGATAATTTTCTCCAAATTTCAGTTGTTGATACAGGCATTGGTATTGCGCCAAAAGATACTAAAAAACTGTTTCAACCCTTTGTCCAAATTGATAGTGCCCTGAATCGCCAATATGCGGGAACCGGTTTGGGGCTTGCCTTGGTAAAACGCACTGTAGAACTCCACGGTGGACGAGTAGGTTTAACTAGCCAACTAGGGGTTGGAAGCCGTTTTACAATTTATCTACCTTGTATTAAAAAGACATCTTCTTCTGATAGAATCAAAACCCAGCAAGCCCTAAGTATTGAATCAACCGATTCGGTTGAACGAGCTTCCGACTTAATTTTACTGGTTGAGGACAATGAAGCTAATATCATTACGATTTCGGGCTACCTCAGAGCGAAAGGCTATCGCTTGCTGTTAGCTAAAAATGGACAAGAAGCGATTGCTCTAGCCCACTCCGAAGCGCCTCAGTTGATTTTGATGGATATCCAAATGCCAGGTATGGATGGCATAGAAGCAATGCAGCAAATTCGGAGCAACCCTAACTTAGAAAAGATACCTATAATTGCTTTGACGGCTTTAGCAATGAAAGGCGATCGCGAACGTTGTCTGGCTGCTGGAGCTAATGATTACCTCAGCAAACCTGTCAAACTCAAGCAATTAGCAATCAACATTCAACAATTGTTAGCCGCTTACGAGAATAGCCTATGACAAAAGTAGGCTTAACTATTAGTCATTAAGATACAGGTATATTTTTTCCTTACGTTTTTCGGCTAGAAAATTTTTATTTTTTTGTTCCCTTTTTTTTATTTTAAGCAAAATTGCTAAATACCATGCCCTAGAGTGCGGGCATAATTATACATATAAACTGTTATCTGTAATTGCCTGTAAAGCAATATATTCTAATTATTTATAAACAATAAATGTAGAGTATCAAAGATAATTGATATCGAGCTATATTTTTCAGCTATAAAGTTTTCTGTTCGCGTTCCGTTTAAGATTTATTTGCTCGCATCAACGTTAAATAATTGCAAATACAAACCGCCGAACCAGCCATTACAAAATAAAAAAATAAGCTTAAACGTAATTTTTTTTCATCATCTGGGAATACTTAATTCAGAAACATTAAAATTAAATATGGAAGTAGAATGGTTAGCATCTTAAAAAACCCTATAAGCGAAAAAATCAATCAAGATTTCCAAACCCAGACATACAGATATATTAGAGAATAAAACCAGAATTTTTAGTTTACACCTTTATGTTTATAATTATCTCCTCAGCATCAGTTTTAGAAACAGAAGATATGCATTCAAGTTGTATATTAAGACATGCTATAGAAGAATGACTTCATAAATATCTTCACTCCAAGCAAATTTTAAAATCTACAAATATATGAATCAAGAAGAAGCAGAATCAACAGGTCTTATATTAATTGTGGATGATATTCCGGTCAACTTAGATGTACTCTCTCAAACACTTAGTACTACTGGTTATGATGTGGCGATCGCCACTAATGAGCAACGAGCTTTAAAACAGTTAGAAAGCAAACTACCCGATCTAATTTTATTAGGTATAAACATGTCAGGGATGGATGGTTTTGCAATCTGCCAAAGAATCAAAGCTAATCCTAAAACTTGCAATATTCCAATAATTTTTATTACAGCTTTAGCAGATATAGATAGTAAAATTACGGGCTTTAAATTAGGAGCATTAGACTATATTACTAAGCCATTTCAAGAACAGGAAGTTTTGGCTAGAATTAAAACGCATTTACATTTAAGAAAACTGACTCAAAATTTAGAGGAGCAAGTAGCTCTTAAAGTACTGTCATTACAGCAAGCCAAACAAGCTGCGGAACAAGCAAACATCGCCAAAAGCCAATTTCTTGCTAGCATGAGTCACGAACTTCGCACTCCCCTTAATGTGATTTTGGGTATGAACGAAGGTTTACGAGAGCAGGTTTTCGGTAAGATAAACGACCAACAACTCAAAGCATTACAAACCATTGAACGCAGTGCTTCCCATTTACTTCAACTAATTAACGACATTCTGGATCTGTCAAAAATAGAATTAAGTAGCATAGAGCTAAACTGTAGCTGCACTCCCATCATGCCGCTTTGTCAGGCAAGTCTAGCCTTTGTAAAGCAACAAGCTCGCTCAAAATGTATCCAGATAGAAACAAAGCTACCAATAAATTTACCCAACTTGTTTATAGATGAAAGACGCATCCGGCAAGTTTTAATTAATCTGCTTACCAATGCAATTAAATTTACTCCGGAAAAGGGACGTATTACTTTTGAAGTCAGCCTTTATTCCCAAAGCAGTCAACTAGATAGCGCTTCCCTATGCCAAAATTATCTACGAATTGCTGTGAAAGATACTGGCATTGGTATTAATCCCGAATATTTCGACGAGTTGTTTAAGCCTTTTATGCAAATTGATAGCGATCTGAATCGAAAATATGAAGGAACGGGTTTCGGACTTTCTCTGGTGAAACGTATCGTTGAACTTCATGGGGGAAGGGTAGGGGTTATCAGTGAGGTAGGGGTAGGAAGTTGTTTCACAGTCGATCTACCTTACAATAGTGCTACACCATACGAATGTGAATTAGAAGTTGACTCGGACATTAGCATCCAAACCAACCAGCAAAAGCAAACAGTATCTCCTTTGATATTACTAGCTGAAGACAACGAAGCTAATATCACTACAATTTCCGGCTACCTAACAGCTAAAGGCTATCAAATGATTTTAGCGAGAAACGGGCAGGAGGCTATTGATTTAGCTGATGCTAAAAACCCCGATTTGATTGTAATGGATATTCAAATGCCGGGAATAAATGGATTGGAAGCAATGCAGCAAATCCGTCGCAATCCAAACTTAGCGGATTTACCCATCATAGCCTTCACAGCTTTAGCAATCAAAGGCAACCGAGAACGTTGTCTTGCAGCTGGAGCCAATGAATACTTTAACAAACCAGTTAAGCTCAAACAGTTGTCATTCACTATTCAAAACTTGTTAGCAGCTCGCGAGAATACCTTATGAAAAAAGCATCTATTTTAGTTATTGATGATGAGCCTGATAATTTTGATGTAATTGAAACCCTATTGAGCGTTGATTTAAATAAAGCTGCTTGGGCAGAAAATTATGATTATCAACTGCACTATATCGCTAATGGTGAAGAAGCAATTTTATCTCTGGGCACCTTTGAACCCGATATTATTTTGCTTGATGTAATGATGCCGGGGATTGATGGTATCGAAGTTTGCAGACAGATTAAAGCAATGCCCAAGTGGCAATCGGTGCCAATTATTATGGTGACGGCTCTTAGCAGTAAAGAAGATTTAGCTAACTGTCTAAAATCCGGTGCCGATGACTTTATCAGTAAGCCGGTGAATGGTGTAGAACTGCGTGCTAGAGTTAACTCTATGCTGCGAATTAAACACCAGCATGACGAACTCCAATCCATGCTGAAGCTGCGGGAAGACATGGTAAATATGGTAGTTCACGATTTACGAAATCCCCTGACTGATATTTTGCTGGGTGTGGAAATTCTCCAAAGTGGTAAGTATCCCGCACACAAGCAACAGCATAAATTAACTCGAATTTATTCTTCAGCACAAGCACTACAGGTATTGATTGATGACTTACTGACAATGGCAATGCTTAAATCTGCTAAATTTTCTCTTAATTGTACGGAGATTAATATATGCGAGCTTATACAGTCAGCCATATCTAATTTTGAAACAATCGCGGCTCGAAAAAATCAACAGTTGTTAAGTAAATTCCCAAAGGAATGTAACAAGAAAATTTTTGTTGATAGCACAATGATGCATCGAACCCTTGATAACCTTTTGTCGAATGCAATTAAGTTTTCCCCGGAGAATAGTCAGATCGTAGTTAAGGTCGAATTTAGTGCATCTAATAGTTGCAAAATTCAGGTTATTGACTTTGGGGCTGGTGTTTCTGATGCATTGCGAGAAAAGATTTTTGAAAAATATGAAATTGGAACTTCAATGGCAGATATTTCTCAAATAGGCTTAGGTTTAGCTTTCTGCAAAATGGTGGTGGAAGCTCATGGGGGAGAAATTTGTGTTAAAAATAATCAGCCCCAAGGAGCTATTTTTGAGATCGTTTTGGCAAGTCGTCTTAACGAGAGCGTAGATTCAGAAGCTGACAATTTTTCAAAGGGTTATTAACTGTTATATAATTTCTACGCATATTTTCCAGATACAGCGGTTTCAGAAAATATGAAAAGGTACGTTCGCTGGCAATAAATCCAATTTATTTTTATAAAAAATTATACTGTTAATCCGTAAAACAAAATTGTCTGGAGATAATCTATTCCAAGTAATTTCAAACCCCGATATGTAGAAATAAAAGAGAACTTTTGCGTTGAAGTCAACTTTTTTATCTATTTTATACAAGTGCAAAAAATAAATATATATTTTTCAAATAAACATTAAAGTTTTGAGGCTAAATCTGGGAACACTAAGTTTGAAAGCTTCAAAAACTTAATACTATAACTATGTTTGCTACTGAGATTAAGATTTCCGGATACTATGTCTTAGAAATGCTCTACGATAGTTCGAGAACCTTAGTATATCGAGCTATTAGAGAATATGACCAAAAACCAGTAGTTCTTAAACTACTCAAAAATCCTCATCCTAGTTTCAGCGAATTGTTACAATTTCGCAATCAATACAGCATAGCTAAGAATATTAATTTCTCTGGAATAATCCAAACCTATAGCTTAGAACCTTATCACAATGGCTACTTTCTGGTAATGGAAGATATAAGAGGAATTTCTCTCAAACAATATTTTACTAGTATCGAAACTTCATATACAAATTCTCGTAACGATGTCCTCTCATCAGCCTTCACTAAAATTTTTCTCGAAGAATTTCTGCAAGTAGCAATTTCCTTATGCGATATTTTAGATGCTTTATATCACCATCGAATAATTCATAAAGATATAAAATCAGCCAATATTTTAATTAATCCTGAAACTAAACAAATTAAATTAATCGATTTCAGTATTGCTTCTTTGCTTAATCGAGAAATTCAAACTTTAATGAATCCGTCGGTATTGGAAGGAACTTTAGGGTATATATCTCCAGAGCAAACCGGAAGGATGAATCGTGGAATTGATTATCGCACTGATTTTTATTCTCTGGGTGTTACTTTTTACGAATTATTAACTGGAGAATTACCGTTTCAGTCGGATGATGCTATGGAGTTGGTGCATTGTCATATTGCAAAAATTCCTCCTTCGATAAATAAACCTCACCCTAACCTCCTTGTTAAAGAGAGGGAACAAGAAATTCCTCAAGTAATTTCGGATATCGTCATGAAATTAATGGCAAAAAATGCCGAAGATAGATATCAAAGTGCTTTGGGTTTAAAGCATGATTTAGAAATTTGTTTAAGACAGCTTCAAGAAACTAACGAGATAAAATCTTTTCAAATCGCTCAAAGAGATATCTGCGAGAGATTTATTATTCCCGAAAAACTGTATGGAAGGGAAAAAGAAGTTAAACAATTATTATTAGCATTCGAGAGAGCATCAACAGATAAAAGCGAATTAATGCTAGTAGCTGGTTTTTCTGGAATTGGTAAAACAGCAATTATTAACGAAGTTCATAAACCTATTGTTAAACAAAACGGTTACTTTATTAAAGGTAAGTTCGATCAGTTTAATCGTAATACTCCTTTAGATGCTTTTGTACAAGCTTTTAGGAATTTGATCGGACAATTGTTTAGTGAAAGTGACGCTCGATTATCAAACTGGAAAAGTGATATCTTAGAGGCTTTAGGGGATAATGCGGAAGTCATTGTAAATGTGATTCCTGAATTAGAGCAAATTATTGGAAAACAACCACCTGTTGCTGAATTATCAGGTGCTGCTGCACAAAATAGATTTAATTTATTATTTAAAAAATTTATTCAGGTTTTTACAACAAAAGAACATCCTTTAGTAATATTTTTAGACGATTTACAGTGGGCTGATTCAGCATCTTTAAACTTGATGCAGTTGCTTATGAGCGAGGCAGAAAGTAAATATTTGCTATTAATTGGCGCATACCGCGATAATGAAGTTTTTTCCGCTCATCCTTTGAAGCTAACTTTATCTGCAATTGCCAAAGCAGAAGCGATAATTAACACAATTTCATTAACACCCTTGAAAGAAGAAAGCTTAAATCAACTGATTAGCGATACTCTCAATTGTTCGCAATTAACCGCACAACCGCTGACGCAATTAATTTATCAAAAAACTCAAGGGAATCCATTTTTTAGCACGCAATTTTTGAAATCGCTTTATGAAGATAATTTAATTAAATTTGATTACCCTCAATCTTCTTCTTGTAAGGGGATAAATCAAGGAGGATGGGTATGCGATATCACCAAGGTAAAAGCATTAGCCGTTACCGATGATGTGGTTGAGCTAATGACTCAACAATTATATAAATTACCAATCGAAACTCAAAATATATTAAAGTTAGCTGCCTGTGTGGGGAATCAATTTGACTTAGATATTTTAGCAATTATCTCAGAAAAGAGTAAAGCCGATACCGTAGATGCTTTGTGGAAAGCTTTACTATCAGGTTTAATTTTACCTACCAACGAATCTTATAAATTTTATATTTATGACGAAAGCCTAAATACAAATGCTGCTGTCAACATTAATCACAATATTAATAATCCAGGATATAGGTTTCTGCACGATAGGGTTCAGCAAGCTGCTTATTTACTGATTCCTAAAGAGCAAAAACAGATTACTCATTTTAAATTAGGTCAACTTATTTTAGAAAACTTTTCACTTCAAGAAAGAGAAGAAAACATCTTTGATATTGTCAATCAGCTAAATTTTGGATTAGATTTAATTGTTACTAAAGCTCAAAAAGAAGAACTAGCTCGGTTAAATTTAAAAGCAGGAAAAAAAGCCAAGTTTTCTACAGCTTATGCAGCAGCATTTAAATATTTTGCTGTAGCTAGGGATTTATTAGGAGAAGATGGTTGGCATTATTCATACGAATTGACTTTAGCACTTTATGAAGAGTCGGCTGAAACGGCTTATCTAAATACTGATTTTGATACAGCAGAACAACTTTCTACAGTAGTGTTACAAAAAGCAAAAACACTGCTCGATAAAGTGAATATTTACGTCACTAAAATTCATGGAAATATAGCTCAAACTAAATTATTAGAAGCAATAACAATTGCTTTGAGCGTACTTAAACTGATTGATAAAAATATAAATTTACCCCAAAAGCCATTACCATCTGACTTTGAACAAGCATTAGTAGAAACTCAATCAAACTTAAGAAATAGACAAATTGCAGACTTGCTGCATCTTCCACAGATGGAAGATCCATATCAATCAGCAGCAATGCGTATTTTAGCCAGCGTCGCTCCCGCTGCTTATATTGCATTTCCAAAATTATTGCCTTTAATTGCCATGAAAATGGTAAATTTATCCATCAAATTTGGTAATACATCTTCTTCAGCTTTCGGCTATGCAATGTACGGTTTTATTTTGTGCGGTATAGTTGATGATATCGAATCTGGTACGCAATTTGGTCAACTTGCATTAAATTTAGTTGATAAATTTAACAGCAAAGATATCGAATCAAAAGTTTTATTGTTAGTCGGAAATTTCATTAAACATTGGCGAGAATCAGTCCACAAAAGTCTACCTTTGCTAACCAAAGCTTATCAGGTTGGTTTAGAAGCAGGTGATTTAGAATTTGCTGGATATTCTGCTTCTTTTTATTGCTTCGACTGTATTTTGATAGGTAAAGAATTAGAAAACTTGGAGACAGAAATTTCGGTTTATGGTGATGCTGTAGAACAACTTAAGCAAGAGCATATTCTCCATCAGATACATATTTCGCGGCAAACTGTACTCAATTTATTAAACCGTTCCCAGCATCGCTGTAATTTGATTGGTGAAGCTTATGATGAATCGCAGATGATATCTGTACACGAGCAAGCTAATGATAGAACAACTTTAGCATTGCTGTATATTGCTAAACTCAAGCTTTGTTATTTATTTCATGACTACGAAACAGCAGCAGAAAATGCAGTGCGAGCGCAGGAATATTTAGACGGTGTAGTGGCTATGGTATGCATCGTTTCATTTTATTTCTATGATTCCTTGGTAAAACTGGCTCGATATAAAAGTGCAGATAAGATTGAGCAAAGTCAAATCATCGAGCAGGTAGAGCAAAATCAAATAAAAATGCAGTATTGGGCTAATAATGCTTCGCCGAATTATCTACATAAATTCCATTTAGTAGAAGCTGAAAAATATCGAGTATTAGGAGATAAAGCTGAAGCAATTGAACTGTATGACAAAGCTATAAATGGAGCCAAAGAAAACAATTTTGTTTGCGAAGAAGCTCTTGCTAACGAAAAAGCTGCCGAATTCTATCTGAATTGGGATAAAGAAAAAATTGCAGAAAGCTATATACAAAAAGCATACTTTGGCTATGCAAAATGGGGAAGTTCGGCTAAAATTCATGATTTAGAAACACGCTACACTAAACAATTAATCCCAATATTAGAAACACAGCATTCGGGCAATCGAATCATAAATAAAACCAGTTTGGAAAGTCTGAATCAATCGGTATTAATCAGCCAGCAAATACATACTAATCGTTCTAGCAGCAGTATTTCTGAAGCTCTCGATTTTGCCAGCATTATTAAAGCAACACAGGCACTATCAAGTGAAATTCAGTTAAAACAATTAATATCTAAACTAATGCAATTAGTTATGGAAAATGCGGGAGCAAAAAAAGCTGCTTTACTATTGCATAAAGACAATGAGTTAATTGTTGAAGCTTTATCAATAAACAATCAGGATGTAAATCTACTAGGTTTACCATCTGCAAGCAGCAAAGATATTCCGAACACAGTAATCAACTATGTTAAACGAAGTTTAAAAACAGTTGTACTAGACAACGGCACCGTTGAAAATGATTTTATCACAGACGAATATCTCCGAAAGCAGCAAACGAAAAGCTTGTTGTGTATGCCGATTTTAGATAGAAGTAAATTAGTTGGTGTACTTTATTTAGAAAATAACTTGGTTATTGGCGCATTTACAAGAAATCGCATAAACACCCTCAATTTGCTTTGCACTCAAGCCGCAATTTCTTTAGAGAATGCCAAACTCTACAGCCAATTAGATAACTATTCCCATACTTTAGAACAAAAAGTACAACAAAGAACTGAAGAAGTAACCCAAAAAGCGGCTGAATTAGAATCTACTTTAGCAAAATTACAACGCACTCAATCTCAATTAATTCAAACCGAAAAAATGTCCGGCTTGGGACAACTTGTAGCTGGTATTGCTCACGAAATTAATAACCCCATCAATTTCATATACGGTAATCTCGAACCGGCGAATGATTATGCTTTAGGGTTAATTGAATTAATTAATCTATACCAAAAACTTTATCCTCAAACTTTACCAGAAATAGAAGCAAAAATTTCTGATATAGACCTCGATTTTGTCAAATATGACTTACCAAAGCTGCTAGATTCAATGAAAATAGGTACGCAACGCATTCGTGAAATAGTTTCATCATTTAAAACCTTCTCTCGCTTGGATGAAGCCAAAATGAAACCCGTAGATATTCATGCTGGAATTGATAGCACTCTTCTAGTTTTACAGCATAAACTTACATTTAATACCAAATATCAAGAAATTCAAGTTATTAAGCAGTATAGTCAACTGCCCAAAGTCAATTGCTATGCTTCCGAATTAAATCAAGTGTTCATGAATATTATCGGAAATGCAGTTGACGCTTTGCGAGAAAAGCAAGACAAAACACCAAAAATTATTATTAGTACTTCGCTTCAAGCTAACCAAAATGTATTAATTAGTATCAAGGATAATGGTATTGGTATTGATAGATCGATTATAAATAATATATTCAATCCATTTTTCTCTACAAAGCCCGTAGGCAGCGGTACGGGGTTAGGATTATCAACTAGCTATTCGATAGTGGTAGAAAAACATCGAGGCAATCTCAGTTGTAATTCCACATTAGGCGAAGGTACGGAATTTATAATCGAATTACCTCTTCAACTTTAATAGAAATAAGACAAAGCTGCATTCGTATCACTCGGTTTCAATACTTATAAAGCTACTATCAAAAGCAGTAGGTAAACTTAAACTTAAAATATAATTTTTAAGTTATATGTGGGAATACTAAATCCATAATCATCAGGGATTTAGTATTATGCCTACCATTTATGAATACCAAATTTTTAAACAACTTTATAATAGTTTGAGTACAGTTGTACGTCATGCTGTTCGAGAAGATGATAAGAAACAAGAGGCAAGCTTCAGCAAGCTAGTACAGTTTCGTAATTATTGGGAAATTAGGCAGTCGCTATTACCAAAGTTTTCGGCACAACAGTTAAAAACAAAACTGTTTAAAGTCCTTAACCAAGTTAATTATAGTCTCAAAATACAAAAACACATTGTTGTTACAGAGTTACCGTTACCATTAAAAGTGTTTCATGGGTTCCCCGTCACAGCACCCTACAAACTGAATTGAATCAAGTATTGCTGAATATTATCAGTAATTTGATTGATGCTGCCGATACAAGCATGAAATTAAGCCGATTATAATAATCAATACTTTACTCAAAGATAATGGTATTAGTATTTAGGACTTACGCAATTATCATAATACTAATTGGTGCGTGACACTGAAAAAGGTTATTACTGCGTTTAAAAATAGTAAAAGTGTCACAGCACCCTACAAAAAAATGTGCCGGTTGCGGCCATTCCTGGTATTGATAAATTTGTTTTTAGTAAAATATTTGACATATTTTTGACTACAAATTATGTTGGCAGCAATACGGGTTTGGGATTATCAACGAGCTATTCAATAGTGGTAAACATCAAACTAATCTCAGCTGTAACTCAACATTAGGTAAAGAAACGGAATTTTTGATAGAATTGCCTCTTTGATAATAATGAAAATTAAAAATAAAATTATTTTCGGTTACTTACTTGCATTAACAATTGCAGTTTTGGGTACGGGAACGGGATTATTTATAGGAAATAATTATCAACAACAAGCATTAAAAGCTAGACAAAAAGCTTCTACAGAAAGAAAATTTCTCAGCAGATTGCAAGTCGATATTTTGTACAATCGCCTTACTAAGCAACTAACTCCTCATTTGCAAGATAAACAAGCTTTTCATCGCGAAGGTATGAAGTTAATTGAACGCATCGATAAAATTCAGACGATGTTAGCTATCCATAATCAATCCAGTCAAGCTCTTACATTAAAAGGTTTGCAACCACTACTCGAAGACTACAAATTAACTGTTGCTAAATTTAAAACGCGAACATTAGATGTTGTGAATGAGATTGATGCATTATTAATTGCATCACCTGACAATAAAGAAAAAGCCGAAAAGCTGGTAATTAATTTAGCTAAAAGCCGCGATTTTGCTGATTTTGTTGAAGTTGCCGATAGGTTAGCCGAGTTTTATCAAATTGCAGAACAACAAGAGAGTTTTTATGAAACCTATTTAATTAAAGCTGAAAAAATACGCACTAAAATTATCATTTTTAGTATGGGAATATCTATCGCCATTGGAGTAATTCTAGCTATTTATATAAGTCGAACAATTGCTTACCCGATCCAAAGTTTAAAGAAAATAGCTTTACAGGTTACCGAAGAAGATAATTTTACTTTACAAAGTGTTATTAACACCAAAGACGAAATCGGATTGCTGGCTTCTTCTTTTAATCAACTAATTAATCGTGTTAACCAACTTTTACAAGAACAGCAAATCTATACAGAAAAACTTGAATATACCAAAGAAGCTGCGGATGCCGCTAACCAAGCAAAAAGTGAATTTCTCGCCAACATGAGCCACGAACTTCGTACCCCTCTCAACGGTATTCTTGGCTATGCTCAAATTCTTAAACGTTCACATCAACTACAGGAAAAAGAACATCGTGGTGCCCAAATAATTCATCAATGCGCTTCTCATCTACTTACCCTTATTAATGACATCTTAGATATTTCCAAAATTGAAGCTCGCAAACTTGAATTAGAATTTAAACAGATTCACTTTCCTTCTTTCTTACAAGGAGCCATAGAAATAATTCGGGTGCAAGCCGAGCAAAAAGGAATTGACTTCATTTATCAACCAGATGATAATCTACCTGTTAGCATTTTGGGAGATGAAAAACGACTTCGTCAAGTGCTGATTAACCTGCTTAATAATGCGATCAAATTTACATTTAAGGGCAGCGTCACCTTCAAAGTAGAATGCATTAATTCTCGTGCATTTATAAAGGAAGAATCCATTGTATCTATCAAGTTTAAAATCGAAGATACAGGTATTGGTATTTCTGACAACGAGCAAACCCAAATCTTTAGTTCTTTTAAACAAGTTGGTGACAAAAAATGCCAATCCGAGGGAACTGGTTTAGGTTTAGCTATTAGCCAAAGAATTGTTGAACTTATGGGTAGTAAGATTCAAGTCGAGAGCCAACTGGGGTTAGGTAGCACTTTCAGTTTTGAGCTTAGCTTTAGCATTCCTGATAATTGGACGCAAAATATATCCCAAAATAATCAAGGACAGATTGTAGGTTACTTTGGTATGCCTCGCCATATTCTGATAGTAGATGATGTATGTGAAAATCGCTCGGTTTTAATCGGATTATTAGAACCCCTAGGGTTTAAACTGACTGAAACGCGAAACGGTAAACAAGCATTACTAAAAGCTAAACAGCAACCGTTCGATTTGATTATCACTGATATTATGATGCCTGAAATGGACGGCTTTGAAATGCTTGAACACCTACGCAATGACTCAGAAATTAAGCATATTAATGTAATTGTTTCTTCAGCATCGGTGTCAGATATGGATAGAATGAAAAGTTTAGATGCAGGTGCCGATAATTTTCTACCCAAACCGATAAATGTAGAGGATTTACTTGTAGTTTTAGCTAAACATTTAAAACTAATTTGGGAATACGGCGAAACTGACGATATTAAATTATCTCCTGCGATTTATCAAGATGATGCACAACTCAATTTACCAGCCGTAGAAGACTTACAACAGCTATTAGAATTAGCTCAGCATGGCTCATTAAGCAAGATTCTCAAAACTACTGAAGAAATTGCTCAACGCAACAGTAAATATATGCTTTTTACTCAGAAAATTTTGAAATTGGCTAAGCAATGCGAACTAGAAGAAATTGAGGCATTTTTGCAGCAAAATCTTAGTGCTAAGTAAAACTTTATTACTTTAACTTTCACTAATCTGTATTCGCCGATTTTTTTCTTGAGAAAAAATATCTAAATTATCTTGTTCTTGCTCGATTTGTTGCTGTGCAGCAATTGCTTCTTCATGGGCTTGCTGCCCAGTTGCACCAGCATCACGAGTATCTAACTCCATTAAACCTAATTTACGTCCGTATAAAATCAGCAAATCACCCGGAGAAATACAAGTTGAACCGTGGGGCGCGCCAATATAAGTTTTATCCGAGCGTTGAATCCCTAAAACAACAATACCTTCTTCCCGCAAATTTAGCTCATCAAGTCTTTTATTCGCCAACCAATCCCCTGCCTCTACCTGAATTTCCATCACCTGATAGTCACCTTTGAGATGTAACAAACTCGCGTAATCTCTTATATCCAAATCTGTCCAACGTTTCAAAGCCCCTCGTACCCAGCGAGTCAGAAAGCGGTTGAAAGCGCGATTGCTCGAAATCACCCACAACAATCCAATTCCTAGGAAGAGTAGCAATAAACGAGGTAGCCATTCATCTAATCCACCAGTAGAAATAAAAGTTAAGACTAAAGAAGAAATAACCGTAATAATACCGGCATTACCAAGAAACATCAGCCACATAATTATCCGTCGTCGCACCGGATGATTAACAACTTGTTCCGATTCATTAGTAGTAAAACCAGAACCAGTAAAAGCCGAACGTGCTTGAAACCCCGCAGAAGAACGAGAAAGCCCTGTTAAAGTTAGCGCTTCGGTAGCAATGCGAGTGATAAGTAATGATAAGCTAATCGCGACGAGTACGGAAACTAAAGCAGCCATGTTTTTTTATGATGAATGGATATTCGGGCATTGGGCATTGGGCATTAGGCAATAGATAAACACAATAATTAGAAATACTTGTTAACTTTTAACTCCTAACTGTTCACTGTTCGCTGTTTTCTCACGAGCATGTCGCTTTTTACTGCTTAAGATTTTTGCTAATAATCCTAGATAGCGGCTTCTTTCTGAAGTAAGATTTAAAAAATTATTAATAATAAAACCATAGGGAGATAATCAAAACAGAAAATTATTGATATGTTGGCAAATCAACTGTTTATGCAAAACTTCTATTCATGCTTTATTAAATATCAAAATATTTGTTTACAAAAATTAATAATATCCAGTTTATGGATTTAGCGATCGCCCTCGATAAGAATTCATCCAAACCCTTGCACCAGCAACTGTACGAACAACTGCGTCAAGCAATTTTGTGCGGCAGATTAACACCGGGAGAACGTATTCCTTCTACCCGTTTTTTAGCTAAAAATTTGTTAATTTCTCGTTTTACAGTTTCTACAAGTTACGAACAACTTTTAAGCGAAGGTTATTTAGAAACAGTTACGGGTTCGGGTACCTTCGTCTGTCAGCAAATTCCGGATGATTTAATTGAGATAAAGCCAATAGAAAGTATCAACAAAATCAACGTTTCATCGATTAAATTATCTCAATACGGCAAGACTTTAACCGATATAGAAAATGTCCCTAGAATTGCAGAGCCGGAATTACAAATAAACTTTCGTTATGGAACACCATCACTGAGTGAGTTTCCGATAAAAACATGGCGAAAATTATTATCGCGTTACTGTAACGCTGATTTAAATTGGCTTGATTATTCCAAAGAGCCTAATGGTTATCAACCTTTGCGAGAAGCAATCAAACGTTATTTAGCTCGCTCGCGTGCGGTTAATTGCGAACCGGAACAGATATTAATTACTAACGGTACGCAGCAAGCACTGGATTTAATTTTACGTTTATTAGTTGAACCTGGGGAAACAATAGCCATAGAAAACCCCGGCTATTTAAGCGCCAGAATTATTTTTGAAACTCAACAAGCTCAAATTTTACCAGTTACGGTAGATAGTTATGGTTTATTAGTAAAAGAGTTAGTCAATAGCGTAGAAAAAAACGTTAGATTGGTTTATGTCACTCCTTCTCATCAGTTTCCTACCGGGGCAATTTTATCATTACCGCGACGCTTAGAATTATTGCATTGGGCACAACATAGCGGAGCTTTAATTATTGAAGATGATTATGACAGCGAATACCGATATGACGAAAAACCAATCCCGGCATTACAAGGTTTAGATAAAAGCGATTCGGTACTTTACATCGGGACTTTTTCAAAAGTATTGTTTCCATCTTTAAGAATTGGTTACTTAGTACTTCCTAAAAGTTTAGTTGCAATCTTTACTCGTGCAAAATGGTTGAATGACAGACATTTACCAATATTAGAACAGCAGGCACTTGCAGACTTTATAGAATCGGGATATTTAGAACGTCATATTAGAAAAATGCGTTCAGTATATAATCAACGTCGGCAGATTTTAGTGACAGCGATAAACAAAAACTTTGGTAAACGTGCCCATATTTTAGGAGAAAAAGCAGGAATTCACTTGATGGTACGCTTCAAAACTAATTTAAGTGATGAAGAGATAATTCAAGGCGCTGCAAAAGTTGGTATAGGAATGATGTCTGCTAAACCGCATTATTTTACAGCCCATTCTAAGTGCGAATTTATCTTTGGTTACGGAGAACTTAAAGAAACAGAGCTTACCGAGGGAATTCGTAAACTAGCGAAAATAATTGTTGAATGAAAAATGATTATTTCCTGACAAAAAAACCATTTTTGACTAATAACTTTACGGAATCTATAAATAATATTGTGAAGAGATTTATGAATTAATAAATAGGGGAAATCACTGTGACAAGTTCTTTGAATCTGTCCTTTGTTCGTCGTAAACTGCTATTAACTTGCTTCTTATTCACTTCAATATTTTACGCTTCGTTTTCTTTATACTTATATTTACAGCAGCATTATTTAATATTTCGTCCTCAAGTTGAACTGCAAATGCTTCCCACGGCTCCAGATTTTAATTTGAAATATCAAAATATCAGAATCTCAATTGCTAATCATACTGCTAATAATACAAACGAATATTTAGACGGTTGGTGGTTTGATGCCCCTAAATTCAATGAAAAAATAGATTCAATCCCAAATGAACCTGTAAAAATTCTTTCTTCTCCAAAAACTATTTTGTATTTTTGCGGTGCTGGAGGCAATAAAAGTTACTACAATAATTTAGCAAGAATTCAAGCAATGCAACAGCTAGGATTTTCAGTTTTAGTTGTTGACTATCGAGGATTTGGTGAAAGCAAAGGAAACCAACATCCTAACGAATCACAAATTTATCAAGATTCTCAAACAACATGGAATTATCTGGTGAATCAAAGACGTATCTCCCCAAAAGATATTATTATTTATGGAGAATCTTTAGGAGGTGCAGTTGCGATTGATTTAGCAGTTAAACATCCTCAAGCAGGTGGTTTAATTGTGCAAAGTTCTTTTACCTCGATGGCTGAAACAGTTAAACAGCAAGATTGGTTAAAAATATTTCCGATTGATTTATTGCTGACACAAAAATTTAATTCAATTGCCAAAATCAAAAAATTACAGGTTCCGGTTTTATTCATTCATGGAACCGCAGATAGTGTTGTACCCTCATATATGAGTAGTAGGTTATATAATTTAGCACCCGAACCCAAACAATTATTCAAAGTTCCTCAAGCAGGGCATTTTCAGATTTATAAACCTGGAGATAACTCTTATTTAAAAGCAATTGAAAAATTTATTAATAGTATAGAATCTCAATAGTAAAGTGTTTTACAGTGCGATAAAAAATAATAGCGATCGCGAAGCATTTAATTCAAGGATACGTAATCGGTACATTATACACTCCCCTTCTCCTCTCCAAAATAGCGGAGAGGGGTGCGCGGAGGGCGCGGGGTGAGGTTTCGAGTGTATTGGACTCAACTGAAAACTGCTATATTTTAAATTTAGAGAACCAAGCTATAATCTTCTGAGAACGCGGACCTCTACGATGTTTGTATAAAATAAAGTTGGGTAAAGCTAATCTAATCGTGTAAAGAGTTCTCAAAATTAAATAATTACTAACTCTTATATTGCCATTAAAAATATAAGTTGGGAATTTAATCAATCTAGCCACTCTTGCAAGTAAATAGGTATCTTTTAATTCTATCGCTTTATCTACTAACAAACTTAGACTTTTATTATTTAAGCTAATTGCATCTCCATATTTATGTTTAACAATTTCAAAATAGCGAATGTAAGACTCTCGCATCAACAAACCATTATCTGTTAAATTTGTAGAATGTTTTCTATAATAAGCACCAACAATCGGTGTATAAACATAGGAAATATTACCATTCATCAATAAATTCACCATTAATTCCCTATCTTCACAAGCTTTTAAAGTTTCATCAAACTGATAATTATCAAAAATACTTTTTTTAAACAGCATTGCTTGCTGCAACAAAGGAAAAGGAGAATTAGCTAAAAAATCAGGGCAAATTAACAATCTATTAATTAACTTATCCCTGGATAATGAACCAACTTTATGAGGTAAATGCTGAGTAATTCGATGGTTTTCATCAACATAAACTCTTTCATAGTCGGCGTATGCAAAAACATCTCGTTCCGAACAGTTTTGCAAATATTCTAACTGAACTTTTATTTTATCTTGATGAATCCAATCATCTGCATCTAAAAACTGAATCCACTCCCCGCTTGCTTTACTATTACCAAAATTACGCGCCGAAGAGATACCACCATTGGGTTTGAGAAAATACTGTATTTGCGGATATTTAGCAATCAAATCTTGAGCTATTTTTGCTGTATTATCCGTTGAACCATCATCAACAATAATACATTCAATATTAGAATAGCTTTGCGCTAAAACACTTTTAACGGCTTGCTCTAAATATGCAGCTTTATTATAAGAAGTAATAATAATTGTAACTAAAGTCATTATTGGAATTAATTATAATATTTATAAGATTTTGGCTCTTCAGTTGTTACTATGCTAAATTTTCAATAAAAAAATCTGATAACACTTACTGTGTAAGGATTCGATACTTAATATATTTGTTTTTTAACAACTTTACTTTATTTCCTTCCGACTGCCGACTGCCGACTGCCCAAATACGACTATTTTAATAGCATACTAAGTACTGAAGAACCAAGATTTTAATTGCTGTTTGGTAATTGTTACCCTTTTAACTTGAGTTTAATTAGTCCTATTTATTTTATATCTTGCACCATTCTCAATAAGTACAAAGAAACCCGGAATAAGTCCCTAAAACATTATTATCTCGTGGTGAAATCGGCAAGAAACTGGGTTTCTGGCAATGCTGCATGATGTAAAATTTATAGGAGTTTTGCTACTAGCTTTAGGTTTATAACCCGAAGCGAATGTAAATATTTAGAAATCCTTGAATCAAAAACCCGATATCTTAGAGATACCGGGTTCCTATATATTTAGAGTAACTGTTTGACAATATATACTATGCGGTTACTTGCTGCTTTTGCTTATTAAGTAATGCACCATACAACCTATTAAGCGCATTTACATAAGCTTGAGCCGATGCAACAATAATATCTGTATTCGCCGAACGACCCGAATAAATTTTATCCTCGTACTTTAAGCGGATGGTAACTTCCCCAATCGCATCAATACCAGCAGTTACGGATTGTACGGAAAATTCAATCAATTTATTCGGTACATTGACCACTCGATTAATTGCTTTATATACAGCATCTACCGGACCAGTACCAATAGCTGCATCAGTTAATTCTTCTCCTTGGGGGTTACGTAGAGTTACGGTTGCTGTTGGGCTTGCATTGCTACCACAAGAAACCTGTACCAATTCTAATTTAAACAGATCGGGTGCTTGTTGAATTTCATCATTTACAAGCGCTTCTAAATCCCAATCGGTGATTTCTTTCTTTTTGTCAGCAACTTCCTTAAATCTGATAAATGCTTTGTTCAAATCATTTTCTGAGAGTTCAAAACCTAATTCTCTCAAACGAGTACGAACTGCATTTCTTCCGGATAATTTACCCAAAACAATTTGGTTTTCTGTCAAACCAATTGACTCAGCGTCCATGATTTCATAGGTGAGCTTGTTTTTCAACACCCCATCTTGATGAATTCCAGATTCGTGAGCAAAAGCATTTGTCCCCACAATTGCTTTGTTTGGCTGCACCAACATTCCCGTTAAATTAGAAACTAAGCGAGAAGTTTTATATATCTGCTGAGTATCAATATTAGTTAATCCTGCTTCCGAATCAACTGCTCGTCCCAAAAAAGGATTAAAGTATTGTCTGCGAACGTGCAGAGCCATTACCAACTCTTCCAAAGCTGCATTCCCTGCCCGTTCTCCAATACCGTTAATAGTACATTCTAATTGTCTTGCACCATTTTTTACTGCTTCTAAAAAGTTTGCAACAGCTAATCCTAAATCATTGTGCCCGTGAACCGAAATAATTGCTTTATCTATATTAGGGACATTATCTTTAATTCCCTTAATTAAAGCTCCAAATTCGCTTGGAGTTATATAACCAACAGTATCGGGAATATTAACTGTCGTAGCTCCTGCCGCAATCACTCGTTCCAAAACTTGATAAAGAAATTCTGGATCGGAACGTCCCGCATCTTCTGGTGAAAATTCTATATCATCAGTGAAACTTTTAGCATAAGCAACCATTTCTTCAGCAATTGATAGCACCTCTTCCCTAGTTTTTCTCAACTTATATTTAAGATGAATATCAGAAGTTGCTAAAAAAGTGTGAATTCTACTTTTTGCTGCTGGCTTTATTGCTTCTGCGGCTGCCTTAATATCATCTTTTTTCGCTCTTGCCAAACTGCAAATTACTGGGCCATTTTCTGTACCTACAGTTTGAGCAATCCTGCTAACAGCTTCAAAATCTCCTGGGCTTGTAAAAGCAAAACCCGCTTCAATTACGTCCACACCCAAACGGGCTAACTGCTTAGCAATAGCCAACTTTTCATCAATATTTAACGCTGCTCCCGGAGATTGTTCCCCATCTCGAAGCGTAGTATCAAAAATAATGATTCGTTCTGAATTACTTGTCATAACCTTGTTTTTGTTGATTAATTCCTTGTGCCTAACAATACTTTCTAGTTTAATTTTTTTTACTATTAATTTTCTTAATAATTGTAAAGTTTCTCTACGCTTCAGTTTTTTCTATACTGTCTCGAATTTCATTTAAATCAATATATCTATCGGTGGCATTACGTAATTCTCTTGCTATCATTCCCTCTGTAGATACTACAGTTATATGAGTGTTTTTCGAGCGTAATAATTCAATTGCTCTTTCAAAATCTCCATCTCCACTAAATAAAATTACTCTGTCATATTGGTCTACTGTATTAAACATATCTACAACAATTTCAATATCTAAATTAGCTTTTTGAGAGTAACGTCCGGAGGAATCATCATAGTATTCTTTTAGTATTTTAGTTCGTACCGTATATCCTAAACTAATTAGAGCGTCTCGAAAACCTCGTTGATCCTGTGGGTCTTTTAAGCCAGTATACCAAAATGCATTAATTAAATTTGTATGTATTTGCTCGTATTTGAAGTATTCTAATACTCGTCGTGGGTCGAAAAACCAACCGTTTTTTTGTTGAGCATAGAACATATTGTTTCCGTCTACAAAAATAGACAGACGAGTCATATGAGATTCCATAGGAAATTACACCATTAAATATAAATGAATCTAGATTGAACAATAGATTATAGCAATAATAAAATGACAAATTCGCGCCTCGTATATAAATTATATTGTCATGTATAGCTTTTATCTATCATGTGCCAATTTCAGAGATTGACTAAATGATTAAACTGTGGTTAAAACAAGAGATTGTTTGTCACCCTTGATATGCTTATAGGCACCCTGTAATCAAAATCTACCAATAAAATTGACTAAGTAACAGAGTTTTTAGCTGTATATTAGTTAAGTTTACTCCTAAAGCCGGTAACTAACTCTCAAGCTATAGTTTGAGGCTTGAGCATCCGATACTATTAAGATTGGAGTATGGGGTTTTTATGATTTTGAATAAATGCCTGCTTAAGTACTGAAGAACTGAAAAAAAGAAGTAATGTATAGTTTCTTATCTATAACTAAGAAGCATTTCATTAGCTTTCTAGCTTTGGAGTATCTAGAAAGTGATGGGTGTCAAGATTTTTAACAATAGCTTACAGATAATAGAGTACCCACTCCTACAGGGGAAATCATCTTAAATTAATAAAGCAATATGTCTAACCTAAAACTTGAAAGACGCAACTCAACATTGCATTTTCAGTTATTAAAACGCTTCAAAGAACTTCGATAAAATATTTTTGCCGTATTAAAACTTACTTGTAAAAATAATTTAATATATTAGGAAAAAGTATTAGTTCTCTTTCTGCTACAGGCATAGCATAAAGCCTACATACAATTAAAATATGAAGTATATACATTTTTGCTTGCAATCCATTTAGGAAGGAAGCAGTTTCTCCTTTATTTTCAATCTACTTAATTAAGCTAATACTCTTCTTCAATAACTCAAGCGGTATTGATTCTGTAGCAGAAAATTTACTGATATATAACTACAAAAAATTACATCGAACAATACTTGATAGGTGTATAATATTTTCATATCTATAGATTTATATTTAAGTATTATAAATAGAGTAACTTACACGAAATAGCGTGTAAAGCCGAACGGCATTGTTGTACGTAAATAAACTTCAAATACAATATGGCAGAAGAACCTACATATAACATAACTAAAAAATATGTGTCTGCTGCCAAGAAACTGCTAAGTCTTCCGAAACAAGCTACTTCCACCGTATCGGCACACTCTTTTAAGATGATGGCTCGTTTAGGTCATATTCTTGCAGGTGCCTCGGTAGCAGGGGCTGTATTGCTAGCAGGTTCTGGCAATGGCTTAGCGATTTGGATAGAAAATCAAGCAGCAAGCGTTTTTTATTTAGTACGAGGAAAAGAAACTCCCCCAAAAGATATTGTCATTCTGGCTATAGATGATGATTCAATATTACTTCCTAAGCAGTCTTATGAAATAAATTCTCAATCTTATTTAGAACTGCTCAAGTCTTTTCCTTTTCGACGCGAAGCATACGCCCTTGTGATTGAAAAATTGATTCAAGCTGGTGCGCGTCATGTAGCCGTAGATATACTTTTTGACTATCCAAGCAGTCACGGGCAAGCCGACGATAAAGAACTTATTAACTCGCTAAACCGTTATGGAGATAAAGTTACTTTAGCCGCACTCTACGAAAAATCTGAGTCTTACCAAGGAATTTCTTGGCAGTTAGTGCTGCCGCATCAGCAATTTCGCAGTACTTCGGTATCTATCGGAACCGTAAACTTTCCTTTAGAGATAGATGCTAAAGTTCATAAATTAGCAAATGTTTTTCTCAAGCAACTTGCAGAGGAAGATGGCATAATTCCCAGCGCTATGCCTTCATTCGATCAATCCGTATTAATCGCCGCCAATATTGAATATCCACAACCAAAAGGCGATCGCATCTATTTTTATGGAGGAGCGGGAACATTTAAAACTTTTTCCTTTTGGAATGTTTTTGAGCCGGAATTTTGGGATACCAATTTACAAGGCGGAAAAGTATTCAAAGACAAAATTGTTCTAATCGGCTCTACTGCTAGAACGCAAAAAGGAGAAGATTACCACCAAATTGCTTTATCTTCTGACTGGCTGTATCCAGAAAAAATGTCTGGAGTCGAAATTCATGCCAATGCGATCGCAACTTTAATGGAAGGAAAAGCAATTTCTTCCCCACTTTCTACTTCATTACATCGTAGTTTTTTTGTACTATTTTTAGTCGGCGGTTCTACGCTGTTGATTGCTAGAGTCAGACAAGGTACAACGAGATTTGTAACTAGTATTGTTCTTGCTGTAGGTTGGGCAGGAATTAGTTACAGTTTGTTTGTTTACGCTCAGTTATTTCTTCCTACTAGTCTACCGATATTTGCAATTTCTACGGTTGGACTTTGCTATTTAGGAACCGAAGTGGCTCGTGAAAAGTTAAGGAAAACTCAACTTGTTAACATTTTACAAAGGCACGCTTCAAATCGCGTCGTACAGGAGATAATATCTCAGCAAGATGATTTAAAAGATTTATTAGGACAGCGTTTAAAAGAAATATCGGGAAAAATATTAGATGGTAGATATAAAATAGTTGAAGTTTTAGGTTCTGGTGGATTCAGCGAGACTTATATTGCAGAAGATACGAAGCTTCCAGGCAATCCACGATGTGTTGTCAAGCAACTCAAGCCAGTAAATAACAAAACGGAACAATTGCAAGTAGCTAGACGCTTATTCAAATCAGAAGCTCAAACTCTACAAGTATTAGGTAATCACAATCAAATTCCTCAACTTCTAGCTTACTTTGAAGAAGAAGAAGAATTTTATTTAGTTCAAGAACATATCATCGGGCATCCCTTAAATAAAGCAATATCTTTAGAAGAACGTTTTTTTGAACCAGAAGTAATTGAAATACTCAAAGATTTATTGCAAACATTAGTTTTTGTACACAATAAAGGTGTAATTCATCGCGATATAAAACCTAGCAATATTATCCGACGGCACTCAGACGGCAAGTTAGTATTGATTGACTTCGGGGCTGTAAAACAAGTATCTACTCAAGTAATCAATTCTCAAGAGCAAACAGCCTTTACGATTGGTATTGGAACAAAAGGTTATGCACCGCGAGAACAATGTTTGGGATACCCGCAATACAGCAGCGATATTTATGCTGTAGGAATGATAGGTATCTTCTTTTTAACTGGTATACCCCCTCATGAATTACCAATAGACGAAAACCAAGAAGTTCAATGGACTGATAAAGCAACTACTAGTAAAGCTTTTGCCCAAATTCTTAGCAAAATGGTACTTGATAATCATGAATTGAGGTATAAGTCAGCCGTAGAAGCACTTGAAGCAATTTGTCAATTGACAGATTCTAATTTTTTAGGAGATAACTCATCGATAGATACTATACCTTTGAAAGATGCAGATGCTCCTACAGAACCTTGGAATTAAAAATCGCCGTTGCCCAAACAAGCTTTAGAGGATGTAATGATGCGCTATAAATGATACTCGAAACTTTCAAGATCCCCCTAAATCCCCCTCTGGGGATAGGGGGGAGAGGGGGGATCGTCCGAGAATTGTGATAAAAACTATACTTTTCAAACATCCTCTTAAATTTGTAGAGACGGCGTTAGCAATACAACGTCTGATTACTTATGATATGGAATTCGTAGTTGCGTGTCTTTGCCCCAAAAATCTTGAGCGAGTCACCGCGCAACTACAAATATATTTTTATTCATAAGCGATTAAGCAAGCCTAATATGATATTTATCTAAGTAGATATCGGAGGTGGTTCCTTAACTGGTGGTTCGGTAGCTGGAGGCTCTGTTGTTGGGGGATTTGAAGGCTCCGGTTTTTGTGGCATTGGACTTCCACCGCCATTTGTTGGAGGAGGCTCCGGTGTTTGCGGCATTGGGCTTCCACCACCATTTGTTGGCGAAGGCTCCGGTGTTTGCGGCATTGGACTTCCGCCGCCATTATTTGCAGGAGGCTCC
>JAHCMI010000120.1 GCA_019192545.1 Rivularia sp. MS3 | reverse complement strand
CGTCTTTCCTTGAATGACTAATAAATCACCATCTCACTTTTTTATTACTTTTTCATCAAGCCCTAAATATATTAGCAATTTTAGGAGATAGTTCCGATATTGATATAAATTTAGACCGTCAGATATTAGATAAATTACCTTCATCTACCACAACTTTTTTAGCACAACCACAACGTCAACATATAAACGATAGACTATGGAATCAACATTGGAATATTCTATTTTTTGCCGGACATAGTAAAACCGTTGGCGATAAAGGTAGAATACATATTAACGAAAAAGATAGTTTAACAATTGCCGAATTAAGATATGCTTTGAGCAATGCTGTAAAAAACGGTTTACAGTTGGCGATTTTTAATTCCTGCGATGGTTTGGGATTGGCTTGCGAACTACAAGACTTACAAATTCCTCAAATTATAGTTATGAGGGAGCCAGTACCTGACAAAGTAGCGCAACAATTCCTCAAATACTTTCTCAAGGCTTTTTCTAACGGACAATCCATATATAGAACCCATTTGGGTTCTATTTTACCAGTTGCCAATCTTTTAAGCATCAGCCGAATAAAACAAAGATTCAGCTTAGCAGTAGAATGTTCCAGAGTCCTTTCAAAATTTTTGACTAAGCTTTTACATCTTTCCATCCAAGAATTGGTTCTTTCTATTACCCACCTCGCTTTAACTGGAACAAAGCCAGTCTAACATCTTTATCTTTTTGAGCTTTGGATGACTTGGGTGATAACTTAAATCTAATCTTAGTCATTATTTGAGGATAAATTTTTTTCAACTCTTCCTCTAATTTTTCGGGATGATATCCATTATCTAGAAGGATGGTAATTTTGGGAATATTGACCAAGGGAAGGCAGAGGGCAGAGGGCAGAAGGCAGAAGGAAAATAAGTAATGTTTAGCACAAGGAAAAGTCCTCTGTATTTTGCCATTAGGTCTGAAGCCCCTGAATTTATTCGTGGTTAATGCTCAAAATTTGGAGATTACAGAAGAAAGTTTTCTAATTGCAGGTATAGAAAGGGGATTGGGTTCTGATAATAGTAAGGCAGGAAACCTTGAAGTTATAGCAACTGGAACAATTAATCTTAAAGATGGGGGTAGTATTAATAATCAGATATTACAAGACGGAAGCGGACAGGGTGGTGATGTGATTATAAGTGCTAGTACTTTACAAATAGAGGGTGGAGCAAATATAGGTACTGGTATACAAGGTAAAGGCAGAGGAGGAAATTTAATTGTTGATGCCCCAGAGGTGCAAATCGTTGGTAGAGAAAGTGGTTTGTTTGCTTCAGCAGAGCCAAACTCATCGGGAGACGCAGGAGATTTGCTTATTAGAACTAACACCTTACTCTTAAAAGATGGCGCACAAATTGTTAATAGTACATTTGGTGAGGGCAAAGGGGGTTTTTTAACTATTAACACCAATAGTTTAGTTTCAAAAAATGGTTCAGCAGTGAGTGTTGCAACATTTGGCGAGGGCAAAGGGGGTTCTTTAACTATTAATGCCAAAGACGTACAGTTGATTGGTGAAAGCAAAGATGGTCAACTCACTGGCTTGTTTGCTTCAGCAGAGCTAGACTCATTAGGAGATGCGGGGAATTTGACTATTAATACTAATACCTTACTTTTAAAAGATGGGGCACAAATCGTTAATAGTACATTTGATAAAGGCAAGGGGGGTTTTTTAAAGGTTAATGCTCTTGATGTGCAATTAATTGCTACGAGCGAAGATGGTCAGTTTGGTAGCGGGTTATTTGCTTCGGCAAGTTCAATAGGAGATGCAGGTTCTTTAACTATTAATACTAATAATTTACTTTTAAAAGACGGCGCACAAGTAAGTAGTAGTGCATTTGGTAGTGGTAAAGGTGGAAATTTTCAGTAATCAAAAAATCCTCATTTTTCAGTACTTTTACGCTAGTAATATTTATTATACCCCAATTTTACCCCAATTCAAAAGCAATTTGTCCTCTTTTAGTCCTATGCTCACCTTGGCTAAAACCCCTATTCTTTCGTTAAATTACTCCTATGCTCACCTTAGCTAAAACCCCTATTCTTCCGTTGAGTTACTCCTATGCTCACCCTTAGCTCAAACCCCTATTCTTCCGTTGAGTTACTCCTATGCTCACCCTTAGCTCAAACCCTTATTCTTTCGTTGAATTACTCCTATGCTCACCCAGGCTAAAACCCCTATTCTTCCGTTGAAATACTCCTATGCTCACCTTAGCTAAAACCCCTATTCTTCCGTTGAAATACTCCTATGCTCACCTTGGCTAAAACCCTTATTCTTTCGTTGAACTACTCCTATGCTCACCTTGGCTAAAACCCTTATTCTTTCGTTGAACTACTCCTATGCTCACCCAGGCTAAAACCCTTATTCTTCCGTTGAACTACTCCTATACTTACCCTTAGTTGAAATTACTTGTTTTTGTACGATCTGCTTCGGGATGATGAACTAGTATTTAAGATATTTTTACGAATCGCGCTGCGGGGTTATCAGAAATGATAACGTGGTAAAAACTTGCGATCTAAGAATAATAGTTATTTAAAATAGCTTTTCAGCCTTAGCTAAACCATATTGTCATAATTGTCATATAATCCCACTTCCTTGATATTGCTATTTATTTAAAAAATCGAATTGTTCCTTCTATATCTAGCAGATAGTTACGAATCATCTCTATTGAATAATCATCGGGTAATGCTCTTTGGAATTTGCTTAAACGATATTCTGGTAGCTGGGAATAAATAAAGTTTTGGGTTTCTGAACTATCCCAGAATTTTCTATCTTTTGTCCGCTCTATAGCCAAGTCTAAGGTAGCTGCACCAACGCTGTCTCCTTCTATTTTTAGCTTAAAGTTATCGGAGACTATTTTCCAATCGTGGTGAAATTGTAAACCATATTTTAAGGTATGATTAATCTGCCCTCCTGCAAATGTCCACCATAATGCTTTTTCACCATCTATTTGGATATTTGTAGAATTATTCGTTAATGATTTGAATTCGGAGCGGTACTCATTTAATATAGTTCGGGTTTTATCATCAATGTAAGGGATATTAACTTCTGAAAAGAGGATTGTAGCTATCTGTTGACACAATTCAAAGCTAGTTATTTGCGGAGCAAAGCCACCCCAACTAGGCTTTTTACCCCTCGGAGCAGGATTTACTGAAACTGTTCGCTCGTGATGATTAATATGAGTTGCTATCCAAGCTTTTCCACTGAGGAGAAAGGAGCTAACTTCTGCAACTAATTTATCAACAAATAACTGTTCTAGGGAGCCAATTGTATAACCTGCTGTTGTTTGTACTTTATATAATTGGGGGCTACTAAAAACGGCGTAAAGCTCCATAAAGTTTTTGCGTCCTAATACCCGTTCGGCTTTGTCTCCCATCGATAGTAAACCACCTGCATGAAACAAAAATTCTGATTGAATCATGTGTTTAATTAGTATCTCGAATTCGGTATCTGCAATCCCTGAAAAATCCGGTACTATTTTTAATTGTTCCCAGCAACGTTCCGGGCTGATAGCCCCAAATTGTAGAGTTAAAGCTAGTAATTGATGGACGAGTACCGACCATACTCGCGTTTGGGTGGGGACTGATTCTACCCAGCCTTTTTTGGCTAGTTCAATAATGGCGATCGCCTGTAAAGCTGTCTCGATATCTTCACAAAAAAATGTGGTGTTTGCTCGTTGATTTGAGCGTCTTCCGGTGCGTCCCAAACGCTGTAAAAATGATGATACTGTAGATGGAGCGTTTGCTTGAAATACTAAATCTAAATCGCCAACGTCAATACCTAATTCAAGAGTTGAAGTACAAATAATACTGGTATTGCTGCCACGTTGAAAGCGTTCTTCGGCTGCGGTGCGTTCTTCTAAGGAAACAGAGCTATGATGAACGAATACATCCGTACCTCGATTACGCATCCGCTCGGCTATATCTTCGGCTAGAGAACGGCTTTCGCAAAAAAATAGGCTTTTTTTACCTTGAGCGATTTGGCTGGCTTCTTGGGCAATTCCACCCAAAGTTTCCCGCAGGTGAACGCGCAAATCTTTTTGAGAAGGAACTTTTGGGGGGTTTACTACACAACCTTCCCGCTTGGATGTACCTTGAAGCCAATGTAAAATGTTTACTGGGTTTCCTACTGTTGCGCTCAGACCAACACGTTGGATATCGTTATTTGTATAACGGGCTAATCTTTCGATGACTGAGATTAAATGAGTACCTCTGTCCGTACCTGCTAAAGCATGAATTTCGTCAATGACTACAGCACGTAAATCGGTAAATAGTTTGTTGTGGGGTACTTTGGTTGATAAAAGCATTACTTCTAATGATTCGGGGGTAGTCATTAAAAGTTCTGTTGGTTCTTTAATGAAAGTGCGTTTTTGCGAATCTTTGATATCACCATGCCACATAAAGCGTCGCAAACCAATCATTTCCGTGTAGTTTCCCAACCGTTCGGCTTGGTTGTTTAATAGAGCTTTAATGGGTGCGATATAGATGACTCCAATTGCTTCGGGTTCGTGCTGCATAAGTGCAGCTAGTAGGGGGAAAATTGCAGCTTCTGTTTTACCTCCAGCTGTAGGAGCAAGGATAATAGCGTTTTTACCATCAAGTAATGTATGTCCCGCTAGTTCTTGGACTGGACGTAAAGATGTCCAACCCAAACGGGAAACAATCGCTTGTTGGAGACGGGGAGGAAAACGAGCAAAGGCTGAGGACATTTTGGATTTTGGGTTTTGGATTTTGGATTTTGGATTTTGGTGAGTCTAGTTAGAAGTTAGGAGTTAGGAGTTAGGAGTTAGCGGAAAGTTGGGGGTGTCGGTTTCCGTCCCCCAAACTTTACCAAGACGGATTTTGAGAATATTGCTTTGTAGTAAGTCTAATTAGGAGTTTGTAACGACAACTAAACTTAGCACTGGGTAATTAGATTAGAACATGAATGAAGCTCAAACCTGTAATTATAAATGTTTTCAAGCACCTAAATTCATTTATGGGGACAATCTAAAATCCAAAATCCAAAATCCAAAATTGCCCGACCTTTCCATAGCGCTATAGTTTTTGAATTAAAATTCTACAGCATAATTTTGCACATCTTCTGGTTCTGGGTCGAAGTAGGGAAGACCTTGACTAATTCGCTGTTCGTCTTCGTTTAATTCGCTGGGTTCAAAACCTTCGGCTGTCATGGGGTCATATTCGTCATTTTCCGATGCTAGGTCAAGGACGTTGACAAACTGACGTAAAAATTGTCGGGGAACTACTCCCACATCTCCTTTGAAACCTGTGGTTACTTTCTCAACTAGCTTTTCAATAAAGAATGATGTAACTTTGCTAGTTAAAGCTGTTTTGTTTACGGTGGGGTATTTTTCCCGTAACTTGAGAGCAACTTCTTTTAATCTCCGAGCATCGAAGGGTTTTAATTCTAATTGCGGTTGACGGGGACTTGCAAAACCACCAGGATTTAAAAATTGGATGCGATCGCTTAACGGTTCTAAACCTGCTACACCACGTTTGGTATCATAAAATTCTGGCGTTCCCGTAAAAATCCATAGTAAACCTTTATAGCGGTCGGCAGCGTCGCAAATCTGACGAATACCATTTAAAGATTTACCACGGCTATCGTGACGCATTCGTAAAATGGTTTCTACTTCGTCTATGACTATTACTAATCCTTTGTAACCAGCAGCTTTGACAATTTCGAGGATACCATGTAGATAATCTAAGGCTTCCCGACTGGCGATGTCTCCTTTGACACCTGCGGTTTTTTTGGCACTAGCTGCTACGTTTTCGCTACCGGAAAGCCAAGATAGTAAAGCGCTAGCTTCAGCGATTTCTCCTTTTTGTTTGAGGGTAAATATAGTTCTAAGAACTCTTGTCATGTCTTCTGGTGCTTTTCCTCCAGTGAGAGAAGCAAGTTCTTCTTCCATACGCTGTTGAACTAAATTATCAAATTCTGAGCTATTTTCGTCAGCACCACCGGCTATTAAAGCATCTTCGACACGAGCTATCCAACGGTCAATAATATCGCTTAATGCACCTCTAGGACAGGAATTTGTACCCAATTCTTGGACAACTTTACGATAAACATCGTCGAATTTATAAAAGTGTAAATCGTTATCGGAAACTACTACAAAACTAGTCGCAAAACCCTGTGCTTGAGCATCGAGAATTGCCAAACGGGACATAAATGTTTTACCACAGCCATAACCCCCGCGTAAAAATTTAAATACACCTTCACCGTCTGCTGCTAGTTGGAGTTGACGATTAATTTCCGTTCGCTGTTTATCTATTCCCACAGCGAAAGTATCTAATCCTCGTTCCGGAACAACCCCAGAACGCAAACGCTCAAAAATATGTTCGATATCTTTTATAGACATACAGTTTTGTTAGTTGATAGTTGTTAGTTGTTAGTTGTTAGTTGTTAGTTGATAGTTGTTAGTTTTTAGTTGATAGTTGTTAGTTGATAGTTGTTAGTTGATAGTTGTTAGTTGCTAACTCCTAACTCCTAACTCCTAACTGTTCACTGTTCACTGTTAACTGCTCACTGTTCACTGTTACTTCTGCTTAACATACCGTTTGCCGTTGCTAGTCGTTTCAATCCTGACTGAGAAGGGGACTTTCTGCAAGTATTCTTCAAATTCTAGAGAAAAACGTCGGACTTTTCTGGCATTACCAAGTATTTGAGTTAGTTCGATTTCGGTAATGGAATCATGTTGTTGCAGGTGGAGAAATACTCGCTTAATACCTTCATCTGCAAAACTATCTTCCCAGTCGGTGGTTGCTGATTCTTGAGTAGGGGTTTGATTTTTTTCGGTTTTTAATAATGCTCCCGATACATTAAAATAATCTTGGGGAATTGTAGCTGCTACGTCTTCGATACCATCTGGATGAAAAACCTCTACACGAACCCGCTCGTCCCGTCTTCCTTTGAGGTCAAACAATATTTCAATCCAATCCGATTCTACGGGAATTTGAATTTGTTGATTGTTGATTTCTGCACCGGGAGCATCTTTGATGGTAATTTGTATGTCGGTTCTTTCCGGTACCCGCAGAGCTAAATTAACTGTTCTGGTTCCTGCAAAACTCAAAACACCTTGAGCTTCCGGTGCGGGTTTTACACGTACTTTCAGACGACTGTAACCGAGCATTTCTCGTTCTGGCTCTGCCTCAATTAAATATTTTACAAAGTTCGAGTACGTATTTTGACGCTGGGATATAGCTAATACGGGGATAATACGTTCTTGTAAACTGTTACCACCATGTACGAATGTTGCCCCTGGTTTACCCGTAGCAAATACAGCCGTATCTTTACGCAGTAGTAAATAACCTTCTTGACCTTCATATTTTAATGATTTTAAGGAAACTGCGGTCATTCCCTGTTCTGTGCGAGGTTCTGTAGCTAAAACGTATCTACGATTTGGGTCGCGTTTACTACCATAAGGTTTTTCTTGGGTTGTTTGGTCTTGTAATAGAAAACCGTGGTCGGCTGTAAAAATAAATTCATTTATACCAGCTTTTTTTAAGTGGTTCCAAGCGGCTTTGATTTGATTTAACCAAGTTTCAAAGGTTGCTATACCAATATTGGCTTCTCCAGCATCGTCAATTTCTTTACTGTGAACCACAATAAGGTTGATTTTCTTACACTTTTCTTCTAATTTTTTGGTGGAAGAATTGCAAACGTCAGCAAGTTTTAACAAGCGGGTACTTCTACGTCCTTTACTAATGTTATCGGTACTTTTATCGCTCATCGCTCGGACTCTTTCTTTAGGAGTACGGACGGTGTATTCTCCTGTTTTAAAGCCTTTAAAACCGTCTTTACCTGCCAGTATTAATTTACCACCTTGATTTACAGGAGCGATCGCATTCATTCCCACGGATGTAATAGTTGGTAGTTCGGCATATCTGGCTTTTAATGTAACTGTGGGACTGGTATTTTCGAGTTCTTCAAGAAGTTCGGTTGCCATTTCGTAGCGAAAGGCATCGATAATAAAGTAAGCTATTTTTTTATCGGTTTGGGTAAGGGGATGAACGACTTGTTCGTAGATAGTCCGCTGCTGTAGATTATCTTCGGGTAAAAACCCTTCTGTAGTGCAAATTTTACTAAAATCTTCAGTCAGGTTATCTACCCAATTACGATATTGTTGACGAAGTAAATCTGCGACTTCGAGCAGTTGGGCAAAGTGAGGTAAAGTGGATTCGAGGAGTTTAAATCTTTGTTGCTCAAAGTGACGATGGGCTTTATCTACTTGATAGCCGGTAGTGGTATAGTATTCCAAAGCTTCCCGGAGACTGTCGAGATTTTTAATAGTATCGCTGGTTTGAATTTTACTACCCAAAGTTGCTGCATCTTGAATTAACGACCATTCCTGACGACGATTTCTATCTCTACCAAGCCAAAAAGAATTTGATTCAATTCGCGATTTTGACCATTGTAAAGCTTTATCAAATTGGTTTGTTAACAATGCTTGAATTGCAGCATCTAAAACTGCTGTTTCTTCCCGTTGAAAAGTATCAATTTGTCCTAAGTCTTCGGGACTGATATGTAAAAATTCTTTTTCGATATGAGTTTCGGTAATTAATGCTTTCGCTGCGTAGATTTCTGGATGTCTTTGTCGCAAATAGTTAATTAATTTTTCGCAGGTTTTTCGTAAAGGAATTGATATTTGAATTAAGGGTTTTAGTGTATCAAGATGTGGCGAACGGTTTAAATCGTGAACGTATTCTACACACATTAACCAAGCAGCAAAAGCTTCTCCTAAACTGATAAAAGTAGTGGTTTCTTTGTTTAAATAAAAATCTAAAAATTCCCGATTCATCCCCGTACAACGATAAAGATGTTCTGCGAGAATATTCAAATCATTTACTGTAATAATTTTGGCAGATAATTTTTTGGCTTGGTCAATTACTCCATCTGAATCTAATAAACCATCCAAAAGCGATTCCAAACCCACATTCCTTAAATAACCTAGCAAATGTCCATCTTGTTGGGATAGATTATTTTGCAACCAGGTTTCGGCTGTTGCTAGCTCGGTTACACCTTGAGAGAGATAATTCTCAATATAATCAGGATTAACTCTTCCAGTCGCAGCTTCCTGAATCAGCGTATCGAGGGCTTTACGAAAACGGAATCCGGCGTGGTAAAGTTCTAATATCGGCGTTTTACGAATTGTTTCTTCGGTATGACCGGGCATATGTATCAACAACCTTTCCTTATCAAGCCCGTTGCAGTAAGGTTCTAGGGCAAGCAGCATTTCTAAATAGCTGCCGCGAAAGGCAATTACCGGAGCGAAAAAATCACCATTAACATGACGCTCAACAAGTGTATCCACGTATGCACTATAGTAAGCATCTTTATCCAACCAGACAACAATACCGTGTTGACGCAGTTCTTTTTTTACTTCTTTTTCTAAGACGCTGGTGATTACCCCTAATTCGCTCATATACCGTTTGTTTGGTTAGCCTTGATTATTTTAAACCTTTATTTAAGCTTTGATAATTTCTTTTTTAGATAGTAAATAGCTATTTGACAATAAGATTTATATTTCCCATCTTTATTTCTGTTACTCCATTCTTGAATTTTCTTATTTAACATCGCTGCTGTCCAATCTCCCTTTGGTTGCTCGCTTTTTAATTGTTGAATAAGAATGTCTAGGATTACTTTGCGATTTTTTACTAAAGTTTGCATATTTAAATTTAATACTTCATTTAATTCTTTGTCTATGGTTTTATCATCTGAGTATATTTTTCCGTTGGGAAGATATTTGATTGAGTCTTCGCAAATTTTAAGATTATCGGTAGGATTTATAGTTAGTTTTTCATTACCTTTTTTGGTGTCACAATGTTGTAAATGTTTTGGCAAACCTTGACCGCCTTCACAAGCACCAAGTAAGTTAGTATAATCTAATTGTAAATCCGGATATTCGTCTTGAGAACGCCAATGTTCGATTTTCATTTTATCTTTCTTAATTCGTTGCATACAGTAGCAACAAATATGACCTTGTTCTGTTAATAGCGAATCTCTTAATTCTTCCTTTTGAGGATAATTATCATAATCTGCAAACGGTTGTAAGCGATGTTCCAGTAATGAATTTGGCTCTTGATTTTTGATAATTTGCTTCATCTGATTACTTCAGTAGATTTTTATAAAAAATCAATAAGTGCATTAGCTCTAACGACTTCCGAATCATTTTCTCCCAGCAAATTAGATAATTCATTTAAAGCTGTTTTGGCTGTTTCTATTTGACCGTCATTTATTAGTTTTAAGCAATTGTCTATTTTATCTTGTACCGTTTCTGGTCTTTCTTTAACATCCATTAATTGATATAAAATTGAGTTACTATCTTTCCCATAAGTATGAGGTGTATTCTCGACTATTTGATAATTTTCTATAATAAATACACTTTCTCTATTAACTTCGCTTAGTACTTGTGGTGAGTGAGTTGTGACAATAAATTGACAGTTGGGAAAGGTTTTCGTCAAACTTGGAATCACACTTCTTTGCCATTGAGGATGTAAATGCAGGTCAATTTCGTCAATTAAAACTATTCCTTCACCTGCGGAAGCATCTGGGGATTTTGGATTAGCAATTGCTAATCTTCTCGCTAAATCGGTGACTAGCATTAATAACATTTTCTCACCGTCAGACAGTTGCTCGATTTTGAAATCTTGATTATTTTTAGTAATTGTCAAAGAAGGTTTTCCGGAGTTTCTCATAAACCTTTCTGATATTGACCTAACTACTCTAAGGTTAGAAAAATTATTGCGATAAAGATTATTAAAAAAAATGGTGATAGCTCTCCTGATAATTTCTAATCTGGGATTTCTATAGTCAGGATTTTCCCTTAATCGAATTTCATTTTCATAATCTTCTTCTTCTTTAAACCAATCAAAAAAATCTTGAAAATTATTAATTTCACTGGAGAAAGCTTTTTGATAAGCCTGAAATTGATAATATTCGTCTTGTTTATTTTTTCTGAGGCTGAAAGTATAGGGATTTTTCAAAACCATGCGATGAGTTTGATAGTAAACCATCACGGGTAAATTAAAATCGGGATGGGATTTCAAATTTTCTTTGAGACGTTGAATATAATTTTCGATTTCGTCGTAGTTACTAGGATTTTGTGAATATAAACCTTCTTCAATTATTCTCCAGGATATTTGTTCTCTATCTTCTGTAGAAATAGTTATAGTATTGACGGTAGATTGAGAATTAATTTTAATATCATTTTCTGATGGTTCAATATCTGCTGTTTTATTGCGAAGTTTAGCGACAAATTGAGCTAACATCATCGCTATACAGTCTAAAATTGATGATTTACCCGCACCATTTATACCAATAAAAACCGCTACTTTAGATTTAGGAAAATTTAGCGTTATATTTTCAAATCCTCGAAAGTTTTGGATGTGTAATTTTTCAATACGCATAATGATTACCGCTGAGAAACGAGTTACCGATTGTAATTAGTTAGGGTTTGAAACCGTTAAGAGTTAAGAGTTCCTTCTGAACAGGTAATGGTTTAATATAAGCATGCGCTACCTCAAGCTTAAATTGTCTCCAGCATTTAAAAAGATGTCTTTACCCCTGCTACCAATAAACAATATGGATGCTCGCCATAGAGGTTTGTTACCCTCAACGGCTGCAAATTATTTGGATGCAGCACGGGTATGCTTAGATAGGCATCATACTCCGCCACAAGAATTTATCCTCTTAGATGATAATAATGAATCTAAGGCTCTGGTTGATTGGAAAGTGACTTCGGAGCGGGATAAAAACGCTTGGGCTAATCGAGATGATGCAACTCGTGATGGAGCTTATGCTTTTGCGCTAGCAGCAACAGAATTATTGCGAGGATTGGTAGCAATAAGAAGGGCAGAAACACGCACAGGCGCTGATTATTATATTGCACCAGCAGGTCAGGAAACTATAGACCTAGAGGGATATTTTCGGCTTGAAGTTTCTGGCACAAATTTAGGTGTATCAGAGATTAACCGACGTTTGCGAGAAAAAGTAAATCAAGCATTACAAGGTGACAGCAACTTGCCAGCTTTAGCCTGTGTGGTTGGATTCCGCGCTAAACTAATAATGATTCAAACGGTAGAATCTTGGTTATGAGTTGGATATTACATCATTCTCAAAGTGAGCATTATGCTTCTTTAGCTGAGGAAGCTGTTAGAGAGCATGATAATGCTCGTGCTATAGAACTTTATCGACTTGCGGGTGAAGCAGAAATTTTAGCGCTCGAAGCTTTGGAGCCAACTAAAACCAGAACTATCGGTATTACAGCAGTCAGTGCAGCCTCTCTATTATACAAAGCACAGGAGTTTCGTAAAGCAGAGCAATTAGCTTACCAATGGTTAATAACCGACTTACTCCCTATTTTTGCTGTCCGTCAATTACAAGAGTTGCTGCAAGCGATTTGGAGTGAAAGAGAATTAGTGCAAAAAAGAGCTTGAAAAAATAAAATAGGGCTTACGAAAAGCCCCCCTTTTTTAAGGGGGGTTGGGGGGATCTAAGAATTGTGAATGCCTACTTTTTGGTTGCGGTTGCGACCATTCCTGTAAAAAGTTCAATAATTTTCTCCTAATTTAATATCAAGACTAAAATCATTATCTAAATCTTCTTTTTTCCGCTTTCTTTCCCTTCTTTTATCTTCCTTCTCTTTCAATTCCAAAACTAATTCAGGATTCTCTATTTCAAATTCTTCCCGCAATTTATCGGAATCAATTTCATTAATTGTAAAATCTAGTGCTATTTCATCCTGTAACCGCAATTCCCATTCGTAAGCTTTTTGAGGATGATATTTCCAGAAACAGCCGTGAGCAACCGCTAGAGAAGGGTCTTCCTGACATTTTGCGTCCACTCGTTGCGGAAAATAACGGGCTGCTAAATGCGACCAATCGTAATCTTTTTTACCTTTAGCATTGCAAAGTTCCGACCACCATTTTTTTGGTTTATTCCACTGGGGTTCTAAAAGCGACCATAGCGCAGCGCTATTAACCATCACACCATCATCAAGATTCATTTTAAAACGTGCATCGGCTTCGCGGGGGGTGTCTTTGGGATTCGCTGCTGGTGTTCCTGCTTCGGCGCATTTTTGTACGAGTTCGATGAAGGTTTTGAGTTCGGTTTGTAGCTGTAAGACTTTGTTGTAACGTTCTTCGACTGTACTTTGGCTTTTTTTATCGCTTTGGTTACGTGCTGCGAGTAAGTCGTTGATTTCCCCTTCGATGCGGCTGAGTTCGGGTACGAGGTAATCTGCTAGTAAAGTTTGCAATGTGTCATCTTCCCAACGATGGATGCTGATGAAAGCTACAAAGTTTTTTTTCTGGGAGGAGAGGGGGAAATATATGGGATGGTTTTCGTACATTTTTAAGTGTACATCTTTAAAGAATGATAACCGCAGCCAATCCCGGAGGGTTTTACCTGGAGCAATTTCTGCACCGTATTTTTGCCAGGTGTCGCGGATAATTTGGGTTTGGGGATGTTCGAGGGAATCGCTTTTTGAGTATGTGGAGAGGAAGAGGAGGGAGTGGGGAGAGGGGGTAGAGGGGGAAGAGGGGGAAGAGGGGGTAGATGAGTTTTTTTGTGTTTGGGTTAGGATTCCTTGTCCGTTTGCACTGAAGCGACCTAATGCGATGCCGATAGCGTAGGATATAAAGTTGGTGGCTGGGGGTTGTTCGTAAACTGGTTGGTAGTCGGGTAAGGGTGTGTTGGGTTCTCTATCGACTGCGGTTTGTGCCCATTTTTGGGTGTAATTCCATGCTGATGCACCGGGTTGTTTAAATTCTACCGATGTTTCGCGGGCTGCTTCGTGTTCGCTGAAGGATTTTTCGAGTTTGGTAAAGATTTCTTCTGCTGATTCGATGGGGAAGAGGGGTAAGCGTTTGATATCACCGACTTCAAATCCAATGCCTGGATTTAATGACCCTAGAACATAACCAGATGTGGTACTGTTAAGCAAACAAAGACTATTTTCTCGCTTGTTTGGAAATATAGAAGAACCTTTATTGCCAAACACACTTCTAAATCTATGTATTCGTGCTGTAAATGTTGCTCCAATCATCGAGAAAGCAACACCTGGTTGAAAATAATAACGCTCATTTTGAGGTCTTGAAGCTTGTTTCCCATCACGTTCCATTAATTTTACAGTTAAACCATTTGGTTCCCAGAGTAAAACATCTGAAAGTGGTTCAAACCAAACTTTTCCAGCAGCACCTTTAATATAAGGAACCCATTTATTTCTAGGTAAACCAAAAAAAGTATTATTTGTGGAATAAATTAGAAGCTCATTCAGTTGAATTTCCCAATGCTGTCGTAAAAAACGAGGATTATTCGCTGTTGCCATTCCTTGTCTAACATCAGTTTCATCACCCATTTTTGGTGTTTCAGCATAGCGTTTGAGAAAATCTTCATCCCACCAGTAAATGAGGGGTTTTTCCTTGATGACATTAAAGCGATCGCACAAAAATTCAAATCTTTTTACACCACATAATAAACCAGCTATTTTCTGTCGTAATTCCTCTGCTGAACGAATTCGGTTATTTGCATCAGTAGGTGCTAAAGCTCAGACCTTTCAACGCGAACAAAAGAACTATATTCTCTGTTTAGAGCTATTTACTG
>JAHCMI010000119.1 GCA_019192545.1 Rivularia sp. MS3 | reverse complement strand
ACTTGCTGATTTGCTTTGGGATGAAGGAGCAACTCAAGCTCAAATCGGTAAAGCACTAAAATATCTTGGTTTTGGTTTAACTACAATTGCTGATGCTGTTGATGACGGTGTAACTTTAAAAAATGGACAAACTTTAAATTACATTGATACAGCGATCGCTTTATGGAATAGCGGTTACAAACTTAATACTAGAAAACTCGCTAAATTACTTTGGAATGAAGGTGCTTCGGCTGGTCAAATTGGTCAAGCAATCAAATATCTTGGTTTCGGTTTGACAACAATTGCGGATGCTCTCGATAACGGTGTTGGTGTTAACTACACTACCGTAGCTAAGGGTTTATGGAATAGCGGACACAAAATTAATTCCAGAAAACTAGCTGACTTACTTTGGGATGAAGGAGCTAGTCAAGCCGAAATCGCTCAAGCACTAAATTATGGTATTGGTCGCAATTTATCAGGGATTGCTAGCGATATGAAATATGGTGTTACCTTAAGTAACGGGAAAAGATTTAACTATGTAGATATTGCAATCGGTTTATGGAATAGCGGACATAAAGTTAGTACCCGAAATATCGCTCTAGAACTGCAAAAACTGGGAGCATCAGCAGTTAGTAATGCTCAAGCACTCAGGTATATTGGCTCCGATTTAAGGACTATTGCCGATGCTCTTGATGATGGTGCAACTTATAGCTATGGAGAAATTGCTCGCGGTTTGGTCAATAACGGACATAAACCGAGTAACAGAAATTTAGCTAATTTATTAAGACATGAAGGTGCTAGCTACTGGACAACCGTAGGTGCTTTAAAATCAGCCGCAGGTGTAGGTCATTGGAAAGCAAAGTGGATAGTTACAGAAAGCGCAGTCACTGACTTTTTTAATGATACAGCCAAACAAGTCCGAACAATTGGAAATAAAGTTGAAAAACTCTACGACGATTCAAAATCGACTTTAGGTGTTTCTAAAGTATTAGATACATTTGTAGATACAGTTGAAAACATTGGTAAAGATATTGAAAAAGTAGTAACTGATGATGTCGTAGATATACTTAAGCGAGTACCGGTAGTTGGTACTGCTGTGGGTGCAATTGAAGGTATTGTAAATGCGATACAGGGAGACGAAAAAGCTGTATTAAAATCATCAATAGATTCAGCCCTTGGTTTTTATGGTGCATCAAATGTTATAACTCCCAAAATGGTTGATTTTGTAGTTGATGTATTTTGGGAATTGAAAGATAGCGATTACAAGGGTGCTGTATCGGAAAGTTTGAATAATTTGGGTGTTAGTAAAACAGTTTCCGAGCTTTTCGTTTCTGTAGCATGGGCTATGGAAAAAGGTAATTGGGAAAATGCAATTGATGCAGCTTTGAGTACAATTGGCTTTGATAACGCTCAGGAATTTGTTGATATTGCTTGGGATGTTATTGATAAGAACTATCAAGGAGCGCTAGAAGCTGGTTTGGAGTTAGTTGGTTTAGATTCTCTTAATATTGACCAAGCCAAAGCTGATACCTTTATTAAGGTTGCTGGTGCTGTTAAAGATGGTAATTACAATCAAGTTGCCGACCATTTAATTGCATTAGCTGGTAATGATGCCCAAAAGTATCTTAACAGCGATTGGATTAAGGATTTGAGAGATGAGAACGTTGCAAAAGCTCGTCAAGCAATAGAGCAAGGACTTTCCGAATTAGGATTTGATAAGGTTACTCAATGGGCTGATACAATTTGGGCAGTCAAAGAAGGACAATATCTTGATGCATTATCGGATGTACTTACTTTAGGACAGTTTAAAAATGCACAAGAATGGTTAAGTATTATTGATGATTTGAAAGCAGGAAATTATCTCGAAGCACTTACTACTGGGTTTAATTTAGCTGACTTTGAAGATGGTAAATCCTTAGCTGAAGCAGCGATTGCTGTTAAGGAAGGTAATTTGATAGAAGCTTTTTATGAAAGTTTCGACTTAATTGAAGGTGGTAGCGATTTAAAGGATGCATTTAAAGCTCTCAAAGAATTTGATCTTCAAGATTTTATCACCTCAATGATTGATGCAATTCCTCTTTTAGTTAAGTTTGCTTGATAAGGAAATAAAGTAAAGGGTTTAGAAATAATTTTCAACCTCTAACCCTTTACTCCAACCTTCAACCTTCAACCTTAATTCCTTAAATCAAATTCCATTAAACCTTACTCCTGGGAATGTTAAGTAATTGCAAACATTCTAGCCAAGACTAGGTAATCTACACTATATTTTGAGAATGGGATTGCTATTACATGCGAAAAAATACTTATGAACAAACTAGTCATCTTAAAGTTGGGAGAAGGGGACTTTGAACGAGGCTTCCCCGTTATCCTGCAAATAGGTGACGAAAACGCTCGTGCTAGTACGGAAATCACCGGTAGCCTTCCTCCCAATCCTGAAATTACAAACTATTATTTCCGATGGCAATCTATTTACCGTCACCTTAGATTACCATCTCGCGTTAAAGGTGTATCAAAGCAAGCCAATCAAGCTCCTACTTTGGAAGAGTGCCAACAAGCAACTGAAGATTTTAAAATACGTTTTAATAATTGGCTAACTTCCGATTCTTTTCGTCCCATCCGCGAGAAATTACTTGAAAAACTGACATCTGAAGACGATATCCGCATCCTTATCCAAACCAAGGATTTGCGATTGCAAAAACTCCCTTGGCATCTTTGGGATTTATTAGAACGCTATCCCAAAGCTGAAATTGCTTTAAGTGCCTGTAGTTACGAACAAGTCAATCAAATTGAATTTAATAATGACAAAGTAAAAATATTGGCTATTTTAGGTAACAGCGAGGGAATTGATACCCAAACCGATCGCAATATTTTAGAGCAGTTACCGAACGCAGATATCACTTTTTTAGTAGAACCTGAACGCAAGCATATTAATAATCAGTTATGGGAGCAGAATTGGCAGATTTTATTTTTTGCCGGACATAGCGCTACTCTTGATAACGAAACTGGAAAAATTCATATAAATCAAACTGAAAGTTTAACGATTAGCGAATTAAAGTATGCTTTGAAAAAAGCGGTTGCCAGAGGTTTACAATTAGCGATTTTTAACTCTTGTGATGGTTTAGGGTTGGCAAAAGAATTTGCAGATTTAAATATACCCCAAATCATTGTCATGCGCGAACCCGTACCCGATGCAGTCGCGCAAGAATTTTTAAAGCATTTTCTAGAGGCATTTTCCAAGGGAGAAGCTTTATATTTAGCTGTAAGAGAAGCTAGGGAAAGGTTACAAGGATTGGAAAATAAATTTCCTTGCGCTACATGGTTACCTGTAATTTGTCAAAACCCTGCCCAAGTACCTTTATCTTGGCAGGATTTATATACTGTAGGTACAACCCAAACCGATATTTGTGCATCTTTATCGGCAAGCGATCGCGAAGAAATTCCTCAAAAGCCTTCTGAAAAACCTTCTAAAAAACCAAGTTCTAAATGGCTTTATTTATCATGGATATTTCCTATAAGCATTGCAATTACCGCATTACTTATGGGAGTCCGATATGTGGGAATGCTGCAATCTTTAGAAATGAAAGCATTCGATGGATTAATGCAAATGCGTCCCACCGAAGAACCAGATTCTCGTTTGTTGGTGGTGAGCGTAACTGAAGACGATGTACGGGCACAACAATCAGAAACAAGAAGAGGTTCTCTGTCCGATAAATTTCTTCATAAATTGTTAGAAAAATTAGAGTCATATCAACCAGCAGCGATTGGTTTGGATATATATAGAGATTATCCAGCTTCTAAGGATTATCCTGACTTAGTAAAACGGATGCAAAACAGCCGCTTTGTAGGAGTTTGTAAAGTTAGTAATTCTGAAGGTAAATATGGTGTGGCCCCACCTCCGGAACTACATCAGAATAATTTAGGTTTCAGCGATATTCTTTTAGATCCAGATAGCATAGTACGTCGGCATTATTTATCGTTAGATCCTCCTCCTGCTTCTGCATGTAATACTTACTATGCTTTGAGCGTGCAATTAGCTTTACGCTATCTTCAGGGTAAAGGGATTAATTTAGAGTTTCCCGATAAACATACATGGCAATTAGGTAAGCTCAAATTCAAACTTTTAGAAACCCGTACCGGAGGATATCAGGGAATTAATGCCCTCGGGCACCAAATATTACTAAATTACCGTCATTCTCCATCCCCAGAAAACATCGTTCGACAAATTACTTTAGGTGATGTGCTAGCAGGTAAACTAAACCCTCAAGCAGTCGAAGGTAAAATAGTTCTTATTGGTACCACCGCACATACTTTTAAAGATTATTCTTTGACTCCCTATAGCGAACAAGGAAAAGCAAAAACCATACCGGGAGTTATTCTACAAGCGCAGATGGTAAGTCAATTACTGAGTGCTGCATTGAACGGACGACCTTTATTATGGAGTTTGCCGATATGGAGTGAAGCAATTTGGGTTTTTGGTTGGTCATTTACTGGTGGTTTGCTGGCTTGGTATTTACGAAAACCGATTTATTTAATATTAGGAGTTGGAGTAGGATTAATTATTTTATATGGTAGCAGTCTGATTTTATTAACTTCCAATGGCTGTTGGGTTCCTCTAGTCCCTGCTGCCATAGGTTTAGCAGGTACTACGGTAGTGTTTAAACAGTTAACAGCGAACAGTGTTAGCGAAGCGTGTCCCGAAGGGACATACAGCGAACAGTGAACAGTTAACAGTGAGCAGTTGTAGGGTGCTGTGACACTTAGATCAATTTTCAACGTAATAACAAGACTTGTGGTGTCACGCACCATCCGAGTGTTTTGATAATTGCATAAGTCCGTAACAACTAATAACTAATAACTAATAACTAACTATGAAAACTAATTGGAAAAAAATTAAAATTACTGCGGCTTTATTGGCAAGTATTTTAGTTAATCTAACTTTCTATAAAGCAATCAAAGCACAATCATTGAGTTCAAGCAGTAGCTCAATTAGCTTTACTGCACCACCACCGCCACCGAATCGGAGTGGTGCGGGAAACCGTGGAGCAGCAGCTAGTAGGGGATGCGGTAGCGATACGCAATCTGTAATGGCATTGGTTCCCGACTACGAAGAAACTATTAAAGTGCAAGGGGACAGTATTCCAGTAACTAAAATTTGGGGTTTAACAACCAGCAATTATCCTACTTTTTGGTTTTTTGTACCTTACGATAAATCATCTATTACAAAGATGGAATTTGTGATCAAAGATGAGTCTCAAAAACCAAGTAAAACTGTATATAGGACTTTATTAAATAAACCAGACAAACCTGGAATCATTAGCGTTTCGACAAATAAAGCTATTAAACCACTGCAAGCGGACAAAACTAATTACCATTGGTTTTTGAAAGTAAAATATAAGTGTAGTCCAGAAAAACCAGAACAATTAGAAGCTGTTGATGGATGGATTCAACGAACTAAACTAGACTCGACTTTCACACAGCGTCTTGCTTCAGCAACACCTCTACAACGAGCAGCCCTTTACGCCGAAAAAGGGATTTGGTACGATTCCCTGACAGCTTTAGCAGAGCTTCGTTTGAGCAAACCTCAAAATGCTTCATTGATGGCAGGCTGGGAAAGTTTGCTCAAATCGGAAGATTTAGATAGTTTCGCAAATTATCCTCTTATTAATTGCTGTCAAACTACAAGTCAGATTTCCGCATCTGAATAGTTCGTAGTTGTTCTGTATTTGCCAATAAATCAAGGTTAAAATTAAAATTTCTTGTTCCTAGTTTTCGACTAGAAATGCAATTCACGAGGCTCTGCCTCGTTTTTCAATTAAAGCGGAGCCTTAATTTATGCGTTCCTAATTGATAATCGTAGGTTGGGTGAAACGAAGTGTAACCCAACTCGGGTATTGGGTTGCGCGGAGATTAACCCAACCTACTTAATGAGAATAGTGCAAGAGTTAGATACATCCGAAACCTCACCCTGTCCTTGCGGACATCTCTCTCCTTATTAAGGAGAGGGAAAAAGTTGCAAAAACCAAAATAATTAGTACAATTATACCGATAAATTTATTTTAATTTAAGTGATAGGGTGAGCCAGATTAGGAAAATCATTCACATTGATATGGATGCTTTTTATGCATCGGTAGAACAACGAGACAATCCCGAATATCAAGGTAAACCTTTGGTAGTTGGAGGTTCTGCCAATCAGCGGGGTGTGGTATCGGCAGCAAGTTATGAAGCAAGAAAGTTTGGCATTCATTCGGCGATGCCTTCAAAACTTGCCGTTGCAAAATGTCCGCAGTTGATTTTCGTGCGCCCCCGGTTTGATATTTACCAAGGAATATCGGCTCAAATTCATAATATTTTTAAACGCTACACGGATGTATTTGAACCGGTTGCTCTCGATGAAGCTTACCTTGATGTCACTCAAAATAAACAAAATATTGCTTATGCTTCTACAGTGGCTCGTTTAATTAGAAAGGAAATATTTCAAGCAACTAACCTTACTGCATCCGCTGGTGTTTCTATTAATAAGTTTTTAGCGAAAATGGCATCTGGAACCAATAAGCCTAATGGGATGACGGTGATTTTACCAGAACAAGCTCAGGAATTTGTAGAAAAGTTACCGATTGAAAAATTTCACGGTATTGGTAAAGTTACAGCTTCTAAAATGAAAAAACTAGGTATTCATAATGGTGCCAATTTAAAAGAGCGTCAACTTGAATTTTTGATACGGTATTTTGGCAAAGCAGGCAATTATTACTACAACATTGCCAGAGGTAAAGATAACCGAGCAGTACAACCAAACCGCATTCGCAAATCAATCGGTGCTGAGAATTCTTTTGCTGAAGACTTAAACGATAAAACATCTATATTGCGCGAACTCGAACAAATTGCTCGAACTTTGAAAAAGCGATTAGAAAGGCATCAAACTAGTGGCAGAACTATAACGCTCAAAGTGAAATTTTCTGATTATCAACAAATCACTCGCAGTAAAACTTTGACTGTTTCATTCAATAATTTAAATGCAATTATTAGCTCGGCAAAAGCTTTACTTAGCAGCATTGAACTAGAAAATCGCAGTATTCGATTGTTAGGTCTTTCGCTGTCAAATCTTGATAGTGCTAAACAAACAATTCAACTATCACTATTTGATAGTTAAGAGAGATGCCTTGATGGTAAACTAACAGATGCATCTGCAAAACTAAAATCATGACTAAAGATAACCTAGAGCAGCTTGCTTTTGTGCAGCTTACGGACAAGCAGTTATCGGCTTTAGATAAATTTACTAGTTTAAAAAGTTTTCGGCAAGGTGAAAAACTCTTCAGTGCCGGAGATAGTGATTTTAAGTTTTTTGTAATTAAGAAAGGTAAAGTAGAAATCGTCGAACGCTCTACAGGCAAGCAAAAAACCGTTACCGTTCACGAAGAAAAAGAATTTACAGGTGATATTTCTATGCTTACGGGTAGACCTTCCCCTGTAAGTGCGGTTGCTGCTACTGATTGCGAAGTTTATCAGGTTTCTAATGACGACCTCAAACGCATTCTTAAAGAAATTCCCCAACTTGGCGACTGTATTCTTCAAGCTTTTTTGACTCGCAGACAGCTTTTAGAATCTTCCGAGTATGCGGGATTAAAAGTAATTGGTTCCAAATATGCCCGCGATACCTTGCGACTGCGCGATTTTCTCGCTAAAAACAAAATTCCCTTCACCTGGATTGATTTAGAAAGCGATCGCACTGTTGACGAGTTGCTCAAACAGTTTGAAATTGCTCGCGAAGAAACCCCGATTGTACTGCTTGATAATAATTCAGTCCTCAAAAATCCCGAGAATACAGAATTAGCGAAAGTTTTAGGAATTAGAAAAACATTAGAAGATATAGTTTACGACTTAGCAATTATCGGAGCCGGGCCAGGAGGTTTAGCCGCTGCGGTTTATGGTGCCTCGGAAGGATTGAAAACTATAGTCTTAGAAAAAACCGCACCAGGGGGGCAAGCTAGCTGTAGTTCCAAAATTGAAAACTATATGGGTTTTCCTTTAGGTCTTTCGGGAACCGATTTAGCCAACCGGGCTTTACTGCAAGCTCAAAAATTCGGAGCGCAAATTACCAGCCCTGCTCAAGTCGTTGGATTAGAATCTCAGCAAGGCTATAAACTAATTAAATTAGCCAGCGAAGAACAAGTAACTGCCCGCTGTGTTGTAATTGCTACTGGAGTCAAATATAAACGCTTACCCGTAGATAGATGCGAAGAATTTGAAGACTGCGGGGTTTATTATAGTGCAACTGCCGTCGAAGCCGAACTATGTCGCGATCGCGTCATTATAATTGTCGGCGGTGGCAACTCCGCAGGGCAAGCCGCTATTTTCCTTTCCCAATATGTCGAGAAAGTTTTACTGTTGATTCGAGGTGATAGTCTGAGTCATAGCATGTCAGCTTACCTTAGCGATCGCATCGAACAAAGCGACATGATTCAGCTTTTGACTCATACAGAAGTTACTAAAATGATGGGTGAAGATTGTCTCGAAGCAGTAGAAATTACTAACAATCAAACCCAATCAAAACAAGAAGTTAAAGTTGCAGGAGTATTTATTTTTGTCGGAGCTATCCCCTGTACTGATTGGCTTCCTGGTGATATAGCCACCGACGAAAAAGGTTTCATTAAAACAGGTATGCACTTAAGCAATCAAGATATACCTGCACTCAACCGTCAACCTTTTCTACTCGAAACTTCTCAACCAGGAATTTTCGCCGCCGGTGATGTCCGTTTTGATTCAATTAAACGAGTAGCCTCCGCTGTCGGAGAAGGTTCGATGACTGTTAAGTTTGTACATCAAATTTTATCAATGTAAATTTTTGGGCGCAATTGTCACAATATCTGGTTGGTTAGTGACACTCAAAGCCTTATTATTGCCTTCATAATTAATCAGTGTACAAGCACTTTACAGGAAAATATACCTGTTGCGGTTATTCCTAATTTAGTTTCTTTTGAAATAAATTTTATATTCGATAGAAACCTGTAAAGAAAATATAATAATCAAAAAAATCTTGTAATTGAGTTAGCGTATAATTATTTAATTTTTTATAACTCAGATAGTTTTGAAAAATTCTTGATAAAGTTTCAAAATTGAGTATCGAATCATATTCTTTTTCTAATTCCTTTCTTCTTTTATTTTGTTCTTTCTTTGATAATTCTTCTTTGACTGTCTGAAATTCTATCATCCTGCATCTATGCTCGGCTTGTATTCGGATAAATTTATTAGAATCTTGCTTTAAACGCTCTAAATACTTGTACTTCTCATCTAATAAAACACTTTTCTCTTCACCATCTTTTTCAATAAATGCTGGAAATTCTTGAACAGCAGCCCATCTGGTAAATTCATTTTCGCTAGATATCATAGAATAAATCAATTCCCAAAAGTTTTCTAGCCCTAGCCAAATCATTTCACAAAATAATCTCGATAAAATAAAAGGGTCGATATCTTTGAGATGATAGAAAGCTTTATTCAAAGCCGGAATGCTGCTATAGCTACAAGTTTTTCCTAAAGTATAGATAGCATCAAGAACAGTATAGCGATTCTTAGAAAATAGTAAGCTCTCAAGAGTTTTTACTATTAAAGATTCTGGATACCTTTTTCCAAATTCAGCAAATTCATCATAACGATTGCTGTAACACACTATTAAATCTCGAATTGTAAAACAAGTATTTGAAACTATTTCTCTATCTTGTGATTGAAGTAATTTACAAAGAATTGTCTCAAACTCAGAAAAAGATATTGTGTTAACTATATTCAGTAAAGAATCTAAATCTTGCCTATAACTATAATGTTGTATATTTAATTGAACTAATTCTTCCGAATTTTGCATAATAAAGAATAGGAAAATTAATTAGTTGATTCCGAAAATGAAATGTTGGGTTACGGCTTACTATAATGATTTAGTTATTATCTCAAGTGTTTTGAGCCTTCACCCAACCTACAAACTTTCCTTTCTAATTCAAATTGTTAAGCACAAAACTTGATAACTTCAGCATCATATTTAATCAAAGCAACAAACTCAGGAATAAATCCAATAGAAAGAACAATAGATAAACTACCAATAAACAATAAAGGTTTGCGTTGATAGCGGTACTTGGTAATTAAATTTATCCCCCAAATAATTATTGTTGTTAACCAGAGTAAAATTATAAATAGTTTGAATATAATTTCTGCGTCCGTATCGCAATCAAGAATGTTTAAGTCTGTGTATTTATTCAAGTTAATTAGGAATAGTATTAACCAAATAAAAAGTAACCAGATAGTAATTATTAGTTGAAATAACCAGCGCATAAAATATTTTAAATTAGTGATTTACAAATTTAACTTAAGAAAAGCGTAACTCAAGCTACTGATTATAGAATTACAATACCCACTTCCCTATTCCCTATTCCCTATTCCCTTAATCTCGGAATCAACTGAGCTAAATTACAGGGACGATTGCGAGAATCTAACTGTTCTTTAATAATCTCCCATCCAGTTTTACAAGCTCCTGAAGAACCCGGTAAACAAAAGATATAGGTACCATTCGCAACACCAGCCAAACAGCGAGATTGAATTGTAGAAGTCTTTATTTCCTGATAAGAAATCATCCGAAATATCTCGCCAAATCCCGCAATTTCTTTGTCCAAAAGAGGTTTAATTGCTTCTGGTGTACCGTCACTTCCGGTAACTCCCGTACCACCAGTTGTTAAAATTACTTGAACTGATTCATCGGCAATCCAACCAGATACAACCGCACGAATTTGGTAAATATTATCGGGTACGATTATTTTTTCAGCTAATTCATGTCCTACTGTTGTTAAACTATCAACTAATATTTTCCCAGATTTATCATCAGCTTCGGTTCTAGTATCGGAAACAGTCATTACGGCAATTTTTAACGGGATTAATGATTCTTTGTTATCCATTTTTAAAATACTCGTATAATTCATATCTTGAAACCTCACCCTCAGTCCCTCTCCTTAACAAGGAGAGGGAAGCCGGAAGCGGGGTGAGGTGATATTATTACTATCATCTAAATTTTATATTCTTTTTTGACAACTAAGATAATTTTGTAATTCCCATTAATTTCATATCTGCTTTCATTCAATTTTCTCTATTTCTTATTTCCTTCTCCTTAATAAGGAGAGGGATTAAGGGTGAGGTTATCAATCACCTAAATTTTATATTTTTTCTCGACAACTGAGAAAGTTTTGTAATCCCCATCAATTTCATATCTCTCTCAATTTCATTCCTCATATTAAAAATAGCTTTTTCAACTCCAGATTGCCCGCCAGCAGCTAAAGCATATAAATACCATCTTCCACCGGAACAAGCTTTTGCTCCAACCGACAAAGCTTTGAGAACATGGCTTCCTCTTCTGATACCACCGTCGCAAATCACATCAATTTTGTCTCCTACAGCGTCAACAATTTCCGCTAACTGCTCGAAAGGAGATATACATCCGTCTAACTGTCTTCCGCCATGATTTGATACCATGATTGCATCGGCTCCGATATCAACTGCTTTTTTTGCATCTTCGACGCTCATCACACCTTTGAGACAAAACTTTTTACCCCATTTATTTCTAATCTCCTCAGCATCTTCCCAATCCATTGATTGATCCAGCATGGTACTTAAATAATCACCCACCGATACCGCGACATTGCTTCCTTTATTCACATGTTGCTCTAATTGCGGTAAGCTGAATTGTTCTCGGAATAAATAATTCAAAGACCAATTAGGATGTAAAGCAAAGCTGATTAAACTACTAGGTGTAAGTTTCGGGGGAGTAGTAAATCCCGTCCATAAATCTCGTTCTCGGTTTCCTCCAGTTATTGTATCGACAGTAAGCGCGATCGCATCAAAATTTGCATCTCGACACATTTCTATCATCGCATCATTTAAACCTTTGTCTTTGTGACAATAAAATTGAAACATTTTGGGTGTAGAAATTGTTTTACCAATCTCCTTCAAACTCACCGTTCCCAAACTTGAAATACCAAATAAAGTTCCATATTGCTCTGCTGCTTTCGCAACCGCTCTTTCTCCGTCGTAATGAAATAATCTTTGTAATGCTGTGGGAGAACAAAACATCGGAATATCGATTTTCATGCCCATTATTTCCACAGAAGTATCTACGTCCTCAACTCCTGCTAAAACATTAGGAATTAAATCACATTGTTCGTAGGCTTTGGTATTTCTTCTATAAGTTACTTCATCATCAGCCGCACCATCTATATAGTGAAATATGGGAGCAGGTAATTTTGCTTTCGCTAAATTTCTAAAGTCGTTTACGTTACGGCATTCTGATATACTTTGAGGATATTTAAAATTCATAGTTTTTAATAATAAAGCAGTGCATTATGTATTATAAAAAATATTTTCTCTTAATTATAGTTAATTAATTAAAAATAGATTTTTTATATTAAAATGGTGCGTTAGGTAGAAGCGAATAATGTATTGTTTTTGATAATTATAATTGCTTGTCGCGCCATAACACACCCTACGGTATATTAAAATTTGAAACTATGACGACTTTGTATGAAAAATTAGGTGGAAAAGATGCTGTTGATATCGCTGTTGATAAGTTTTACAAACACGTTTTAAACGACGAGCGAATCAAGCAATTTTTTGATAACGTTGATATGGAAAAACAGCGAGGACATCAAAAGGATTTTTTAACTTATGCTTTCGGTGGTTCTTCTGTATACGATGGGAAAACAATTAGAAAAGCTCACAAGCATTTGGTTGAAGAAATGGGATTAAATAGCGAACATTTTGACGCTGTTATAGAGAATTTTGTCATAACTTTGAAAGAATTAGGAATTTCCGATGAATTAATTCAAGAAGTAGGTGCTATTGCTGCTGCACCCGAACATAAAAGAGATGTTTTAAATAGGTAATTGGGAATTGGAAATTGGGAATTGGGTTTAATTAAACTATTTATATTTTCCCAACAAATTCAAAAATTTGATTTGCACTAAGTTGAAGTTGAGCAAAAATTTTGGAAACTAAAATATCTTGACGTTTAAATAATTTTCTCTGATACTCATCTCCAATTAAATCACAAATTGTAATTGTAGGTTGTTTTGGTTTACCAATATATTCTCTTCCACCGACACCAAGATAATCTACAATCCAGTACTCAGGTACACCCAAAAGTGCATAATCTTCTACTTTTCTTGCATAATCATTTTGCCAGTTTGTACTAACTATTTCAACTATTAGCTTGATTGAATTTCCTGAAGTAATTACAGGTTCCTGCTTCCATAATGGTTCGTTTGCAAGTTGATTTTTATCTAATACAATTAAATCGGGACGAAAAGCAGTTTCTGTTCCCAATAGCTTAATTAAACATCGATGGGGAATAAAATAATTTGGATTGTATTGGTCAATTTGTACGTTTAATTTTCTTCCAGTAAATGCACATACTTGTTCGTGGAATCCCGTTGGTTCCATTTCAAATAATTCCCCGTCGATTAACTCATAACTTTCATTATCGCCGTAGTTGGCAATAAACTCATCAACCGTGATAAATTGTGGTGCTGTTTGAACCATTTTGTATTTAAGGCGGAATTTTTACGAAGTTTGTAGTTGCGCTTGTGTACTTATTATAGAAAGCGCTGTAAGGGTTAGCGTAGCGTGTCCGATAGAACATAGCTTTCTCGCAGAGTAGCGCAACTACGAACATCAATTAATTAAACTTGAGCAACTTGACTCGAAACATCAGCCGATTTTGATGTTGAATTACCTCTAATTGCTTTAAACATTCCAAATCGACAAAGTCCGGTACCAAATGCTAACCTCATTAACAATATTGTCGGTACTTCCCGCACTGATTTAATAAAACCACGAACCCCAAAACGCATCCATCCTTGAGGTTTAATGATTCCCTGCCAAATTGTATCAAACCAAGATGGAAGTGTTTCTTTTGTCCAGTCTGCTGTTATTACTTCCCCTTGCACAAAACCGGTTGCTTCCAACAGTTCGGAAAAACCTTCTATACTGGAAAAAGCAGGATGCGACCATTGGTCTAATAACTGTTGCATAACAGGCTTTTCCCAGAAATTCAAAGGAATCTGACGGTCATCTCTTTGGTTCCAGTCGGCTACAACTAGTATTCCACCAGGTTTAACTACTCGCATCAATTCCCTAGCGAAAACTGCTTTATCCGGCATATGTGGCCCAGCTTCTATTGACCAGACTACATCAAAACTGGCATCGGGAAAAGAAAGAGCCATCGCATCATCTACCAGAAATTTAGCGCTGACACCTTCGGGAGTTAATTCAGTTGCTCGTTTCACCTGTTGGGGACTGATAGTAACTCCGGTGACATCAAAATTGTATTCTTTCGCTAAAATTCTGCTGCTTCCTCCAATTCCACAACCAACATCTAAAACAGTGGTACCGGAAGATAATTTATCTAAACCACCCCAGCGCACCATTTCATGCACAAAATCGTATTTAGCTGTTAAAAAATCCTTGTTTGTTGGAGGTGAACCATAATGTCCTAAATGGATATGTTCTCCCCAGTAATATTCCAAAATACCATCATCCGTCCATTCATCGTAGGAATTGGCTACTGAGTCAGATGATTGATAGCGACGAGCAGATAATAGATATACTACGGTGCTGATAATTATAATTCCTAGGATAATTCCCAGGGTAGACAGAAGGAAATTCATTTAGATACAGCCTTAATATTTTTTAATAATTTTATCGTATTAAGGAGTTGTGGGTTTGATTTAAAGAACAATTTGAGAAATTGAGAATTGGGTTATATCTGGGTTAAAAGTTAGTGGTCTGTCCCATTAAAATTAACGGGTGGGGCAGGCAGGGGGAGCAGGGGAAGAAAGAACTTTTTGTTTTCACGATACACCCATCAGAATTAACGGGACAGACCAATAGTACTTCACCACATTAATTTTGAGGGGTTATAAAGTCGCTCCGTAGGTTGGGTTAAGCGAAGCGGAACCCAACGCTGGTGTTGGGTTACTCTTCGAGAAAGCTTCGCTTACACTCCGTTCAACCCAACCTACCTTCTTTCATTGTTTTACCCCGCAAAACTTTTGTGGTTGACTAATAGTACTCCACCACATTAATTGTGCGGGGTTATAAACTCTCTTTTAAAAAAAACCGCAGAGGCGCAGAGGGCACAGAGAAAGAGGATAAGAAGGATTAATCTTGTTCGCAATGAAATTGGTGTTACCCCTCATAACTTATGTGGTTGAGTAATAGTACTCCACCACATTAATTGTGCGGGGTTATAAACTCTCTTTTAAAAAAA
>JAHCMI010000118.1 GCA_019192545.1 Rivularia sp. MS3 | reverse complement strand
TGGTAAAGACGACCATTAAATACCTCTAACTCAGGTGCATCCAAAGTCCCACCATTAAGTTCCCAGTTCGTCCAGTTGCCACCAGAACTGTAGCGAGTATACACTCCATCATCTTTTTTACCACGCACAGTTTGATAAAGTCGATTGTTAAAATCGATCGCCTCAACCTTCCCTTCAAACTCCTCTTCAACCTCTGACATTTCAATTGTCAAACTTTCACTGTCAATATTAATGGTTGCATAATCGTTCTCCGCTTTCATGATAGATAAATCAATTGCGTTCAAAGATTGTTTTTGAACCATTTTTTGGAAAATATCCCCTTCATCCCCAGCAGCATCAACAGAATTAATCCGAGAATCAACCGCGTGTCCAATCTCTTCTAATAAAACACTTTTAATTCCGTCAATATTACCAGCATTTTGTTCGACAAAACCTTGAGACAAATAGATAGTATCGGTCTTATTTGCATAAGCACCATTTGCACCAACTACATCTAAATCCCTAGATATTTTTATTTGGGGTAAATCACCAAAATTTCCTTTCAACCAGCTTTGCTGTAGCTCAGATACAGTCTTCGTATCCCAACTTGTACCGAAGGCTGTATTCATCGAAGCCGTAAAATCTGAACTTGCTGCAAATCCTTGTAATGACGCTTGTACTTCCTGTACTACGTCATTAATAATGCTGCCATAGCTACTACTACGACCATTAGTAATTAAATCATCTGCAATCTCATGATTAGAATTAATACCAAATGATGTTCCCAGAATTTCATCAATATTAGAATGATTAGCTAATGGAGTTAAAGTATTTCCGGTGGAAGAAATTACCTGATTAAATATATTACCAACATCTGAAATATTTTCAGCAGTATAATCCCCTTGGTTTTCCAACGCATCAATTAGATTCTCACCTGTTAAATGCATCATTTGGTCTGAACCAAATTCTGTAGAACCCGTTTTGAAAGGCTCTAATGGATTATCTAAATGCTGATTTAAAGATGTATCTAAAGTTTGATTATTAAATATTGATTGTTCTTCCGACATCATTATATATATTCCCTTGACTTACAAACCAAAGATAAATTTATCTATTTAGATTTGTCAGGATTAAAAGGAAAAAATCATGCCATCTTCAATTTTCTTAGTGAATTAAGTATTTCCTATGTCTACTAATCAACTCACTTTGAAAAGAAATAATTTACTAGTGATTATATTTCCAGTGCTTTTACATAAGAACAATATAAAAACAATATCTATATTCGCTACATTCTATATCAAATAGGATTTAGACGTACATAAAAATAATAAAGAATACTAACCTAACTTAAGAGCCTCTATATTCAAATCAGTAATTTATCTTAGAGGGTATTGGAAAAGTTAGGTTCGCGAAAAAAATCTGCTAACTAAGTTTTTTGCTCTCTTCTTCTCTTACCTATTTGGTATTCCAATCTGTCAAAGTCTTATATCATCTGGGTTTCTGCTTGAATTGGAACGAGACTTTTATGGCTGTTTATAATGAGAGCATCAAATGTGTAAAAACATAATTCGTCATTGCGAGCGTAATGAAATGAAGCGAAGCAATCGCAAAGTCTAGCTGTTGCGATTGCTTCATTCCACTTCGTTCCATTCGCAATGACAATTAATATTTTGGTAAATTCTCCTGCATTGGGATGCTCCCGTTTCCAATTAATCCCCTTTCCCCAAATAACAATGACAATCGGGTTTCTCAATCAAAGACTCCATTAAACTATTAATCGCTACAGCAGCTAATAAGCCCCCGCCAATAGTGCCAACGGTGGTAATATAATCTACACCAGAAGCCATTAACCGACGTTTGGCTGCTGGAGCATGGCTAAAGCCGATGGGCATTCCGATAATTAAAGAAGGTTGTAGCAGTTTTTGTTCGACGAGTTTTAAAGCAGATATTAATACTGATGGCGCGTAACCGATAATTAAAATACAGCCAGGAGTTAACTTTTCTAAACCCTCGCGCCATTCTTGATGTTGCCAAAATTGGTTTTCGGCTTCTGAAGCAGTGTAAACATGAGGGTCATTTATTAATATATTGACTTTTGTACCTAAATGCGCTGTTCTGGTATGGTCGAGAGCAGCAGAAACAGGGGGAATGTCTACAACTATTTCACAGTTATTTTTCAGAGCATTTCTTGATGAAGCTATAGCGCTGCGACTCAATCGGATAAAGTCTACTAAACTTACATCACCAGAAGCTAATACAAGGGAGCTAAGTAAATCCCTTTCAATTTCATTTCTGTTTGATAAATCTGGTAACAACTGCTGTAACGATTCGTCGAAGTCTTCCGGATGAGCTTCTACAGCTGCGTCTAAACCTTCCCAGAGTTTTTCTAATTTTTTAGTCCCCAAACTAGATTCTATTTCTAAATGTTGTAATTGTGCGAGTGCTTCTGCTTGGATATGTTGACAATGTTTATCTCTACCTAACAAACCTTCTAAAGCGGATGCTGTTTTTCGCAATCGTGATAATTGTTCGATGACAGATTGATATTGCTGCTGTAGTTGAGCAGTTAAGTTATCTAAATTGTCCGGTTCGGGATTATTGGCTAATAATTTTTGAATGTGGTCTAGTTGAAAACCCTGTGATTTCAGTGCGACTATTCGCCGCAAATATTGCACATTTTTATCGGTATAAAGGCGATAGTTACCTTCAGAGCGTTCTGCTTCAGGTAATAAACCTAACTTGTGATAATGTCTCACCATTCGGGGAGTCAAACCACCACCAACTTCTTGAGTTAGCTGTTTGATTGTTAGGTATTGGTTTTTTATATTTTCGCTCGGATTCATGTGAGCGGTATTGTTTTCAGATTTTTGAGTCATACAAATATTTTAAACCTTGACATTGATGTTAAGGTCAAGGTTTAGCTTATAACCATATCGATACGGCAAAATGCCGTATACAATATAAGAATCAACTTATCTTACATCTTTTATGAGTAATCCTAACGTTCCGAAATCAATGGCTCGCTTAGAAGCTCGTGTTAAACCAGAAATAAAAGCTTTATGGCAGAAAGCAGCTGATTTACAAGGAGTAACTTTAACAGATTTTGTTATTGCCAGCGTTCAAGCTGCTGCTTGTCAAGTTATCGAACAGCAGCAAACCTTAAAATTGAGTACAGAGGATGCACAAGCTTTTGTAGAAGCGATTTTAAATCCACCCCAGCCTTCTAATCATCTCAAACAAGCAACTTCACGCTACAAGCAAGTAATAGAAAATAATGGTATTAACGATTGAGTTACTTGATAAAAAGAAGCATAATCGTTCGGCGTTTGTTAGTGGAAATGATAGTTTAGACAACTATATACGCAAGCAAGCATCTCAAGAACTCCAAAAAAAAGTTTGTACGGTTTTTGTTTTAATTGATTCTCCTAATGTTGACATTATTGCTTACTACACACTTTCTTCGTATACAGTAGATGTCGCTAGTTTAGATGAAAGCTTCGCCAAAACCCTGCCGCGCTATCCATTACTACCCGCGACTTTATTAGGTCGTCTTGCTGTTTCTCAAGCCTATCAAGGTAAAGGTATGGGTGAGTTGATTTTAATTGATGCTCTTAAAAGAGTGTTAGACGCTACGACACAAATTGCATCCTTAGCCGTAATAGTAGAAGCAATAGATGAAAATGCTGTGAGCTTTTACCAAAGATATGGTTTTCAACAGTTTAAGCAATATCCTTTGAAACTTTATTTACCAACAAAAGTAATTGCTAAAAACTTTTACTAACTATTAAATCTAATGGTTTTTTCCATTAATTATGAGGGGTCAAAGTTTGTAGCAGTAACATATTCACCTTCTGATGCTACATATTTGGCGAAGACCGCGCAACTACGAACTAATCAAAACTTATGAGACAGTTCGTAGGTTGGGTTGAACGGAGTGAAACCCAACACAGATGTTGGGTTGCGCTTCGCTTAACCCAACCTACAAAGACTAACTTTAATCCAAAATCCCAAATCTAAAATCCAAAATCGATTGACATTGACATTAATGTCAAGGTTTAGAGTGAAAATCACATTTATTCGCTGATTCTGAACTATGACTAGTTATTCCTTGAGAAAAATTGATTTTAGAAACTTGATTTCGGAACACCCAGATGCTGTAGCAGCAATTATCTGTGCTGTACTTTTACTCTTCGGTTGGTTGTGTTTGCAGTTTAGTTGGATTGGATTGGCTTTACTTATTCTCTGTGCAGCTTATGTGATTGGGGGTTACGAAAGTGCCAAAGAAGGATTGACGACTCTATTTAAAGAAAAAGAATTCGATGTTGATTTATTGATGATAGTCGCAGCTTTGGGGGCTGCATTTTTAGGACTTTGGCGACGGGAATATCATTTGATTGTTGATGGTGCGGTGTTGATTCTGATTTTTGCTATTAGTGGTGCGTTGGAAGGTTACGCTATGCAGAGAACAAATAACGCTATTAGCAGTTTGATGGGATTGACACCGGATACTGCGAGGCTAATATCTCATGGTGAGGAAAGACAGGTTGCTATTGATAAATTAGCTATAAATGACGAAATTTTGGTTAAACCGGGAGAGTTGATTCCTACCGACGCTCTGATTATTCAAGGTGCGAGCAATCTTAACGAAGCTTCTATCACTGGAGAATCTTTACCTGTAGAAAAAACTGTTGATGATGAAGTTTTTGCAGGAACTATCAACGGTACGGGAGCTTTGATACTCAGAGTTCACAAAGCACCGGAAAGTAGTTTAATTCAAAGAGTAATTCGCTTAGTAAAGCAAGCTCAAACCGAAGCACCACCATCTCAAATATTTGTAGAAAATTTAGAGCGCAATTACGCCAAGGTAATAGTAGTATGCGGTATTTTATTAGCGGTTTTACCACCTTTTATTTTTAATTGGGACTGGGAAACAACTATTTACAAAGCTTTAATTTTTTTAGTAGTGGCTTCTCCTTGTGCGTTAATGGCTGCTATCATGCCTGCATTATTATCGGGAATTGCTAATGGAGCGCGAGGGGGTATCTTATTTAAAGGAGGAGCAGTTTTAGAATTGGTAGGTAAAGTTAAAGCAGTTGCTTTTGATAAAACCGGAACTCTCACCACTGGAGAACCCCAAGTTCTCGATATTATCGCAGTTGATGGGGATGAAAACCAAATTCTATCGGTTGCTGCTGCGGTAGAAGTTTATTCGGAGCATCCCATTGGTAAAGCAATTGTCCAAGCTGCTAAAAATAAAAGTTTGCATTTAGCATCTGTTAATAACGCAGTTTCTCATACAGGTTTTGGTATTAGCTGTCAAATTGAGGAAATAGATATAAAAGTTGGTAATGCTAAATTTATTCAATCGGATTCCGATTTACCCGCAGATTTAATTACCAAAAGCCAAAAATTAGAAACACAAGGTAAAACAATTGTTTGGGTTGCTGATAACGAGAACATATTAGGAATTATCGCTGTTGCAGATACAATACGTCCTGAAGCTGCAACAACTATACAGCGCTTGAAAAAAATCGGTATCCAAAATATTATCGTTGTCAGTGGCGATCGCCAATTAACCACGAGCTATATTGCCCAGCAGTTGGGTATTTCAGAAGTTTACGCCGAATTACTCCCGGAAGATAAAGTAACTGTAATTCGTCGCTTAAAAAGACAATATCAAACAGTTGCAATGGTCGGAGATGGTATAAATGATGCTCCTGCTCTAGCAACAGCATCCGTGGGAATAGCGATGGGAGCTACAGGTAGCGATATCGCTTTAGAAACAGCAGATATCGTATTAATGGCAGACCGTTTAGAAAAATTAATGGCTGCAATTCATCTCGGTCGTCGTGCAATTAGGATTATCAAACAAAACATTATCTTTGCTTTGTGCAGCATTGGTTTATTGTTAATTGCCAATTTTGTCACTGGTATCAATCTTCCTTTGGGAGTAATTGGACACGAAGGTTCTACAGTATTGGTAACATTGAGTGGTTTGCGGTTGTTGAGAAATACTAATGCCATTTCTTTATAAAGATGCGCCTAATTTAGCCAACGCAGGTTGGCTTTGTAATTGTAGCTCCAGCCTTCTAGGCTGAGAGTGATTCTTCCGTTAGTGAATTAGGAATTAAAAAATTGATTAATGGAATCACATATAGTAATGCATTACAAATTTTATTATTCAAGTAAGCTCTTATCTAAAAGTAATGCAGTACCATATTACGAGAATGATTTTCATTGTCTGGGAGAATAAAGATGACTGCTCAAACACTAGATACAGTCCCCGTAACCGTTCTCACTGGTTATTTAGGAGCGGGAAAAACAACTTTACTTAACCGGATTCTCACCCACGAGCATGGTAAGAAAGTCGCGGTGATAGTCAATGAGTTTGGGGAAGTTGGTATTGATAATCAATTGGTTATCGATGCTGATGAAGAAATCTTTGAAATGAATAATGGCTGCATTTGCTGTACGGTACGTGGTGATTTAATTCGCATTATTGCTAATTTAATGAAGCGCCGTAATAAATTTGACCATTTAGTAATTGAAACTACTGGACTCGCAGACCCAGCACCTGTAATTCAAACTTTCTTTGTAGATGAAGATATGCAGGAAAAATTGAATTTAGATGCTGTAGTAACGGTAGTTGATGCCAAGCATATTTGGCAACATTGGGATGCGGATGAAGCTCAAGAACAAATTGCTTTTGCTGATGTCATTTTACTTAATAAAACAGATTTAGTAACCCCAGAACAACTTGAAGAATTAGAAAATAGAATACGGGGAATGAATGCAATGGCAAAAATCTACCGTACTCGCAATGCTGAGTTAGAAATGGATGCGCTTTTAGGGGTGAAAGCTTTTGATTTAGATAGAGCTTTGGAAATTGACCCAGATTTTTTAGGCGAAGATGCTCACGAACATGATGAAACTGTTTATTCGATAGCTTTGGTGGAAAAAGGTGAATTAGACGGGGTTAAATTAAATCAATGGTTAAGTAATTTATTACAAACTAAAGGACCCGATATTTTCCGGATGAAAGGTATTTTAAATATTGCTGGAGAAGATGAGAGGTTTGTATTCCAAGGAGTACATATGTTATTAGATGGGAAACCGGACCGTTTATGGAAGGAAGGGGAACAACGTAAGAATGAACTGGTGTTTATTGGTCGTAATTTAGATGAAAATCAGTTGAAAAAAGATTTTCTAGCTTGTATGGCTTAATTTTGGTTAATAATCATAGCTATGTATGTATACCTTAAAACCTCACCCCCAGCCCCTCTCCTTAATAAGGAGAGGGGAGATAAAGCACAGCTTTATTGGGGTGAGGTCAAGCTCTTACTTCTTACTTCTTTTTAAGATAATGAAAACTATAAAATCTACTGACTTTGATTTAAATTGGAACAACATACTTTCTGATTATATAACCGTTGTAAATTGGTCGCCTGATGGTAGTACTTTAGCAATGAGTTCTGCTGCTGGTGAAGTAAAAGTTTTGATGGAAAATGAATTAATAGCTTTACAAGAAGTCACTAATAATTCAATTGATGGATTAGCTTTTTCTACTGATGGAAAGTTTTTAGCAGTTGGCGGACAAGATGGTAAAGTAAGAATTTGGAGTACTTCTAATCATCAACTTGTTACGACTTTAGAAAATGCCACCGCTTGGGTAGATAAATTAGCATGGAGTCCCTGCAAAAATTTACTAGCTTTTAGCTTAGGACGTTACGTACAGGTTTGGAATGCAGACATTCAAGAAATTATTGTTACCTTGAACTTTGATAACTCTTCAGTACTGAGTATTGACTGGAGTCATGATGGTAAATTTCTCGCTATTGCTGGTTATCAAGGTGTAAAAATTTGGCGCTCTGATGAATGGGATGAAGACCCATATTTATTTAGCATACCATCGGCTAGTGTTGCTGTGGCTTGGTCGTCTGATGGTAAATACATTGCTTCGGGTAACATGGATAGAACTATCTGTGTATTGCAAACAGATTTTATTGCTAATGCAAAGCAAGCCGAACCTTGGTTAATGCATGGTTTTCCAGGTAAAATTCGCCATTTAGCTTGGTCAAAAGTAACTACATCTAAAAAAGAGCCATTACTCGCATCTTCTAGCGCAGAAGGTATAGTAGTCTGGGAAAAACAAGATGATGCATCTTCGGGTTGGGGCGCTACTGTATTAGAAAATCACATGAATATTGTAGAAGCAATCGAATTTGCACCTGATAACTTAATGCTTGCTTCTGCTGGTGCTGACGGTTGGCTTTGTTTGTGGAAAAAAGCCAAAAAAGTAGCGCAAGTTCTCCAAGGTGCTAATAACGGTTTTTCTTGCGTTTCATGGCATCCCCAAGGTAATAAAATTGCTGCTGGGGGTCAAAATGGTGAAGTGTTAATTTGGTCTAAAGGTAATCGTGGGGTTGGTTTTGGTTGAAGATTGATATTTACCTTATCGTATTATTACGATATATCATGATAATGATTCTCATTATTTTAGAGAATAACTACTTAAAACCACTAACATCATGACAAATCAAGAACCTGCTATTGCTTTCGACAAAGAGCGTGCTTCGTCTTATGATGAAACATTTGCACGCTTGGCTCCAATCCGCGATGCACTTCATCTGTTAATCCGCCAAATATTTTCAGAGCTTCCTACCGATGCAAACATTCTTTGTGTTGGAGTAGGAACAGGAGCAGAAATGATTTATCTTGCACAGAATTTTCCACAATGGCGATTTACTGCTGTGGAACCTGCATCAGAAATGCTCGATATTTGTCGTCGGAAAGCTGAAGAATACGGTATTTCGTCTCGTTGCACTTTTCACCAAGGTTATCTCGATTCGCTTCCTACTTCAAATTCTTTCCATGCAGCAACCTGTCTTCTGGTTTCCCATTTCATGATGCAGGAAGGTGAGCGAAGCAATTTTTTTAGACAAATCGCTGCACGACTTCATCCTAATGCTTATTTAGTGAGTTCTGATTTAACTTGCGATATGGAAACTTTAGAGTATCAAAGCCTGCTGGAAGTTTGGCTGCGAATGCTTAAATTTTCTCAAGTACCTGCTGCCGAAATTGAAAAAATCCGCTCCTCCTATGGACAAAATGTCGCTTTGTTATCACCGCAAAAAGTTGAATCGATTATCACCAAAGGTGGCTTTGATTCACCTACATTGTTTTATCAAGCCCTGCTTATTCGTGCTTGGTATTCTAAACGAACTCCTTGAATTAGGATTTGTCGAAAGCAACAAGCTTGCCATAGCAATTTTTGAGTTACTTCATTGCGATTCCAGCATTTCTTCCACAATCAAACCAATATCACTTGCTCATAGTTTATTGAACAACAATTTGTTGGGTGCCAATAAACTCCGTCTTGTATTCCACTTTCTCATCTTCCAATAGCATCTCAATTACTTCACGGAGATTCTCTTGTAACTCGTCCAAAGTTTCTCCTTGAGAATGCGCTCCGGGGAAACCGGGTACATAACCAACGTAAAGATTAGTTTCAGAATCTCGCTCGACTATCGCAGTAAAAGTTTTCATTATTAACAATTACATTTGTTCAAAAATATAGCTTTTAACGTTACTATTCAAGATTCTCCCCCACTTTGTTTTTCAATAGCTTTTCTGACAACTTCAACTTTTAAATCAAGTGCTTGAGCAATTTGTTCTACACTAAAATCCAAACCCATGTTTAATAAACGAAGGGCTATTTCAAGCTTTGTTTCTAGCTCAACTTCTTGATAAAATTTAGTTTGTCGCCATTCTTTTATTCCAAACATCGCGATTAAGATTCTCCCTCACTTTGTTTTTCAATAGCTTTTCTGACAACTTCAACATCTAAATCAAGTGCTTGAGCAATTTGTTCTACACTAAAACCCATATTCGACATCCGGGGGATTGCTTCAAGTTTTGTTTCTATTTTTGTTCTTTGTTCAACCTCTTGCTCAACTTCCTGCTTCAATTCTTGCTCAACTTCTTCTCGAACTTCTTGATAAAATCTAGTTTTTCGCCACTCGGTTAATCCAAACATTGCTTCTAACTCCTGTCTACTTTTATTGGAGAATTTATAAACCAACATCCTTTCTACTAATTCTAAAAGCTGCCGACGATTGTTGACATCTGCTTGTTGTACTTGTCCGATTAAATTTCTGGCAACTTCTACCGCTTCACCTTCCGGAGCAACTACCAATCCAATAATCCCTAACCCGATTGAGGAAGAAGTATCGGTTAATTCATCCAGATATATTACTTGTATTTGTCCATCGGATAGTGATGTCTGATACGCAGTTGGGATACCTGGGTCAAGGCTACGTTTCGCCCATAAAACTACTGCTTTCCAAGTTTTATCTGGTCTATATTGATTTAAATAAACAAATGCTTCGGTAATTAATCGCCAGTATAAATTATCATCATTCTGATATTGTACTTCTACAAAGTAAATTGGGTCTTGGGGATATTCGGGTAATGGTATAAATAAACCATCAATCCGTCGAGCAAGCTCTTTTATCTCCACAGAGGAAAATTCATAGCGCAAAGCTTGGGTGGGAGATTGTTGCAGTATTTCAAACAGTACGCTGGGGAGGTTTTGTAGCAGCGTGTAGAAGATTGTATCTGTTTTCATTCATCAAAATTTTTGAATGATTGGTAGAGCATATGTATTATACAGTAATGTTTCTACCAATTCTTCCACCGTCATACTAATATCATTTGGAATTTAATTTATGTAAAACAGAATAGTTGTTTCTCAACTGTCCATCAAAAACAGCATCTAAGCCAAAGCTCTCCAAGACTGTGAAAGTACTTTTCCTGCCGACTTTACAAACACAAACGTTAATAATAAACCTACCGCTAAATCAGGGAGTATCGAACCCGTCAGAAAAACTAATCCTGCTGCTACAAGAACAGAGATATTGGCAATGATGTCATTTCTCGAACACAACCACACAGAAGACATATTCAAATTATCCTCTTTATGTCTAGCTAATAATAGTAAACAGACTAGATTAGCAAATAATGCTACAAATCCAATCGCACTCATAACTGTTGCTTCCGGAGATACACCTGAAGAGAACTGATAGATTGCTCTAGCAAAGACTGCAATTGCAAATACAAACATGATGACTCCCTTCAGAAATGCTGAGCCAGCTTGAGCTTTACTACCCTTATTAATCACATACAAACTGCTTGCGTAAACTAAGGTATCACCTAGCATGTCGAGGGAATCTCCAGTCAAAGAGATGGAATCTGCACGAATACCTGCTCCAAACTCAACAAAGAACATTACGAGGTTGATAAACAAAACTACCCAAAGAACATTAGCTTGCTGTTTTTTCAGCTTCGTTAGCTCAGAACCTTTGTTTTGACAGCAGTTATCACTCATGGTTTTTCTATGATTCAGTTATTCTAATATTCAAATGAACATTTGAATGGTATCACAAAAAAAGTTTATTCTAATATTCTTTAGAATGAATCACTCAGCGAGTTGCTTTAATGTATAGTAAAGAACTTCTGCTATACGCTGGTCTTTAAGAGAATAGTAAGCAAGCTTGCCGTCGTTTCTATATTTTAAAATCTTGAGGTCGCGTAGTTTCCGCAGGTGATGAGAAGCAGATGCAATCTTGACATCAAGCATGGAAGCAACATCGCAAACGCAAAGCTCTTGACCATTACTCAGAGCGTGAAGAATCTTTAAACGCGATTTATCAGCTAAAGCACTAAAAAGAATTTGAGCGTCTTCAATAATATCATCTCCCGGCAGTGCCTCACCAACCTCTTGAACTAGCTCCGAGTTAAAACACTGGGTTTGGCAAATGTCGTTTTCCTTAGCTTTAGTCACAAAATTTAATGTACACGAGTTTTACAACTTAATTATAGCTGCCGCCTTATTAACACCTCTCCCTCACTCCCTCACTCCCTCTCTCTTTATTTTTGTTACTACCCAAACAAGCCTTCACATCAAACTAACTTTTTGCGCTATTATGATAACGATTCTCATTCTAGTTGCATATGGTCAGTTCATTACCCCAATCTCAGGAAGGCTTACAAGAAAAAGATGCCCAAAAGCTTGAGCGGATTCGTCATACTTGCGCTCATATCATGGCTATGGCTGTACAGAAGCTGTTTCCGGGGACAAAAGTTGCAATTGGGCCAGTTACCGACACGGGTTTCTACTACGATTTCGATTGTCCTGAGAGTATTACAACCGATGATTTAGGTAAAATTGAAACCGAAATGCGGCGAATAATTAAAGCAAATTTACCTATTATTCGCGAAGAGGTGGGAAGGGAAGAAATTAAACAAGAAATTGCAGCTTTAAATGAACCATATAAGTTAGAAATTTTAGAACGAATTCCCGAAGAAGAAATCATTAGTCGTTATTTTATTGGTAGTCCTGATGCTGGTAATAGAGAATCATCATTGCTTGCTGTAGAGACTTTAAATAAGACAAAATCGAATCAAGCTGATAGTTATTGGTGGGATTTGTGTGCGGGACCCCACGTAAATTTTACTAGAGAAATTAATAAAAAAGCCTTTGCATTATTAAGCGTTGCGGGTGCATATTGGCAAGGTGATGAAACCAAGCCGATGTTACAGCGTATTTACGGTACAGCTTGGGAAACTCCAGAAGAATTACAGGCTTTTTTAAAGCAAAGAGAAGAAGCATTAAAACGCGACCATAGAAAATTAGGTCAACAGTTAGATTTATTTAGCATTCAAGAAGATGCTGGTGGAGGGTTAGTATTTTGGCATCCCAAAGGTGCAACAATTCGCCACATAATTGAAGACTACTGGCGCAAATCTCACATAGAATCTGGTTATAAATTACTATATACACCTCATATTGCTAATTTAGATTTATGGAAAACATCGGGTCATTTCGATTTTTATAATGAAAATATGTTTGATTCGATGGATGTGGAAAAACAAGCTTATCAAATAAAGCCGATGAATTGTCCTTTCCACGTTCTGACTTATAAAAATAAGCTACATTCCTATCGAGAATTACCGCTAAGATGGGCAGAATTAGGAACAGTTTATCGTTACGAACGTTCTGGAGCGCTACATGGTTTGATGCGGGTACGTGGGTTTACTCAAGATGATGCTCATATCTTTTGTTTACCCAGTCAAATCGCTGATGAAATTTTAGGAGTATTGAATCTTACCGAGCAGATTTTATCTGATTTCGGTTTTAATAATTACGAAATAAATCTTTCTACTCGTCCCAGTAAATCAGTAGGTACAGATGAAGTTTGGGAATTAGCAACTGCGGCTTTAAAAGAAGCATTGGATAATAAAGGTTGGAATTATATTGTAGATGAAGGTGGCGGTGCTTTTTATGGGCCAAAAATAGATATAAAAATTCAAGATGCAATTGGTCGTTTGTGGCAATGTTCGACGATTCAAGTAGATTTTAATTTACCTGAAAGGTTTGATATGCAATATGTTGCTGACGACGATACTAAAAAACGACCAATTATGATTCATCGGGCAATTTTTGGGTCGATAGAACGTTTTTTTGGAATTTTAATTGAGAACTATGCTGGTGATTTTCCTTTGTGGTTAGCGCCAATTCAATGTAGATTATTACCAGTCAGCGATGAAGTAAGAGAATATGCAGAATCCGTAGCAAGGGAATTGCATAAAGAAGGATTAAGAGTAGAAGTTGATGGTAGTGGAGAAAGATTAGGTAAACAGATTCGTAATGCGGAATTGGAAAAAATTCCTGTAGTTGCTGTAGTTGGAAAACGAGAGATGGAAAACCAAAATATAAGCGTTCGGACCCGAAAAGCTGGGGATTTAGGAGCGCTATCAATCAATGAAACAATTACTCATTTACAATCAGTTATTGCTTTAAATACAACTATTTAGAGTTAATTTCAGCTATTAATAATGGTCACCAAATATATGAGTTTTTCTTTGGGTAAACAATCTCAAAAAGCCAGTTCTGAGAAAATTAAGCAAATTAAACAATGGATTTATCAAGCTTTACCAATTGACGATGAAACTTCTATTTCTTTAAGTCAACTGCAATGTACCGAATCTGAATGTCCATCAATTGAAACGGTAATAAATGTGATGACTAATCCCGTACAACAATACAAAATTTACAAATCTATTGCTGAAATTGAGTATACAGATATTAGCTTGCTCAAGCAGAATACATAATCTTGATTCTTATTTGTTTGTTGCTAATTTTTATCTAATATGGCTTCTCACACATTATTTGTTTGTAAATCCTGTTATTTTTCACCGACACAGCGCGATTACATGGGCGAAAGAGGTGGTAAACATTTATTAAGTAAAATACTAGAATTGCATCAGCAATGGTCGTTAAAATCTGAATTTGTAATTGCAGAAGTAGAATGCTTAAGCGCTTGTAAAAGACCTTGTGCTGTAGCGCTAAATGCTCCGAACAAAACTAGTTTAATGTTTGGAGATTTACCACCATTAGAAAGTGCAGCAGATATATTAAAATTATGCGAAAAATATAGTGCTAGCACTAATGGTATAGTTTCACGAAACGAACGACCAGAAGTTTTGCAAAAAGGGATACTAGCACGAATTCCAGCACCAATTAAGAGTGAGGGAGTGAGGGAGTGAGGGAGGGAGAGAAGGTCATTAAATGGGATTTTAGAACCTTCTGCTTCGACCATAAAAAATTAGTTTTACGTTTAAATAAGTTTAAATAGTCTTACAAAAATCAAACATTAGTAACAACCTAGTAATCAATACCAGGAGAAATTATGACTCAACTAACTGCACCCAAATCTGATATTATTCCCGATATTCCTAAGCGAGGAATGCCTGTTACTATTATTACCGGATTTTTAGGTAGTGGTAAAACCACATTACTCAATCAAATTCTTCAGAATAAAGAAGATTTGAAAGTTGCCGTGCTTGTAAATGAATTCGGTGATATTAATATTGATAGCCAGTTACTCATTTCTACAGACGATGACATGATGGAACTGAGTAACGGCTGTATTTGTTGTACTATTAACGATGGTTTAGTTGATGCGGTTTATCGGATTTTAGAAAGAGATGAGCGCATTGACTATATGGTCATAGAAACTACAGGTGTAGCTGACCCATTACCAATTGTTTTAACTTTTTTAGGTACGGAATTAAGAGATTTAACCAATATTGATTCCATAATAACTCTGATTGATGCAGAAACTTTTAATAGCGAACATTTCCAAAGTGAAGCTGCTTTAAAACAGATAACTTATGGTGATGTTATCCTCCTCAACAAAACTGATTTAGTTGGTGAAGAAAAATTAGCTGAGCTAGAAAGTTTTATTAAGGAAACTAAAGCTGGTGCAAAAATTCTCCGCACTTCTTATGGTAAAGTTGCTTTACCATTAATTTTGGATGTGGACTTGACTCCAAAAGATGAATATTCTTCCTTGATTGAAGAAGATAATCACGAACATCATCATCATCACGAACACGAACAGGACCACGAACATCATCACCACGAACATCATCACCACGAACACCATCATCATCACTCAAATCATCTAGAAAACGATGGATTTGTTTCCATTTCCTTCCAGAGCGATCGCCCTTTTGATGTGCATAAATTTGAGACATTTCTTAATGAAGAAATGCCAGAAAATGTGTTTAGAGCCAAGGGTATCCTCTGGTTTAGCGATAGCGAACTACGACATATTTTTCAACTTAGCGGTCCTCGCTATCAACTCAATGCCGATGAATGGTCTACTACAAACCGTCAAAATCAGTTAGTTTTCATTGGTCGCAATTTGGATAAGAATGAAATTCAATCTCAACTTAATAATTGTTTATTATAATTAGTCGGCATAAATAAAACCAGTTACACCGAAAGCGTTTAGCGTCGCTAAGCGCTTGAAATCATACTTCAATCGAAGCAGCGCCTAATAATTTGTTGTTTCACTAACAACTAACAACTAACCACTAACAACTAATAACTATAGGAATCCTAATTGATTTTTGTTAGCGAAGCGTGCCTGAAAGGCATAACATA
>JAHCMI010000117.1 GCA_019192545.1 Rivularia sp. MS3 | reverse complement strand
GGGGAGATGGGGAGATGGGGTAGAGAGGGAAGAGGGGGTAGAAATAAAATTCCTAACTCCTAACTCTTAACTTCTAACTCCCAATTTATAATCCAAAATCCAAAATCTAAAATCTAAAATAAAATAACTCCTAACTCCTAACTCATAACTTGCTACTTGCTACTCATAACTCCTAACTCCTAACTCCTAACTATTCCCCATTCCCTATTCCCCATTCCCTATTCCCTATTCCCTATTCCCAATTCACACTCTTCGATAAACTGAACAGTGGAGAATAAATTAGCTAAATAAACTCATGTTAGACGAACAAGCTAAAAAAACGATGTTGCGGAAGATTCCGCACGGGTTATATATCTGTGGAGTTAAGGATGGTGAAGAAGTTAATGGTTTTACTGCAAGCTGGTTAATGCAGGCTTCGTTTAAACCACCTTTGGTTGTAAATTGTGTCAAAGGAGATTCCATATCCCACACCATGATTGAAAAAAGCGGGGTATTTGCTATCAGTTTCTTAGAAGATGGACAAAAAGATTTAGCAGAAAAGTTTTTTAAACCAATGCGCCGCGTTGGTAATAAATTTGAAGATGTCGAGTTTGAGCTTGGCAAAGAAACTGGATGTCCGATTATCAAAGATTCTTTAGGATATATCGAATGTCAAGTAGTCGGTAAAGTCGATAAAGGCGATCATACCGTTTACGTCGGTGAAGTAATCGCTGCTGGAGTTCACCGCGAAGGAAAACAACTCAACCTCGAAACTACAGGTTGGAATTACGGCGGATAAATACAGTTATCACTGCTCACTGTCAACTGTTCACTGTTCACTGTTCACTGTTAACTGCTCACTGATATTATGCCTTTCATTAAAGTTCAAAGTTCTATATCTACTCCCCAAAAAACTGAAGTTGAGGGAATGCTAAAAACTTTGTCGTCTAAATTAGCCAAGCATACCGGGAAACCGGAATCCTATGTAATGACGGCTTTTGAAGCTGAAGTTCCCATGACTTTTGGTGGTAGTACCGATCCAGTTTGCTACATAGAAGTTAAAAGTGTCGGTACTATGAAACCCGAACAAACAAAGTCTATGAGTCAGGACTTTTGCTCGGAAATCAATCAAGCCCTTGGTGTTCCCACAAATCGCATTTATATCGAATTTGCCGATGCCAAAGGTGCTATGTGGGGTTGGAACGGTAGTACATTTGGTTGATTTTTTACATCTTGATGTAGAGACGTAGTACTGCTGCGTCTCCTTCAACCCCGCTAAAATAGGTTTGAAATTAAAGTTAAATTTTAAGTTGAATATATTTGGGATGAAAGGCATCCACAATGGCTAAAGACGTTTTCCATCAACAGGTTAAAAATGCTTTAATCAAAGATGGATGGAAGATTACCCATGACCCTTTAACAATTCGTATTAGTGAAGCAGTCAAATTACAAATTGATTTAGCAGCAGAAAACGCTATTGCAGCAGAACGAGATTCAGAAAAAATTGCTGTAGAAATTAAAAGCTTTATTGCCGATTCAGATATTAGCGCATTTCATACCGCGTTAGGGCAATATCTTAACTATTGTCAAGCACTTGAAGAGCAAGAACCTAGCCGAGTTGTTTACTTAGCCGTTCCGATTGAAACCTACCAGGATTTTTTTCAGCTTTCTTTCATCCAACGTGCTTTAAAACGTTACCAAGTAAAGCTAATAATTTACAATCCAAAACTAGAGGAAATTGAGCAATGGATAAGTTAGAAGAATATCGAGAATTTGTGAAAAAGATTTTAACGGAACACGCCCAAATATCTACCAACAATGATGGTAACGTCAAGGCAGAGCTAATTTTTGATAGACAAAACGACCATTATCAATTAGCTTATGTCGGTTGGGAGGGAGATAAGCGAGTATTTGGTCCTGTAATGCACTTTGATATTCAAAATGGCAAAATCTGGATTCAATATAACGGTACGGAAGATTCTGTCGCCGAAAAATTGGTAGAAATGGGTGTACCAACTTCAGATATTGTTATCGGCTTTCATTCTTCTTTTAAACGTCAATTTACCCGTTATGCGGTTGGTTAAATATAATTTTGGCTCTTCAGTTGTTACTATGCTAAATTTTCAATAAAAAAATCTGATAACACTTACTGTGTAAGGATTCGATACTTAATATATTTGTTTTTTAACAACTTTACTTTATTTCCTTCCGACTGCCGACTGCCGACTGCCCAAATACGACTATTTTAATAGCATACTAAGTACTGAAGAACCATAATTTTTGATTTGAAAAGATTTGAAAAGAATTCAAATCTATACCCTCCCAGCAATAAAACCGCCAAATAATCTACCATAGGAATTTAGTCTTCTCAAAAATCCTAATTCCACTATGTCTGTTAAATCTGTAGCTTCTTCTAAACCCCCCACACCTGAATACCCAAAAATTTCCATTCCTCCTTTATTAGGAGCATCTCTAGAAGAATTAACTGCTTGGGTACAAGCACAGCAACAACCAGCTTACAGAGGAAAACAGTTACATCAGTGGATATATCAAAGAGGCGTTCGTTCTTTAACTGATATCACTGTATTTTCTAAAAAATGGCGGGAATCTGTTGCCGAAATTCCTATCGGACGTTCTACTTTACAACATCGTTCTACTGCTCCCGACGGAACGGTAAAGTATCTTTTGGAACTGGCAGATGGTGAAATTATTGAAACTGTCGGAATGCCAACTTTTAAAAGATGGGGAAAAAGCAGGAACCGACAAGCAGATAATCCAGATGCTTTGGAGCGTTTGACAGTTTGCGTTTCTACTCAAGTCGGTTGTCCGATGGCTTGTGATTTCTGCGCTACCGGTAAAGGTGGTTACAAGCGAAATCTGACTCGTAGCGAAATTGTAGACCAAGTTTTAACCGTACAGGAAGACTTTGGACAACGAGTTAGCCATATCGTATTTATGGGTATGGGCGAGCCGTTATTAAATGTGGATAATACTTTAGGCGCGATTCAATGTCTTAATAAAGATGTGGGAATCGGACAGCGTAACTTAACTCTTTCTACAGTCGGTATTCCCGGACGTATTCGTAACTTAGCAAAATATCGTTTACAACTAACCCTCGCTGTCAGTCTTCACGCACCAAATCAAGAGTTACGAGAAGAAATTATCCCCAGCGCTCGTAAATACCCAATCGAAGAATTATTTGCCGAATGTCGCGACTACGTAGAAATGACCGGACGGCGCGTATCTTTTGAATATATATTGCTTGCCGGTGTCAACGACCTTCCCGAACATGCACATCAACTATCGCGACAGTTACGGGGATTTCAAAGTCATGTAAATTTAATTCCTTATAATCCCATCCAAGAAGTAGATTATAAACGCCCAAATAGCGAACGAATTCAAGCTTTTGTATATGCTTTAGAAAAGCACCATACCGCACACAGCGTCCGTTACTCCCGTGGTTTAGAAACAGACGCAGCTTGCGGACAGTTACGAGCTAGTAAAAAATAGGATGGGAAAGGAGAAGTAGCAAGTGAAAATAAGACCAAAGTTGCTAATTTATTTACTACTTCCTACTTATATAGCGAATTTCAGTTGAGTCCACTACATTTTTTACCTCACCCCGCCCTCCGGGCACCCCTCTCCTTACTAAGGATACTGTTGGCGAATAGTAGGTCAGACCCCTCATCCCAACGAATTAATAGGGATTTTAAGTTATCAGCAGGAGTGCGATCGCACTCCTCAAACCCTCATTTTTTTGGTTATTCAGGGGTGTCACCCCTGAATAACCAGCAGTATCCTTACTAAGGAGAGGGGAAGGGAGTAGTTTCGTGTATTACACCCAAATGAAAACTGCTATAATTCCTAACTTTCTATCACCTTTGACCTTTAACCTTTTACCTTTAACCTATTTCTTTGCATAAATACCGGGAGCGTAAGCTTCAATAACTTTTCCGGTACGAGTACAGTTAATCATTAAATAATCGCAATTTGCACAGCTTGTGCGACATATTTGACTTTCACAAATATTATGTCTTTCACATTTGCTACCACAATTGGGACAGCAAACTTTCTGTATTATTCGCATTCGGATTGTTAAACCTCTTTTTAGTATTTTTGTGAACAGTTATAATATGCAATCGCTATTTATGTTCAATATGCTAAACTCATAAATTTTGATATAAATAGAGTCGGATATATTTTTTGCTTATTGTTCAAAACAAACTTATTCATATACTTTGTCATTATCTTCTTTTTGAGAACATTTTTCATCCGACTTTGGATATAAAAATTATCAACTAAATACAGCTTGTCTCTTTCTATAGAGCAATTTTCGTTGCCCAGCTTTGAGACCGCTTTGTTTGTAGTCATTCCAAGATAACCCAATTTAATTTTAAGTATGTAAAAACATTATTATTTTTTAATTAAGTTTCATCGATACCAGTTTGCTGGTTCAGATAAAAATATATGAAGCAATAACTATATAGATTTATGGAGAATATCAACAGGTAGAGGGAAAAATGCCAAAATTTTAATCAAATATTCCCAAATATCTCGCTTAAGTTATTTATTTTATTTGCTAACCTAAGATTAGGTAATGGCTAATGAAATAGGGTAATTGATGGTTGATTTAACAGCTATCAGTTACCCATATTTTTTATTCATATTGATATTCCTGGTGAAAATGCTCAACAATCGCGATTTACCGTTTATCTAATACAGTCGGCTGGTAATTTGGCAATGATTGCCAAGGATTTAAATTTTTATCTGATAAGACTTTTTACTTCCACGAAGCTGTACAACAATTATCAAACCTGATTTTTTGTAATTGCACAGCCACCAAAACTTTTATCGGGATGAAATTATTTTACGAATTATTACATTTGAGAAATATAATCGCATAAATGTGCTTACTTTGTGGCGTGCATAAACCTTGTGCTACCCATAACTCAATAAGCTTATAAAAAGAAGTTTCATCGCAAGTAAGGATTGTTATTTGCGTAGTAATTGAGTATCTTTCTGATTGCAACCGTATAATTTCCGCTACGATTTAAGCAAATAAAAATAGTGGAATAGTTATGAAACGCTTTATATAACCTTTAACAATCATTAAAAATATTGTTGGTATCACCGCATACTTACATTCAAAGCTCAGTTTACTGTTATTATTTCTCATGCATTTATAACGATAAAAAATGAATAACGAAAACTACCGCGCTTATTGGCGGAAAAACGTAGCTTTAATTCGCAATCTTTTAATAGTTTGGGCAACGGTATCCCTAGTATTTAGTATTTTGCTAGTCGAACCCTTAAATGCAATCCGTTTTTTTGGCGTGCCCTTCGGCTTTTGGATGGCACAACAAGGTTCAATCCTAATATTTGTGGCGTTGATTTTTATTTACGCCGTGCAGATGGATAAATTAGACCGCGAACATAATATTAGAAGGTAGGGTATAACTGTGTCAGTAGAAATTTGGACAATTTTATTTGTTGGCGCTTCATTTTTAATTTACGTTTATATTGGCTGGCAGTCTCGCGTTAAAGATAGCAAAGGCTTTTTTGTCGCTGGGCAAGGTGTACCCGCTTTAGCGAATGGTGCTGCTACTGCTGCTGACTGGATGTCAGCGGCTTCGTTTATCTCGATGGCTGGGCTAATTTCTTTTTTGGGTTATGATGGCTCAATTTACTTGATGGGATGGACTGGAGGTTACGTACTGCTAGCCCTACTCCTAGCTCCATACCTGCGAAAATTTGGTAAGTACACCGTTCCCGATTTTGTAGGCGATCGCTATTATTCGCAGTTTGCGAGATTAGTCGCTGTTATAGCTGCCATTTTCGTTTCGTTAACTTACGTCGCCGGACAAATGCGGGGCGTTGGTATTGTTTTCAGCCGGTTTTTGCAAGTTGATATCAATACTGGTGTCATCATCGGTATGGTAATTGTGGGTTTTTTCGCCGTATTGGGAGGAATGAAAGGCATTACCTGGACGCAAGTAGCACAGTACTGCGTTTTAATTATTGCTTATCTTATTCCCGCAATTGCAATCGCCGTTTATCTCACTGGCAATCCGATTCCACAATTTGCATTTACCTTTAGCGATATTGCCGATAAATTAAACGCCATTCAACTTGACTTGGGTTTTCAGGAATACACCAAGCCGTTTGCGAACAAAACAATGTTGGACGTACTGTTTATTACCATTGCCTTGATGGTAGGAACCGCAGGCTTACCCCACGTAATCGTGAGATTCTACACTGTTCCCAACGTCCGCGCCGCTCGTTATTCCGCAGGTTGGGCATTATTATTAATTGCCATACTTTATACCACTGCTCCAGCCCTTTCGATGTTTGCTCGCTACAACTTAATTGATTCATTGCACGACAAAACTGTTACAGAGGTACAGCAGCTAGATTGGGCGAAAAAATGGGAAAGTACCGGATTATTAGCTTTTGACGATAAAAACGGTGATGGAAAATTACAGTTAACTCCAGATAAAACAAGCAATGAAATAACAATTGATAGAGATATCATCGTACTTTCCACCCCAGAAGTAGCCAAACTTGCTCCTTGGGTAATTGCTTTAGTAGCAGCAGGAGGATTAGCAGCAGCTTTATCTACAGCATCCGGTTTACTACTGGTAATTTCTAGTTCTATTGCTCACGACGTTTATTTCCGAATGGTTAATCCCCATGCATCGGAAAGTAGGCGGGTGTTCGTCGGTAGAATTATGGTAGGTTTTGCTTTAGTAGTCGCCGGATACTTTGGAGTCAACCCACCAGGATTTGTAGCGCAAGTAGTAGCATTTGCTTTTGGTTTAGCAGCAGCCAGCTTTTTCCCCGCTATATTCTTAGGAATATTCGACAAACGTACCAATAAAGAAGGTGCGATCGCTGGAATGTTAACAGGTTTAATTTTCACCTCAGCCTATATCATCGGCGTAAAATTTGCCGGAATGCCAGCATGGTTCTTCGGTGTTTCCGCTGAGGGAATCGGTACATTAGGTATGGTAATTAACTTAGTCGTTACCTTAATAGTTTCTCGTTTAACACCACCACCACCAGCAGAAATTCAAGCCTTAGTAGAAGACTTACGCAGCCCCATTGTAGAAGAAGAGACACCGACAGTGGTGCATTAAGAGATGAGGAGATAGGGATACAAGGTTAATAGGGGGAAAAGAGGGTAGAAAATTGAGTGAAAGAGGCACAGAGTCAGGGAGTGAGGGAAAGTCTCATACTTCTTACTCATTACTCATTATTTTTTACTCCTAACTCCTAACTCCTAACTCTTTACTCCTCAACCCTGTATCCCAATTCCGCCAATCTGATGCGCGAATGTCGCCATTTTGCTTGCACTCTGACGAATAATTCCAAGTAAACTTTGCCTGCAATTAGCTTTTGAATTTGCTGTCTTGCCGCACTGCCAATAGACTTGAGCATTCCTCCACCTTTCCCAATTAGAATACCTTTTTGGGAATCGCGTTCGACATTGATTGTTGCCAGCACGCGAGTTAATTTGGGTGTTTCTTCTACTAAATCGATGCTGACGGCTACCGAATGAGGAACTTCTTCACGAGTTAATAGTAAAATTTGTTCTCGAATTAGTTCACCCATAATAAACCGCTCGGGTTGGTCGGTGACTAAGTCGGGAGGATAATAATATGGCCCAGGTTCTAAATGCTCTATTAATAATTTTTGTACTTCAACAAGCCTATCGCCAGTTTTCGCGGAAAACTTTGCTGTTTGCCATTCCCCAACCCGAGCTAATTCAAAATAACTGTCGTCTATCAATTGAGAATCTTCAGGTTGAGTATCAATTTTATTAATACCTAAAATTATCGGCGTAGTAGTACGTTCGAGTAACGAAGCAATATACTTGTCTCCACCACCGCAAGCAGTACTACCATCAACGACAAATAATAAGACATCAACTGATTCAATAGCTATTTTGGCATTTCTCACCAAAACTTCCCCTAATTGATGATGGGGCTTATGAATTCCTGGCGTATCTACAAAAATTAATTGTGCTTCTTCTGTAGTTAAAATACCCCGCAGTCGATTCCGCGTAGTTTGAGCTACTGGTGAAGTAATGGCAATTTTTTGACCAACTAATTGATTCATTAAAGTGGATTTACCGACATTCGGACGACCGATAATACCGATAAAACCCGACTTAAATCCAAGAGAAGCGGTAGGGATGAGAACTTCTCCTGGAACAGAAAAGTTATTATCTTGAATACTATCCACCTTTTATAAGCAATTAACAATTATCAATGATTCTATTTTTCGCTTGGGAATGAAAGATAAGTTCTCGGGCAGCAAGTTTAATAAGTATAAAAGTTGCTACTTGTAGTCTCTTAGAAGTTGATAAGTTATGAACTACTGGTTATAAACTGATGAATACAGTAGTTTTGATAATTAATCCTTTTATTTTTAATCTTAGCTCAATTGGTGACCTCCACCCTCTGGGTGAAGGATATTTTAACTTTATTCATGCCCGAATCACGGATTTTTTTATCGAGGGGCTATCCCATTCCCTAGTTTTAAATAATTCCCAATACAAACTCACCTTCATTGACTGACTGATTCGCAGCAACATCGTACACAAATCCATCTTGATGTGCAAAAATATCTACCGTCGCAGGTAGTTTACCTTGTTTATTAAAACTAAGAATTTGATAAAGTTGTTCTCCTGCTTTTACTTGGGCACCAAGTGAAATTCTTGATTTAATCATTCCACCAACGGTTGCATAATATTTTGTTGCTTTACTTTTAGTTTTAAAAATCATGTTCTGATTTCGTTTTGGAATATCATCCAATTTAAAATCCTGTGATAAAACACCTTTTTGTTTTAAATAATTTTTGATACCTCTAACGCCTTTTGCTACTGAATCGGGAATCATTTCCATTCCTCTACCGAGTTCAAGCGTCCAAGCTTCTACATCAAATTTAATTGTTCTACCTAGTTGTATAAAACATTCTTCTAACGCCAACCAAGGTTTAATAAAAGCTTCGTCAAAAGCATCCCCGTCATATTCATCTAATAAAATACCCAAATCAAGAAGAAACAATTTAGCACTTGCTTCGCGATCGCGAAAATAATATAAATAATTTAAACCTTGATTTGTCGAACTATGAATATCAATCAAGTAGTCCGCATCTAAGCTAAGAGACTGTAATTTGTAGCGAAATTTTTCAGTGTAAGGTACCCCGCTATCGGAATTAATCTTATCTGAAAGCTTGACAAATCGCTGATTAATTTTATCTAAAAAATTTCTTCTAATCTCCTCAGAATTTAAATCAAGCTGAGATTTCGCAAATGCTAATAATATATTCTCCTGGCTATCGCAATTTTTAGATATATCCTTTTCGTAATCCCAAAAAATTCGATTCCAATCTTTAGCTTCATAAACACAATATCTACCAGAAGAAAAATGATGAGAGCGTTGATTAGTTCCCATAGGATTGCAAACCGGAAGCAGCCAGATTTCTCCAATTAAATCGGTATTATCTAACATCCATAAAAACTCAATCAACTGGTGAATAACAGCATTTCCTACAATTTCCGCTCCATGAAGATTTGACTGAATATAAACTTTTTTACCAGGAGTAGCGCCAATAAACTTGTAAACCTGTAGCGATAAAATATCCCCAGAAGCCATCTGACGTAAAGGGATTGTAGAAATAATAGGGAGCATTAACTAAAAAAATGTAAATCCTAAATTTCCAAATTATCTTTTTTTAGTAGTTATGTATAGTCCCCTTTCAAATACTTTTAATATTAAACATACTGCGATTCTATCTTTAGAATCGTATCCAACATTGTTAAAGATTGAAAAAGGCGTTGTAAAGTATCAATATCTGCTAGCTCCGATAAATTACGAGTTGAAATCATCTCCAAAAATCAGCAATAGAATACCCCATCTCCATTAACATTATCCGTAACAAAGGCATACTCAAACCAATTACATTACTGTGACAACCTTCAATTTTTTCAACAAAAACCGCACCTTTTCCTTCTAATGCAAAAGCACCAGCACATTTGAGAGGTTCTTCGGTAGCTACATAAGCATTAATTTCTTCATCGCTAACGTTCGCAAAATAAACTTTTGTTACTTGATGCTTGACTAAATTACGATTTTGTAGGTTATCAATAAAAACATGTCCAGTAAAAAGTTCGCCATAATTACCTCGCATCATTAGCCATCTTTGACGAGCTTCTTCTTGGGAGCTAGGTTTACCATGAATTTCGCCATTGATAGCTAATATCGAATCGCAACCCATTACTAAAGCCGATTGAAAATGCGGTGCGACAGCTTCAGCCTTTCGTAAAGCCAAAGTTTCAACTAATTCTGCTGGATTATCAAGTTGAATCTGCGACTCATCAAAATTGCTCGCACAAACAAAAGGTTGAATTCCAGCATTTTGCAACAAACGACGGCGCGCAGTTGAGGCAGAAGCAAGAACAAAAGTTGGAGTACCCATATTTCTAAAAGTGAGATGGGGGAAAAGTTAAGAGTTAGGATTTGGGAGTTAAGAGTTAGGAGTTAGGAGTTAGGAGTTGTATTTTAACTGACGATCCACACCCGACGGGTGAACAACTGTTCACTGTTCACTGTTAACTGTTAACTGTTCACTGTTCGCTGTTTAATCAACGCGGAAAGAGCCTACTGAATCTTGAATCAATCGTTTCATACGATTCCAACGTCTTTGAGGTACTGAAGCATTAAAAGTAAACAGCTTACCGCGACTTATAGCGACGCTTGCAAGGTTGTGACGCTCTCGATTATTAGGAAATTTGACTAAATACTCTAGTAAATAATAAGTTTTACCATCTTCGCCTTGTGTTTGTTCGGCGTTAACCAATTCTGCTTTACGATTAGAACCTTCGGGAGCAAGAGCGTTTTTACCCAGCTTGTATCCTACTTCTGTAGGGGTACCTAGTTCTGTCAAACTTTTGCCTGATGGAACCGGACTTATTACCACTGAAACGTTTTCAGTTGTTTCGATGATATCGTGAAAAACAACATCAGGACCGTTGCTTATTTGTACTTCTACCCAGCCAGTAGGATATAAAAATTGATAGCCATCGGTTGAGTCTGAATAACTGTTAAGTGCTGCTGCTGCTGCTGTACCAATATTCGTCAGGCAAAAACTAAGCACTAAAAATAAAGTAATTGAAATTCTTTTCCACATTGGTTCTGGTTCCTTTAGGCTGGAAATAATGCTCCCGGTAAGGGTAATTTATCGTTTTATTGTCCCACGTATGCTGACAACTTACGAAGTTCGCTGGTTCAACTCGGGTGATATTCCCGAAAATATTGAATCTTGGTTCAAGCACAATTGTCTTGTATCACCCACAAAATTACCAGAAAAAAGAGAAGATGTGTATCTTTACACTCCTAAATGCAATTATTTAGGAATTAAGTTACGTCAAGGAGGATTAGAAGTTAAATGGCGATGTCCAGAAACAGAAATTATGCAATCTGGTTCTTCAATAAAAGGAAATGTTGAAAAATGGAAAAAGTGGCGATGTTACGATTCAACAGGAGAAAGCTTTTCTGTGCAACAAATGACTGATAATCCGGTATGGGTAAAAGTTGAAAAAGTCCGCTATTCGCAACTTTACACTGTTGTCTCAAAATTACCGAAAGCTGTGTCAACTGATATAGATATAGACAATGGTTGTAGCTTAGAACTTACTAGCGTAGAAATTAATGAAACTAAATGGTGGAGTATTGCATTGGAAGCTTTTGGCGAAAATTTTAATTTAAAAGACAATCTTCTAGCTACGGGGGATTTGATATTCCGCGATTATGAAAGTTTACTTCTGCAAACTGAAAATTCTTTTAGTTATCCAAGCTTGTTGGAATTAGTTATTTGAGGAAAATACATCACATTCTATCGACGGTAAATTTTTTTTTCAAAACTGGTTGTATGAAAAAATTGGTGCTATAACTGATATTTCCGCATCTGGGCCACCTCAATTTTCATTGTGAATGTGGTCGTTAAAGCTAAAATCAGGTCATCAGGAAACATCTACTATGGCTTTAATACTTCAACTGTTACGGTTGATGTAAATGGATGGGCACTTGCCGATTACGATAAACTACCAAAGATGACGTACAAAAGCAGGGTGAAACCCTAGTATTTTAATTAGCTGTTAGTTGCTTACTACTAATAACTAATAACTAATAACTAATAACTAATAACTAAGCAGCAATTCATTGTGCTTGCAAAACAACTAATGTCATATCATCATTGTTTTGCCTATCTGTGCCGATGAATTGCTTAATTTCGTTAAATAAACAATCAAGTATTTCTTGTGGCTCTTTGTAATACCTGCAAGCATTATTAAAAGCAACAATAAGATTTTCTTCATCGAAACGCTCGCCAGAAGGAGAAGCAGCATCTGTTAACCCATCAGTGTAATAGATAATGGTGTCACCTGGCTCTAAATATATTTGACCGTTTTCGTACTGACTGTTGGCTTCTAAACCTATAAGCATTCCATTAGTGTCTAATCGGCTAACAGTTTTTGTTGCGGCGTGCCACCATAAAGGAGGATTATGTGCGGCATTGCTGTAAGACAAAAGCCGTTTGTGAGGATCGTATTCCGAGTAGAACAAAGTAATAAAACGACTTGAATTATCCAAATCCGCATACATAACTCGATTTAAGTTCTGCAAAATTTGGGCTGGAGAATTTAGGTGCAATACCTCACCCCTTAACATCCCCCGCATCATCGTCATGATTAAACCGGCAGGTACGCCTTTACCCATGACATCTCCAATAACCATAGCCCAACGATTGGCATCAGCATTATCCGAGCCTTTCCCTTTAATTGTCAGGTTATGATTCGTAGGGATAAAATCATAATAGTCTCCCCCTACATGGTTAGCTGGTTTACATCTAGCAGCTAAAGCAACACCTGGAATATTGGGACATTGACGGGGCAAAAGTCGCCGTTGAATTTCTGCCCCAATTTCTAATTCTTGATCGAGTCGTTCTTTCTTACGTAATTCTACTCCTAACTCATCATTTTCAATTGCAACTGCGGTTTGATCGGCAACCAAACGTACTAACTTTTGTCTGGTTTCAGTCCAAGTATATTCGGGATCTCGACTTAAAACATAAAGCCATCCACGCTCCATATGCTTAACTAAAATAGCCGTACCAAAAGCCTGCATATCAGGCCCCAAACAACGATGCATATGAGCATCTAACATGCCGGTGGTAGTTGCTAAAGGTGTAGCATTAGTCGGCAAAGAAATTTGACTGCTAGCTGCTTCTAAAGCCTTACGTATATTTTTTCTTTGGCGGCTATCTTGCCAATGTAGCTGTTCTAGTCGAACTTGGCCATTCGGTTTATAAAGAAACAAAGCACTACCGTCGGCATCAGTTACCCTAGTTGCCATCAACGGTATTAGTTCCAAAAATTGGTTTAAGTTATTGAAACTTCGCAGAGCAAATCCTAAAGACGAAAGTAAATCTTGGATTTTATTCTGCTCCCGGTGCAGCCGTGCCACAAGCTCTTTGAGTGCCACCACTGGAGTGACATCTGTTGGGGCACTGCTATTACTATCAGCTGGTTGGGAAGGCAGTTGAGACACAGGCGATTTTATTATATTGCTCTTTTTAATTGACTAAATTCAGATGATTAATAAATCAAAGTTCGCTTCAATCGGCTAAACCATATTGAGACAAGGCTTATAAGTTTAGCAAGAGTAGAAAGATAATTAGAGTAAATTTTATAACTATTTTCTTGTCTGATTTGTTTTGTTAATTTGTATAGATTTCTTCACTGCAAGCCCTTGGAATAAAATACAAATTAGTCTCGCTGTAAGATATTTCTATCCAATCGCAAATTTTTAATCTTTTCATAACTTTACGTTCAAATCATATATCTTCGGACATAAAAAATATACTTGCTAGTACAAAGCCGATTATTGAGTTTATTTTTAACTATTTTGAATATATTCAATAAGGGGTGACAGCCTGAAGGGGCAAGTGACTCACGCTTCTAAGATTGTGAAGATAAGTCAATCAATTAACATGTAATTAAGAGTATGACAAAAAATCACACATTTACGTATTAAATCTAGGGAAAGTATACCCCAAGACCTTCAAATTAAAACTCAGTCAAGATTTTTTTTTAATCATCATGTTTTTTCCTTGTATTCCTGGCAAATTTTTTTTAGATATAGCCGACAAGTAACTACGTAACAAGTACAAAATTTACTATTCCGGTTTGCCTGTAAAGATTTTCCCCCATCTGTGAGGGAAGATAACACATAAATGGGATAATTCCCAAACTCGGGAACTTAATTTTGATTGAGGCGAACGGGAAAAAATATTCCCGACTGACTAAAATAATTGTGTTTGTGCAATTACTGTTATCTTTATTCTCAAGAATCACTCGCTCTAGCAGCTAGATAAAACATTAAATTCTAACCGATTCAGGTTAGCGCAAATGTTTTAAGTAGTTATACCGTATCCCAAAACGGTTCACTCGCTCAGAGAAAACATTGGTACTATTTCAATTCGCTATACAAACGAGAACTTACGCTTTTATCAGATTTCTATAAATGCGTAAGTCCTCAAATAAATGGATTATTGCTTTTTACTGATGATTAAATTCCGATAACCTATACCAGCTTAACCACTAAGCAACGCTTCCACAAATTCATAACTGGAGAAAGGGCGTAAATCTTCCATACCTTCACCAGCACCGATAAAACGAATCGGTAAACCTAGCTGTTGTACTACTGCAAGAGCAACTCCTCCTTTAGCAGTTCCATCAAGCTTGGTTAAAACTACACCACTAAGTTCGGCAGCTTGAGAAAAAACTTCCGCCTGTCGCAATCCATTTTGACCTAATGTAGCGTCTAGAACCAACAGTGATTCTACTTTGGCATCGGGGGCTTTTTTATTAATAATTCGCCGGATTTTACTTAATTCCTCCATTAAGTTTTTCTTATTCTGCAATCTTCCTGCGGTATCTACTAGTAACAACTCAGTTTCCCGAGACACAGCAGCAGCGATCGCATCAAACACAACTGCGGCTGGATCTGTATTTTTCCCCGGATTTGCAATCACTTCAACGCCGCTTCTTTCTCCCCAAACTTTCACTTGCTGTACTGCTGCGGCTCGGAATGTATCCGCCGCACCAATCAAACATTTATAGCCAGATTTATTTGCCAGATGAGCAATTTTACCGATAGTAGTAGTTTTCCCCGCACCGTTTACACCAGTCATCAACCAAATATTTAATGTTTCTTTGTCTGGAGTAAATGAAACCGAACGGGATTCTTGTAAAGGTTTATCCAACATATCCCGCAGAATTTTTTTCAAGTAAGCGATACCTTCTTCAGGCGGTAAAGCTTCTTGACGTAGTTTTTCCTGCAAAGAATTAATAATATAGTCTGTAGCTTCTATACCAACGTCAGCTTGCAACAATAAAGCTTCAATTTCATCTACAGCATCTGCATTTAATGGCCCTTTTCCGACAATTGCTTTAAGCTGATTAACTACATTACGACGAGTTTTATCTAAACCTTGTCGCAACTTTTTGAGCCAGTTAATCTCTTCAATTGAAACATCTTCTGCACGTCTTCCTTGAGCGGCAAGGACTTCCGTTGACCATAAAAATCCTTCGTCAAATACTAGTTCGGGTGCTTCTTCAACTGGTGATTCACTGGTGTCAGCAGATACTGTTGTTGACTCATCTTTCTGAGCGGGAACTTCGACTGTACTATTAGCAAGTCTTTCTTGCCTAGCTTCTCGTTCCGCTTTTGCTCTTTCTAAGAAAGATAAATTAGCAGGAGTTTTTGGCTCTTGCGAACTATCTTCTGTTTCAACTTCAGATATTACATCTTGTTCTGTAACCTCTGCATCTGATTTTTCTAATTCCGATACATCAGTTGCAGTAGTTTCTTCCTGCGGTTGTATATTTTCTTCTACAGGTTCTTCAGGCTGAGAAACAGCTTCAGCTTCTTGAGGAGATTCGCTAGCTTGTTGAGGTTCTTCAG
>JAHCMI010000116.1 GCA_019192545.1 Rivularia sp. MS3 | reverse complement strand
GATGAAATACAAAAAGTAGTCCTTTGTAAATCTCCTATTGAAGCGCTCTCGTGCGCCAAAATTGGGGTAAGTGAACGTGGGGGTATGCCATCTGAAAGAACCATGTATATGGCTGTGGACAGTCCCAAAAGCCTGCCGTTGGAATTTCTCAGGGAAGTGCCTGCTATTACCGCTGCTTACGATAACGATGATACGGGACGCAGTAGGGCACAAGCTATAAAAGAATTACTACCGCAGACAACCATAGCGCAACCACAAGCACGTGATTGGAATTTAGAACTATTGGAGCGTTTGCGGCTTCAAAAAGTGCAGCAAAAACAAGCTGATAAGAAAAAGAATCGGGGGTTGGAACGGTAACAAGTAACCTTACATTTGACGCAATGCTGCCGCAAGCCAAGTTTCTCACAATCCTTATAAAGGAAATGCCGAAAACTCCGGAGATTAACAAGATGGCTTAATGGAGTGTTTTTTATACTTTTTGCTTTACAAACTCGCGTTTATTGAGGTTTTGAACGATTTGTACTATCCCAATCTGAACGTAAGACGCTTCTCAATCGAAGTATCTCTTGCAACAATGGGACAAATAGGAAGCACCCTGCGCTTAAAAGGATAAAACGACTTAAAATACCCGGTAAAAAGATATCTAGGGCGTACTGAATAAGGGCTAACTCAATATATACAACTACAAAGTCCAGCAGTAGAAGAAGTGGTGCAGCCAATCTTGGATCTGCGAGAATCTGGATATAAGTATCTTTTGAATTAGACACGCTGATTTGATAGTCTGAAGACTCAAGGATTTGATTATCTTGAGACTCAGTAAGTGTCTCTGTACGCAGTTGCTCTTGGAGTTTCTTGGCTTCCAATTCTGTTTTGCGAACTTCTGCTAAGGTTTTACGAGTTTGCAAAAATGCAACAGGTAAACCAAGAATCGCAACCACGGCAGCAACTACACCAGTGATGACTTTTGCATAAGTATCTAAACTACTCCAAAAGTCCGTAGGTGTAGAAGAAGGCTGAGTTTGGCTGTAAGCTGCTTCTGGAGCAAAATATATTGCTAACAGTCCAACTGTTAGGACAATCAATACATAACGCGATATAACAGTTATTTCAACACGCACAATCTTAGTATATTAACAATTAGGACTTAAACATGACCACACAGATTACAATATGTGTGGTCTGAGACTTTTTCCATACTTTACCCTAAAAGTATGGTGTAACACATCATATTTAGAAATAATACGCATTTAACTCAGAACAAGCTACAAGCGAGGACGCAACTGGAAAACGCTTCGCTAATCAGGCGGGGGTAGGCACTGCTGCAAAATTACTCGTGAAATAACGTAGTTGCTCATAGCAGCGCCTACCCTTCCGCCAGATTTTTCCAGTTGCTAATGGATTGGTTGCGAAGAGGAAACTTAAAGAACAGTACAATTACATATACTCCTACCGTTGGAGCAAAAACCTGTAGAGAAATATGCCCCTAGTAAAATATGGCTTTTACCGCAGCAGTTACTGATAAAATCAAGACTTTCAAAGACCTACAAGACCGCTGTAATTTAAATCAAACAAACGATATTGATTTCTTCACTGAATGGATAGAAGATTTACCAGATTTAACAAACGATGAAAAAACTGAAATTGCTTCGATAAAAAAAATATACGATTACCAAAGATTAGATGGCTTTTTACTTGAAGGGATGATAAATTTGCTAGTTATCTCTCCGCTGTTAAGATTAGCTGGATTCTTTGAACCACCATATAAAATTCGTTCACCATACGGTGTGGAATTAGAAATTGACGACCCAGAAGAGACGATTCGCGGTTTTATTGATGCATTAGTGATAAAAGATAAGCTGTGGGTTTTGGTTGTAGAAGGTAAACGTAATGGGATTCCGGTAGCAGCTGCACTACCTCAACTTATCGCTTATATGCTATCGCAGCTTTCTCAACGAATAATATATGGATTAGCGACCAACGGCGACGAATTTATATTTATAAAGTTGGAAACTGGAGAAGACGCGAGATATGACTATTCCACTACGTTCTCCTTACTTCCGACTAGACATGAACTTGGTCGGGTGCTGCAAATACTGAAGAAGCTTGGTACTATTGCTCTGAGCTAGTTTTTGAGTAATACTCAACAACAGGGGATGAGACGTTATTACAGCATCCACCGGGACTGCCAGATAATAAATAACTACTCCCCCAACCGCGATACCCGTAACTCTCGTTTATTGAGGGAGAGAGAGGGGAGAAATTTTCAGCCGTTTCTTAGAACGCCCAGCGGAATAACGAAATATTTAAGAATTGGTAGAACGAATTTCACCATGTTGTTCAATATGTTCGACTAACCGCTTAGTTTCACCACCAGCCCGTTTCAATTCTTCAAGATTGCCCACTAAAACAAATAATTCCCTTGCTCTACTAACGGCTGTATTAAGTAAATTAGGTTTACGATTGAGGAACCAAAAACTATGCTCTTGGTGGCACTGGTAAGGAGATAATATTATGGCTGCTTTCTCTCCTCCTTGGAAGGTATGAACTGTGCCAATATCGTGATAAGAAAAGTTTTGCCAACACTTCATGAGTCGATACTTGAGTGCATTGGCTTGTTGCAAAAACGGTGACATTACCCCAATTGTCTTGAAGTTTTCGCTCTCTTTACCCGAATTAATAGAGTAGCCATTTTTTAGTAGAAAGGCGATCGCGTTTTCTACAGCATCAATTTCTTCTGGATTGGTGTGATTTACATGGCTTCCTTCTACGTGGTAAGCCAGTAGGTGCGGCTGTTGCGTAGAAGTCTCGTAATTTGAAAGGATTTGCAAACCATCCTTGTAATTGGGACTGCAAAATTGGATAATGGGCGCGACACAGCGGTAGTGATTCCTTAAAACAATGCCAGTACCTAAGTCCCCTTCCGTGCCATTAGCGCCAGCAGCGCGATGATAAGCGGTAGCGGTGTATTTGGCTGTAGGGGCATAACGATAATAATCTTCATTGGTCATCCCTTGTTCCAGAAAAGCGGTTTTGAGGTACTGTTTGATGGTGTCGTCGCACAGGTTTATAATTGGCTCAATTTGTTTTGGGTCGCCTGCTACGACTGCTTGTTTGGAACGAACTAGTAAGGGGAATAGTTGATGTATTAAGGTTGTTCCAGCTTCATCTGCTAATGCAAGGGCAATGCTATTGGAGTGTAGGGTTGGTAGCATATTGCGTACTGATTGCAGGCTAGAACTAATAACTGGGAAAATTAAGCTTAAGTCACGATAGATAGAATAGGATTCCGTTTCTAGTTTGAGCAATGCATCCCCGTCTCCCGTTAAGGCGCTTCCGTAGGTTTCTACCGACTGCATGACTTTATCTTTACGTCGGAGTGTTTGAAGTTGAAGGAACTCAAAAGCACGTTGAAATAGTTCTACCTGTTGTGAATGGTAATCACGATAGAAGCGGCTGTAAAAGTCTTCGTTTGGATAGCTATCAAGTTGTGTTTGCAGTTGTTGGTGATGAGTTTGTTTTGACTCCAATTGCTGATTTAATGTTGTCAGTTGCGTTTGAATTTCAGCTACTTTTGGATTAATATTCTGCCATTGTTGCGAAGAATCCAGTTTTTGATTAACTTCCGTCTGGGATGCAGCTAATCCTTCTCGCGAGAGGGGTAGCTGGAAAGGATGTGCTGTTGCCAAGGTATTTAAAACAGCAGCGTTTACGCGATTCGCCAGACGCTTAAAAACTAGTTTATCGGTAGTAAAATTCATCCAGTCAAAAGCGCGTTTGATAATGGAGTCGGATTCTTTTGGTAATTCCCGTTCTGCCTTTTGTAATCCTTCTTTAATTTGTTGATAGGCATCTATTGGGAAATCGACATAATCTCCCAAGCTCTCTTGCTGCTCGCTTACTTCTTCTAACTCCTCATGAATAGCAGCAATTTCGTTATTGAGAGATTGAATTTGGGCATCTAGTTGTGATAGCTGTTCTGTATTAGCAGCTTGCTGGCTTGAGTTAAAACGGTCTTGTTCTATCAGTTGTTGAATTTCATTTTCTGCTGATAATAAATCAAGTTTGGCTTGTTCCCATCTCTCCTGATTAAATTCAGTAGCTCGCAACCAATCTTGTGCAAGTTGTAGTTTTGGAAGTGTCGAACGCTTGATTACTCCTTGACTACCACCGTCCAAATAAAAGTGTTCGGTAGGGAATTTCTCAAAAAATCTTTGCTGGAATTTTTGAATAGCACTGTTGTTGGTGCTGGCGAATAACGTTAGATTGCTCGCATCTTCTTCCCCGCGAACAGTGCGGAGCGCTCTTTCTACAACTTGTTGCGCTACTAAATGCAAGAATAATTCTGTTTTCCCCGTCCCCGGTGGTCCGTGGACGGCAGTTATGGGATTATGTTGGGCGTGTTTGAGTGCTGAGGCTTGGAATGAATCAGGTGCGTGAGAAGGAAATGCACCCCAAAACATAGTTTCATGTTCTGGTGGTTTGGGCGAATTACAGATGTACTCTACAGCGGGATGATTATCAACCAGCCATTTGCAATCATCTGGTGTATCGAATCGTTGCTTTAATATGTCTCGCAAGTCTTGTTTTAATTGAGCGTTGTACGGTACAAAGTCGCAGCGCAATAAATAAGGTTGTCGGAAAGATTTGTATTTACCTTCTGGTAAGTCCACCTGGTCAATAAAGTCATGCAGGCTGGGGAATTTTCTTTTAAAGGTATCTTCTAAAAATTTAAATATACCTTCTGTGACAATCAAAGATTCGGCGACTTCTTCTTCTAAACCGTAGAGTCGCATCAGATTTACAATTACTGGTTGAAACTCGAATTCAGTCAAATCCCAGCCAGTTTTACGATATCTACCTCTGAATATTTTTGAAATATCAATCGTGAAGAGTGGTAGAAATTTCAGCTTCTGTTCTCTTCCTCTTCCTTGGACTAGATATATTTGAGGGAAAGCAGCAGCTATTTGGAATTCGTTGGGCTTATCTCGGTTGATTGCGGCTTGTTGCTGTTGTTGGAGTTGTTTGAAGAGTTCGTTACTCAGCAATAGTTTATTGCCGACAAGTCTAACGTTATCACTGAAGACGTTTGGAAACCGTTCCGACCCACGTTCTACTTCTGCTTGAGTCAGTTCTTCTAGCCTAATGTATGACAACCAGGCTTGTACGATTTGAATAAGTTTTTCTGACTCTAGCATGGGAACTCCATGAAGTTATTTACTGGCTAAAATCTAACTTAATATTTTTTCTTGCTTCTTGCCAATTAATAAGGAATACCATCAAGTCGTCATATTTGATGTAATACCTTTAATCATCACCAGAATCTACAAACAAAGACGGATAATCTCTATAACCACTAACTACACGTAAAATTTCAACTCCACTATCTGTAACTCGGTAAAAAATGATGTAATCATTCAAAGATATACCCCGTAGATAATCCTTAATATCTGAATAACTACGTCCCATATTGGGAAAATTAGCAAGATATCTACATTTTTTATTAAACTCATCAATAAAACGCTCCCCAGCGTCAATATTACGACTCGTAAAATAATCAATAATTTCTTCTAAATCCTTATTTGCTTCTGGGGAGATAATATGTTGTTTCATGATTGATTTTCTCTAGCCTTACGTAGCTTTTCTCGCAGTCGCTCAACTACAACTTCCCCATCAATACCTTCCCCTCTTTCTAATTGCTCAACAGCAACTTCTACTTTTTGACGGGTTTCTTCAACCCAATTTTGATAACCTTTTTCCCACTCCTCTAACAGTTTCAATGCTTTGCTAATAACTTCTTCTGGGTTTTCATATTTACCTCTAGCAATTTGGGCTTGAATAAATTGCTCATCTTCGGGCTTGAGTTGAATATTCATATTTTTTGCTACCGGAATAACAATGGAAGTACTTTTATTATGACGTAATAGCTTTTAGAGGAAAGAATAACCAGTACGCGGCTCCCTTTCCGCCATCAAGACCGCTAACCGTGGCAGTATCTCAACCTTCCTGCGTCAGCGCTTCCAGTTGTAAAACCAATTTTTCTATCTGCTTGCGTTTCTTGGGGTTCGACCAAACACGCGACCTTTTTAGCTTGGTAGTCGCATTAGCAAAGCGCTCTTTATAATTGCTAGATTCAGTTTCCGGGGTAGAGTTTGGGGTTTTCTTCTTGCTAATGCGCTGTTTAATTTCGCTTAAAGACCAATTTTCTTTAATAGCTTGTTCCAAAAATGCAACACGCTCGCTCGTATCTTTAATTTGAGCGATGGCTTTTGCTTTGGTGTATTCAAGGGAGCCTTTTCTAAGTGCTTCTAAAATGTCTTCTGGGAGATTTAGCAAAGGCAGGCGGTTGTTAGCGAATGATTCCCAAGCCATCAAACCCAAGCCTTTAAATACTTCCTCTACAATTTTAAGCTCTGGATTTTCTTGATCTGATGACTCGTTTTTGTCTAAATAGTCTTTTCCAATAACGTTATTGGAAGATTCTTTTTGGTCTAATTCCTGTTCCCCAATAACGTTATTTTCATCATCTTTTTTTTCAGCTTTTTCTTTGACAATAACGTTATTGTCAGTTTTTTCTGCTTGGGATTGTTCTTCCTCAATTACATTATTGTCAGCGTCTTGTTTTTCAGTTCCTTCCGTTCCAATAACGTTATTGTCAGATTTAGCAGCTTCTTTACGTTCGTGTTGCAAGCGGCGCAGTAAGGGGGGAATTTCTTCAACCGCTTTACCTAATCTAATAGCCAGTAAATGTAGAATACCTTCTGTTTCTTCTACGGGGTTGAGGTCTTCTCGTTGCAGGTTTTCAATTAATGCTAGTTGAAAAGCGGCTTCGTTACTTAACTTGCGGATAACAACGGGTACATCCTTTAATCCGCATTCTTTAGCTGCACGGTAGCGTCGCTCTCCTGCTACCAATTCGTATCCAGTTCTGGCTCTAGGACGCACCAATAGGGGTTGCAAGATGCCGTGTTGTTTGATGGATTCGGCTAACTCTGAGATTGCTTTGGGGTCAAAGTAGCGGCGCGGTTGAGTTGCGGCTATATGAATTTGTTTTAATGGTACGTTCTGTGTGGAATCGGCTTTGTCGGTAGCTGAAATATCTGTGGTGTCCCAAGGTATGTCAATTTTACTTTTAAGTGGTTGGCTGCGTTTGCGATTCATAATGATTCTATGCTGCTGGCTATTTGTTCAAGTACTTTAACGGCTGGATGCTTTGGCTGATATACAGCTAAGGGCATTCGTTCTTCTGTTGCATCAACAAAGGTGGTAGAACGAGAAATGGGAGTCAGGACTTTTCCTACAGAGGCAAGTTGTTCTTGGATGGCTCCCAAGGTGCGGGTGTCCTGGGAATTACGGGCATCGTATTTAGTAGGGACAAATCCGCCTATTTCTAAAGAGCGGTTGACTCTGGTGCGAACTCTGGCGACGGTTTTAAGAAGTTCGTTGGTGCCTTCAAAGGCTTTGAAGTGGGTTTCTATGGGTACGAGGACGTGAGTCGCTGCGACGAGAGAAACGTAACTTAGCAGTCCCAAACTAGGAGGACAATCTATCAAAATAAAGTCGTAATCTTCTTGAATTGGTTCAATGGCGTATTTAAGGCGAAAGTCGCGCAAATCAGCATTGACTAATTGCATTTCCGCCGTACTAAGGGTTGTGTTAGTAGGTGCCAAGTCCATGCCGTGAATCCCCTCAGAAATAGGTAGGGGTTGTTCTTCGACTATGGCATCATACATACTTTTCTCCAATTCTCTGGGAACTAAGCCCATAAAAATTGTTAAGGAACCTTGCGGGTCCATGTCAATGAGCAGGACGTTGTGTTTCCTGCGTGCTAGGTGATAGCCCAGGTTTTGGGTAAGGGTGGTTTTGGCTACCCCGCCCGCCTGGTTAAAGATAGCGATGATTTTGGTCATAAGTAATTTGAGTGACCTGCCCCCATTCTCTTTTAAAGATAACTGGTTATACGTCAATTAGTACTGTTAAATCATGTTTCGGAAAATTGCCTATTTAAAGAATTAGTGATTTTCTTAGTTAACCAATTAAAGCGAACACTCAAAGCAGTATACGGACATAAATCGTGTTGTTATTCGTATAATAAATTTCATCAGCTGTAGTTCAAGTACCAAATTATCTCAATTTTCCACAATATATGAGTATTAATAGTACCTCAACTAAAAACATTCTAATTTTGGCAGCAAATCCTAAAGGTACAACGTCCCTGCGATTGGATCAAGAAGTGCGTGATATCAGTGAAAGTTTGCAACGAACACGGTATAGCAATCATTTTACCTTGATACAACGATGGGCAGTTCGTCCGAGAGATGTTCAACATGCAATTTTAGAAGTAAATCCTCACATAGTTCACTTTTCTGGACATGGTGAAGGCGAAAAAGGTCTTGTTTTTGAAGATGAAGGTGGCAATACTAAGTTTGTTGAAGCAGAGTCATTGGCAAGTTTGTTTGAACTAGTTGCCGAACAAGTAGCGTGTGTAGTTCTAAATGCCTGTTACTCAGAGGTACAAGCAGAAGCAATTGCTCAACATATTCCCTACGTAATTGGAATGACTCAGGCAATTGGAGATAGTGCAGCCCTTGAATTTGCTTTCGGGTTTTACGACGCATTAGGTACAGGTCGTGACGTGGAGTTTGCTTATAAGTGGGGATGTAATTCTATTCAAATAGCAGGTATTCAGGAACATTTGACCCCTGTGTTGAAGAAAAGTCATAAAATGTCCGCTCCTAATGACAGCATATTTTCCAAATCTAACAAATTAACTAGTTGGCAACATCGTCAGTTAGAGCAGGAACGTGAAGGCTTGCATCAGCAGTACGATCTGTTAAATGAAAAGCTAAGGCGTTTGAGAAATACTATAGCGATTGAGACAGATGAAGCCGTTTGTTTTAAGTTAGAAAAACAAATTGAACGAACTCAATTAGAATGCAAGCGTCTTGATGAACAACTTGAAATTATAAATACTAAACTTCATTGAATATAAATTGAATTGGACGGGCACTAACAGCTATTTATTAAAAATTCGATGCTTTCTAATCAAAGTTTTGACAATAATCTTGAAGGTTTACAGCAGGAATATAGCATATTAATAGAAAAAATAAATCGCTTAGGTAGCGCTCTAGCAATTGAAACGGATGTAACTAGAAGCCTCCAATATGAACAGTTACTTAAACAAGCAAAGGAAAAGCAAGAGGAACTTGATTGGCAAATTCGTCAAATCAAAAATCAGCAACTTTATTACCTGCTACAGAGATTGGACTACACGGAGCAAGAACAGCTATTTTCGAGATTTATTAGAAGGCAACAAATAGCAGCATTTATGATTCATGGCTCTTCTCAAGATTATGGACAACATTGGTTAGCTAATCGATTACTTAAAGAAATTCGTAGAGTCTCAGATAGACCCGTATTGGTTGACCTTGACTGTCTTGTTTATAATCCCAATTCTCAAACAATGTGGAAGGAATTAGGTCGCCACTTTGGGGGAATCAAAGATTCTCCAGATTTAATTGCTGAGAAGGTATTTAAATCTTGGACAACTAAAAATATCTACATAGTCATTGACAATGTGGAATTCATGTGCGAAAAGCTACTACAGGAACTAATACAGGAATTTTGGTCGCCACTTGCTACTAAAGCTCAAAGTATTGCCTCTCAAACAAACTTCAAATTACTGATGTTTTTGATAGATAACGCAGGATTCGTTAAAAACCAAAGTTGGAACGTTTCGTTTGCCGAAATTTTTGAGCCAACTTGGAGTTGTTGCACTCCTGTAAAACTACCGTTTCTAAAAATTTTTTCTGATACAGTATTGCAAAATTGGATTAATAATGAATTTATTCACCTACCAGATCAAATGGTAGAAAATGTAGATGAAGCAGTCCAAACAATTCTAGAAAATAGTGAGGCTGGTATACCGATACCAGCATTTCGGGAAATATGTAATTTATGTGAATGTGAATGGCTTGAGGAATGGTTAAAAATTTATTGAGCAATCATGTGTCTGAGTATACAGGCTTCGTCCAGCCGGAGCTAGGAGAATGCGATCGCACAACAGGTCAACTGTTATATCCCTATTTACCCGATGCTGAATTAGTCGAGGCAGTTAATCTTGCAATATGCTTGCAACGTCCTTTGCTGCTAAAAGGCGAACCTGGATGCGGTAAAACCCAATTAGCCAGAGCAGTTGCCTATGAATTGGGACTTGATTTTAAAGCCTGGTATATAAAATCTACAAGTCGAGCAAAAGATGGTTTATATAACTACGATGCTGTTGGACGTTTACGAGATGCTCAACTTGCGGCTTCTGATAGCCTAACACCAGAGGAAAAACAACGAATTAATCAACCTTCAACCTACATAACCTGGGGAGCATTAGGAGAAGCATTTATTTCTGAAAAACCTACAGTAGTTTTAATAGATGAAATAGATAAAGCTGATATTGACTTTCCAAATGATTTACTGCTGGAGTTAGATCAGCTTTATTTTTTTGTTAACGAAACTCGCCAGATAATTAAAGCAAATATACCACCAATTGTCTTTATTACTAGCAACGATGAAAAAGACCTGCCTGATGCATTTTTACGACGTTGTTTATTTCATTATGTTGAGTTTCCTAATGAAGAACAACTTCTTGCTATTATCAAGGCTCACTTTCCTGCTGAATCAGAAACATTAGTTCAAAAAGCAATAAACCGCTTTCTTGAATTACGTGCAGAAATGCAGAAAGACAAAGGAGAAGCTGGGAAAAAAGTTAGTACTAGCGAATTGATTGACTGGCTTTATGTGCTTCGTCGATATCCTCAAGATGAAATATTGGAAAAATTATCAGGTAAAATTCCATTTGCAGGTGTTTTACTGAAACATTGGGATGACCATAAGCGTTATCTCAAATAATTCCTTATCTGTTTATTTATAACTTCCAATCTATGAACCTTACTTTCTAGTTTCTACTAAATGGATAATCTTCCCCTCCTAGAACTATTTACTCGATTACGCAAAGCTGGATTGCCGCTTGGCGTGGATGATTATCAAGCAGTTTTAAAGGCATTGCAAGCAGGTTATGGTATTGAAAACAAGACTGCTTTAGCTAGATTATGCCGTACTCTATGGGTTAAATCAAAACAAGATAAACAATTATTTGATTATCATTTTGAACAAATTATCGTTCCTCCACCTGAGTTACTTAACGCTTCCATATTAACCGCTTCGTCTGCTTCAACCACTGAAAAATCTACAAAAGAAAATACTCAGGAAGAAGCAGAGAAATCATTCCAGATTTCCGATTATTTAAGTTTTCTAAAAAATTATTTTATTCCTGCTGGGATTTTTATTTTATTGTTTGTAATAGCTGTTAGGATTTGGCGTTCAAATAGGGTTCCAATTTTTACTAGTAGACCTGTTACGCAGGTATTACAAGGCAAAAAATATGAATACAATATTAAAGCTCGCGATTTCAATAAAGGGGATGCTATAACGATTGAAGTGGTAAGTTGTCCTGATTGGCTAACTTTTAACTCTAATAAAAACGGAACAGCTACCTTATCTGGCATAGAAAAAAGCAATATTAAGGATTCAAAAGATGAAATAGATTCTCCATTTGGCGACTTACTTGATAGACTTGTTAAAGAACCAAAAAAGTATCCCGTGGAGCTTCGAGTCACCGATAACCATGGTGCCACAAGTAAGCAGAGTTTTGTGATTAAGGTAGCTAATGAGAATCAAAGTATTAGGGAAGAATTTTCAATTTGGTTGCTTCTCGTATATAACTTTATTTTTATTATCATCGTCGCGATTGTCGAACTTACCTCAAAGAATAAAAATACAATTAGCGATGAAGTTCATACAATTAACAATGCAGATCAAAACTCCCAACCTCCTAAACCAGAAGAAATAAAGTCTAATGATAGTCAGTCTGAAACTTTAGGAAATACAAGCGACAAAATCAAGGCGACAGAAACAGAACAAAAAATTTCCCCACCAGAAACTGTAAAACCTCTCAACCGCTTTATTCAGATTAGCGAATATCCTCCGCTAACCCGTCGCCAGATGAAACAAAGTTGGCGTTATCTACGCCGTATGCTGCGGGAAGGAGTACCAACAGAACTCGATGTAGAGGCAACAGTTGATAGCATTAGCAAACAGGGAGTGTTGCTTGAACCTGTGATTGTCCCGCGTCGGGTTAACCGCAGTAAGTTACTGCTGCTGCTTGATCTAGATGGCTCAATGATGCCATTTCAAAATTTATCAAATCAATTAGCAGAAACTGCCAGGAAAGGTGGGCGTTTGGAAAATACAGATATTTATTACTTCCATAATTGTCCAATTGATTACCTCTATCGCGATCGCTATTATCAAATGGCAGAAAAAATTGATGATGCTCTCACCTGCCCAAGTTCTCACTACACAGCCGCGTTATTATTCAGTGATGCAGGTGCTGCACGAGGTGGATTAAACCCAGAACGAGTGGAAGTAACTGCACAGTTTTTAGAGCAACTCAAACAGCAGGTTCGTAATATTGCTTGGCTCAATCCCATGCCCCGTTATCGTTGGTTTGGCACCACGGCAGGTCAAATTGCTCGATTCGTGCCGATGTTTGAATTGAGCCGCCAAGGCTTACACAATGCAATCGCTGTCCTGCGCGGACAATCTGGACATTTTGGGGCATCTGAATTTTGAGGAGAAGTTGATTATATGACTGTTACTACTAGTCTAAAACCCGGTATCGCAGCTCGAAGAATAGCATCTTTTGAAAAACGCTTTGGTCAAGAACATCTTTACCTGGCATATCATGCTGCTTTACCGTTGGTACTCACCTCCGACATTTTGTATTCCTTGTGGATAAACTTTCGCCAAGATATTTGTGGTCAAGCCTTAGACATTCCTTGGTTTGCTGTAAGCGATTTGCTGCTTTCAAGTTTGTGCAATGAAGTTGGGTATGAACTCTACCAAATGGATGCAACGGTGCGAAACGAATTGCTAAATCGTTTGAAACAAGATGAGCGTTTTGGTAAGACAAGGGTTGAAGAGTTATCAAACTTCCTACTTGACTATATTCACCAACAACTTCGGAGCAATGAGCCTGACGTGCAAAATCTCGCCAAAGCGCAGCGTTGGGCAGCATTAGCCTATACTCGCCCCCACAAAACCACTTACGAATTAGCATTAGCGTTTTCTCGGCTAAATTTTGATAACCCTGCTGAAATATTGCGTATGTCGTCGTTGCTAGAAACTCTGGCATTACCAATCCAAGGTTTTCAATCTTTACTGACCTATGCTCGCGGCATATCAGCTTTTATTCGTGGAAATATTGAAGTAGCAACAGCACATCTGAAAGAATTGGCTAGCGTAGATAACCAAATCCGAATTGCAGGTGTGAAGTTACCCATCCCTGCACCTGTTCAATCAAAGCTTAATGCATTGCATTCCGAACACACAATTAACTTCTGCCGTGCCAATTTGCAAGGGCAATCCTTTGAAGGAAAAGACTTGACGGGCGCAGACTTCAGCTACTCAGATATTCAAGGCACAGATTTTACCAATGCTATTCTTGTTGGTGCTAAATTCACCCATACCACCGCAGGATTAAGAAATTCTTGGAATCCTATAATCATATTTTGCTCAATACTACTATCACTTTCATCAGGTATTGGCGCAATCATTATGGGGTATTACCTACAAAGCTTTGTCATCTCTCCTCCTAACGAAGCAACCTATATTTTTGCTGTCAGTATCCTGCTGTTGTTTACCGTCATCTGTATTGTGATTTTCCGTCGGGGTATTGAAGCAACTTTAGGATCTGTAACCTTAGCTATAACTGGTATCTTGGCTCTGGTTGCAACTATAATATTGCCTGCAAATTGGAGTTGGGGTGAGAAAACAATTTTAGCAATAGCTGGAATTATAGCCTTGGTGGTTGGTGGTAGTAGTGCAAGGCTAGGAGTTTTGGGTTTTCTTGGGGAATGGGCTACCCGTTGGACTATAGCTGTAGGTGTGCTTTTCGGATGCAGTTCTAGTTTCGTTCAAGCCAAATTAGATGCATGGTTTGCCATATACAACTATAACTATGAACTAAATAACTTGATTGTTCAAGATATTATTTTGGCTCTAGTTGCAGCTATTGGTTCAATTTTAGCTGAGGCTATAGGAATGGCTTTGGCTATGATTGTGAATAGAACATTGGCTTTAACAGTAAGTTTATGTTGTATTCCAATTTGGTTTTTATTTTTAATCCGAAGTGGAACAGGACTTGATTCTGCTGGAAGTACGCTGATACTTATAAGCATTGCTGGGCTTGGTTTTTATGTAGGTTGGCAAGCCATCAAAGGAAATGAAAAATATGCTTTTGTTGTAAATGCTACCGTTGCTGCTACAAGTTTTTGGATGAGAGGAACAAGTTTTCGAGGAGCTAATCTAACCGATGCTGATTTCTCTGACGCAACGCTTAAAGGTGTGGATTTCAGCGACGCTAATCTTACACGCACTTCATGGTTTCATGCAAAAGAACTAAACCTTGCCTGTGTTGGAGAAAGTTATTTGAAGTCTCCAAAAATAAAAGAATTAATGACAACAGGTTTGGGACAAGATAAAAACTTCGATTACCTATCTCTAAAGGGTCTAAACTTATCTGGTGCAAACTTAGAAGATGCGAGCTTCATTGGTGCAGACCTGAGTCAAGCAAATTTGCAAGATGCTAATCTCTGTGGGGCAAAGCTTGTAAAAACTCAACTCGAACAAGCAGATTTCACTGGCGCTTGTTTAACTGGTGCTTGTATTCAAGACTGGAAAATCGCACGTTCAACTAAATTGGATGGGGTAGAGTGTGATTACATTTATACACGATTGACTACACCAGATAATCCTAATCCTTGTCGTCAGCCCGAAGATTATCAGAAGACATTTGAACCAGGTGATTTTGCTGATTTTGTTCAGTATATAGAATCTTTACGTAGCGACTGAATCTAACTTTCTTTTTTCCAAAGCTAATAATCTAACAAACATCAATACTTGATACATAGTCATAAATGGATTGTACACAAATAAATTAATACATATAGTGAGCAATCTATTGAAAATAAAAGCAGGGTTATTTGTTAATAATTCCCCTCTATTGATATCCCAGACTGAAATTCCAAAGGTGGATGCGCTGATTAAACTAGGGAGAAAAATTAACACCCATAAAATAGATTTTACTATTAGAATACTCCGAAAAATTTGCCAACCATACCCCTTAGTTAATTGCCAACTTCGCTTAAATGCATCTGCTATTGAATAGTCCTCAATCATAACTGCATAAAGCACAAACCATAACCGGGGTATAAAATCTGGAATAAAAAGTAAAGACAGTATTATACTTAATAAAAGTAATTCTGAAAACTTTTTTATCGCTTTTTGTAGAGCCTGATCAATTGTTGTTTTTTCTTTGTTTATTTTCTTATAAGAAAAAAAGAGCGCCGCTCCTCCAAAAATAGACCCTATAGACAAAGAATACAATTGGTCTAATATATTAGACAGTAATATATTAGGAATTACAAATTTTAATAAATATAATATTAATCTGGGAATATAGAAAACTAGTAGTAACCTATAAATTGGTATAACTGTTATCAATGAATCTCGTATCAAACGACCCGGTTTTATTGATTTAGTTGTCATAAATTGGTTGATATTTGTTGTAATAAACTATTCACAGATTACATTAGACACCTCCTAAAGTCGCTCTTGTTGCCTGGGAGCGATTACCAACAAGAGAAAGTTTAAATTCCAAACAGTACCACGTCACTTACTTGACTGGCTAAGATAAATATTTTTCATAAAAAGTTAAGCAAACCTCAGCAGCTAACTCAACCACGCATAAAAGCCTGGTATCATTTGCTCCAACTTACGTAACTCACCTTCAGCCACTTCCTCCAGCAGCAGCACCGCACACCAACGCCGCTCAGAAGTCCAAGAACATATAGTGGCTTTTACCGCTTCTACACCCCCAACAATCGCTTCCCTTAGCATTTGAAGGCTGGTTTGAATCGGAGTGCTGTCCCCATCGTTGGGTTCCAAATCCCTACCGACTTCATATATAGGAGAGGAATTATCAATTTTCTCAAAATTCTCCTGATTCTGA
>JAHCMI010000115.1 GCA_019192545.1 Rivularia sp. MS3 | reverse complement strand
TTGAAAAATACTTTGGTGGCTATCGGTTTTATCCCTTCATATGCCATCGAGGTTAATCTCATAATCAGATTTTGATTTAGGTTGACGATCGCAACCGCCAGCTTCGGGCTTCAATTTATTAAGTACAAGTTTTAAACTGTCTTTAGACAGCCAGAGTTGTTTATTGCAAACTGTACATATAAGATGTATAAGAATTTTTGGTTTAAACGAGCGGTTGAAGCTACTTGCAAGTAAGCAGGGTGCGGCTCTGAATACTCTATATATAGTGCTTAAAGCAAAAGCAGTATTTATGTACTAACAGGTTAACTAAACTGCACTATGAGATAGCAACTAAATATAGTGACTTTGGGAGTGAAAGATTTATAGCGCTCTTTAAAATTCTATAAAGATGGCTTGGGATAGAAGTCATCAAGCGCAAGTAATGAAAATGTTGCTTTCTTTTAGATGGGTGGTGTAGTGTTTTCGCTTGATCCGCGAAATAAGTTGACTGAAGATGCAAAAATTAAATCGGATAGTGATGGCTTTTCAGAAATGACTCTTGCTTACAATGCCAAAGGTGAAACGGAGGTAGATGAAATATCGCAGCAGGTGAAAATTTTAGGATCAAAAATTTTCAAAAAAGCCGAAAAAGTTTTTTTAGGGTGTTTATAGCTGATATTTCGCGGATTTTGAAGGAAATTTATGGGAAGTTGCCCCGGATCCGTTTTTTGAGTTTGATAAGTCAGGTAATCTCGTACTATTTTAAGAATAATAAGAATAAAATATTTGAGCAGAGCTATTTTCATGGAAACCACAACTGCTGTTTTACCTCCATTCATTATTTTGGATAATCATCTTAAGGAGTGGTTACGAGAAGATATAGGAAGAGGCGATCGCACTACACAATGTCTTCTAAATCAAGATGAAACGGAAGGTAAAGCGCAGTGGATAGCAAAAGCTGATGGTATTGTTGCTGGATTGCCAGTTGCGGGAAGAGTATTTCAACTTTTGAACGAAAAAATTGATTTTAATGCTTCAGTGAAGGAAGGAGAATTTTGCGAGAAAGGTAAAGTTATAGCTCAAATAAAAGGTTCCCTCGATGCTTTATTAACTGGGGAAAGAGTAGCTTTGAATCTAGCGATGAGTTTAAGCGGGATTGCAACACTAACTCGAAAATACGTTGAAAAGATAGAAGATTTACCAGCTTTATTCGTAGATACCCGCAAAACTACACCAGGTATGAGAATTTTAGAAAAGTACGCAACTCAAGTTGGTGGTGCTATCAATCATCGGATGGGTTTGGATGATGCGGTGATGATTAAAGATAATCATATTGCTGCTGCGGGTGGAATTGGGAAAGCTATAAATAAAATTCGTTCGCGGATTCCTTATCCTTTGACTATAGAAGTAGAAACGGAAGATTTAGAACAAGTAGAAGAAGCTTTGGAATATCAGTCTGACATAATTATGTTGGATAATATGAAACCAGATATGATGCGTGAAGCTGTGGAAGTTATCCGTCAGCATAATAGTAAAGTGAAAATAGAAGCTTCTGGTAATGTGACGCTGGAAACTATCCGCGCTATAGCTGAAACTGGGGTTGATTATATTTCAAGTAGTGCGCCGATTACTCAATCAAAATGGTTGGATTTAAGTATGAAAATCAACGAATTTTAGATTTTGGATTTTGGATTTTACTTTCACAATTATTCATTAATTAGTCACAATCATATCTACTGATACGGCAATATCGGGAAATGCTAAAGGATTGATTGTTCCTTCAGTTACTGTAAACTTTGAAGCATATTCTCCATCAGATGGTTCTCTAAAGATAATTAATTGTCTTTTTTTGAGATTTATCACCCAATATTCTATAATTCCGACTTCAGCATAGATTTTAGTTTTGGTTTCCAAGTCTTTCCCTAAACTGGAATTAGAATACTCAATTAACCAATAAATATCTTCAGGATAGGGATGATGCTGTAAATATTCCCTCCCTAATGGTTTAACAATAGCAATATCTGGTTCGGGTTCGGAATTATTAGGAAGCGTAATCGGTTTTGCTGAACGAACTTTTGCACGTCTAGCTAATAATTGACTTAAATACTCTCCAGCTTCAGTACTAAAATAAGCATGGGGTTCCCCTTCTGGTGACATCTCTACAATTTCTCCCTTAAGTAATTCAACTCGACGATTATTAAAGATTCCCGCTTCAATCATTTGGTGATATTCATCTATCGTCCATTTGGCTAGAGTTACTGTCATAATTAGTCTCCCATTCAACCACACAACTGAATCGCGTGCTAACTAATATTCTATCTAAAATATATGGTTAGAATATTTACTTGACAATGTGCAATTTCGCAATCACTGGAAGATGATCGGAACCTCCTCCTTTACCAACATAAGCTTTAACGGTTTTTATATCTTCTGTATGCCAAATATAATCAATTCTGCCGACGGGAAAGAATTTACCTAGAAATGTATGCCCGAAACCCCATCCAGCTTCTTGAAAACTATCGCTCATGACTTTATGCATTTGAGAATAATTTTCTGAAGTATCTGTAAAATTACAGTCGCACATCACTATTACCGGCTCATCATATTGTTTAATAACATTACTTAAATAAGAAACTTGAGCAGCGCGACTTCTGTACCAATATTGAGCTAATTGCAGAAATTTATTTAAAGGGTAATTTGGAGTTAAATGTACGACTATTGCTTCTAAAGGTTGTCCGTTATTAAGACGAAGGGTTAGTTGAATTCCGCGTTTAATAAGTGGTGCTGGTAAAGTTATGAATTTATCGATGGGAAATTTACTGAAAATTGCCACGTTATGAGAGAGTTCCACTGGATGAAAGGCATTATGTGGATAATACTTAGAAAATTTTTTGATTAAAGTAGGAACTTGACTGGGGGGAACTTCTTGTAAACCCACAATATCAGGATTATTTTCCACTACTGTGTTGATTATTGAATCATAATCTTGATTCTCAACCAGTATATTGAAAGTCATTGCTTTTATGGTTTGTTGATTTTGGGAAACAGGAGATGGGAAAGAAGGAACAAAAAGCGAAGCATACAAACCAATAAATAAACCCAATGGGAAGCAAAGTCCGAAAAGCAAGCTCCATCTTTTGGAGAATAATGCAAATGGTAAGAATATTATTAATGGTACAAAAATATATAGCGCTACAGTATTGATTAACGCTAACCACCATAAACTATCGAAGAAAAGGAAACGCAATAAAATCCATAGAGAGAATAAAATTACGTAAATCCATGCTAAACGGGAAATAAATTTAGGAATACGCATAAGATAATTAATATAAGGATTATAGATTTCCTATTGATTGTTATAATCTACTTTATTTAAAATAATTTCGATAGCATTTAAAATCACTTCTGGACTATCAACCCAAACAAAATGGTCGCTTTTAGGTGCTTGTAGCTGAATGCAATCGCTAGATAATTTGAGTAATTCGACGTGCATTTTTTCTCGTAGTTGATTTGCAGCTTTTAACGGTAAAGCAAAAGTCCATAGAGAAGGTTTGAAAAAAGAATCGGCTTTAATACTGACAATCGGTAAATCACCAAATTGATTAGCTTTACTTACCTGACGTGCGCTAATATCAAGAGTTAATATTTCCCGAGTCATTGTAATCCAATGTTTGGCTCGACAAAAAGAGCGTTTAATTGCATTAAGATTATTTTGAGGAAATTTACGTAGCTCAGGCTTTAGAAATTCAAATGCTTTAATATTTTTCAGTAAACGAATAATACCAAGAATTGAACCCAAAATTGACATCAAAAATCCAGAAGCAAAGAAAAGCTTTAATACTGTTAAACTCAAAGGCATATTCAACATTCCAGTTTCATGAAGTCCATCTGTGAGTACTATTCCGATAACTTTTTCAGGATATTTATGTGCATACAGCCGCACGTTATAACTTCCAAAGGAATCTCCTACTAAAATGTATGGTGGTTCAATGCCAGCATTATTTAAAAGAATGTCTAGCTCTTTAACAATTTGTTCGCTGCTTCTTTGATGGGGACTTTTTTCGCTCCAACCATAACCAGCGCGATCGCAAATGCATACTCGGGCAATTTTTGCTATTTCTTTGATAAGTAAATAACCTTCAATTCCTCCTAAACTATGGTCTAATATTACTGTCGGACGAGCTTTTCCTATAGCATATAAATGTAGTTTATAGCCTCCAACATCAATTAATTCACCAGGAGGAGCTTTTTTATCTTCTATCCAGGTTGCTATAAGTTGATAGATAGTTGTTGCAATTAAGATTAGATAATTGATTGGTAGAGACATTTATGTGAAAATTTTTGTTTTCTCATGCAATATAACTTAAAGTTACTATAATTCCTACTTATAAATTGAGATGAAACCTTATATAGAAGTAGTTGGAGAATCAAAGTTTATTCAAACAGTAAAAGAATATGTTGCCGATATTAATATAATTGTACGTGCTACTAAATCGGAAACTGCTGTTAATGAAGCGATGAATTTACGTAATAGCTGTATTGAAACTTTATTGTCCAATGGGTTGCAAAAATCTGAAATAAAAGAAGGCGGTATAGAAATATGGCGAGATTGGTTTGCTCGTAGAAAACAGAAACCAGGGAAAGAAGCGTCTCAAAAAATAATTGCTACTTGTGAAGATATTGCTCGTTTAGTACCAGCTTTATCAGCAATAGAACCTTTATTTGAGAATCAACGTTATACATTTACAGTGTATATGCGTCAGCCTGTGTTTAGTGCTAGTGAAGAAGTACAAGAAAAAGCAAGAAGCGAAGCTATTCAAAATGCGATTTCTCACGCACAAATTTTAGCAGAAACTGCAAATGTCGAAATTAAAGATGTGCTTCAAATTGAGGAAATTTCTAAGATAACCGGATATTCGGGAGTCTATGGTGATGCTGCTGTTGGAGGAGGTTGGAGGATGATGGGATTAGCAGCAGAAGAATCTTCAGAGGATGATGAAAGCTACGCAAATCTTGATAAAGCAACTCGTAATATCAAGGTTAGATACCGAGTTCGTTTTTCAATTAAATCAAAGTAATTTTATTTTTGATAAATAATTAATATGCAATCTCACATCAAAGTTATCGGAGAATCAAAATATTTAGAAACAGCACAAAAATACGTTGCCGATATCAATATAATTGTATGGACAAATCGCACTAAAATTCCTTTAAATGAAGTAACAATTCTACGCAATCTCTGTATTGAAAGTTTATTATCAAACGGTTTACAAGAATCGGAATTAAAAGAAGGAGGAATAACTATACGGGAGCGCTCTTTAAATCGTAGAAGAATCAGACAGGAAGCAAAGCAGAAAATTATTGTTTCCTGTTCGGATATATCTCGTTTAATTCAGGCAGTATCTACTTTAGAGAAATTATTCAAAAAACCTCGCTATTCGTTTACTTTAGATATGCATCAGCCTGTATTTAGTACAAGTTTGGAAGTTAAGGAAGAAGCCAAAAAAGCAGCAATCAAGAATGCTTATTCTCATGCAAAGCTTTTATTAGAATCAGCAAATACTGATATTGAGAATATTATCCAAATTGAAGAACTTTCTCCTATTATCGGAGAATCAGAAGTTTATACTGATGAGTTAAAAGATATAGTAGTTACAGCAGCATCATTGAATAGTAATGCAAATTATAGAATTCTGGAAAATGCTACTCGGGAGATAACTGTGCGATATCGAGTAATTTTTGGGATTAAGTCATTATCTGATACAGTACGTTTAAATTCTGCTGATTTCGATTAATATAAAACCGCAGAGACGCAGAGAGCGCAGAGAAAAGAGCTAAAGAGAAATAGTTAATCTTAGAGCGATACAGGAGTAATATAAAATATTGTGCTACACTTTAACCATATACGTAGCATTAATGTATTATGAAACGACGACGAAGAATTTAATTTGCTACTACAAGCTTTCTACCAAGACGCTGGATGAGTTGATATATTTCCAGTGACTATATATAGATTAACCAAACCGCGATAAGAAATATGAAGCGGTAAAATACATCTGTCATATTATGAGATTTTGAGTAAACTACGAAGTTGCAAAATCAATTAGTATGCTTTTTTGTATTGCACAAGAGTAAACAGTAAGATTAAGAGAAAATTACATATGAACGCTACACAAGAACATTTAAGAGAAAATTTAAAACAGGCTCTGGGCAAGGCTTTTGGATATGAATATGCCGATACCGATCCAATTTTAGTTCCTGCGTCGAAGCCTGAATTTGGTGATTATCAAGCAAATATGGCTTTGTCTTTGGCGAAAAAGTTGGGACAAAAGCCTAGAGACATTGCAAAGCAGGTGGTTGATAATCTAGATGTGTGGGATATTTGCGAGAAACCCGAAATTGCTGGCCCTGGTTTTATCAATTTACGGTTACAAACATCATACCTTGAAGCACAGTTAAATTCGATTCAAAAAGATGAGCGTTTGGGAGTTCCCACAGCAAAACAAACAAAGCGGGAAGTTGTGGATTTTTCTAGTCCGAATATTGCCAAGGAAATGCACGTCGGACATTTACGCTCTACTATTATCGGTGATGCGATCGCTAGAATTTTAGAATTTAGAGGGCACGATGTACTGCGCTTAAATCACGTTGGTGATTGGGGTACCCAATTTGGAATGTTAATTACCAATCTCCGAGAAGTTTCACCGGAAGCTTTAACCACTGCAAATGCATTAGATATTGGAGATTTAGTTAATTTTTACAAGCAAGCCAAAAAACGCTTTGATGAAGATGAGGATTTTCAAGAAAAGTCGCGGAGTGAAGTTGTAAAATTACAAGCGGGTGCGGAAGATACGATTCATGCTTGGAAATTACTTTGCGAGCAATCTCGGAAGGAATTTCAGGTAATTTACGATTTATTGGATATTAAGGTAGAAGAAAGAGGGGAATCTTTTTACAATCCTTTGTTACCGGAAGTAGTGGAAGATTTAGACAAAGCAGGATTATTGGAATCAAGCGATGGTGCAAAGGTTGTATTCTTGGAAGGGTTTAAAAATAGAGAAGGAGAACCTTTACCGTTAATTGTACAAAAATCCGACGGTGGCTATAACTACGCAACCACAGATTTAGCAGCATTACGCTATCGGATACGGAAAGACGAAGCTAAAAGGTTAATTTATGTCACCGACGCTGGACAAGCAAACCATTTTGCTGGTGTATTTCAAGTAGCAAACCGCGCTAATTGGATTCCTGAAGATGTAGAAATTGTTCACGTACCTTTCGGTTTGGTATTAGGAGAAGATGGGAAGAAACTAAAAACCCGCTCTGGAGAAACTGTAAGATTGCGGGATTTATTAGATGAAGCAGTTTCCCGGTGTCGCGAAGATTTGGAAACAAGATTAAAAGAGGAAGAAGGAAGAGAAGAAACTGAAGAGTTTATTGCTAACGTTGCTAAAGTTGTGGGAATCAGTGCGGTTAAATATGCTGACTTGAGTCAAAACCGTACTGGTAATTATAAATTTAGCTTTGACAAAATGTTAGCTTTAAAAGGTAATACAGCACCTTATATGCTTTACGCATACGCGAGAACTCAAAGTATTAGTCGTAAAGGTGATATTGATTATCAAAACTTGGGTAAAAATATCAAAATAATCCTCAAGGAAGAAGCTGAATTAACTTTAGCAAAACATATATTGCAGTTAGACGAAGTTATTGCCGAAGTTGAACAAGAATTACTTCCAAATCGCTTATGTGAATACCTTTATCAGCTGAGTGAAAAATTCAACCAGTTCTTTGAAAACTGTCCGGTTTTGAAGTCGGAAGAACTCGTTAAAACATCGCGATTAGCATTATGCGATTTGACAGCGAGAACTTTGAAATTAGGTTTAAATTTATTGGGTATTGAAGTTTTGGAAAGGATGTAAATTTTTGGTAATTTATAGGGTGTGTTGTCGCGACAGCGCAACGCACCATAAAGTTGAAATCAAATTTTATAAAAGAGGTGCGTTAAGCGCGAATAATGCATATTTGATTATAGATAAAATGAATTGTCGCGCTATAACGCACCCTACAAATTACTATTATTTCAATTCTTCTACAATCCTCAACATTAACTGTACTGCTTCAAAATATTTCTGTAAAGGAGTAAATCTTAGCATACTTCTAAACAAATTTGGTTCAAAAATTCCTTCGGGATATTCTATGGCAACATATATCATCTTACCAACAAAAGAAATATAAATATTTTTGTTATTTTTTTGACGAAATCGAACAAGCTTTTCTATTAAACTATTTGATACAATTTTTCTTGCTTGCACTTGGTTTTCACTGTACACTGAAAATAAATAATTAAACTCAGAATTTTCAATTTCAACAAGCTGTTTTTCTTCATCATCTAACAGGCTTATAGCATCATTTACTAACTTTGGTTTAATTACGGTTATTGGTTGCGATTTATTGTTTAATTTGGCAGTAAAAAACAAACCTGTAAATACTTGATGGCTGTAAATTTTATTTTCTAATATTTCAATCCGAAAACGCTGAAAATCTAAGCTTTTACCGTTTACCATTCGAGTAAATATATAAGGTATTCCCTTAAATAACCGAAGAGTAAGCAATAATATTGCTGCTAAAACAGAGACTATAGGTACAGATGCGATCGCACCTAATTTTCTATTTAGATTAAAAATTTTAGTCCAAGCTTGAGTGGTAGTAGAACTAACATTAACTTTTGATAATCTAATATCTATATTATTTATTATTCCACTTATTAAATTATTTTGCTCAATATAATTAGGTTGAAAAAAACTATCTATAATCTGGCTTCTATTTATATTGTAAAGAGTTAAGGTATTATCTTCATCCGAGCAGACAGTTGATTTTCGTAAACTTTTATCTGTACCAATAAATTCGTATATTTTATGCATTAAATTATCATCAAACTTATAAGTCAAAGTTTTAAAAGCAGACTGATAGAATAATAAATACAATATAGCAAATATAAAGATAAAGAATAAATAGATTAACGAAGAATATAGAAAGGTAAATGATAAGATTGCAAGAGCGGTGATACTGTAAATTACAATTGTCGCTATTGCTTGCTTACGTCGAGCTTCAAATCTTTTTAAAACTCTCAGCAACTTTTGCTGATAAAATTCTTCAAATTCATCAATTGTTCTGAAACGAAATAATTTGATAGCAGGTTTTCGAGTTGATTCCTGATAAGATTCATCTAAGTAAATAGATGATTTTTCAGTACCTTCTATTTGTGAAGAAAAAATCTCCGTATCAATTGTATTTTCGGGTGGATTTTCGCGAAATAAATCAGTATATAGTAATTCTCTAGCCCATCTTTGACTGAGTTTATCTTCGCTCGTTATCAATTGGATGCAAAGTTTAATAGCTAGACTAAATTCTTCACTACTTAAATAAAAATGAACTAAATACTTACTAGCTTGTAAATATTCCCTAGTTCCCGGTAAAGTTTTTTTACAATATTCTTCAAATATTTCAAATGCTTCAGCATAATTTTTATCTATCAACGCATCATATCCTCGCTGATAGAGTTTTGCAGCTTGTTTATTAGTTAAGAATTCCGTTTCTCTTTCTAAATGTGCTTTTCTTACCCATTCAGGTTTAGATAGCGAACATAAATATTGATTTGCAAGTAATCGAGTTACATAATGTTTGCTGTTGAGAAGCTGATTGCAAATTGCTACTGCATTTTTTGATTGTCCGTTGACATGGTAAGCTTCAATTAATAAAACTTTTGCATATAAATACTCTTTGGTATTAAATTTGAGACTTTCGCAAGCCGATTCTAAACTTTCTACAACGTGAGAATTACTACCAAATTCCAAATAGTCATTTATAGAATGCAATACTAATTTTGCTGATTCACTATCCCAAAGTGGTTTATTGTCACTTTCAATAACTTCTTGCGGTAACGATTGATAAGCTTGTGGTGATAAATAAGCAAGTACTCTTTTAGCCCATTTTTTGATTTGAGGATGCCCATTTATTGCTAAATATTTGGTACGCTCGATTGCTTTTGATTTGTCTCCTAGATAACCGTAAGCTTTGACTATATGTTGTTGAGCGTATATATATTTCGAGTAGTTACCTTCAGAATCAACTTGATAATTTCGACAATATTCTTCTAATAATTCTATCGCTGTAGAATAATTTCCACGCTGAAGTTCACTTACACCTTCGATAAGTGTGTTTAAGGTAGATGGCATGATTATTAAATTAGGTTCTTAAATTGATTTGATAAATATAAATTTAGTAGTGAAGATAAGGGATAAATCCCTTACTACAAACAAATAAATTGGGTTTTTATATTAATATTATATGAAGTATTATTTTGACGGTATAAGGGTGTAATTACGCAATTGAGCGAATATAATTCACTGCTACACAAGCAAAACCCACCTTCGTGGGTTTAAAAATTAGTTTTAATTTAAGGATTGTAAACGAAGATACTTTTGATATGCATTCCAACCCAATCAGAAGATTGCGTTTCACCAATGATGTAAATATTTTCTAATGTCCAAAAGCTAAATCTGTACATTATCACATCTGAAAAAGTTTTATTCACAAAATCATTAAATTTAATATACCTTTGAAGGATAGAGTCTCGATATTCGAGTTTATATGAACAATAATCTTCTTCAAAATAAGGTCTATCAGTATACAAACCATTAAATTTACTAAGTTCTAAAATCCCTGCACCTTGTAAAACATTTTCAACTGCTGATTCTTTAGTTTTACCTATAGCGAAAACAATACGATTTTCATAGTTATAATTATAACCTCCACCTAAATCACCAGATAAACTTTTGGATGAACTGCTAACTTTTGTAATACGTTTTTCAATCCTTGAATTAACTTATTTACAGGAACCCATTCGCTTAATAAATCCGGAGGCACGGGAGCAAATTTCATTAACTCCACAGCCAATCTGTCATTTTCTCCTAAATCCTTATTTCGCAACACTTCCGAAACAGCTTCCCGATAATCCCCTCTTTCTTCATCAACCCAATTAACGTGTAAACGAGATGCTTCCACAACTTCGGAATATTCGCTGTTTACCAACACCTGTAAAAGACTGCGGGGAGTTTCAGAAAAAGCAGCGATCGCCATTTGCACTTCCTCCGATTCTCCCAACAATTCTTCGGGAGCATCTAAAAATCTTTGTAAGTCCTGTTGAAAAAAAACCGCAGAGTACGCAGAGTATGCAGAGGGAAGAGGTAAAGAGAGATATGGATAATTTACGATTGCTTCGTACAGGGAACAATGATGCATTCTAAGCGATCAATCAAAAATGATATTACTGGTGGTGCGTGACGCTCAAAAAAATAATAACTACGTAGAAAATTTATCGTAGCGTCACAGCACCCTACAATTATCGGCGTTGCGTAAGTGGGGGATGAATTAGCGTCTGGAACTATTATTACTTTGTTCAAAATATAGTTAAATCATTCCCATGATTCAACAACACCCAATTACCAATGCCCGATGCCCAATGCCCAATTACCAATTACCAATTTTCACAATATGCCTCGATAGTGAATGAAGGTCAAAATCACGGCCCAGGAACCCAAGGCAACCTTAATCGCAACCAAGAAGTTTAATAAGGGCAAAACTCCACCGCTAAATAAGGTACCGAATTCACCAAAAGGTACTTCAAATCCTGATAGCTTGATTACTGCTAATACTATAAATATCAAGACAGAAATCTTCTCCCATTTGGAAGCGTGCCACTTTTTATAAAGCGACTGCATCCATTCTGGTGAGGATGTGATCGCGACCAAACCAATTGCTGTACCACCAGCTACTCCAGCAGCAAAACCACCACCAGGGCTTAAATGTCCGCGAATTGCTAGTTCAATTCCGACTAAGGCTGCAATTGTTGCACCTAAGCGAGCTAATATAATTGAAGGTCTGTCTGAAAAATGATAAATTGCACAAAATGGTCTTTCATTGGCCAGCATATAAGTGGCTCCCATGATGGCAATCGTAAATACTACGACTTCAAAAATGGTGTCGTAAAGTCGATTCCGAAAGATGATTCCCGATACTGCGTTAGGAACTCCGCTATCTTCCACTACAGCCTGAACAATCGATACTGATGCATCTGCTTCTGGATTGGATACAAGCAACATTTTAACGAACAGCGCTAATCCAGCAATTATATAAATCCATTTGGCATTCATGAATGTTGTTTCTCCAATCTGAGTAAATTTACATCAATTACATTTGCATAGCTCAAAACCGTATGGGGACATGTAAGCTCGGCTCGCAAAATATCGTAAATACGTTGGATGCGAATTGTGGTTCGTAAAGGGATATCTATATCTAGGTTATGAGTACAGGTTGCGTGAATTTCTTTTTCGGTTAAGGCTCGCTGTAAAGCGTTGATATCGTTATAGGGAACTAATTCCAAACGCATATGACGCTGATTTAAAATCTTTCGCAAGTCAGCGGATAATTCGATAAAAGCGGGTTCTGTTTGTAGATGATGGGCTGTATCTGCAAGTACTCCCACTCGCAGTACTAAGGAGGAGCGTACCGCTACGGCATACAAAGTAATTGCGAGCAAAGTACCCATCAAAGCTTCGGTTAAAGCTACATCCGCAGCACCTAAAACTGCATATACCAAAGCAGCGATCGCGCCTAAAATTCCTCTTAAGGCTAATGCATGGTAGGGATTAACTTGAAGTATTACCAAACAAGAAGTTAAGGGAAGTAGGGCAATAATAATATATAGATAAATATCAAGATTATCGTTCATTGCCATCTCCCTCACCGGAACAATAAGCTAAAACGTAACCAAGCATGGTGTTCCAAATTGCTAAGGTAATAATTGCGAGAATAAGTAAAGGCCATTCTGCGGTTTTTTTCAACAGCAATCCGCAAACAATAGCAATTGAACCAAGAGTATCGGCAACGGAAAGACTGTGTAATTTAAATAAGACGGAACGTTTGCTCATTAAAGGGAAAGTACCCCAAAACCAAAAGAAAATTCCCACACCAATGAATGTATAGCTCAGTATATTTATCATGTTTCTCTTAAACGTTTGAGTATATGTGCCAACAACATTATTCCGGCATCACCGACGCTGAGGATAATTACAGCAACTACCCCAACCATCCAATCATCTCGGATTACGGATACAACTAAAGCAATCATGGCTGTTTTAGTTGAAATGCTGGCAAATGCAAGCATGGTTTGCCAGATATTTTCATCTTTCCAAGCTTCGTAAATAGGTATCAACAAAGCCAGTAGCATGGAAATTAAAATTACGATATTTAAGTTTATAGTAATAGTGAAATTCATGATTTAATCACCTTTTTTGGTAACACCCGGTGGACTTCATACCAGCCATCTTTACGATGTTTATAAACGATTGTTTTTGGAGTAAAGGTAATTAGAAAAATATCTAAAAAAATTAGTCTTGCGGAACGATTTGGTGGAATTTTTTCTAAAATTACGTCTTCATATTTGTGGGGACGAATAATAATTTCAAAAGCTTCAAAATAAGCTTGAGGAATAGCTAACAAAATTTTCCCTAACACAGTCAACCACTCTTTTAATTTTTCTCGGGATGGATAACCGCGAGGAAGAGCTAAAGCTATAATCACGCCAATAATGATGTTCGGTACGCTCAAATCAGATGTAAGCAAAAACCAAATAGTAAGTCTTAATATGAAATTCCCAACCATGAAAATGCCATCCAAAATAGTACAATTGTAATCAAACTCATTACACCAATAAGATGCTCGAATTCTTCAAGTACCCGAGGTAATTTCAAAGCAGTACTTTTAAATATCAACCAATACAGCAACCAACCAATACCTATAGTTACAACTGCTTTAAGAATCCCCTCCAAAGTATAAGCCTGGGGATACAGGACATTAGCCGTAATTAACCAACCCAATAAAAGTACAATCGCAGCCCAAAAACCAGGCTTTGGTTTCTTCCCTTCCCCACGAAGTAAAAAAATAAACCTGGCATATACGGTTGCTGTTCCCACAACAGCAATATTCATGGCGATTTCCTGCCAAGACAATAAATTCTTCATTGTCAAAAATTTTGCACTATATCCCGTCAACAAAGGACAACCGGATATAGAAAGACTGGCTATAACCAAAACCATCCAAGTAGAATTATTAATCGGCTGCCACTGCAATTGCTTGATATTGCGACTGGGTAAATTACCGGCAGTCAAAAATAGCGCCGATTTTGCTAAACCATGCGCTAAAGCGTAATATCCTCCTTGTAAAGGAGCAGCCAGAATCCAACCTAGTTGGGAAATTGTACTCGAAGCTAATATCCGCTTGGTGTCGTTTTCAAATAAAGCATATATAACCCCCAGAAAAGCAGTTGCAACTCCAAAGCTTCTTACTATAGGATCTATCTCTTCGACAATCAAGGCGCATCTAATTAATGGATAAACTCCAGCTTTCACAACTACTCCCGACAGCAAAGCCGAAACGGGAGTCTCGGATTCTGAATGAGTTAAAGGTAGCCACAACCCCGAAACAAAAATCCCTCCTTTAACCAAAAGCCCGACAAAAATTAATGCCAGTGCTTCTGGTGGCGCTTTACTTAAACCAGCGTAGGTAAAAGAATTATTGGCTTGATATACCAGCACAGCACCGATTAAATAAAACAGCATGGCTGTATTGCTGATAAATAAATAGCGTAAAGCAACCCAAATCGAACGATCTGTACGGGGATAGGCAATTAATAGAAATGCAGCAATGCCGCTGACTTCCAAAGCTACATATAAACTGATAAAATCCGTACAGGCGAATGCTGCATTAACGCTGCCATGCACGATAATCGCTTGAGTGTAGAAAAAAGCTGATTTATCACTACGCCAGCAATATAAAATTACAGCAGCAGTTACTAAAGCATTAGTCAATATAAAGTAACCGCTTAACTCATCGACGCTTAAAGTTACCCCAAAATTGTCTACTAGCTCTAACGTTAAAGGTGACTGTTGAATAAATAATATCAATGCATAAGCAAAAGAAACAAATGTCCCCAACAAAGCTAAATAGCGGTCAAGTTTAGGAATAAGATAAATACTGAAACCTAGAAAAAACGGTAGGGTTGCCCAAACGATGGTAATAGTATTCATGACGGGGTATTGTTCTTCTCGATTTCATTACTTTCCAAAGTGGGATTATCCTTCGCTAACTTCATTACACCAACCAACATCAGCGCTTGAATAGAAAAACCGATGACAATCGCCGTTAAAATCACCGCTTGGGGTACTGGATCTGCATAAGTACGATTTGCCACACCTGAGTAAATTGGCGTAAACAAACCATCCCGAGAGGCGATCGCTACATAATAAGCAATTACTCCCGTACTCATGACATCCATAGCCACGATTTTCATCACCAGGTTTTTTTTAAAGATAATCCCGAAAAATCCGCATAATACCGTTGCGAGGATACAGGCTTCTAACACAATATTTGCTTTTTAGGTAAAGTTTAGTTATATTTATTTTCTAGGAACTGTATTATCTTTTCTCTATAGTACTTCAGTATATTTTGGATAATAAATATACGAAAAACTTTCAATTAAAATAATCTTTAATCGAGTATAAATAATACAAATGCTTTGCTAAGGGCAAGCTCTTGTTTGATATAAAGCGTATCTAAAGGGTTCTACATCTCTCTATGGATATAATTTTGAAAGAAGATACCGCTAATAAAAGCGTATTTGTATTCATAGGAAGTGATTGATATACGCATTGTTTTTTTTACTTCATCCTTTTCTTAAGAATTGATTAATGTCTTATATCTAGAATAAATGGTAAAAGGTGTTGAAGGCAAGGAATTGGTTTTAAAACGGGTAATTGGTGATTGGTAATTACTAATTGGTGATAGATTGTAGGGTGTATGACGCTCGAATAAATTCGCTCTGTGATTCAAAGAGTAGTGGCAGCGTCACGCAGCAATAGGGAACCGAGGTGAAATCAGAAGTCTTATCTCTTAAAATCTCTTAATTTAGCATCTTCTGCGTTTCTGCGGTTTGAGAATTCTCAAGGATTGTAATCAAATTTGCTAGTTAGTCTCAAACTAAGTCGGCCATTTTCTGTGGATTCACCGACGATAAATAGGTGTGTATAATCCCAAAGGCGGAATGTATACAGTATTAATTGTGGAAAGTTAGCTTTAAGAAACGAATTAAAATGTTGATATTTTTGATATGGTTCTTTTCGTTCTTCTTTTGAACCATCACAATAAAAAATATCATCTTCATCATCTGGATAAAACTTTCAAATTTACCAATTTGGAGGAATCCAGATTTCATTAAAGCGTTTCGTAAAGCTATTTGTTTTGTAGAAGCAGTTTAATAAAGGGTTTGATGATGATAAGTTCTGTAATAACAACCATCGTAATGTCCGTAGGTTAAAACTGGTGTTAAAGATTCAATTATTTGGTTCTTCAGCACTTGGTATGCTATTTAAGTAGTCGTTTTTAGGCAGTC
>JAHCMI010000114.1 GCA_019192545.1 Rivularia sp. MS3 | reverse complement strand
TACTGAAATTATTTTTGGCGATCGCACTGGTTTTCACAAAATCGCGTTGCTCCCCTACAGGAAGTATTACCGCTCCATGTTTATGGTAAGGAGCTTTATAAAAAATCGCGATCGCTTTCCAATCTACTTCTAAATCTTGGGGACATTCATACCAACAAGTACTGTATCCTAAAAACGAATTAATCTCTGTCTTCGCCGGTGGTTGATAACCCATTGATTGCAACCAATTAGGTGTTTGAGAATTACGCCCAGAAGCATCCACAACTAAATCTGCAACAAATTCTTCTTCTTTATCTTCATCTGAATGATAAAGCTTAACTCCTTTGATTTGAGAATTTTGACTATTACTTAATAATCCCCGCACTTGAGTTTTTTGCTGAAACTTAATATTGCCAAAATCCAAAAGACGACGACGCACCAACCATTCTAAAAATGCACGGCTAGCAGTATGAGTAACCAAATCTGATGTAATGCGCGGGTGCCAACCCCAATAACCGAATAACGCATATTCGTTACCCCAATTTACTTTCTTAGCTCCTGCTTCGCTTAATTCCTTATCTATCCCAGGAAACAATTGGTTTAAAATTTTATATCCCTGAGCAAGCAGTACATGAACATGATTTGCTTGGGGAACACCCTTACGAGTTTGAGGTTCTTGCGGTAATCTATCGCGTTCAACTATAATTACTTGAGTGAAAAAATCTGCTAAAATCCTTGCGCTTAAAAGTCCAGCCATGCTGCTACCGATAACTACAGCAGTATGATTTTTAGCATTATGTTGCGATACTGAAGACTGCATTATTTATAAATTGAATTAGTAAACCTTCTATAGCATTCCTAAATCATTTGTGAGATTTGACAAACCTGGTTTTTCAGAAAAAACGGGTTTGTGATACCTATCTTTCTCACGACTCATATAGGATTGCTATATTCTGATATTAACAACATTAACCGGACTCTATTTCTTATTCATTTATTGATTTAATAATTCAAACTAATTTTTCCTTTCTTCTTCCCGCAGCAAATCTCAACACCATTGCTAAAACTAACAATATTACAAAAGGTAAAGCAATATAATCCGATTTAGAAAGCTTCAAACCATATTCAAACAGCAAGCCCAACCATAGATAATGCATTGCTGTTTTATGTAAAATCTTCCAGCCACGTTTACCCAGCCATTTCGCTGGAATTTTGAAAGAAGTGATAGTCAAAGCAATTAATAAGACATAGCCCAAAGTTCCCAAAGGTTCAACCTGTGGAGCAGCACCGTTAGTTACAAACCATAAACCAATTAAAGCCACAGCATGATAAGTATGAGAAACCGCCATCGATAAACCCAGATAGCGGCGATTTTTCAGCATCCATGTAGAAACAGGTGTTGTCCAAACTTTTTGCAGCGAAGAAGCAGCAAAAGCACTAACAAAGAATAGTAAAGAAGTACGCCCAGTAGCTCTTATAGCCATTCGCATTCCTTCTTCACTAACGCCATTTATTAAACCTACAAAAATACAAATTATCCCTACTACCAAAGCCGAAAAACCCACAATCCGCCATTCTTGCAACGGGAATTTACTATCCATAATGCTCAGTTCATATTTAAAAATTGACACAAACTCAGCTTAAAAAACCATCCCCATCAGCGTCTTGTCTAATTTTCCGAAAATTATTCTAATCTCCTCGAATTGGGAATAGGGCATTGGGCATTGGTAATTGGTAATTGGTAATTGAAAGTTGGGATTACAACTCATAACTCCTAACTCCCAACTCCTAACTCCTAACTTATTCCCTCATCCCGAAACCTCTTCGGAGTCGTCTTAGTATATTGCCGAAACACTCTTGTAAAATGACTTTGATTTTGAAAGCCAACTTCCGAGCAAATTTCTACTATGGTTAAATCTCTTTTCAACAACAATTGCTTTGCTTTTTCAATTCGAGATTTCATTACATATTCATAAGGTGTTATTCCCATCGATTGCTTGAATAAAGTTGCGAAATAATGGGGACTCATGCAAACTATCGAGCTTAATTCTGCTTGAGTTAGTTTTTTATCTAAATTCTCTTGAATATAGTCGGTTACTTCTTTTAATTTGTAATCAGACAATCCACCGCTATATTTTTTTATCTGCGGTTGATGCGATGAATATCTGCTAAGTAAATGTATTGATAGCGCTGTAGCCATAGATTCAGCATAAAACTTACTTTCTGCGCCGTTTAATTCCAATTCTGTCTTTAATGCCAACCCTATATTTTCAATTAATGGGTCGCGTATATTTAACTGTGGCTCTAATTCAATATTCTCTACATTCCCTAATTCACAAGAATTACGAGTCATAAGTGCAGGGTCAATAAACAATTCCAATAAAGGAACTTCTCGGTCAACTTGCGTCTTGGGAAAACCTTGATTTGCAGGAATAATCGCAATATCACCTTTGGTATAATCTATATGATGCCAGCTTCCATTAAGCATATAGCTAGCACGAAAATTACCGCGAGCAATGATAATAAAATGCTGACCAAAATCAATTTCAGGCATTTCATTAGGCGGCTCTATTTCATAGATGAGATTCAAGCCATCCCATTGAGCATCAAAGCTTTCTAATAGATGTAGGTGTAAAGGAGGCTCATCTTTAGACACGGCTAATGTTGATAATAATTCATTCTATCAAGTTTGCTTAACCCCATATCATATTACATTAGAAAAAGAAGGTGTATTGCTAGGCTCCTAAGTTTAATCGGGTTTTAATAATTTTGTTTCATACTTTGATTGTGTCAAGGTTATGGTGCGTTAGATGATGCAGTAAAGCTTTATGTCTTAATAGGTAAATTGTCGTGCATCTAACACACCCTACAATTACATGTACAACTAACAACTAATTACCAAAAAATCCAGCTTGTTGTCCTTCAGGAGAGGTTGTATAACCTAAAAATGCTTGTACTTGAGGATTGGGAGGATTTTTGTAAACGTAAAATAACTTTCGGGTATAGGGATAGCTAGAACTTTGGGGTGTCATACCATCTATAGGAAGTACCCTTGCTGTTGATTGATTTCTTACTTGAGCATAAGTAGCATAACCGATACCGTTATTGCCGAGGACACGTATTAATCCCGTGGTTTCATCCCTTAGTAACGTAGTGATATTTGGCGCTGTACCAAAATTATTTCCGTTGAGAACTAATTCCTTGAAAGCTTGATGGGTACCGCTAACTTGAGGACGATTAATTACCTCGATTTTTCCATTTGAACCACCCACTTGCGACCAATTATTAACTTTCCCCTGAAAAATATCTGCGACTTGATTGCTGCTTAATTTTTTAATAGAAGTATTATTTATACCGATAATTATTGCGATCGCATCGCTTGCAACAGGTACTGCAACCAATCCCTGATTTTGCTCTTGTTGAGTTAAAGCCCTCGAAACCGCAGCAACATCAGTCGTACCATTTATCAGTGCTTGAATACCATTACTGCTACCTCGGGCACGGGTAACTACAGTTGTACCTGGAAATTTACTTTCAAAACCTCTTTTGAGATTTTGATTAATTGTCACCATGCTGGTACTACCATCGATATCTATGGTAGTACCGCTGGGTACGGAAGCAGGTGCGGGGAAAGCTTGAGCTATAGATTGATTGTCTTGAGAAACCGGATTCTCTGTAGATATTTGATTGTTTGCTTGTGGTGCGGTATCGCGTTTGAAAAACCACCAAAAACCACAACCTATTAAGGCTAAAGCTATCAGTATATAAACAATTGGAGGAGGACCACTTTTTTTACTCATAATACTTAATTAATTTGTTTATTTATTTGTTTATTTGTTTGCTTATTTATTTGATTTGTCAATTTACTTATTCTAGTAATTGCTTGGAATCTGAATCTTCTAACATTTGTAAGCGACGGGCTACTTCGTCATCCAAAGTCATGTTTTCTAAATCAGCTTGCAATTTCTCGGCAGGATTTTCTGAAAGTCTAGCTAAAGCTTCCGCACTTAAATTCCGACGCTCTACAGCACCTTTTGCAGATTCAAATTGACTTTTAGCTGAACCAATATCAAATTCGTTATTAACTTTGGCAATTTGTTCTAATGCTGCATTCACCTCGGATATATCCTTCATGTTCTGCATGTCAGCTTTATAAGCTTCTAACTTAACCCGCTCTCTGTTGAGCTTGTCTGTAGAAGCATTTACCGCAGTTTCAGCCTGTTTAACCATTTCTTCGAGCCTGGGTAAAATTTGTTCGGCTTGCACAACTCTAGTCATAGCCATCCGCGCTGCTTCTTGATTAGCCTGCTTCTGTGCGATTAAAGCTTGATTTTCAAAGGTTTTTAATTCTTGAACTTTTTCTTCGTATTTTTGCTTCGCTCTTTTATAAGCAGCTTCTTGTGAAGCGACGGCTTGAGCCAACTTTTGCACTGATTGTTGCATCGATTGCAGAGATTCTTCTGCAACCGCTACAGCTACCTTACCGCCAGACTCTACAGGGATTCCCCACAGCCAGTTCCAAACCCCGTATATAGTACGTCCAGCTTTTTCACCCATTAACCAATAAACAGCTTTTTTCATAGTATTAAGATTTATTAGAGAGAACAATTCCTTATATATATAATTCACCTTCAGATTCGGGAATTATTAAAATCGCTACGAAAAATTTTCAAAAGCAGTAACAGTCTAACCTCGATTTATCAGTTTTGGAAAAATTAACGAATTTTCGATGTTTTAACTATCAAAGAATTAAGGTTTCATCCCAGTTTGACAAAAAAGGGCTAAGTAGCTTGGCGTTAAAAATTACAATTAGAGCAAGGCTGTCGGCATTCGGAGTAAGGATTTAAGGCTAATTTACCTGCATGTTACATAGTTATGTTTTTTTCTGCCTACTTACTTATGGCTATGGCATTGATTTTATTGGTTTTCCCCGTAATTATCGGCGGATTGAATACAAATCGATATTTTGGATATATATTTGAATACCAGAAGCAAACTTTAACAAATATTAGTATGTGCGGAAGTTGCTATTTTTAACTAAAGCAAATACCGACATCACCATAGAAATCAATATATAAAAAATTTGCTAATTTTCTTGTTTGTATCTATACACAAAATCGATATTTAACTTGTATTTAACTGATGCGGGAATTTTATTTCAGTTTTCTGAAAAGTCAAAAAAATATAATACTTCACCAATCGTTCAATAGGTATTAGGTAAATTTTTATTGATAGAATTTATTGAAGTGTCGCACATCCTACAATTAAGTAGAGAACTTAGCACTACCGACATGAACCCAAATTTACATATAAGCCGCCGTCAACTATTACAAATTTCTGGATTATCCAGCATAAGTTTACTTTTAGGTGGCTGCGGTACTCCTTTATTTGAAGATTTAGTGGGTACTCTTTCAGAGCCGTTGAATCAAAATTTGCAATCTTTGTTATTGAAACCTCAAACACCCGTGCCGGAATTTTCCTCTGATGAAATTGAACCGGAAGCTTTGATTGTTAATACATATCGATTTACTCCCGTTATTAACCAAGAAAAATTTCGTTTAATTATTGATGGTGAGGTAGAAAATCCTCTCAGCTTGAACATGGAAGATATTAAAAATTTACCTTTTACTTCTACAATAATTCGTCACGTTTGCGTTGAAGGATGGGCTGCAATTGTCCAATGGGGTGGCATTCGTCTGCGGGAACTTGTGGCTTTAGCACAACCAAAACAAAGCGTCAAATATGCTTATTTCAAATCTGCCGATGGCTATTATTCTAGTTGGGATATCGCTTCAGCTTTGCACCCTCAAACACTGTTAGCTTACGAGAAAAACGGCGAATCTTTACCAGTCGATAACGGTGCCCCTTTACGCTTAGCTTCGCCGATTAAACTTGGCTACAAACAAAGTAAATGGGTTACAAGAGTAACTTTAGTCAGTCAATTATCACAATTTCAAGGCTATTGGGAAGATCAAGGTTATGAATGGTTTGCCGGATTATGACAAAGAAAAATGCAAATTTGTCAAGGAAAAGATTGTTGATTTTCACTTCACAGCAAATTACTAATTTTTTAATACTTGTGCTGTTTTTATACCTAACACTGTATTTTTATATCACCTAAGTAATTATGGTGTTATTACCGATACATATTTAAGCATGGCGCTTGTAAAAAGGTATATATCTATGATGCTAAAGCGTAATAATGATTTACATAGAAGTTATAAAAAGAAAAACTTTTGTCATTGCTTTGGCATTAACTGATTTATTACCAGAGGTGAAGAATGACTAAGATTTTAGTAATCGAAGACGAAGAGTCAGTACGTGAAAATATTTTAGATTTATTAGAAGCTGAAGATTTTGAAGCTATTTCTGCTCCCAATGGTAAAGTTGGAGTTGATTTGGCGCTTGAGGAATCACCAGATTTGATTTTATGTGACTTGATGATGCCAGAAATCAACGGTTTCGCAGTATTGTCATTGTTACGCGAAAAGTTTAATACCTCATCTGTACCTTTTATATTTTTAACGGCTCGCTCTGCAAAAGCAGATTTTCGTCAAGGGATGGAATTAGGGGCTGATGATTATCTTACTAAACCATTTACACGTGGAGAATTATTAAGCGCGATTTCTACCAGACTCGAAAGACAAGCAGCGATTATCAAAAATCCAGCTTCCCATGCAGATGTGAAAGCATACCCAAGGGAAATGCGAGTTATAGAAAGTACTTTGCGGCGCACCATCGAGCAGGGCAATTTTCACGAATTTCAGATGTATTATCAACCGATTGTTGATATCAAGACGGGCAAAATGATTTCAGTGGAAAGCTTGATACGCTGGTGGAGTACTAAATTAGGTTTAGTTTCTCCTGCGGAGTTGATTCCCTTAGCAGAATCTACTGGTTTAATCGTACCTTTGAGTGATTGGATATTAGAAACTGTTTGCAAACAAACCCGGATTTGGTTAGATAATGGTTTAGAAGCTGTACCAGGCTGCGTCAATATATCTGCGGCTCAATGTATGCAACCATTATTTGTTGAAAAAGTTGCAAATTGTCTATCTAAGAATAATTTAGAACCCAAGTATTTAGAATTAGAATTTTCTGAAACCACAATCATGCAAGATGTGAATAAAATCATCGATATCTTGCAAGAGCTAAAATCATTGGGTGTAAAAATCACAATGGATGATTTTGGAACCGGCAATTCTTCTTTAATTTACTTGAAAAGAATTCCTTTAAATACTATCAAAGTCGATAACTATTTTATCTACAATTTGCATCAAGATGGTCAAAAGTTAGCAATTACTAAAGCCTTAATTCAAATGGGGCAAAATCTGAATTTAAAAGTTGTTGCTGAAGGTGTAGAAACCGTTAGCGAACTGAAAATTCTACGCGATTTAAGATGTCATGCGATGCAAGGTTTTCTTTTTAGTCAACCTTTGCAAAGTGCTGATTTTGAACAAATGTTAATCAGCAAGCAAACTTTAAACATTTAGTTTCAATTTAGTAAGAACTGTTAATCTCTGCAATCGTCTGATGCTATGTATAAATAAACTTTTACATTAAACTATTACATTGAGCAGATGATTTTTGCAGCTTTGGTTTAAGACATCGATTATTATTTTTTAAATCCCGATTAATATTGCTCCCTGATTCGGCAGAGTTCTTTTACAATACCCAGTTAGTACGTTAAAGCAAATTTTCACCTGTTATTTTTGCTGCCTAATTCCAAACGGCAGTAATATGATTGCCAACTATATCAAGACTTACGCAACCGGCATATTTTCTTTTTAAGAGAGGCATCTTTTCTGCGTCTTATCTCAGGTTTGCTTAATCGCTTATGAATAACAATATGCTCCCCTAAAATAAATTTTAGTCTCTATTGGATTAATCTAAATACTTGCAACTGAACCACCATCAACGCGATAATTCGCACCAAGTACAAAGCTAGCTTGTTGAGAACACAAAAATGCAATTACTGCGGCTACTTCTTGGGCTTTTCCACGACGGTTAAGTTCGAGATGGGGGCGATCGTTTTTCAAAAATTGCGAAATCGCTTCTTCAAAACTAATTCCTTTTTCTTCTGCTTGCTGTTTCATCATCGCATCTGTCATGGGAGTTGCAATAAATGCAGGAGAAACCGAATTTATTAATACACCATCTTTTGCGTAAGCTTTTGATAATCCCTTAGCTAAATTGAGTACGCCTGCTTTTGCCGCACAATAAGGGAGTTCGTCTATGTAAGGTTGTAGGGCATCTTCGGAACTTATCAAAACCACCCTTCCCCAACCGGATTCGCGCATCGATGGAATGAAAGCACGACAAACCCGCACTGCTGACATTAAATCAACTTCGATTGTGTTGTGCCATTCTTCGTCAGTTATTTCCAGAAAATCCCCGGTTGCTCCGGTAATTCCGGCGGCATTAACTAAAATATCAACTTGTGCGAAACGCTGCAAAATTTGGCTTTTGGCATTTTCTACTTGTGCAAGCTCTCTTAAATCAGCTTTTACGTACATTACCTCGCCAATTTTTCCCACTTCTTCGGCAGCTTGCTTTAACTTTTCGTCGGTTTTATCAATTAAAGCAACTTTCACACCTTCAGAAGTCAGCAATTTCGCTGTCGCAACACCAATCCCGGAATCACCACCGGTGACGACAGCAATTTTATCTTTAATACCAAAATCCATAATTACAATTAACAGTGAGCAGTAACCAGTGACCAGTGTATTTCAAATATTTTGGTATTTTTATCGCTCTGGGGTTTTATTTTTGAAGTATTGGGAAACTGGAGTTTACATCACTTTTGATGGTTGATTTTTGCGCGGTTATTAGAGTTTTAATAAAACTATATTTTTTGTTTTCGTTGAATAAAGTTACTTGAAGCAACACATCCAAACACTAGACAAAATGCTACAGCACTCATCAAAGCAGCAAGCTGTGGCGTAATTGCTTGTGGTTTACTAAATATCGAACCGAAAATACTCATTGCTAAACCAACACCACCAAAGTACATCCCTATACCTAATCCTCCTCTATCAGAGGGAACCATTTCTAACGCAAAGGGAATTGTACCGTTCAAAATGAAACTACTGCTAATTGCTAAAGGAGCTAAAAGTATGACATTTGCACCAATTAAAGGCAGCAGTAGCATTAACAAAACCACCGTAGCGATACCCCCAAGCATTGCTTGACGATTACCAATTTTTTTGGCAATTAAACCAGCAGGTAAAGCTGCGATAGCTGCTGTAATACCGAATATCACCATTTGTAGCTGAATATTATCGCTATTTAACTGAAGTTTGAGAAATTTACTAACTCCATCAAGCAACAACCGATAACCCCAAGCAAAACTACCACCTAAAACAAAAATCAACCCCAATGCTTGAAAAGATATTGGTAAAGCTGATTGTGCTTGGTGTTTATCAACTGGTTTATCAGATATAACTTCCGGGGGATGAATAAGTCTCAATACTGCTGCCGAACCTAACAGTACAAAAGAACCAAAACTAAACGTCATAAGGGGACCAAAACTAAGCAGCAAATCATTAGCAGCGATTCTAAATGAACCAATTACTCCACCAATTAAAGTCAGTACGCTGACTGCCATTGGTAAACTTTTTGGCATAGCATATCTCCCTAGTAGAGACAACACCGGGCTGCGAAATACCGTCATTGCTAAAGCCCAAGCTACTAACAAAGGTGGCAAAACAAATTTAAATACCGTTGTTGGTGAAACAAAAGTAACAACACATGGAATAGCAATAAACAAAGCTGAGGAAAGCAAAACCCCAACTGTAATGAAAGGAAAGCGGCTAGCAAACCAACGTTGTCTGTTATCGGAAAGCGAACCCATCAAAGGTTCCATAAATACAGCTAAAGCATTTTCTACAATTAGCAAGCTGATTGCCAAAGATTTAGGAAAACCGAATTGTACTAACAACTTAGGCAAGTAAAAATTATAAATTACCCAGCTAAGCGTAATTGCACCTTGCACCATTGCTAAACCACAAACCTGAAGCCACAGGATTTGTTTGCCGTTATTCATATTTGAATGTGGAATTACTACTTTTAAAGTGTAATTTTCAACTTAACAAAGAATATTCTATAGGTTAAATTCTTGGCGAGCTTTTTCCATGACTTCCCGAATATAATCGGTTTTTCCTTCCGTGTAAGCTTCCCTATCGTCACGAAATCGTGCTGCTAAATCTCGCTTTAATTGTTCATATTGCTTTGCTTCTTGTGGATGTATTCTTAGATAATCTCTAAATAATCGACGCTGCCAAAACTCTCCCCTAATTTCCACTACATGAACGTGATGGGTACGCTTTTTACCGTATGGTGGCATTCCCTTAACAAAAAACATTCTTTCAGGATTGGGATTATCTGCCCAATATACATATCCTAATTCTTCAAGAGGTACAATAACGCTTTTGCCATAAGATAGATTGCGTAACCCAACCATAATATCGATAATTGGTTTTGCTGCTAATCCTGGTACCGCAGTTGAGCCGATATGTTGAATATCGGCAATTAAATCTTTTCCTACGTTTGTACGAATTGCTTCCGCTTCTCGTTTAAAAATATTTACCCAATTCGGGTTATATTCTACAATCTCTATTTCATCCATAAATAAGTAGGGTGGGTTATGGCGAGATAAGTAATTATGATATTAAACATTTTTAGATCCCCCAACCCCCGTAAAAAAGGGGGCTTTTATTCCCTCCTTTTTAAGGAGGGTTAGGGAGGATCTCCTTTTAACCCAATAGTATTGATTGAGATTTTGATTTTTCCTTTCCCACAAAGGGATTATATTTTCACGATTTCAATGCGGCAGATTACGAATTACGACTTATAATATTGGATTGTGTCTAAGTGTAGAAACATAAAAAAATGCCTAAACTAAAATCTCGCAAAGCTGCTGCGAAACGATTTCGTGCCACTGGTACCGGTAAAATTGTTCGTCGCAAAGCTTTCAAAAACCACATTCTAGAAAAGAAGACTACCGACAAGAAGCGCAAACTATCTCAAGCCGTACTCGTTAACGAGCGCGATGAAGATAATGTACGTGGTATGCTTCCTTATCTACCTAGAAAATAGATTTCGGAAAATTCAAGCAAAATAACTTAGATAAAGAAAACAAACTATGCCAAGAGTAAAGCGCGGTAATGTTGCTCGCAAACGCCGCAAAAAAATCCTTAAACTAGCTAAAGGCTTCCGTGGTTCTCACTCTACCTTGTTTAGAACCGCTAACCAACAGGTAATGAAAGCTTTGCGTTATGCTTATCGCGATCGCAAGAAACGCAAGCGTGATTTTCGCCGTCTGTGGATTACTCGTATCAATGCTGCTTGTCGTCAACATGGCATGAGTTACAGCAAATTTATGGGTAATTTGAAAAAGTCAAACATCGAAATCAATCGTAAAATGTTGGCTCAAATGGCAATTTTAGATCCCGATGGTTTTAGCAAAGTTGCCCAAATGGCTAGTCAAGCAAAATAAATGGGTACAAAAGTTCGTAGCAAGAGTTTTAACTCTTATGGTGAGGATTAAAATCCTCACTACGAACCCTCAATGATGTAACTGGTGTTGCAATAGATGATTGATTGGTTTATATCGCGGTTAATTTATCGGCAGCGTAAGTTACATCCATTACTATTAGCTGCAATATTTTTATGTTTAAATTTTTTGTTCCTCAATGCTGGAACATTATCTGTAAATGCTGCACCCCTAAAAGAAATTCAGCAGCGCGGATATATAACTATTGCAGTCAAAGATAATCTTCCTCCGCTAGCATTTCGAGATGAAAGCGGTAATTTACAAGGATTAGAAATCGACATCGCCCAACGTTTAGCACAAGACTTATTGGTTAAACCACAAGCAAGTAATTCAGATAAATTAGATAAATCAAAAGAATTAGTTAAATTTAAATCCGTCACCAATCAACAGCGACTCAAAGCAGTTGAAAAAGGTGAAGTAGATATGGCAATTGCGAAAGTAACGGCAACACCTTCGCGAGAGCGGATTGTAAATTTCAGCGTTCCTTACTACTTCGATGGCGGAATTGTCGCGACAAAAAACACATCATTTCAAAAGCTATCCGACTTAGAAAACAGTAAAATAGCCGTTCTCAAAAACTCCAGCACCATAGCTCCATTAAGATATTATCTCCCCAAAGCCGAATTAGTCGGAGTTGATTCTTACTTAGAAGGACAAAGATTAATAGATAACAACGAAGTGGCAGCCTTCGCCGCCGATATAACTAGTTTGAGCAACTGGATAAAACAAAATCCTCAATATCAGTTGTTACCGACAAAAATATCAACACAACCATTATCAGTAGTAATGCCCAAAGGATTGCAATACGACGAACTACGAAGAAAAGTAAGTCAACTAATCGGTAGTTATTTACAGCAAGGCTGGTTGAAAGAGCGCGCACAATATTGGGGTTTGCCAATGAACAGTTATCAGTGAACAGTTAACAGTCAACAGCGAGCAGAATTTAGAATGGTAGCAGTTTCAGAAACCGGGTTTCTCTGAACTTAACGATAATATTGCAATATGTAAATCAAAATAGACTAATAAAGAAATTCTTTAGCAATTCGTAATTTTTTCTTACGAGCAATTCCAGTATCCTAATAATTAACTTCCAATAACTCAGGACTTACGCAATTGTTTAGTGGACTCGGTTGGTGCGTGACACTAAAAACATTATTACTACGTTCATAATGACTCAAAGTGTCACAGCACGCTACAAGAAAAATATGGCAGTTGCGTAAGTTCTATAACTGATAACTAGTGACTGTTCACTGATAACTGCTCACTGCTCACTGTTTACTGATAACTGCTATGAATAACGATTTAGCAACTATTTATCTATCTATTCTAGTCGGCTTGCTGTTTATAGCAGTTATAGCCGTTTTTCGTCAGATATTTAAATCTCGGAAACAAGAAGGCTCCTTTTCTAAATTGCGCTCTAAATTAAAGAAAGAAGCGGGTTCGGTAAAAGAGTATTATGAATTAGGCAGTATTTATTCTCAGAAAAAACTGTACATTCAAGCAATTAGCTTGTTTCAAAAAGCACTAAAATCAGCACAATCACAAGAAGAAACAGACGCTCAAACAGAAGATTACGTAACCTTAACTTACAACGGTTTAGGCTTTGCTTACTTTGCTCAAGAACAATACGACTTAGCAATTCGCAACTATAAAGAAGCCATAAAAAGACAACCTGAATACGTTACGGCATTGAATAATCTAGCTCATGCTTACGAGCGCAAAAAGCTGAATGCTCAAGCTTTGGAAAACTACGAAAAAGTATTAGAGCTTGATTCTAAGAATGCAACTGCGAAACGTCGCGCTGAATCTTTGAGAAGGTTGGTTGCGGCTTAGATTTGCTAATTGGTAATTGGTGTGTTTTTCGCATCATTGCCGCCGACACCCTAGAAGGGTGCGGCTAATCCTACGAAGCCAGCCTGCGCTGGCTTAAGATTTTGTATTTAGCGCACGGAGGTGGGCTTTGTAATTGTAGCCCCAGCCTTCTAGGCTGAGGGTTGCAAGTATCCGGTTAAAAATTAAGTTATAAATTCAAGCCCCGGATTATATTTGTGAAAAATTGGTTCCATTTTCTCTTCATCCCAATCTAGAAAATTATCATCACTTAAATAATAAGCACCAGTTTCAAAATATTTTGCTAAAGTTTGCATCATCGTTGTCAAGTTTCGGAATATCATTTCTAAGTCTAGTGCATCACTTATATCTATTATCGGTGAATGTTTCTGCTGTTCTCTACTCAATAAAACAGCGCAAAAACAACAATTAGAATGAATAAATGGGAATAAATGTGTACTGTTGTAAATATCTATTTGCTTCGCGTCTAACAATTCAAAGATAGCTTGAAAATCTTCATGTTCTTGAATATCAACGTTATCAATAATATCCAAGTGATATTTTATCGCTTCATCTAAAGGCATAAATGCCATTGAAGGATAAGCTATAGATTTTAAATCTTCACCATCTTCTACACCATTTCGCCACCGATACAATTCATGTATCTCTTCGGGTAATTCTAATTCAACACTTGCTAATTTTTCCCGAATTTCTTCATTACTTAAACCTGGTAAAAACGACGCTGCATAATCTGGTCTATTTCCCTCCAACCATTGCATGATTCGGTTAAGAGAATCGGTTAAAACTGACATATATTTGTTTCTAATCTTTAGCAGTAAGATTCCAAGATTTTAACCTATAGCTGTGAGTATCCGGTTTAAAAATCAACCAATTAATTCAAGTCCTGGATTATACTTTTGAAAAATCGGCAGCATTTTCTCTTCGTCTCCATTCAAATAATATTCTTGCTGTTCATCCAAATAATGGGCACCTGTTTCTAAATATTCGGCGAGAGTCTGCATCATTGATGTTAAGCTTCGGTATATTACACTCAAACTCAATTCGTCAGCTATATCTATTATCATTGAATGTTGCTGTTGTTCTTCACTTAGTAAAACAGCACAAAAAGAACAATTAGAACGGCAAAAGGGAAATATAAGCTTATTGCCGTAAATATTGACTTGACTTGAGTCTAATAACTTAAACACATCTTGACAATCTTCATCTCTTTCATCGAGAAGATTTATAAAGTTCTCAATAAAATCCTCGTAATATTCGATAGCTTCATCTAAGGGCATAAATTCCATACAAGGATAAATAACAGATTTTGAATCTTCACCATCTTCAACACCATTTCTCCACCGATACAATTCATAAATTTCTTCGGGTAATTCTAATTCAACACTTGCTAATTTTTCCCGAATTTCTGCATCACTTAAACCTGGTAGAAACGACGCTGCATAATCTGGTCTATTTTTCTCCAACCATTGCATGATTCGGTTAAGAGAATCAGTTAAAACTGACATGATTTTATTTGTGTATTCTAGCTTTAAGATTTCATAAGTTTAACTCAGAGCGCATTCTGTAAATTTACGCAAAATCTCTCTAAAACCCTCTTTCCTCCGCGCTCTTTGTGTCTCTGCTGTTTAATATTCTTAATTACGGGAAATGATGCGTTACGGCATTTTCAAAATGGTTATTTTTACCGCAACATAGTAGAGCCGTAACACAACGGCAATATTACGGGAAGAAAATCTACTAGAAGGGTGCGGCTACATCTACGAAGCCCGCCTGCGCTGGCTTTAATATTCTTAGCCCACGAAGGTGGGCTTTGTAATTTTAGCCCCAGCCTTCTAGGCTGAGGGTTATCTATTTAATACAAGTCAATCATGCTTTTGCCATCGCGAACAGATGATTTGCGAAACGACTCTATAAAGTTTTGGTTAAATGTTTTAACTTCCTTTAATTTTTGAAAATCATTATTCTGTTTAGCTGCTTCTTTAATCCAAAAAGGATGATTAGCAGCGTCTTTTTCCATCTCATCAAATGTCATATTCTTACTACAACCAGGATTTGCAATATCGCGCTCAACTTCAATAGTCTCAAAAATAATATCCTCAGCCATATAGGCTACTTGAGCAACATTTTGTGGAGTTGGTTCAAGACAAGCTGATAACATATAGCAGATGGCTGCAACAGTCATAAATGCTTCATATTTATATGTTTCTTCACGATCTTCGTCTGCTGGTAAAGCTTCACAATTTTGAATTAAACTATTAATTGTTTCAGCATTTGCGGAATTTCCTTGTACAACCAGCCAAGCTTCATCCAATGCATTTCTAAGTACCATAGGATTACCATGACCATTCTCTTTTACATAAGCACTGTAATTTGGTAGAAATCTTTCGCAAATCGAAGCTGCAAAGGCTAATCTATGAAGTGGAGAAAGCTGCTTTAATTCTTTTTCAAGAATATTCCGCTCACTATAGTATAGATTCCAAGGCACAATATTATTGCATATCTAAAATTAATTAAACGCTTTATTTGTTAATGATTTTAGGCGTTAACTCACAGCATACTCTGTAAACTTACGCATAAACGGGGACTGGAATCCTAAGACAATATCTTCTTTAGGAACTCCTAATTTAACTAAATCTGCTGCAATATCGTCTTCCGTACCGTTCCATTGCAGCCAGATTTTTTCATTTTTAATATCTACATGAATAATACAAGAATGCGTCCAATTATTACCTTCCCATCCTACATAAACAATTTGATAATGGTCGCGTTGTGTATCAAAAATTGTTTGAACTTCAATATCTCCGTAGGCTGATTTGTGTTTACCGTGTTCGAGTAATATTTCTTGTATTAATTGACGGTATTTTGTTAGTTTCTCCATTCAACAATCTCCTCACGCTCTATATCATAAACAATCATCTTAACTTTATTTTCTTGTATCATCTCTTTGGGAAAATCAAGTTGAAAAAACGTTTTATAACTAATTAAGGGAACTGCTAAATATAAAACACGTTCTGGCTCTCGTCGCCTTAAAGCACCTCTATAATTGATAAACTGCCCTAAAGCAGTATGAAACTCTGAAATTGCAGATGATTTTTCTAAAAAGCTTTTGACTTCTACAGCAATTTTTTCTCCTTCTTTTTCTGCTGCAATTAGCTTTTCTGCTGCTAAGTCAATTGACATTTTTACGCCACCTAAGTTGAATGAAAGTGGATCGTGAGTTATCTGCCAAGAATCTTTCTGTAAAGCATTTTTAACAACTTGGTGAAAGACATCTCTAGCAGACATGGGTACTTATAATATTACACTTTAGTTTTATATTCTTAATTTAATGGTGCGTTACGGCATTTTGAAAATGGTAATTTTAACCGCAACATAGTCAAGCCGTAACACACCCTACAAGAAATCTCTCTAAAACCCCTTTCCTCAGCGCTCTCTGCGCCCTCTGCGGTTTAATATTCTTAATTTAATGGTGCGTTACGGCATTTTGAAAATGGTAATTTTAACCGC
>JAHCMI010000113.1 GCA_019192545.1 Rivularia sp. MS3 | reverse complement strand
CCATATTGAATTATTTACATCTATATATCGTGCATTATAAGTAAGCTTGTAAAAATCATAAAAAACGAAGAATTTATAACAGTTTTTTAGTTAATTAAATTCAATTTTCCCTCTCCTTGACAAGGAGAGGGATGTCCCAAAGGGACAGGGTGAGGTTTAGCCCTCGCGGTAAATCACATAATCCATAGAAACAGGGATTGGTTTTAGCACTCGGAATACACTGAAACCCAAAGCAATGGTTTACACTTACATTAATGTATCTGTGGTTATCAGCAACAGCGAGTGTAAACTATGGCATCCAATTTTGATTTTCTCAAAAAGCACTACCCGGAATTATATAAACATGCCGCTCATGCCGAAAGTTTGGTTTATACTGCTCCTCGTGCTAGTTGCTTTTATACTCGCTTCACTCTTGAGCAGGCTGTGCTGTGGCTTTATGCTCATGATGCTTATTTACAGATTCCCTACGATAACAATCTGGGGGCTTTAATCCACGAACAAACTTTTAAGGATAATCTTAAACCGGGGTTGTTTCCCAAAATCCGCGCTATTCATAAGGGTGGTAATGTTGCCGTACATGATTCAACTCCAATTAAGGATAGAGATGCGCTACATCTGGTAAAAGAGTTGTTTCATTTCCTTTATTGGCTATCCCGTTTTTATTCTGCTGATGGTAAAAATCTCCCCAAAATTGATTTTGATTCTCAGCTAGTTCCTACGGGGAAGGAAAAGAAGAAGGAATATACAAAAGAACAGTTACAAGCTTTGCAGGCTAAACTGTCGCAAACGGAAGAGATGCGACGGATTGCTGAAACCCGGAAGCAGCAAACGGAGGAGGAGTTAGCAACTTTAAAAGCAGAAATTACCGCATTAAAGGCAGAAAATGCAGCGATTCCCGATACCCACGATTACAACGAAGCGGATACCAGAGTTTATTTAATTGACGTTTTACTTAAGGAAGCCGGTTGGGATATTCACCAACCGGATTGGATGGAATACGATGTTACCGGAATGCCAACGGAGTCTGGTAAAGGCAGGGTAGATTATGTTTTATGGGGTGATAACGGTAAACCTTTGGCAATAATCGAAGCCAAACGCACGCGCAAAAGTGCGGAAGCGGGAAGACATCAAGCTAAACTTTACGCTGATTGTTTGCAGCAGCAGTTTAACCAACGTCCGGTCATTTTTTACACCAACGGTTATGATTATTGGATTTGGGACGATGTTAATTATCCCCCTCGTGCGATTGAAGGTTTTTTAAAAAAGGATGAGTTAGAAAGGTTAATCTTCCGTCGCAGCAACAGCAAGCGTTTATCGTTGCTGCAAGTAAACCCAGATATTGCCGGACGTTGTTACCAAAAGGAAGCTATACGCAGAATTACAGAAGATTTTGAAAATAAAGCGCGTAAAGCTTTACTAGTAATGGCGACGGGAACGGGAAAAACTAGAACTGCGATCGCGTTAGTAGACTTGCTCAGACGAGCTAATTGGGTGAAGCGGGTATTGTTCCTTGCCGACCGCAACGCCCTTGTAACTCAGGCTTTACGGGCTTTTAAAAGCCATTTACCCAGCGCTACAGCAATAGATTTAACTAAAGGTGGTGACCCGGAAACGGCGAATGTAGTAATTTCTACGTACCCCACCATGTTTAACCGCATTAACCGCAGCGAAGCAAATCAAAGGTTATTCGGTTGCGGTTATTTCGATTTAGTTATTGTTGATGAAGCTCACCGTTCGATTTATCAAAAATACAGCGCTTTATTTACCTACTTCGATTCTTTATTAGTAGGATTAACCGCTACTCCCCGACAAGAAATTAACCGCGATACCTACCGCATTTTTAATTTAGAGCCGGGGGTTCCCTCCTTTGCTTACGAACTCGATGACGCTATCAAAGATGTTAATTTAGTTCCGCCCAAAGGGGTTAAAGTACCGTTTAAATTTTTACGTTCGGGTATCAAATATACTGAGCTATCCCCAGAAGAACAACAAGAGTATGAAGAACGGTTTCGAGACGAAGAAAGTGGAGAAATTCCCGATACCGTAGACGCTCAAGCCCTTAACCAGTGGTTGTTTAACATCGATACTGTAGACAAAGCATTAGAGCTATTAATGCAGCAGGGATTAAAAATAGAAGCAGGCGATCGCCTTGGTAAAACGATAATTTTTGCTCGTAGAAAAGAACACGCCGAGTTTATCGTGGAACGTTTTAATATTAATTATCCCCATTACAAAGGAGAATTTGCTCAAGTCATCCACAGCGATATAGCTCATAAGGAAAGTTTACTTGATGACTTTTCCGATGCTAAAAAACAACCAACTATTGCGGTGTCGGTAGATATGTTAGATACCGGCGTTGATGTGCCGGAAATTGTTAACTTAGTATTTTTTAAACCGGTATATTCCTTAGTCAAATTCAACCAAATGATTGGTAGAGGTACCCGTTTGCGCCCCGATTTATTCGGTGTAGGTTTTGATAAAACTCAATTTTTAGTATTTGACTTATGCGGTAACTTTGAATTCTTTAGCCAGGAAATCAAAGAAGCTAACAGCAAACCCAGTCAAACCTTAACCGCTCAATTAGTAAAATCCCGTTTAGCATTAACCAGTTTATTAAAAGAGAAACCAGAAACAGCCGAATTACAACAAAACCTCCTCAACGACTTACACCAGCATGTTGCTTCAATGGAGCCAAAAAACTTCCTGGTACGTCGTCACCTGCAACAAGTAGAAGAATTTTCCAGTAGGGAAAGATGGAATCAATTAAATAATTCAGATATAGAAACCATTGGCAATAACCTAGCAACCTTACCCAACGGACTTCCTAGCGAAAACGAATTATCAAAACGCTTTGATTTAATTTGTTTAAAATTACAGTTGGCAATATTGCGGAAATCCACCGATTTTATACAGCTTCGCGACCAAATACGGGATTTAATGCAGCGTTTAGAACAAAAACAAGCTGTACCGATGGTAAAAGATAAAATATCCCTAATCGCTGAAATCCAAGCCGAAAGCTGGTGGACGGATGTAAACCTGGAAATGCTTGAGTTAATAAGGCAAGAATTAAGAGATTTAGTGCATTTTGTAGATAAAGAAGCCCAAGCCATAGTTTATACAGACTTTACCGACGAACTCGGAGCCGTTGAAAACGTCGATGTTCCTTCAAAGCAAACCGGATTTAGTCCTTACCAATACCGCAAAAAAGTAGAAGCTTACATAAGGGAGAATGAAAACCATATCGCCATAGCCAAACTCAAACGGAACACACCCCTCACCGATTCAGACTTAGCATCCTTAGAAGCAATGTTATTCGAGTCAGAAACTATTGAAAGTAAAGAGCGCTTTCAAGAAGTTTTTAACAAAGACTTAAAACCCAGCTTAAAAACATTTATTCGCAAACTAGTAGGCTTAGATAGAAACGCAGCCAAACAAGCATTCAGTCAATACCTAGAAAAAACCAACTTTACAGCCAATCAAATCCGTTTTGTAGAAACAATCATCGACTACCTCACCCAAAACGGCGTAATGAACCCAGAAATACTTTACGAATCTCCATTCACCGACTTACATTATCAAGGCTTAGACGGCGTATTTGAAGATGATAATATTGACCAAATTCTCACCATCATCGAATCATTTAACCAAACAGTAGACATTGATTTTAGCGCTGCTTGAACTTACAACCTCTCCTTATTCTCTTCCTTCGTGCCCTCCGCGCCCTAGAAGGGTTTTTTATAATCAGTAATCTTGCATATAACTCAATAATTAAAGTGTAAGCACCCCTCTCCTTAATAAGGATACTGCTGGTTATTCAGGGGTGACACCCCTGAATAACCAAAAAAATGAGGGTTTGAGGAGTGCGATCGCACTCCTGCTGATAACTTAAAATCCCTATTAATTCGTTGGGATGAGGGGTCTGACCTACTATTCGCCAACAGTATCCTTAATAAGGAGAGGGGAGGGGGTGAGGTTCAGACTGTATGAAAACCGCTATATTTATCTAAAACAAAGGTTCGTAGTTGCGCTTTAGCGCATTGCATTATTTGGCGCTGAAGCGCAACTACAAACTAACTAGCCTGACTCTTCTCTTCATTCAAAGGAATAAAAAAGATAGTCGCCATACCGGGAATAGTTAATAAAAATACCAATATAAAAAACATTGGATAACCAATAGCTTCTTGAATTGTGCCGCTGATTGCACCGGGAAGCATTAAACCTAATGCCATTAAACCTGTAGAGATTGCAAAGTGAGAAGTTTTATATTTTCCTTTACAAATGTGCATTAAATACACCGTAAATGCTGTAAATCCCAAACCATAACCAAATTGTTCCAAGGAAACTAAAGGATAAACCAACTCTAACGGCGGTTTATTGTAAGCCATATAGACATAAAATAAATCGGGTAAATTCAAAGCTAAAGCCATTGGCAGCAAGCATTTTTTCAAACCGTATTTGGAAATTACTAAACCACCTAATATTCCACCGCTAATTAATGAAATTACCCCAAAAGTTCCATATACTAAACCATATTGTTCCGTACTTAAAGCCAAACCACCCTTACTTGTTTCATCTAATAAAAATAAAGTGGCGATTTTTACTAGCATTGCTTCACCCAATCGATAAAGCAAGATAAAAGCTAAAATTGCCGCGATACCGCGTTGAGCAAAATAAGAACGAATTACTGTAACAAACGGAATCTCATTTCTTGTCGTTTCCGATTCTCTTTTATTCTTTACTTCCGGTTGCGGCAGTGTGAACAAATGAAATACAAAAAGTATTGCAAAAATGACAGACGCTAAACCGAGGGTAATGCTCCAACTTAAAGGTATATTCTGAGTTGACTTTTCTAAATTTCCTGCAAAATATACTAAAAATCCCGTACTAAATATAATTGCCAGCCGATAACATAAAGTCCGTATACCTACAAAAAAAGCTTGTTTTTCTTCGCTTAATGCCAACATATAAAAACCATCTGTGGCAATATCATAAGTCGCAGAAATAAAAGCTCCAACTAATAAGATTACTAAAGATATAGAAAAGAAAGTTGATGTAGGCAGTTGAAAAGAAAAAGCTAAAGCAGCCAAGCATAAACACATAGCAAACTGCATTGTGAGCAGCCATCTTCTTTTTGTAGAATAAATATCAACTGCCGGACCCCAAAACATTTTGACAACCCAAGGAAGATTAATAATACTCGTCCAAAAAGCAATTTGAGCGTTATCAATTCCTAAATTTTTATAAAATACTACCGATACCGCATTAATAATCATGTACGGCATCCCTTCAGCAAAATAAAGGCTGGGAACGTAAAACCAGGGCGAAATAGATTTGCTTTTAGGTTTATCAGTTTGAATTGTCATTCTATTTTAGATTTTAGATTTTGGATTTTGGATTAAGTTTGTATCTGAAGCTATAAGCTCAGTGACAATAGGAAATAGCTAGTTTTTGTTATTAAATAAAACAGCGTATAATTTATGTGATTCTACTCAGACGTAATATTGTTACAGCTTGTGCCAAGAATTTACACGAAATACGGTGAATGAAATACGGCAAGTCTAAATTATAAAATTCGTTCCTTGTAATGAAATTCAGATAATCTTTATAATTTATTACATTAACTACTTAGATGATGATGGTATTGTCAGCATAATTAGATTTTGAAGTCAATCTTTGTTTATACAAGTTATCAGTGAGCAGCGAACAGTGAGCAGTGAACAGTGAGCAGCGAACAGTGAGCAGTGAACAGTGAGCAGTTAACAGTGAACAGTAAACAGTTAGAAATTAGAAGTTAACAATTAACATTTTTCTCCCCCCTCTCCCCCCCTCTTCCCTCTCTTCTCCCTCTCCCCTCACCTATTACCCATTCCCAATTACCAAATACCACTTCTCTCATTCAACTACGAAAAAGGAATTAGATTTTTAATGATTCGGTTGAGTTCACGCAAGCTTGTGGCAAAATTTATTAAAGTTTATAGAAGTCCTTGTATTCTTAGAATTTTCCCAGCATGACTACCAACCTTCCAAGCGTTTACGATCCGATTTCCACTGAAGCTAGATGGCAGAAGTTTTGGGAAGAGAAGCTTTTGTATAAAGCCGATCCGAGTAAAGACGGTGAACCTTATTCGATTATGATTCCGCCGCCGAATGTAACCGGGAAGTTGCATATGGGGCACGCTTTTGACAATACTTTAATTGATTGTCTCGTCCGCTATCACCGGATGAAGGGGTTTAATACGCTGTATCTTCCCGGAACTGACCACGCTAGTATTGCGGTACAAACAATTATTGAAAACCAGCTTAAAGAAGAAGGTAAGACTCGCTACGATTTGGGACGCGAGAAGTTTTTGGAACGTGCTTGGGAATGGAAGGCTCAATCTAAAGGAACTATTGTTGGTCAATTACGGCGTTTGGGTGTGTCGGTGGATTGGACGCGGGAACGCTTTACGATGGATGAAGGTTTATCGAAGGCTGTTCTAGAAGCTTTTGTCCGTCTTTATGATGAAGGCAAGATTTATAGAGGAAATTACTTAGTAAACTGGTGTCCAGCTTCTCAATCTGCTGTTTCTGATTTGGAAGTTGACCAAAAAGAAGTTGACGGTAAACTGTGGCATTTCCGCTATTCCCTCACCGACGGTTCCGGCTACATAGAAGTGGCTACAACCCGTCCAGAAACTATGCTGGGTGATACTGGAGTCGCCGTAAATCCCAGCGACGAACGCTATAACAAGTTAATTGGTAGAACTTTGACTTTACCTTTGATGAACCGTCAAATCCCCATCATCGGCGATGAATTGGTAGATCCGAATTTCGGGACTGGTTGTGTAAAAGTTACACCAGCCCACGATCCCAATGATTTTGAAATGGGTAAGCGTCACGATTTACCGTTTATCAATATTATGAATAAAGACGGTACCTTGAATGAAAATGCTGGAGAATTTCAAGGACAAGACCGTTTTGTTGCTAGAAAGAATGTTATTGCTAGATTAGAAGCCGATGACGTTTTAGTCAAAATTGAGAATTATAAACATACCGTACCCTACAGCGAACGCGGTAAAGTTCCTGTAGAGCCCTTGCTTTCAACTCAGTGGTTTGTCAAAATTCGTCCGATGGCTGACAAAGCTTTGGAATTTTTCGAGCAGAATTCTCCCGAATTTTATCCCGAACGCTGGGGAAAGGTTTACAAAGATTGGCTGGTGAAGTTGAAAGACTGGGTTATTTCTCGTCAGCTATGGTGGGGACATCAAATTCCGGCTTGGTATGCGATTAGCGAAACTAATGGTGAAATTACTGAGAATACACCGTTTGTTGTAGCTAAAAGTGAAGAAGAAGCTTGGGAGAAAGCGAAATCGCAGTTTGGTGAAGAAGTTAAATTAGAAAGAGATGCGGACGTTCTCGACACCTGGTTTTCTTCTGGATTATGGCCTTTTTCTACTTTAGGATGGCCGGAAGAAACTGAAGATTTACAGAAATATTATCCTACCAGCGTATTGATAACTGGGTTCGATATCATCTTCTTCTGGGTCGCAAGAATGACAATGATGGCGGGTAAATTTACTGGAGAGATGCCGTTTAAAGACGTTTACATCCACGGCTTGGTATTAGATGAAAACGGCAAAAAAATGTCTAAGTCGAAGGGGAATGGCATCGACCCGTTATTATTAATTGATAAATACGGTACCGATGCCCTTCGCTACACCTTGGTTAAAGAAGTTATTGGTGTCGGACAAGATATCCGTTTTGACTACAACCGTAAAACCGAGGAATCCCCCTCTGTAGAAGCATCCCGAAACTTTGCTAATAAATTGTGGAATGCAGCCAGATTCGTGATGATGAATTTGGATGGACAAACACCGCAGCAGTTAGAAGTACCCGCAGCAACAGAATTAAGCGATAAATGGATTTTGTCACGCTTCCATAAAACTGTTCAAGAAACCAACAGTTACATGGCAAAATATGGCATGGGAGAAGCCGCAAAAGGACTTTATGAATTTATTTGGGGTGATTTTTGTGACTGGTATATCGAGTTAGTGAAATCTCGTTTACAAGAAGATGCCGAGCCAAAATCGCGAAAAACAGCACAGCAAACCTTAGCTTATGTATTAGAAGGAATTTTAAAACTTCTTAGTCCGTTTATGCCTCATATTACTGAAGAAATTTGGCATACTTTGACTCAACAACCAGAAGACTCTGGTGAAAGCTTATCGCTGCAAAAATATCCAGAAGCAGACGAAAAATTAATCGACTCCGAATTAGAGTCAGAATTTGAATTATTAATTGGCACAATCCGCACAATTCGTAACTTACGAGCAGAAGCAGACGTTAAACCTTCCGTGAAAGTAACCGTTAATTTGCAAAGTGAAAGCGCAAGAGAGCGTCAAATTCTTAATACTGGAGAGCGGTTAATTAAAGATTTAGCGAAAGTTGAGAATTTAACCATAGCTGATACCCAAAAGAGCGATACAGTAACTAAGAAGAAATCTCAAACTGCTTTGAAATGGATTTTCTTAGGTTTCTTAGCTTTTACCTTAGCTAGAGTTGCTTATACGGTAGCAATTACCGTAGAAAATATTCCATTCTTCGGAACATTCTTCCAATTTGTCGGTTTTGGTTATTCCTTATGGTTTATCAGAGTGTATTTAATTCCCAGCAAAAAGAGAGAAGAATTACGGCAAAAATTCTTAAAACCATCAGATGAAGTAAACCCTGCTGAAGTTGAAACACCGCAAACTGAAGAATTAGGAGAAGTTGCAACCGGTGTAGTCGGTACCGTACAAGTGCTGCTTCCCCTCGAAGGTGTAATAGATATGAACGCATTGCGTGGCAAACTAGAGAAAAACCTCAGTAAAATAGAAGCTGAAGTACAATCTTTAACAGGTAGACTAAGTAATTCTAAATTTGTTGATAAAGCACCAGCACAAGTGGTACAAGGAGCTAGAGATTCTCTAGCAGAAGCCGAAAAACAAGCCGAAATTTTGCGGAGCCGTTTAGCAAGAATTAAGTAAAGAAGTTAGGAGTTAGGAGTAATGAGTGAGGAGTTAGGAGTTAGGAGTGATGAGTTATGGATTGTGAATTAGCAGTTAGGGAGCAAGATGCTCCCACTACGAAAATTAATTGGAACAAATTGCGTATACACCAATCAAAACCAATAAATAAAATACTCACTATTAACTTATAACTCTTAAATCCTAACTCTTAACTGTTAACTCCTAACTCCTAATTATTAACCCTTAACTCCTAACAATTAAAAACTAGCAATTAACAACTAACAACTAACTTTTTTAAATCATGCTTTATTTAGCCAAGGTGCATAAAAATGAATTTTTAGTTCAGTCCGAATTACGCTTGTTAGCGCGTCGAGAAAATGACAACATGTGGGTGATGATTCCAGAAGAAGCCGTAATTCTTTTGGGAAAAGGTAAACATTTTACTGAGAATTTGCTCGTATTAGTAGAACTTTCTCCTACAGGTGAAATTGAGAGAATAGAAGACGCGACTAGTTGGGTTTTAGAACTTGTTCAGAAATATCTTACTACCGGAATATCGCCAGAATTTTTACGTCAAGAAGCCGAAAGAGCCGAAGGTTGGCGGCAAAATTTGACTTTACAAAATCAAGATTTAGCAAGAAGAACTTTAGAATTAGAAGCACGTCGAGAACAAATTCAAGCTTTAGAAGAAGCATTACAACGCGATAAAAGTGAAAATCATCATCAAGATGAGAATGTTGATAGTTGATAGTTTTTATTTATTATTTGTAGGGTGCTGTGACGGCTAAAATAATTTATCTGTATTAATAAAATAATTATCATAATGCCGTCACGCACCATTTAATGTTTAACAAAATATATAAAATGGTGCGTTACGCTGTCGCGACAACACACTCTACGATAGCACTACTTTGATAAACCTCACCCCTTCCCCTCTCCTTATCAAAGAGAGGGGTATATTCTATTTAATTGAAAACTGATATGCTTAGCATCACAAACAAAATTAAAATTTAATATCAACTAATTTCAAATGACCAAAAAATTAGCTCCACAACAAGAAGCTTTATTTTTTAATTATTTAGAAAAATGGCGAAAAGTTGCTCTTTCAACCGAGCCAATTAACCGTAAATAAGCAGAATCAGCGATAAAAAAAGCATATACATTAATTGACGATCCCGAACCACAAATATTCTTTTTTGATAGCCCTTATGCAGCTGTTGTAGCGCTTGATAAGTTATGTCATGAGATGGATTGTTCGGAACTTTATGATGATGATATGATTGACAGACTTTGGGACAAGTTAATACAATTTCATACTCGAACTCCTTCATTAAAAGATAAAGATGACTATCAATTATGGCTGCAAACTTGTGATACTCATGAAATAATTAGAGAAGACTTAGAGGAGTGCTATTGCCAAACTAGTGGACTATGTTTTGGGATTCCTTCCGAATTTGAGCCAGGTAATATACAATCAGATACTATCTGTAGATATATGGCTCAATTAGATTTTTGCGTTTCTGAATTAAAGTGCGATCGCGATTCTGAAATATGGCGAACTTTTAAAGCAATTGCCAATAACTGCTGGTGGATAGCTTCTTATCAAGAACTTTGTGTAGTGTGCGATCGCCCTTGTGTACTTACTTTTGACGAACAGCATAAATTACATGGTGAGGATAAACCCGCGATTCAATTTGTGGATGGGTATAGCATTTATGCTTCTCACGGTGAAAGGTTATCCAAGTTTGAATAATTAGATTTTTATGTAGAGCTATCAAGCTATCGTTACCAAATAATTTTACTAAGCGTGAGTTGCCTTCAAGAAACCAAATTAATGCATGAGTATCAAGAACATATTTCATTACCATTTAAGAATAATCTAAATTATCATCAACATCCTCAAAAAATTCAGCAACTTTAAAATCTTCTTCTGTTGACTGATTGGAACCATTAAACATTCCAAATGAAATCATTTGTGAGTTTGAATGAACTGGTTTTGAAGCTAAAAAAGTTACAATCACACGGCTTTGTGTAACGTCTGATGGTAATTCTGATAGCTCTATTTTCCCGTCTTTATAAATTCCTTCTACTGACTTTAGCATTATTACTCACTATATAAACATCAAAAAATTTTTGCTTAACAGTCTGAGGTGGTCAAATATTGAAAGCATTGTAGCATTTGCTAGACAATTTGCTTTGAGCCATTGACTTAGTCAAGTATCTATTTATTTTATCAAAGTTGAAATGAGAAAATAATGTAAATGTTGGATTACAAAACACTTTCACCCTTCATCCTTCATAAATATTATTTGTTCGCTTTTAATTCAACTTATAAACTAAAAAATACAGTCCATCCTTAGAGAGGTTGTATTTATGGGCACGTTGAAACCTGTTGGATTGATTTTTGCTTTGCTGGCTGTCATTGCTGTATTAATCGTGATTCCAGCAGCACAATTTGCAATTCTAGTGGATCGGAGAGTTATCTTTTTATCAGTTAGTTATTTTATATTCTTTTTAGGAACGGTTTGGCGAGTTGTTCAATACGGTGAGTTAGCAAGTCGTCAAGAAGATAGACAAGTTCAAGCCACTTCTGGACGTTTAGCCTCGCTGATTACAGTTTTTGGCTTGTTAGGAGTACATTGGCTAACTCTATACAATTTTTCAATTCAACATCAAACATCAAATGCAGCCTTAGAACAAGGTTTAACTGTAACTGCGATCGCCTTAATTTTTACTGCAATCCTTGTTAGTCAAATTGCTATTAGAACTTTAGGCAAGTTCTTCGATAGGCTGACAATAAAATCAGATCATCAGTTAGTTACAAACGGTATCTATAGTTTGATTAGACATCCCATTTACACAAGCTACATTCTTCTATTTTTTGGATTTTGTCTAATGCTACAAAGTTTGTGGGGTTTGGGTTTGTTATTAGTCGTCAATGTTATTTGGTTTGGTAATCGCATCGGAATTGAAGAGCAGATGTTAGGAGAAGAATTCGGTGAAGATTATCAGTCTTATTGCGGACAAACCAAGCGTTTATTTCCATATATTTACTAGCTTTTAAAACTAATAATATAGTGATTCAGTTTGAGGATTAAATCATGGCAAACTCAATTGAAAAACAAGGAAGCTGTCTCTGAGGTGCGGTAAAGGTTTCAGCTAAAATTAATAGCAATCATGTAGATGCTTGTCACTGCAATATGTGTCGAAAATGGACTGGTGGTTCTTTATTTGCTACTGAATGCAGTGACGAAGTTAACTTTGAAGGTTGGGAAAATATATCTGTTTTCAGTTCTTCCGAATGGGCTGAGCGGGGATTTTGTAGTAAGTGTGGAACCCATCTTTTCTACCGCTTAAAACAACAAAACTACTACGCGCTTCCTGCTGGTTTGTTTGATGACGAGGAAAGCTTTACTTTAGAAAAACAGATTTTTATTGATGAAAAGCCATCTTTTTATAGCTTGGCAAATAGAACTAAAAATATGACTGGTGAAGAGGTAATTGCAGAGTTTTCAGCTTCATTGGAATAAGAACAAAACGTAAAAATACTTTCAAAATATAAACGTTGGGTTACGACGCATTTTATCTTTCAATAACTATCAAAAATATTCGTGCGTCTAACCCAACCTACGAACTACAAACTACAATCTAAAATCAAACTTGACTAGCCATAGCCACAGCAACTTTCTGCTGACGGATTCCTGTAATTGACATTTTGACTCCATTGGCTGGTGCAAGATTAAATGCACCATGACGTTGAAGCTTTTCTGGTTTATTATCTGCTAATTGCAGTTGATATTTTAACAGTATCGTTGTCAGAACTAGTTTCATTTCAAACATTGCAAAAGCTTCTCCAATGCAGCGACGCGCACCTGCACCAAAGGAGAAAAGTTCGTATTGCGAATATTGTCTTTCTAAAAAACGTTCTGGAATAAATTTGTTGGGTTGAGGATACAAGTCTTCCCGACGATGCAAGTTGTAAAGACTACCGACTACTACTGTCCCAGGTTCTAAATGATGTCCTAATAATTCTACAGGTTCTTTTACTACTCTAGGAAACGTAGTCATAGATACCGGACAAATCCGTAAAGTTTCGTTACATACAGCCGTCAAATAAGGAAGTCGAAAAACTTGCATTGGATCTGGATTTTCACCCAAACTATCGATTTCCGCGAGCAGTTTCTCCTTTACGTGCGGTATACTGTGAACCCAATATAACGACCAAGCCATAGCCGTAGCAGAGGTTTCATGTCCCGCAAGCAACATAGTTATTAACTCATCTCGCAACTCTTTATTTGTCATTGCTTGCCCTTCTTCATCTATCGCTTCCATCAACATGGAAAGAACATCAACCCTATTTGCATCGGCATGATTGCGACGTTCGGCGATTTCAGCGTAAATTAAATCATCGAGTTGTTTCCGCAAACGCACAAACTTACCCCAGAGACTCCAAGCCCCTAAATCTTTTTGTAAAGCGGGAAACAGTAGGAAACTAGCAGTCAAAGGTGAAGAAACAACATGCAACATCGAAAGCAGTTTATTTTTAATTTGCTGATAGCGCTCCCCTTCCGATAAACCAAATACAGCCCCCAAAATAATTTCCAAAGAAATATCTAAAGTTGCCTCATGGGCTGAAAATGTTTTATTGATAGGCAGTTTCGCGAAAACTTGTTCGGCATGATGACACATCAATTCAGCATAAGAATGCATCCGCTTTCCGTGAAAAGATGGCATCATCAACTTTCGCTGTCGCTTGTGGCGATCGCCGTCTAAAATCACCAATCCATATTCCCCGATTATCGGCTCAAATGTCTTGTTGGTTTCTCCTACGGCGACAAACTCTTTTGAATCATTGCTAAAAACTTTTTCTATTCCTTCGGGATGATTAACAAATACTAAAGTGTTACCAAAACCAACTACTTCCGCCGTATAAATATCGGGATACATCCGAGCCGCCTTTTCCATATACGCTACGGGGTCAGCCACCCACTGCACCTTCTGCACAAAAGAAGGAGTTTTAAAAGTGTTAGGTAATTTCATATAGTAATGCTTTAGAAATCTATCTGAATAAAGATTTGATTTACGTATAATCACATAGTTATATAAAAATATCTATATGCCTTTAGGCGAATTGACAAATATATTTATATTTGTATTGAAAACTTTAATACTAATTTAAGCTTTTCTATCTCAGAAATATTATGTATCAAAAACCTTACAGTTACTAGCTATGGGGCTGCTACCTCGCATCCTTAACTAAGTAGAATTTAAAAAAGTGCCTTACTTTAATTGAATTTGTACCTGTACAAAAACTTTATCTATATTAAATCAGTGATTACAAAGAATTGATAATTTCTTAAATAAACTCGTATTTACATGAAGAAAATCGCTTTCTTTATCTAGATGCGGTTTCAGTTGCCCGGTATTCGTAATAAATATTGGGTTAGAGCGCATCAAACTTCTTCGCAAAAAATAACTCTCATGCATCTAACCCAAATTTCCTCTAGGGTGCTGTGACGGCTAAAAAAATTTATCTCGATTAATACAATAATCATCATCATGCCGTCACGCACCAACTAATTGAAAACGGTGCGTCAATTCTAACTGTCACACATCCTACAAATTAATCATTTAACAAATAACCAAAAAATAACCCACCTTACAGTGGGTTTTGCTAGTATAGAGGCGATTTCAACCGCCAGTTATTCTTAACCTCTAACTCCCAGCAGGTAACTGCTTCCTCTCAACTTCCTCAGTCACCAACAATTCTCTCAAAACTCTTGCTGCTGCTTTCTGCGCGACTTGAGAGGCAATTTTTTGTCCTATAGTTTGGACGTTGGGATTAACTGCGAGTTTGCTGATTTGATCGATGGTTTTTGATAAATCAAAATTACCGCCTTCTTGCAAAATTTTGATGATATTTTTAATATGCTCTAATGTTTCTTTCTCTTCACTAGATGCACCAGGAACTTCAGTAATTGCGGTAACACCAACTCTTTCTCTTAATAAATGAGTAAAGTTGTGCATTATGCTTCTATTTACTGCATCAATTCCTTTGAATAATTCATCGACTAATTTAGTCCGAATAAATGCACCGCGCTCGGATGCTAAAAATTCTAATCCTTGATTTAATGCATCGCTAGAATCATAATCATATGAATTCTTAGCGTTTTTCAACAAATTTTCTAAACGATTCCAGCGGAAACGACCATCTTTAAACAATAAGTCTTTTAAGGATGCTCTTAATTCTGGCGATGGATCTGTTAATAATCTTTTGGAAACGTAAGGATATGCTTCGCTAAGTACTTTAAAATTAGGGTCAATATATATTGCTACACCTTCTAACGTTACCAAGGAACGAATAATCAAAGCGTAATAAGGAGGTACGCGGAAGGGGTATTCGTACATTAATTCCGATAAATCATCGGTGATGGTTTTTATATTTAAATCCGCAACGGAAGCACCTTGAGCATCGGCGAATACTTTAGAAAATGCGGGAATAATCGGAGTTAAATCGACATCCGGTGTCAGGAAATCTAATTTAACGTAGTCATGAGCTAAAGCGTCAAAATCGCGATTAACTACGTGAACAATTGCTTCAATCAAACCGTAACGCTGCGGTGGTTTAATTTCGCTCATCATTCCAAAGTCAAGATAAGCTAACTTTCCGTCATAGGTAGCTAATAAATTACCTGGATGTGGATCGGCGTGGAAAAATCCATGTTCTAATAATTGACGTAGGGAACATTGCACCCCTACTTCTACCAAATAACGAGCATTTATACCTAAAGCCGCAATTTCTTTGACTTGAGTTAATTTAAGTCCGTTAATCCACTCCATCGTCAATACGCGACGGTTGGTGTATTCCCAGTATATTTTTGGAACGTATACGTCTTTTATATGACCGTAAAGCTGGAAGAAACGCTCGGCATTTTCGCCTTCGTTAATGTAATCCATCTCCTCAAAGATACGCTCGCCTAATTCATCGAGAATACCTACTAAGTCGCTACGTACTTGCTTGATGGCTTTTTGTCCCCAAGCTGCTAATCGACGCAGTATATATAGATCGATAGTTATACGCTCGCGTAAATCGGGGCGTTGAACTTTTATCGCAACTTCTTCACCAGTACTTCTTAACTTGCCTCGATAAACTTGCCCTAAAGAAGCTGCGGCAATTGGTTCCGGTGTCATGTCGGCATAAATTTCTTCTGGACGCGCCCCAATTTCTTCTTCAATAAATTGATAAGCAAGCTCGTTGGGGAAAGGTGGTAATTTATCCTGTAGCTGGGTAAATTCTTCTAAATACACCGGAGGAACCAAATCCGGTCTTGTGGACAATGCCTGTCCGATTTTAATATATGCTGGCCCTAACCTTGTTAATAATTCTCGTAATTGAACTGCGCGACGACGGTCAGTTTTAACCTTTTTACCGAGTTTACTATCAAACCACACGCCAAAAGCAAAGCCGATGGCAGGAGCTAAAACTGTAAATATTCGCCCCCATACCTGTAAAGGTCTTTTTTTGTAATGCGCTGCAATTCCTGATGGATCGTAACGCAAGCCTAAATGTTCGCTTGTTGTCTCTTCTAAGAGGCTAGTTTTTCGGCGCTCTATGGTTGTTGGGAATTCAACAGCAGTATCTACTTTATTATCTACAAGCACTAGTTTTGTCTCTTGTGGTGTGGTACTAGGAGGAACTGTCTTCATATTCAAGAACTCATCGCACGGCAGTTCAAACGTTAAGTATTGTAACAATTGCTTTTATAAGTGTAACCTATTAGGTCAAAGGTTAAAGGTCAAAGGTTGTGAGTTATGAGTTAGGAGTTAGGAGTTAGGAGTTATGAGTTATGAGTTATGAGTTATGAATTAGGAGTTAGGAGTTAGGAGTTAGGAGTTAGGAGTTAGGAGTTAGGAGTTAGGA
>JAHCMI010000112.1 GCA_019192545.1 Rivularia sp. MS3 | reverse complement strand
CCCTCTCCCCCTCCCTGCCCTTACCCGTCAATTTTAATGGGACAGACCACTAGTAGTAGCCGCAAGCCCTAAATAATCGGCATTAACGACTCAAAATCTTGGTTAATTTTCAAAACTCAAATAATTTAGTATCGGCAAGGTGAGAAGGAACAACATTTTGCAGACTGCCAAACAAACTGTCAATTCTGCCAGGATTTTGTTTTTCCCAACTTTGCAGCATCTGCTTTATCTGAACTCGCTGTAGATTTTCTTGAGAGCCACAAAGATTGCAGGGAATAATCGGAAATTTTTTTATCCGTGCATAAGATTGAATCTCTTCTTCCGAACAATATGCCAAAGGGCGAATTACTGTATTTTCGCCATCATCGCTTTTCAGTTTTGGTGGCATTGCTTTAAGACTTCGAGCATAAAACATGTTTAAAAACAATGTTTCGACAATATCATCGCGATGGTGTCCTAAAGCAACTTTAGTCGCATTTTCTTCTTTTGCGACTCGGTACAAGATACCCCGTCGCAACCGCGAACACAAGCTACACATTGTCTTTCCTTCAGGAATAATTCTTGTTACCGTAGTGTAAGTATCTTCTTGTACGATACGGTAGGGAACCCCTAAAGATTTTAAATATTCCGGTAAGACATGTTCGGGGAAACCGGGTTGTTTTTGGTCAAGATTGACAGCTAGGATATCGAAATCGATTGGTGCTTTACGTTGCAGAGTTAATAAAATATCGAGCATCGTGTAGGAATCCTTGCCACCTGAAAGACAAACCATGATGCGATCGCCATTTTCAATCATGTTGTAATCGCGGATTGCTTGTCCAACTTTTGTACGCAGTTTCTGTTCTAGCTTTCTCCAGGTTTTTGAGTCAATTTGCGTTGTTTGCATGGCATTTTCTCGATATCATACAGCGATTGAATGTGTGGAAGAGAGACAAGAGGTAGAAAATTATTCAAAGCTCTTACACTCTACCGTTGCTGAAAAAAGATGAAGCTGTAATTTCAAATTTGTTGAGACTTTGAATTGTGCAAAGCGTTTCTGGACGAATTTCGATTGCCCATTAATTTAATTCTACTTCCTGCTCGGCAACTCATTTTCAATTCAATATTATCAATCTTTTACCTGTGGCTGTTATATATATATCAGTATATTTTCTTAATCTTTACAAAAACTTTATTCATTGATTAAGGAATAATCGTTTGTCTAGTTATTTTTACAGTCAAGATGTAATACATGATTGACTTTTCCTAGATAAGTTTTGCAAATAAAGCTCACAAATCAAAAACTTATTAAGAAACTGCAAATATAGTTATGTATCATTTGATGTAAATATAAGCATTAAGAGGTTTTGCATCTAATGTTAAAAGCAATCAAATTTGCAGCTTTAGGATTCGTTGCAACTACATCGGCTGTGTTATCGGTAGCACCTCCAGTGAATGCAGCCCTTTCAACAAATGCCGAAAAATCAGTAGTAGAAATTCAATCGGCAACACCTAAAGAAGAATTATTAGCTGGACGTTATCGAGTTCGCCGCAGAGTTTACCGTCGTCGTCGGGTTTACCGTCGTCGCCCTCGTCGTCGCTACCGAGTTCGTAAGGTTTACCGTCGTCGCTATCGTCGCCCAGTTAGGGTTTACCGCCGTCGAACCTGTTACTATAACCGCTACCGTAGAGTATGCCGCTATCGTACTTACCGTCGGTATTGATAACAATTTTGAATCATTTGTGAGAAATTAGGAGTTCTATAAGAGGATGTTTTAAAAGTCTTTGGCAAATAAAATCAATCTGTACTCCTTGGGGGCTTAGCTTGTATAAATGCAGTTTAAACTGCCAAATATATCTATCTTTACTTTACAAACATCCTCTCAAAAATCGCCGATAAAAGTTACGTTACTTTTGCGTAAGTCCTGAGAGATTATTAAAAGAATAGTCTGCTAGTAATTTATTATTTTAAATAATTGATTAATCATCAGTAGCATATAAAGACAGAATCAACTTTTGGCTTTATATTTTTTTGTGCCTAAATATCATTAATTCTTATCAAAATTAGAAGATGTATTACAAAGTAATTTATTCTCAATAATAAAAAAACAATGTATTCTATTTGACTTGTAATTGTTAGGATAACGGATGTAGGTTTTTGTATTAATACTAAGTTTTCCTACATAGCCTAAAGACAATGAAAATTATATATGCTGTTTTGTCGCTATTAATTTTAGTAGCGTCGCCTTCGTTTATGCAAAATTCTATATTTCAAACTCCTAACAATCAACTAGATATTCGTAAAGAAGCAAAAAATAGGTCGCCAAAACCGCGAAAAAATCATCGTGGTAGCGGTCGTTTACACATTAACCAAATGAATAATTCTTAGCAAAGTCGTAAGTAGTAAGTAGCAAGTAGTAATAAGGGTTTAAGTAGAATTTACCTGCATGTTATATAGCGATACTTTATTCGTGCCAAATTACTTAATTATGAGATTCTTAATGCTTCTAATTTGCTGAATATAAATTTTAATTCTATCGAAGATAAACTACGATTAGCAGAAGCAAAAAAAGACGCAACAATAATGTCTTGAAAAGTTTGGCGCGAAGAACATTTCCGCGCCAACTTTCCGCTGTTCTGCAACGCTTTCGTAGTTTTAAGGTGGTATGCCTTTGTTTAACCAACCTTGACGATAAAACTGTTTAAGTTAAACAAATTCAAACTATGCTTCAATTATTGGTAAAGTATGTTTATCTAATAAAAAAGTAATTGGAAAATCGGCTTTTGTTTCTATTTGAATCAACTAATAATTCTTAACTAGCAATTTAACCTGTTAATGCAAATGCTTTAACTGTAAAGATTTATTCTGAAATATATAGCAATCTAAATTAATTAAAATTCTACCCTGTGACCTTTAACCTTTAACTTTTAACCTATGACCATAAATCTTAAAACACAAATACCCTTGCTTCATGATATAAATTTTCTTACTTCTTTATATAAGAAAATTATATGCGTGTTTTATCTCGGTCAATTGTTTTATTAAGCGTTGTTTTTTACACTCAGATTGCTAGCGCTGCTTTTAAACAACCTTTGCGCGGTAAAAAAGCAATGGTAGTTTCAGCCCATCCTTTAGCAAGCGAGGCAGGGTTAGAAATGCTACAAAAAGGGGGTAATGCTGTAGATGCTGCCGTAGCGACTACTTTTGCAATTTCGGTAGTGGAACCTTTTTCTGCTGGAATCGGTGGTGGTGGTTTTTTGTTGTTACACGACTCCGAAAAGCGTAGAATCAGGGCTTTAGATTTTCGCGAGCGCGCTCCGCTAAAGGCTACGAAAAATATGTATTTAGATAATGCCGCAAAGGTGCGTCGCAATGCAAGTATTAACGGTTACTTAGCGGTAGCTACACCGGGCACTGTAGCGGGCATGTATGAAGTTCATCAGCGCTATGGCAAACTACCTTGGAAAACAGTTGTTGCACCATCAATTAAATTAGCGAAAGATGGTTTTATTGTCAGAAATAAGTTTGTGGGGGCTGTTAAAAGACGCAAGAGAATGATTGCTAGCAATCAAGCAGCAAGAACTATTTTCACTCGTGACGGAAATTATTATCAATCGGGAGAAAAGCTCGTACAGAAAGATTTAGGAAAAACTTTAGAAGATATCGCTGCAAATCCTCAAAGTTTCTATAGAGGAAGAATTGCTCGCGCTATTGCCGAAGATATGGCAAAAAATGGTGGCTTAATTACTTTAGACGATTTAAAATCTTACCAACCAATTTGGCGCGAACCAGTTTGCGGTAATTTTCGTAAAGCCAGAGTTTGTTCTATGCCGCCACCATCATCGGGGGGCATTCATCTATTGCAGATGTTAAACATTATCGGCGATACTGATTTGAAATCTTTGGGATGGCACCACCCCGACGCAATACACTTGATAGTAGAAGCTATGCGAATTGCTTACGCCGACCGTTCGGAATATTTAGGCGATCCCGATTTTGTTAAAGTTCCGCAACAACAGCTAATTAATCCGGATTATGCAAAACTGCGCCGCCAGCAAATTAATATGCAGCGTGCAAACTCTTCAAATCAAATAAAGCCAGTCAGTAAAGAGACATTACAGAAATTTAGTCAAACTCAACCATCAAGATTAATTCCTGAAAATCCCAATCCAAAATCAAACTATAAAAAATACCGAGAGTCTACAGAAACCAGTCATCTGAGTGTTATCGACGCACGAGGAAACGCTGTGAGTTTGACTTTTACCATCAACTTGGGTTTTGGTGCCGGTGTAGTTACACCAGGAACCGGCATAGTGCTAAATAATGAAATGGATGATTTTGCCGCAGCGCCAGGAGTTCCCAATGCTTTCGGGTTGCTAGGCAACGAAGCTAATTCCATCGCACCTTTAAAAACTCCTCTATCAAGCATGACTCCTACAATTGTGACCGAAAATGGCAGATTGCGGATGGCATTGGGCACCCCCGGAGGTAGCACGATTATTACTCAAGTACTGCAAATTATCCTCAATGTTTTAGAGTACGACATGGATGCAGCCGCAGCAGTTTCTGCATCCCGCGTACATCATCAATGGTTCCCCGATACATTGCGCGTCGAACCTTGGGGATTAGATGCAGTTACTTTGCAAGAATTAAAGCGACGAGGACACAAAATTAATCAAACCAACCCTTGGGGCAATTCAAACCTGATTATTGTCAAACCAAACGGCACCCTCGAAGGCGCTGCCGATTCCAGAGGTGAAGGTGAAGCTAGAGGAATTTAATTGGGAATTGGGAGAGGGAGAGAGGGAGAGAAAATAATAAATAATTATCCCAATTACCTACCAGCAATGCCCAATGCCCAATGCCCTATTCCCAATTACCAATTCCCAATGTCCTATTTATGTGAAGCTTTATTAATGTTTGATGGTGAAAATTCTTTGGCGCGGGCGCTGGGTACTAATGTCCAACCTGCTTTCAATAGTTTTTGATAAGTTGCCCATCCTTTGGAACCCCCAGGTATTTTATAATCTGGTACTGCAATTTGTCGAAAAGCGGTGTATGGTCGCCAAGGTTCGTTCGGTGCTGTCTGCAAGTGCAAAATTTTCTCTCCGTTTTGACCAGAAGTGGATAACCAGCACATTCTTTTCATACAAGCTCCTTTGCATTTTGCATGTAAAGCATATTTACAGATATTTGTCAAGCTATGTCCTGCCCTTTCCGGATATTTTTGAAGAATGAGCTATAAAATATAAATACGATTATTGCATTCTTCATTTCCCAGACATGATGTCTAAGTAGTTTTAGATACTTCGTTTAGAAATAAAAGTTGATATTTCTTTTCCAAGCAAAAACTAACCACAGGCAAAATATTCGGTGAAATACAGAAAATTGAATACCAAGTGCAAACATCCGCGTTTGTCTAATCTTATATGTAAATATACTAAACGTGTGTGATTATAGATACTTTTGTATGGTATAATTTAATATTAAAAAAGTCAGTATCCGATCGGAGCTTAAATACAGGCTTTTAACAGCGAGCAAAATTTTTATGTTTTTGCTAATTTGAGTCGGAAATATCAGGAGTATTGCCAATAATTTTACAGATTTGAGTTGTTAATTGCGAGTAAGCATTTTCTGGTAAAACTGGTTTGGCATCTGCAAGAGAAATCGATTCATTTAATTCAATCCAAGATTTGCATCCACCATATCGCGGATTATATGCAATCAGTTGAGGAATTGCTAGTTTGTATACTCGCAATAGCAGCACGAATAAAGGTTGTTGAGGTTTCCACTTTTGGCGATCGCTGACAAATTCTTGATTCCAGATATGGAATGGAAACAAAGTATTAATGATTGAATCGTCCATAACAGGTAGAATATGGCTAATTTGAGCGTAACTAGCGATATTAATGTGTGATGGTTGCGAATCGGGTGCAACTCGAACAACTTGATTGGCATAATTTGGTTTGAGCATCGAAGTTTTTTGATGTTCGTAGGTTGGATATAGCAAAACTTGGTTGTAAGCAACCCGAAAACTTCCACCTTTTTCATGAATGCCACCTTTACGCAGCAGCACGATAGTTTTTCGGGTTTCTAAAGCATTAATAGCGATCGCCCATTCTTTAAGTGCGTGATTTGTGGTTAATTCCATTTGTGATTTCAGGGTAGGGTACAAATTTTAGGTTTTCAAGCTGTCGTGCATTAAAAATGTACAACAGCAAGGCAAGAGGCAATAGAAATAAGAATTTTAGCTATTAAATAATCTTTGTAAATATATAACTTAAATGCGTAGCAGCTTATAAGGAAGTGATTGTGAAAGAGGCGATAGCGCGACTTTTAGATGTTGCGGTTGAAAACCGTTCTAGCTTAGTGGATGCTTTGCTTGAAAGGCAAGCGAAAAGATGGCAGGAGTAACCGCTCAATATATTAATAAGGTAAATCGCTCGAAGACAAGCCTGAAATAGGTAAAAACATTTTCTAATTAGTAGGCAAGAGCGTATATCTCGCGGATACTCGTTGTTGATATTGGTGATCTACTTTTATCTCAACAAACGTATTAATTACAAAGCTAATCAAGAAAAAAATTATGAACTTCACAATAAATAAAAATTAATTTACGCCTCATGCGTGTTCGGTAGTGCAGCTATAGTTTCAGTGTTAACAGGAATGGATACAAATGCTATTTAACCGCTCAGTACAGCGGTAGGATAGAAATTCTATCATTTGAAACCTAACATCACTGCTCTAGCATTCAAGAAAATGTGAGGGAGAATTTATTAAACACATGTAGAAAAGATGATATTATCATTGCTACATGCTCTCAGGTGAAAGAGAGAACAAAAAATGGCTCTTTTACATCAAAATCATATAAAAATGCCAAATTAGAAGGGAACTTTGATGATGAAAATAAAGCTGTGCTAAAAGTAACTTTAGAAAATAATTAAAGTAGGTGCAGCCATTGTTAGTATAACTGACATAAGCAATGGCATATATTTTTAGTTTCAGCAAAGACTTTCATGAGGTTGATTATTCAATAAGTTTAAAAATATTTATTTTTTTGATGAAATTAAAAGATGCGCCCGATAGTGAATTAGTAAGTCTGTTAAGAGCTTCAAATTCTCAAGCAATGGATGTATTGTACAATCGCTACGCTGGATTAGTTTACAGCGTAGCTTTGAAAATTTTACAAAATAACTCCGAGGCAGAAGAGTTAACTCAAGATGTTTTTGTCAGTTTATGGCAAAAAGATAACTATCAGCCATTTCGTGGAAGTTTGAAAAGTTTTTTAGGTTTGCTAACTCGTCATCGTGCTATTGATAAACTACGCAAACGCAATACTTCCCAGAAATTTCTCGATCGATGGCAATCATATATATATGAAAATTCCGAATCCATTCTTCCTTTGGATGAAGCTCAAAGTCAAGAACAACTTTTTCAATTACGAAAAGCATTAAGTTTGCTTCCTGTTGAGCAGCGAGAAATCTTAGTAATGAATTTTTTTGAGGGATTGAGTCGAGTTCAAATTGCTGAAAAACTTAACCTACCAGTCGGAACAGTTAAGAGTAGAGTTCGATTGGCATTTGTCAAACTAAAGAAACTTTTATTAGAACAGAATCAACTATAATTAATAAGAAAAAGATGACAATAATGAATACATTTAATGCAGAAGAAATAGAGTTACTCGCGGCAGGCTACGTTTTAGACGATTTAGACGAAGCAGAAAGGTTGCAAGTAGAACAATTAATTGCATCATCTCCAGCGATGCGCGAGCAAATTCGTCAATCTATGGCTGTTATGGGGATTTTAGCTACAGATACCGAACCAATATCACCTCCTGCTGGTTTGAAAAATAAAATTAGCTTTATGTATGAGCAAGAAAAAGAGCGAGTTAGCACTATAGAGTCGAAAAATAGCTCTCTACAATCTTTAAAAAAAAAACCAATCAATCTCGAAAATTGGTTTCAGGAAATATTTGAAGCAGGTTGGCAAGTAGCAACAGAATTGCTCGAAAATCCTAGTTTCGCCCCTGCATTTAGAAACTCTGGAGTTGAAGGTGGTAGATTAATTTCTATCGGCTCTAGTAATACACCTATTATTTTAATAGTTAGAGTTAGAGAAACTCAAGAGTGCGAACGCGATATAGCAGTAGAAATTTTACCCGAACTAGAACAAGGATACTTACCAAGTGGATTGCAACTAATGTTGTTAGATGCCGATGGCGATACGGTGATGGAAGCTACTACTCGTCAAGAAAACAAAAATCTGAAATTTGATTTTACTGGAACTTGCGGGGAAACCTTTAGTATTAAGTTGGAGTTATTTGGTAGTTTTATCCAAGAAGATTTTATTCTTTAGAGCTAGATGAGTAAATTAGTAGAGCTAAAACTAAACGGAAGTTTAGAGCTAGGATTGCAAGTAAACCTAGCTATTGCTCCAGAAGCAAAAACAAGAGAAGTAGAAGTCGAGGGTAGTTTACCTCCAGCACCACAGCTACAAGAAACATACACTTTATGGCAATACAATTATCGCAATCTCAATTCGACAAGCCGTATTAGTCCAAAAAAGATTACTTATGATGGTTCGATTCAAAAACATTTAGCAGAATCTAGTAGTTTATTAAAGCAATTAAGACAAGAACTAAATCAATGGTTGAATGCGCCTCAATTTCAACCAATTTGGCGTAAGTTTATCGAAAAAATTGCCCCCGAAGAAATAATTAGAATTATCATTCGTACTACTAATAAACAACTGCGTAAGTTACCCTGGCATTTATGGGAATTATTAGATAAATATCCTTGCGCGGAGATAGCTTTAGCCACTAATGAATACGAAAAGATAAAAAGCGAGCGCACTATTTTAGGCGAACGAGGTATATCTATATTGGCTATTTTAGGCGATAGTAGGGGCATTAATATTGCAGAAGACCAAAAAATCTTAACTGAAACCTTAACTGATGCCAAACTAACTTTTTTATGCGAACCCAAGCGAGAAGAAATTAGCGAACATTTATGGAATCGCAAATGGGATATTTTATTTTTTGCAGGGCACAGTCAGAGTGATTTAGAAACAGGTCGAATTTATATTAATCCCGAAGACAGTATCAGTTTAGAAGAATTATCTTATGCTTTAAAAAGGGCAGTGGAGCAGGGAGGATTAAAACTAGCTATTTTTAATTCCTGTGATGGTTTGGGTTTAGCTAGTTTTCTAGAAAAGCTTAATTTACCCCAAATTATTGTCATGCGCGAACCCGTACCAGATTTGGTAGCACAGCAATTTTTAAAATATTTTTTAACTGATTTCGCTAGTGGTAAACATTTTTATTTAGCTGTTAGAGAAGCGCGAGAAAGATTACAAGGATTAGATAGACAATATCCAGGTGCGAGTTGGCAACCAATTATCGTTCAAAATCCAGGAATGAGCTTGCCTACTTGGTGGAGTTTAGCAGGAATTAGCGAGCCAAACAATTCTGTAGCAATGAAAAAACCTTTAACTGAAACTCAATTATCAAAAAAAAGTTCGAGAAGAAAGGTCTTAAAATATGGGGGTTTAATGTTAGGGGGAATATCTTTAACAGTACTTTTAGCGCAAGTACTAAAAGATTTTTCAATCAAACCTTTAACAGTGCTTTTAACGAAAATACTAAACCAACTTTCAAACAAACCTTCAAGTTTTAACATCGATTTATTTAAGAATATTTCCCTCCCCTCATCAGAAGGAGTCTGGTCTTTAGCAATTTCTCCCGATGGCGAATTTATTGCTACTGGCAATAAAACTAGCAATCCAACTGACAATCAAACTGGTACGATTCAGTTTTACAATCGTCAAACAAAAGAGAATAGCAAAAGATTTAGCGAGCAGGAGAATGTAATTCGTGCTTTGGTTTTTAGACCTCAAAGTAATCAATTAATTTCGGGAGATGGAGATGGAAATATTAAAGTTTGGAACCGGCAAAATGGAAGTTTAGAACAACAATTACAGGGTCATTCTCAAAGTATTTGGTCCTTAGCTATTAGTCCCGACGGTCAAACATTAGTTAGTTGTAGTGAAGACGAAAGTGTTAGTGTTTGGGATTTAACAACAGGCGAACCAACTCAAGGTATCTTTTCTCACAATGATGTCGTTTATGCTTTAGCATTCAGTCCCTATGGAAAAGTGTTTGCGAGTGGCGGTAAAGATAAAATTATCAGAATTTGGGATGTAAAAAAAGGAAGCCTGTTAAAATCTCTTGAAGGACATCAAGGTGACATTAGAACAATAGCAATTAGTCCCGATAATCGATATTTAGTCAGTGGTAGTGGGGATAACACTGTTAAAGTTTGGCAACTAGAAAGCGGTAAGTTAGTTACAACTTTTGAAGGTCATACAGATAGAGTTGTAACTGTTGCTATTAGTAACGATTCGGAAACAGTATTTAGTGGCTCGACAGATAATACGATTAAAGTTTGGAGTATTAAAAATAATCGATTGATTACTACCCGAGACGAACATCGTGATTGGGTTTTAGCCTTAGCTACCATTCAGCAAGAAAATTTATTAGTTAGTGGTGGGAGAGATGGAACTATCAAACTTTGGAAATATTTATTGAGTTAGGACTAATAACGCGCGTAAGTTAGCGTAAATAGAATTAGTACCGTTGCGCGGAAGTCAAAAGTAAGAAGTAAAAAGTTTCATTTTATCGGCTTTTCAGCCATTTTTGATGGTTGCTTTATTTACGCCTACTTGTACTAGTACAGCAAGGCTTAAATAGCGCACCCATTTTTTTAGACTTAAATTGACGCTCGCTCATGATTAGATTTGAGATGGGTACCTTACTTGCGCCAAGCGGTACTAGCTATGTAACGAAAGGTAAAAAGCTCGAAACGGTTGCGATTGCTTCCTCGTACCTCGTCGCAATGACAAATTAAAACTATACTTATTTACCAAAGCCCTTCGGGCTTAAGTAAGGAGTTCATTTTATTGTTTGACTTTTAGCTTTTAAGAAATGCTCTTTTTGGAATTTTTACCTATTGGTGATCCATTTTCATATCAGCGGCGTATTAATTACAAAGCTAACCAAGGAAAAAATTATGAACTTCACAAAAACAAAAATTAACTTATGTCGCCTTTTGTTCGGTAGTGCAGCTATGGTTTCAGTGTTAGGAGGCACGGTATCAAATGCTACTCAGTCTGAAGTACAGCTAAATAATAAAGATAGAAACGCTTTAAAACCTAATATCACTTACAAAATTCAAGAAAATGTGAGCGAGAATTCCTTAGACACAAACACAAAAAAGGACAATATCATTGCTACACGCTCTCAGGTGGGTGAGAAAACTACAGGCGACAATCTCATGATTACTCAAGATAGATTGCTAGCAAGGACATCTTCAAAAAAATCAAAAAGATCAAGCGTATTAAGCAAGGAAGCGCTTCCCCTGCTAACAGAAGCATTCGATAAGGGGTTCGGTCGAGTTGGTGTTGTAGAAATTGAGAATAAGACAAAATACAATTTAGTAGAGCCTAGGTATCATATAGAAACAGGAAATATTGGAGGAGTACCTAACAAAATAATCAGTCAAAAAAAAGGTAGATTTAGAGCAATTAACAAGCAGTTTATTTTTGCTACGCATGGAACATCAGGAACTGTAAGTTATAGATTGGAAGGTACTAACGAAAGAATTGTAATTACATGGCACGTTCCTGTTACTGGTGATAATGGTTTTAATGTAGGGAAAATTGGTAATAATACTCCTACGAATAGACAACGTTATTATTATTATTATAATCGTAGGTCAAAAGCAAATCATGGTTCTTTGACAAAATCATATGGAGATGTCAAATTGTCTGGAATTATGGATACCGGAAGGATAGCTGGGCTAAGGGTAACTTTAGAAGACGATAGATAATGTTAATAAAACACCCCTCCCTCCCCAGGTTAATCGTGAAGTTCGTGTGAGCGACGGAAACAAAAAGATTATCAAGAAAAATGGCGAGTTTTGGGTGAACGGTAAACAGCTTGGTACTGGAAAATGGATTTCTTCAACTCGCTACGTGGTGTTCGTAAAGCAGTGGGGCAACTGATGGTGGATTGGAGATTTGGTACCCGAGGGTATGCTCTCGACGACTGTTCAGTCTAAGAGTGAGATCGGCTCCGCGAACCCATCCAATCTCGAACGTTATATATCTAAGTGATAATTGAGCTTTCTGTTGTAAACAATCAAATCCTTTACTCTTAAACTATTCTTAAAGATTAATTCTCATAAACGGATACCAATCCATGAGAATTAATCTTTTTATATTTGAACTTCTGACAAAAATAGAACCTTGGGAGAAGTTATTAATTTAATTACGATTTCGCCAAATTCTCAACTTATTATCCTCCGCAGCACTACCGCTGATTATAGTGCGATCGCCATTTGTAAAAATAGCAGAATTTACTCCCGCACTACTTCCCGATAAGGTACGAATGACTTTACCGTCATTGACATTCCATAATTTAATTGTTGCATCTTCATCCCCACTAACTAAAATCGTTCCGTCGGAGCTAAAAGCAACGGAATTAATATACTCAGAACTATTAGAACTATCGGATAAACTTTTAATTAAATCACCTGTTTCTACTTGCCATAATTTAATAGTTTTATCGACGCTTCCAGTAGCAATAGTTTTGCCATCTGGACTAAAAGTAACGGCTCTAATACTATCATCATGTCCTAAAATTGAATTGAGTAATTTTCCCGTTTCTAAATCCCAAATTTTAAGCTTTTTATCTTTACTAGCGCTAGCTATTCTTTTACTGTCTGGACTTACGGCAATGGCAAAAACACCTTCAGTATGCCCTGTTAAAGTATTAATTAAATCACCAGTTTCGGCGTTCCAAATTTTAATATTATTAGCCCAATCACTATTAACTATTTTCTGACAATCGGGAGTATAAGCTACAGACCTTACTGCTTTCTCGCTAGCATTAATAGTGCGAATATTTTCTCCTGTTTCGACTTGCCAGATTTTAATAAGTCCATCTTTGCTACTACTTGCAAGATGTTTACCGTCAGGACTGAAACTAACAGATAAAACCCCTTTAGTATGCCCAGTCAAACTGCGAACTAATTGACCCGTTTGTGCCTTCCAGAGTTTAATCGTATTATCCTCACTAGCCGTAGCAATTAAGTTTTGCTGAGGATTGATAGCGACAAACCAAATAGCATCATTATGACTTGCAAAAGTCTGAATATCTATATTATTCCACGTTGGTTTTTTAATGCTATTTGTTGCAGCCAATGCAGTTCCACATTGGTTTATGTCTGGTTGAATTACTCCTTTGTCTTTGAGTTGAGAACAAGCGGATAAATTTGCAGAAAAAACTATTAAGATAATAATTTTAGAGATTGTTTTAAAGTAATTAATATTCATGAAAATCGTATTAAACCTCATTGTTTCTTGGAAAACCAATTACTATAAGCAATTGACTCTGCTACTTTATAGAGAAATCAATTTGCGATTTTTACTCTTCTACCAAAATGTTGAGGAAATCCTGACTGGCATGAATAATCCTAATTAAGGATTGAAAAAATCTTCTCCGTCAAAGTTCTTTACGTAGAAAGTATCATTGCCAGCTTCACCATATAATTTATCATTGCCAGAACCACCATGTAGCTCGTCGTCGCCACGATAACCATATAAAGTGTCATTACCACCATAACCAAATAAACGGTCACTGCTGAACAAATAACTAGATAAACCGTCATCGTCAGAACCACTGTCTATGAGATACTGCTCGATCGCGATTTCTTCTCCATCAAGGGTAATAACAGCTTTGTCGTTTTCTAGTTTTAACTCCTGCAATTCCCCATCTGTAAAAGATTCACCTCTCACCAAACGAGAGAAAATATCCCCTTCATCAATTGAGAAAGTAGTTTGACTTGTCATGAGTTGAATCCTTTTTTCTTAGTTCTGTAATTAATACGGTTCCCGAACTAAAACGGATCGCAACAAAAGAGTTGTCGTTGGGGAGAACTTAATCGGGTAGAAATTTTATGATGAAGATGTAATTTTTCATCATTTAACAAAGATTCTCCATCTCAAACCAATGCTATAGCCGGAGTGCGTATTGCCGAGCATGTAATATCCAATGCTCAAGCAGCCGAAGTAAAACTTTCTCAAGAAGAACTAATAGAAATAGACAATATCGGACAAATTGTTACGAGTCACCAGGATGACAGCCCCATGATGTGGACTTGGTAATTATTAGGAGTTCTAAACAAGTAGCAAGTTAACCACTCTTACAAAGCCCATTACCCATGCCCAATCCCAAAATAGACTTAATTGTTACAGAATTTGAAGAGTGGTAAAGTTCGGTAAATAGGGGATTTCATTTTTTCTAATAGGTGATAACTTAATAAGTAAGGCACAAGCAAGGCATTCATAGGCTCAGTTGGGTAAATGACAATGTGTCTCCGGTCAAAGCCCAGGTAAATATCAGCATAAATAAAGTGGCATCTACCAGTTTAAGGTAAGCCAACATCCTAAATAGGAAAATCTAAAAGTGCGTTATTTGCTATGAGTTAAGTAAACTTTAGTTGTCGAAATTTCAAATTCTCCTAATCATTGACCAAAAGTAAAGATTTGACCTTAGTAAATCTTAATCAAAAAGCCTGGTAAACCTTTTACCAGGCTTTAGGCTTTTAATAGTAGTTTTTGCTGAATTAGATCAAATTCAAGTACACCGGCTTGGGATATAAAAAACCTTCTAGAACACAAACAGCGTGGTTTTATTCTAATGGTGCGGCATCTTATCCGCCTGTAATATACAGCGAACCTTAGACGCAGCAGTTTACTTTGAATCAGCAACCGCTTTCTCTTTATCTTTGATAGTTGCTGAAATCAGGATGTCCCGGTGCTTTACCATCGTTTGGAGCGGACATATAATCGTTATATTTTTCCTGATTGTAGAAATATAGAGTACGAATTGGATAAGGAATATTGATATCGGCTCTATCAAAAGCTTGTTTTATGCTCAGGATTGCTCTAGTTTGAACGTGGCGGACTTGTTTTTGTTGAGGTAAAGTCCAGTAGCGAATAATAAAATCGATAGAGCTATCGCCGAAAGAAACTAAATCAATTTCTGGTGCTGGTTTATTTAAAACACCTTCGACTTGGGAAATTGTTTGTTCTAAAATATCGGAAGCTTCGGATAAAGAAGTATTATAGTCTACTCCTACAGCTAAATCGGTACGTCTGTGACTAAATGCCGTTCTTACCTGAACTACACTAGTAAATACTGTTGAGTTAGGAATTAAAACTCGTTCTCCACCATAGGTAATAATTTCTGTAGTACGAATATCAATTTGATCGACAGTACCTTCATAATCATTGACAATTATTTGGTCGCCGATACGAAAAGGCTGCTGTAATAGTATTAATACACCTGCAAGAAAATTTTTGAATATATCTTGAAAAGCAAAACCGATTGCAACAGAACTAAGTCCAAGAGTGGCGATTATATCTCCTAATCTCAATCCGGGGAAAGCTATTACACAAGCAAGAAGAATGCCGAAAACCCAGGTTACTGTAGAAGCAGTCTTTGCCATTAAAAACTGTAGCGATTTACTGCTAACCGTTCTTCTAGCAATATTTTGAGCTAAGCTTTGAGCAAATTGAGCGGCAAATCTGGTTAAAAATAAGATAACTACTGCCGTCAATAATGCGGGGAAAACTTTAACTGCACTGCCAACTAATTCTTTGATACTGTTTTTGATTGTATCTACAAACACCATATTTTCTCACTAAAACTTATACGAATGAATATACGAAAGGATAAGATATCAATTTATTAGTTATACAGCTATTTTTATCGAGGAAATATGTTTCAACAATTGTTAATTCAACGATAATAATAATTATTAAAAACTCTATTAATACTATAGGATATGAAAATTTTAATTTAAGCTCTTATATTTTGGCAATCTATCAAGTGTTAAATAGTAAAAAATTTAGTATCTATCTAAAGACTTAACTATAAATCTAACTAAAGAATGATATTGTATTTTTTATACAGTTAAGTATTACAAAAATTGAGATTAGATTTATAGTCAGCTCGCTAGTACGGCTTTCGGGAAGTAAGAAGTAATAAGTAATAAATAAGAAGTAAAAATGTTGATTTTTTAGGCTTTCGGGCCATTCTTAACGATTGCCTTATTTACGCCGACTTGTACTAGTGTTCTGATTCTGGCTCAAATAACTTTCGGCAAAAAAATGTCAGGGTTTAACCCCGACAAATTACAACTAAGTTTTACAACACACAACCACACAAAACTAGTGAGGTCTATATCCATGTTAAATAAAATCAGCTATTTTTGTGTAGTTTAATGATGCTTTAGCTATCTAAATACGGATTTATTTCGTAGTAAGGCAGCGCGATCGCGATATTCAAAATCAATTGAAGCCTTTAACTCAAGGTAATTGCAACAAAATTATCTTGAATTAATATCTCCTGAAAAAATATCACAAAGAAAGCAGAAATTGATGCATGATTGTATTGATAGTGCTTTCTCAGGGTAAAAATTCCATGCCACAAGTATTTCCGGGTGAAGTATTTGCTCACACTAGCGATTTTGATGCTGGTATGCGGCAGCTAATGCCGGGATATGACGACATGCTCGAAGCAGTTGCTCGCTGCATTCCTCCTACATCTCGTCGTATTTTAGAATTAGGCTGCGGCACCGGCGAGCTTAGTCAAAAAATACTCAATCACTGTGCAGATGCTCAAATTATCGCTCTTGATTATTCACCAAGAATGATTGAATTTGCTCGTAAGAAGATGATTGAAGCAGGTTATCAACAGTGGAGTGGCTTAGAAGCAGATTTTGGTGAATGGGCTGATAATCCCGAAAAGTTTGATATCGGTACGGAATTTGACGCTTGTGTATCGTCATTAGCGATTCATCATCTGAGCAACGAGATGAAAGCAAAGTTATTTCAACGTATTAGTAATAGTCTTAAAAAGGGTGGTTGTTTTTGGAATGCAGATCCTGTTTTATCAGAATCCCCAATATTAGAAGAAATATATAAAACCGTAGGAAAAGAATGGGCGGAAAAACAAGGAAGCACTATAGAAAAAGTTCGTTCTCGGTTAGCAAGCAATAGCGATGCTGTAGATTATGCTGCTAGTTACGGTTACTCCAGTCAAGACCAGTTAGCAACTTTAGATACACAGTTACAAATGCTGAGAAAAGCTGAATTTAAAACAGTGGCGGTACCTTGGAAATATTATAAGTTAGCAGTTTTTGGGGGAATAATTTAGTAACTATGGATTTTAAGCTTTCGAGATTGTCATAAATTTGTTTGTAAAACGGTTGAAATATTGGATTATTCATCAATATCTTCTAATACGGGCATCCTGCCCGTTTTTTTCTTGGAAACAACAAATATTGAATAATAAATATAAATATAAACGGCTCTTCAGTACTTAGTATGCTAAACTAACTGCTAAAATTCCAATGGAGTAAA
>JAHCMI010000111.1 GCA_019192545.1 Rivularia sp. MS3 | reverse complement strand
CTTTCAATTCACTTATCTAATTGTATTTTTAGCATACTAAGTACTGAAGAGCCGAGTTTATACTTAATTTTACATAAATAATAAAGTCTAATTTATAATCATAAATCTTTGAAATCCTTGTATTACAATGTTTTCTAGCTATTAATAAGAAAAAAATATTGATAAAATATCATAAAGTCAATTTGTTTCTTTATACTTAAAATTACTTAACTTAAATACGAATAAATCTATTAATGTCTAAATTGTAGGTTGGGTTAGACGCACAAATCAATTTGTTTTTCACCAAGAGCGTAATATCGTCGTAACCCAATATCCGGGTTTTGATTTAAGTGTGTGGTTTGGTTAAATATTAAATATTGAATTTATTTGAATTATTTTGTTCAGCTTTCAAGACAATGTTGGGTTTCTCGACCTTCAACCAACCTACGAACTACAAACTCATAACACTTCCATCTGGCATGATAGTGTTATCAAGAATAGCTCCTTTAAAACAAGCGACTTCGACTCAAAAACATTAAAAAACCGGACATCTCCAAGACATCCGGCTCTCAAATTCCAACTAAATTTTCTCTACCAAAAACCAATTACCTATTACCAATTACCATCAATGATGATGCCCACCATTTTTATGAGCGCAACCTTGCAAATCCGTACTCATCAACTTCTGACTGACTTCTTGTAAAGTCTCATCTTTAGGAGTCAAACCAATCCAATTTTCAATAACTTGAGTATCGAAACCAATTTCACCGCGATAACCAACTTGAATTAAAGGACGACGAATTAACAATGGCTCTTCTATCATCAAGTTAAGAGCAGTTTCCGCGTCTATTTGTTCGGGGTTGATTTCACCAGATTTGATTCTAGGTGCGGAGCGGTTAAACCAATCAGCTACGGGACGATTATTGAAAAACCAGCGCAAACGCTCTTTAGTCCATTTTTGCTCTAATATATTGTGGGCTTCAACCTGATGTCCGGCTGCTGTTAATAAAGTTTTTTGCTTAGTGTTATTTCTACAGCCTGTTTTTTCGTAAAATATTACTTTTGCCATAATAATCTCCGTATCAGTTAACAGTTAGCAGTGAACAGTTAACAGTTAACAATTATCAATTATCAATTACCAGTTATTTCTTGGTTGTGAGAGTATATTACTTTTTGATGACCAATAACTAGCGTTGTGTCACATTCATTTTGACAAGTTTGTAGTTGGCGATTTATCGCTCTGAAGGACGCGCATTCCCAACTACAAACGTTGCAAAACTTATGTGGTAAATCACTAGTAACCGTTAATTGATAATTGTTCATTGTTTATTGTTTATTGTTCAAAAATTCTTTGCAGTATGATTTACCGTGTCGAATTCAAAACGTTCTTTTGACTTGGTTTCCCCATATAAATTAAAAGTCACCGTTGGTTCTTCCATTGCTTCGACGCTATGAATAGCACCCGGCGCAAAACTGACAATATCCCCAGGATTTAAAATAATTTCTCCTGCGGGTTCAATTTTGTCTGGATGTTCTGTAGTAGGATTTCGCTTCCAAATAGTATTCTTTTCTTGTCCTTTTAAAACCGCGACGATTCCCCAAATTCCGTGATTGTGAATGTTAGATTGCGTTCCTTTTGTGAAGGTTACAGTTTGCACTGTAAAAGGAAAACCCAACTCATCATATAAAAGTTTAACAGATGTTCCGGTTTTAGTATCAGGTTCGGGTGGTTGAGTTTTTATCCAATAAGAATTAACCAGCAATTTTCTTACTAGTTGCCTAATAGCTGCTAGATTATTGGTTTCTTCTAATTGTTTTTCGAGAATATCTTCTAATTCGGTAAGAAAGCGATAGAGCCGATAATTCTCAGTAATTAAATCCCAAGTTCTGACAGATTTACAAGCTTGATATTTCCCATCTGCTGTTACCAGCCAGTCTTTTCCTTCCATAATCAGTGAACAGTTATCAGTTACCGCTGAAGTCTTTCAAATATAGAAATTCATTTTAATTAACTTAGGACTTACGCAATTGGCACGTTTTATTCGTAGGGTGCTGTGACACTTTGAGATGTTATGAACGTAGTGATAAGCCTTATAGTGTCACGCACCACTTTAGTTTTGTGACACATGCGTAAGTCCTCTAACTCTTAACTCCTAACTCCTAACTTTTTTAGTCATCTTCTTCTGGAGGACGTGTTAAAACGTCAAATAAGATTCCTGCGCCAAAATCGTTTTTATCGTCTATCTCTTTGACTTTATTACATATTTCTTTGGCTTCTTCTTCTTTTCCTAATATAGCTAAAATTAATCCTGTGGCGGCATAAGAATTTAAATATAGTCGGATAATTTGTTCTTCTTTACGTTTAATTAATACTGGTTTTAGCTTTCCCCAATCATCGGGTAATTTTTCGGTTTCTTTGACTTTATCCTTTACTTTTTCGGCTGTTTCCAGTGCCATTTGATACTTCTGTTTGTAATAAAAATATCTATAAGCTGATATCAAAACGTCTATATTGTTATTTGTTTTTGCTAACGCTTGATTTATATATTTTTCGGACTCGGAAGTATTTTCCCAATTATCCGCAGCTAATACTAATAGTTGCTTGATATCTTCAGGTACCTCGTACCAGGAGAATTCGTTTGTGTTTTGCATAATTTTTTATGGTAATGGGTAATTGCTAATTGAACAGAGGGGGTAGAGAGTTAGGAATTAGGTAGTAGTGGGAGTATCTTGCTCCGTGATTATTCCCCAAATACTGATTACCAAATACCAATCCCCTATGCCCCATGCCCAATTCTCAATCCCCAATTCTTTAAAATCTAGTCAGAATATAAAGCAGAGTAAAAAGTACAATCCAAATGATATCTACAAAGTGCCAGTAGATTTCTGCCATTTCGATGCCGGTATGCTTGTGTTCGTTGTAATGTCCTGCACGACGGGAACGCCATAATACACCTAAAATTAGCAAGACTCCAATGAATACGTGTAAGCCGTGGAAACCTGTCATCAGGTAAAAACAGTTGGAGAATAAGTTAGTACTTAGCCCATATCCTAAAGTTAGATACTCGTAAACTTGTCCGAGTAAAAAGATAATTCCCATGATTGCGGTAATTTTGTACCATTTCCGCATTCCTTTGACATCATTCTTTTTAATTGCGGAATCGCCGAAGTGAATGACGAAACTGCTTGACACTAGAATGATGGTGTTGATTGTTGGTAACAGTAGCTCTACTTCTGTTCCTTCCGGAGGCCAAGTTGCAGTAGTTCCTCGATAAAATAAATAGGCTGCAAAAAGCCCGCCAAACATTAAAGATTCCGAGATTAGGAAAGTTATTAATCCCACAACTCGTAAGTCGGCATGTTCTTCATGATGCGCTGGTGTATTTTCTGTCGCGATCGCCATATTGTATCCCCCATTTAATTTTAGATTCTAGATTTTAGATTTTAGATTTTAGTCTCGTTCCTAGCCTCCAGGCTGGGAATTCATTCTTCGAGGTTCTGCCTCCAATTTGTAGAGGCAGAGTCTCCAGAAGAGTATTACAAGGCTCTGCCTTGTAACAAGATTTACTAATTTAAACCTTTAACCTGTTCTTAAGCGGCAGCTTCTGCTTCAGTAGAGGTTGTCAAAGGTTCGCCTTCTGTTACCACACCGTAATCGTAAGGACCGTGAGTAACGACGGGTAATTCTTCCCAGTTTTCAATTGCAGGTGGGGAAGCGGTTGTCCATTCCAATGTCAAAGCATTCCAAGGATTGTCCCCAGCTTTTGCTCCAGCATTCCAACTCCAAAGCACGTTGAGAGTAAAAGGAATCACGGAAATTGCTAATAAGTAAGCGCCATAAGTACAAAGCTGATTGATAGCTTCAAACTGTGGATCGTACATGGCAACTCGACGCGGCATTCCTTGCAAACCCAGTTCGTGCATGGGTAAGAATGTTAAATTGGTGCCGATGAAGGTAAGGACAAAATGAATTTTACCCAAGGTTTCATTCATCATCCTTCCCGTCATTTTAGGGAACCAGTGGTAAATTGCAGCGTAAATACCAAATACGGAACCACCAAATAAAACGTAGTGGAAGTGGGCAACCACATAATATGTATCGTGGACGTGTCCGTCGAACGGAGCAGTACCCAAGGTAACGCCACCAATTCCACCTAAAACGAACATCATTAACAAGCCGATAGCAAATAGCATCGCACTGGTATAGCGGATTTTTCCTTGCCATAGAGTTGCCACCCAGCTAAATATTTTAATTCCTGTAGGAACAGCAACAATCAGGGTAGAGATGGTGAAAAACATCCGCATCCAGCCAGGGGTTCCGCTGGTAAACATATGATGAACAGTTAAATTCTTTAGTTAGTATGGGTTTGATATTATTGAATTTATTTGTTCTCTATATATTCCTTAAAAACTTTTATAAATGACTTACTTTATAACTGTATTACAGTGATTTTAAATGATTTTATTCACTAGATATTCTCTAAAAAATGATTTCATACGTAGATATTTATCTATTCCAGCTATTTACTTTATACTCTAAGTTTAAACAGTAAATACTTATTATTTGCGTAATGACATCAACAAGAAAAACCTGAAAATAATTTGGATTACTTTCAAGTTCTATAATATATATACTCTTTAACTTAAACCTTAATGTTACGTTGATTGCTTCATTAAATTTATCATTTTATACTTTTCAAGCTCCGATGTTAATAATTCTACTTTCTTTTGTAGATAAACATTTTTTTCTTTAAGTATTTCCAATTCTTCTTTTTCATTCAAAGCTGTATTGATAGCTTTCTTACGATTTTCTAATGAAAACCACTTTTGATACACTTTTGTATGCATTTCTATCGAATGCCCTAAATTATCTGCTGCGGCTTTTATTGGTATACCTTGTAAGTGCGCTCTAATAGCACAAGCATGACGTAAATCATAAGGTTTAAATGCTAACCCAACTCTTTTGAACCATTGAGAATTTTTATCCACTATAATAGTCAGTTGTGAAGAACACTTAACTTTGTCAGTTCTTTGTTTGAGCATTTCAAGTGAGTCTTTATTCTTTAAATCAAATATTTCAATCCATTCTGGGATAAAAGGTAATACTTCTCTGGCTCCCGTTTTATTATCATTGTGAACTCTCCAAGTATTATCAATATTATCTTTGCTGAGAAACCAATCAATATCGGGTTTATTAAATACTTCCCTTGGACGCAATCCATAAGTAGATATTAAACCATAAGCCAATCTATATATTAAATAGGTATGACTATAAGGATTTTTTTTATGTTTATTGGTTTCATAGTATTTATTGAAAGCATGAAAGCCTTCTATAATCAATTTATCTTGGGGAATATCTCTTTTTTGTACCTTGATAGGAAGCTTCAGTTCTTTAAAATCAATCTCTATTTCTAAATATTTGCCAATAATGCTAGCAACCTTTATTGCTTGAAATCTTTTACTAGCCGTATCAATATTTTTAAGGCATATCTCTATATTGCTTTTGTTCGCAATTAAATCAAGTGGAAATTCTCGTTTAAATACCTTTTTATATTCGCTTACAGTGTGTTCGCTTTTAATATCTCTTTTTCTTGTCTTGAAAAATATTTCTTCAAATTTATTATAGATTTCAGCAAAGTTTACACAAATATTTTTATCAGCTTTACATCCTAAATATTTATCATTCCACTCAAAACACTTCCTAGAAATTAATCTGCTTAGTTCATAAGCTTCTTCTTCTGCTGTTTTTAACCCATCTAAGTTTGCTGGAATATTCAGAGATATTTGATACTGTTTAGCTTTTTTACCTTTTGTATTAGTGTCATTTGGTTTGAGCGGTAGTGTAGCACGTAATTGAATTGCATTACCTTTCATGGTTAACGAAACCCTTGCTTTAATTTCTTTAAGCCGCAAATTAGCTTCTTTTAATTTTTCTTCTACCTTCATTTTCATATGTGCTTCTTGTTCTAATCGTGCTTTATTTATACCTAAATAGCTACCGTCTGTTGTTGCTGATGATTCAAAATCTTTAAATGCTTCTTGGTAGATGTCTGCTTTCATTCTCTGAATCTTCCTTAAAATTATGTTTCTAGCAAACAATGTTTATTGCTAACAATGCATTACTAGTAACAATTTTCGGCTTTTAAAGAATTCCAGTCAACAAGAAACATATGATGAACCCATACAAATAAACCTACAACGCAAATCGCCAAACTAGAATAAGCAATTGCTTTATATCCAAAGATTGGTTTGCGCGCATGAACCGGAATTACTTCGGACAAAATACCGAATATGGGCAGGATCATTAAATAAACTGCTGGATGAGAATAAAACCAGAATAAATGCTGGTAAATAACTACATTACCGCCCGCATCTGGTTTAAAAAAGGAAGTACCGAAATTGATATCAAATAACAGTAAGATTAAGCCAGCAGCTAATACTGGTGTAGAAACAAGCGCCAACAATGAAGTAGCTAAAATTGCCCAGCAGAACAAGGGTAATTCATCCCACTTCATAGAAGGAACTTTCATTTTCCAAATGGTAACAACGAAGTTCAGCGAACCCAAAATAGAGGAAGTACCAACTAACACAATGGCTAGAATCCACATACTCTGAGCGGTATTTGCCGTTACCAAACTCAAGGGCGGGTAGGCTGTCCATCCCGACTGGGAACCACCGAAAAAGAAACTACCTAAAACTAAAGCTCCAGCAGGCGGGTTTAACCAAAAAGCTATGGCGTTTAGTTTAGGGAAAGCCATATCCCTAGCACCAACCATCAACGGTATCAAATAGTTACCGAAGCCACCAATTGCACTTGGAACAATCCAAAGAAATATATGGTTTATTTTGTACCATGATTGCTTTAAATTCACCCTAATGTTCAGAAATACTAAGGTTGTCGCATCAGGTACAATTTCTTTGCTGATAAGAGATATTAAGGTCAAGCCAGGACAGGATTACACATATTGTGTATAAAAACAATAGGGTTCAATTAAATGTAGACATATTTGTAAATCGCTCACAGCCCCCGCGCCGCAAAGGCTGGGCAGTTTTGTGCAAGATTTTCTTAGGGGTAAATATTCTCTTACAGACCGTTCATATGACCGCGAAAAAGCGGACGGATAGCTTTAACCCGTCCGCTACAAACAGAAATTTCACCAGCAAACGGTAAATTTAGTAAAGTCGCTACAACAGAACCATGCAAACAGCAATCAAAATCTTACTGAGACGAGCTAAGCAGTATAAAGCTGAATTAGAAGCACGCGGTACAACTGTAGAAGCAGAAACCGAACGATTGCGTAAAGCTGGTTTGCTACTAATTAAGGAATCAAACCAACAGGGAGATGTTTAACTTACCTTTATCGCACCAAACGACTTCAACCAAGTCACGGTAAATAGCGTTACGTTCCGATGCCGATAATCCTACCCAAAAATCAGGGTGGGATACCATTTCCAATAATTGTTTTTTTTCTTCAGACCGGACTGTCTTAATTTCTTCCGTCTCAATCAACAACTGTAATCGCGTTCGTTTACGCTCAATGACCTCAACTAAATCCGGGTCGTCAATTGCTTCTAACATTTTGATAGATTGGCGTAGTTCCACGATTTCCGGATTAATTTCTTTCATATCGGGTACGTAAATCCCTATCGCTTCTGCCCGTGCGGATATTTCTAACTGTAGGGTGCTTTCTGCCTTCTCGATAGTTAAACCATGCCCGCGTGAGTATTCGGGTTTGCAGCGACCGTTTTTACTTCGGGAATTGCGACAAACCAACAACCTAACGCCCACACTGCCATCAATTCGCCTGTATCCACCACGTTGAGACATTGAGCCGCTGCAACACCTGCACTTTGCAATACCACTAAGCGGATTAGTTAAAACGGATGGATCGTATGTGCGTTTACCTGCTAAATTGTTATCAAAAATTGATTTAATTTGCTGCCATTCCTCTTCAGTAATAAGTGGTTGATGTTCGCCATCAACGATTAATAATGGTGCTGTACGCCCAAACGACAAGTATTGTATTTGTCCCCGCAACATGGCATTACTTATCCATCTTTTTAACCCCGTTGTTGATGATGGGTTCTTGAGATGTGTTTTTCCAAAATAGCTAGCAGGAAACGTATAAAACTTTGACTTAAATGCTTCAAGGGTTGACCCAAAATTACGTAGTTCCAGAAATATATCAACCAATGCCCGCGCTACCTGGAAATAACTTAACTTGCTGCGCGGGTACTTATCATTATTTGGTCGTATTTTTCCATCTATCATTACGTACCCGAATATCGGTTTATATGGTTCCTTTCGCTCTCGGTGCCGTCGATGTCCATTAATTGCATGACTACGAATGCGATCGCGCACCTGTGCAGCTAACGCAGCTTTTACCCTCCCGGTAAACAATCCATCTGGCGAGTTTAAATCTAATTCACCATCTTCCAAAAATTTTACTTGTACCCCATACTTGGTAAAAACTTCCCGTGCTTGCTCCCACTGCAACGGGCTACGAGTTAATCGGTCAAAGTTGGGAATAACTACTGTTGCTACTTGCCCAGACTTTACCAAATCCATGACAGCATTAAATCCCTCTCTCGCATCCGATACCCCAGACTCAACATCAAAGTAAATCAAACTTTCAGGGATACCAAACCTAACCAAACTTTCTATATATCTTTCTAGGGCGTGCCCTTCCTCAAACTGCTTATTGCTCGATACCCTACAATATCCGACAATTAATTTACCCATGCCCTGAACGTCATACACAGTAAGGCAATCGTAACACGGTACAAGGCAAACTACATTAAAATCATGATTGTCCCATGATTGGTTAGAAAAGCATTATACAGGTTGGGATCGAGTACATCTGGATCTGCTGTCGCTAATTCAGCCCGCATGGCAACAGCCATCAGTCCACCAACAAGATAAAAAATAAATGATGTTACTAGGTATTGGATACCAATTACCTTATGGTCTACATTAAACGTAAAATAGTCATACCATTTCCATGCTTCAGGATGAGCATGAGCAGTTACTTCGCTTTTAGGTAAAGTATTTTGTGGATGTTCTAGTTGCGTCATGCGATTTTAGATTTTAGATTTACGGTTTTGGATTTTGTTAGGGAAAGAGTAAAGAAAGGTTAGAGGGGTAAAATAAAAATTAAATTTTAATTCTTAACCTTTGACCTTTAACCTCTAACATGCAGACCTATTTACTGTTGAATCTGAGCAAGAGTTGCTGAATTAATACCCATTGCCGAACTGTAGGGATTAAGATATTCGGATGGTGATAATTCTGCGGGATTAACTGCTACTGTTTTTGAAGAATTTTGTGCAATCCGGTTTTCTTGCAACCAGCTTTCGTATTCTTCAGGAGTGTGAACAATAACTCGGGTTCTCATGGAGCCGTGGTAGCCACCGCACAATTCGGTACAAACTACAGGATAATCTCCGGGTTTAGTCGCAACAAATCTCAATTCGGTATTCATTCCAGGAATTGCATCTTGCTTCAAGCGGAATTGCGGTACCCAAAATGAATGAATTACGTCTGTTGCGGCGATGTTCAACTGTACGTCAGCACCAACTGGTACATGTAATTCACCAGATGTAACGTTATCTTCGGGATAACTAAAAATCCAAGCAAACTGCTTTTTAAAATTAGTATGCATAGAACATACAAGCTTTGAAGTATAGTTAAAAATGCTTTGCTTACCTATTGCCTACCTCCGAAAATGTTCTCATTCTTAAATACAGTTGAAACATTAAATTTAATCATTAATTTAATTGCTTAATTATTGCCTAATCGAACCAATAGATAATATAGTTACACTTTATTTGCTAATTTTAAGTTATTATTTTCTATTTCTAGCTCAGCTATTTTTCTTCTTAAGCTAGCTATTTCATCTTTTAATTTATCTACTTCATTCAATCCCTCAAAAGTTTGTTCAAACGCCTTGCGTCTATTTTCCAGTCCAAACCACTGCTGATAAACTTTAGTGTGTACCTCAACTGTATGTCCTAAATTATCTGCTGCTGCTTTTACCGGCATTCCTTGCAAATGCGCTCTAATAGCACAAGCGTGTCTTAAATCATAAGGCTTGAATGGTATACCACATACTTTAAAGTTTTTTGACAAATTGGATACTATTAGTCTTAATTTTTCTGCATTGATATTTTCTTTGTTTTTATCCGAAAGTAATTGAATAGCTTCTACATTCTTTAAATCAAATAATTCTATCCACTCGGGTATAAATGGGAATGCTTCTCTATATCCTGTTTTATTTGAACTATGTACTTTAAAGGTATTATATTTATTGTCTGGTGAAAGAAACCATTCCAAATCGGGCTGATTAAAAATCTCTCTCGGACGTAAACCGTAAATTGCCATCAAGCCATAAGCTAATTTATATATTTTCCAGTTATTTCTGTATTCTGGCTTTACTCGAATAGTACCTTCATAGCAAAATTGAAAATTATTGATCGAAGTTACTATTTTATTGTCATCAGGTATACTTCTATTATTTGGTTTATATTTAAGCGTTAAATCGGTAAAATCAATCTTAAGTGAGAGTGATTTGGCAATTATTCTTGCGATTATTAAAACATTTCTTCTGACAGCTACAGAATTAATTTTAAGAACTTTATTTTTCAGATTTTGTGCTGTAATTATATCATCAGAATAAAAATGTGCTTTGTAGCAAATTTTATAAGAGTTAAAACTACCTTCACTTCTAATAGTTTTCTTTCTAGTTGAAAAATATCTTGACTCAAATTGTTCGTAAAATTCTTTAAAAGTAATACCTTTATCTTTTGTAGCTCTAATCCCTAAATATTTATCAGTCCATATAAAGGTTTTTCTCGCAATGAGTTTACCTAATTCGTAAGCTTCTTCTTCAGCAGTTTTTAAACCATCAAAATTAGCGGGAATTCCTAAGCTTATTTTGTACTGTTTTTTATTTCTACCTTGTATGTGACTGTCGTTTGGCTTTAATGGCAAGGTAGCTTGTAATTGTATAGCTCCTCCAGTAACTAAAAGCTTTACTTTAGACTTACTAGATTTGAGTCTATCGTTAACCTCAATTAATTCTTGCTCGAACTTCATTTGAATGTGTTTACTAGTTTCATCTGATATCTTTTTACGTCCCCTGTAACTTCCATCAGAAGTTGTAGGTACCTCAAAGTCACTAAACACCTTACCCTGTATATCTTCCATTTTTGCTTACTTATTGCTTACTTCAACTAACGTTTGAATTAAACAATTATTTGACTAAAATAGTTTGTGGTAAACAGTTTAAAGCGTTTTTACTTCGTGGGTCAACTAAAAATCCAAGCAAACTGCATTCCCGTAACATCTACAGTTACATCTGCTGATTTATTTTGCTGTGCGGGTGAACCTTTTATCCCGACTTTTTGATTCGCTAAAGGTGCTGCTTCTGATGAAATTATCGGAGCTTCGCTAATAGTGGCTGCAATTGCACTTCCAGAATTGGAATTATTTTGAGCCTCGATTATTGCAGGAGTTTTCGTCGGAAATCCTCCCATCTGCTTGTAAACATCTACGCTGTAAATACCTAAAGCGAAAACTATCACTGTAGGAATTGCAGTCCAAAATATTTCTAAGGGGACATTTCCTTCAATAGGTGGCCCATCCGTCTCATCGTCTTTAGGCTTGCGAAATTTAATCGCGAAATATAAGATAGTTCCTTCTACCACCAAGAACAAAGCAATAGCGATCGCGAACATCAGATTAAAAAATCCGTCTACTAAGGGTGCTTGTTCGGATGCTTGTACTGGTAATAGACTGTGAGTCTGACTAACCCACAAACCTATAAGTGTAACTAAAGCCCCAGCAACTAGGGTTATTAATGAAGCAGGAATTTGTTGCATAGCGATTTTTGGTATAAAACTTCATGTAATGCTGTGTTGAATGCGGTTGTGTGAGATTTCGCTATTAACGAATTACATTCATTGACTTATTGAATCTTAAAACAACAGCTTATGCAGTAAGATTTGCTTCATATATTTATCTAACCCGATTTAATTTACTTAGCTGAATATTTTGGTAAGAGCATGTTTAAATTTTTGTTTATTTGTTTACGTCGTCCATCTTTTGAAAAACGTTAAAACTATGCACTTTTCAGATGTATTGTTCGGTCAATTATGTTTATGCTGACTTACTTAGACATAAATCATACTTGATTTTAATGGCAAATGCTTATTGCATAAAAAATTAAGAAATGCTGTGAAACAAGTTAAGTGAATGTCTATTTCCAGTTGATTGACATCTATTAACCTAAACTTATTTCATCATTATTTTCAGGATAGCTTAATTCAACTAATCTAATTATGAATTAAAAGTTAAGTTTACAATTAAGTATTGCAAGTAATTATTATTCATCATATTAAACTAATTTTAAAATGATTATTGTTAATACATTACAGTTTATATCTTGTCGATTAGTTTATTGAAAACATGTTATTTGCTAGATAAAAAAATATTCTTGGTTTTCTTAACACTTAGTTTTAGAAAAAGTTTTTTATTCAGTGGAGAATAAAGGCTAAGCGTCACAATACTCAGATGGTGCGACACACCACAACCCTGATAAAAATTGCAGCCTTTTCATTGATTATCAACGTATTTTATTCTCAACAGTGATATAGACATATCAAAGAACTATTCAATATTACTTAGTCGTAAATACTCAACATTCTTTGAATCAAAAAAAGTAATATGATTATGAAATTAACGTGAAGAATATGTTAAGATAACAAATAGACGCAAATAAAAATAATTATCCAATAGTTTGAAAAATATTAAAATTTAAATTGTGATTCAAAAACAATTTAATTTTACTAAGAACCTATAAAGCTATTTTTGAGGATAAACCTGTTTAAACAGCACAAAAAATAGTTCTTAGCTCATTGCGAACAAAATTTTTTAATAACTTTATGAAAACTATAAATAACGGAGCGTTAAATACAGGCTCGGGTTAATACTTATAATTAACTTCCTGTAATTAATTGGAAGTACATATATAGATGTGACTCAGTAGTTGCGATAAGCAAACCTTTTTCTTATCGTAAAGTGTGGTGACAAAAATTTGAGAAAATACACATCTAGGTAGGACTTGAGCCAAACGTCGCAAGAAGTGAAGTGGCAATAAGCCTTATGCCTTATACAATTTCTAACAATAGTTGTGCTGGATGCGACAAATGTCGTTTTCAGTGTCCAACAGGTGCTATCAAAATCGATAACGGCGAATATTGGATTGACCCTCATTTATGTAATAATTGTGAGGGTTATTACTCCGAGCCTCAATGTGCATCTGCTTGTCCAAGCAAATCCCCTATACCATTACAGGTAAAAAAAGGAAGATGCAAAATTGATGATAGAGAATTAACAAGTTCGGATTTATTTTTTAATGGTAAAAGTAATCCATTTGCTTCAGGTATTCCCGTATGGGAAGCTTGTAATGTTCTATCGCAAAGGATGTCTTTACCTTGGGAAATTGATGAAAATAACCAAGTACGTTACAGCAAACAGATAAATCAAGGAAAGGGTAAAATCGCTTTTCATATAAACTCTGCTTCTGAAGGGTGTGAATTAGCAACAGATTTAGAAGCTGTGGAGGCTCTTGATATTCGTGCTGCTTGCGTGCATCTGATTTTTGCAGCTTATGCAACTTTCTCTGAAAAAGCTTGGGAAGAAGAGTTTGTCATCGATGATAAGCAAGTAGAGAAATATTTAGGATTAGAAAAGCGCAAAGATTTGAATAAAACCACAAAGCTAGCTTTAATGAAAAGTTTAGTTTTACAAGTTTGTTCGTTAATGGTTTCTATTGATTTACCTCAACAAGGGCGTATTAAACCGATTCTCTTAGAAAAAAGTCAACTTTGGGATTTGGTAGGAATACAGCATCATTTTCAACACGATGACTTAGGATGTAAATATCTGGTTGGTTTGACATTCAAAGTCAAAGCTGGCGTATGGGCAAAATATTTCTTGAATAAAGAAGCTTGTAAAGAACGAACAGCTTTTTATCAGTATGGTAATTTGCCTAAATCCTTACTAACTACAGTCATGAGTATTTGGCAGCAGCATGAAGGTGCTGCAAGACTGATGATGTGGTTAATGTTCAAAGCAAAAATGGGCAGACAGCAGCGCATTACAGTACCTACATTAATGCGAGTTGCATACGGCGATCGCAAAGTCGCAATTGCCTGTAGACAAAGGGAAGAAAGAAAACGATTGTTGAGAACTTATGAAAGCGATTTAGAAACTTTGTCGCATCATGGAATCAAGCCTATTTTCGATCCAGTCAGTTATCCTGAACCCATCCAACCATTATGGGCAAAGTTAGCCGATATTCCCGAAGATCCAGACGAAGCGATAGAATTCTGGATAAAAGATGGTGATGAAGGCAGAAGGTTAACAGATGTAAGCCCTCGTGGTAAGTGGAAAATGCTAATGAATGCAAGAATTTTAGCTTTTGAAATGGCACCACAATGGGAGCAACCCAATCTCACAGCGAGGAAAAAACAGCAACGAACTAGTAAAAAGAGAAGAAATATCAAAACAGCAGGCGGTTTACTTGGCGAACAAATACGTTTAGCAAGGAAAAACTTGAGTATTTCTCAAAGGGAATTAGCAAGATTAATGGGAAAAAGCCAAAGCTGGATTCGGGATATAGAAAATGGTCGTCTAAATGCGAAAATAGAAGACCAGTTAATTTTACGTAAAGTGCTGAAGATAGCTTAGATTTTTATATTTACTAGTTACTAAGAGAGCATCTTAGTTTTCGACAAATTTACCCGACATCCTGTAAGGGTGCGGCTATACAAAAAAAGCCCAACCACTTGGGCTAAGAATTTTCGTAGCCTCCCTGCTTAGGCTTTGCAATATTAGCCCCAGGCTTATAACCTGCGGGCTTTTCTAATATTTGTCTCCCCTACAAGTATAATTATCAATGTTTAACTGATAATTGATACTTAAATAAATGAAAAGTCTTATCTTAAGCTTACTGAAGATTGGTGGAATTAGTCTAGCGACAATAATCTTCGCCGTAGTTATCTTTTATTTCTGGGCTAGCTCTAATGGTTATCCCCGTGAAAAGTACGATGAAGTTGTCAGTTATCGCGCTGCTACACCGGGCAAAAAAGATGAAATTACGGTGATTACTTATAATATTGGCTATCTTTCTGGCTTAACTAACAATAAAGCTGTGGATAGAGATAAAAAGCTGTTTGATGATAATCTTAAAACTGTTATTGATGCTCTCAAGCCATTAAATGCTGATTTTATTGGTTTACAAGAAATTGATTTATATTCAAAACGTTCTTTTAAAGTCAATCAAGTTTTACAATTAGCCGAGGAGCTTTCTTTTAGGCAAGCAGGAATAGCTATTAATTGGGATAAAACTTACGTTCCCTTTCCCTATTTTCCATTTTCGGCTCATTTTGGCAGAATTTTATCGGCACAAGCTGTATTAAGTCGCTATCCTATCGTCAATAACAAGCGTATAGTATTAGATAAAGTAGAAAGCAAACCTTTTTTCTACAACGCTTTTTATTTAGATAGAGTTGCACAAGTAAGCGAAATTAAAGTTAATAATCGCTCCCTGATTTTAATCAACGTGCATTTAGAAGCATTCGACGCACCTACCCGCCGCAAACAAACCGAATATATTCAAAAATTGCTTACGGAATACGTGGATAAATATCCGGTATTATTAGTAGGAGATTTTAACAGTACGGTTCCCCCGATACCCGAAAACCCAGAGCCAACCGTTGACATTTTACTAAAAACTGCTTCGATTAAGTCAGCTTTACCACCCGAAGCTTTAAATAATCCCGAAATTGCGACTTTCCCTTCAGATAAACCCGAAGTCAAATTAGATTATATTTTTTACACACCTAAAAATATAGAAGTAATTGAATGGAGAATAGTCGATGAAGTTAAGCAAGCTTCCGATCATTTACCCGTAATGGTGAAGTTTCGGTTTAAGGATTAGGAAATCGGGCATGGATTTTGTGTTTAGTTTAATTGTTTACCAATTAATCTTTTAAATCGCTCATCTAAACGAATTTGTTCAAAATCCGAGTCAGTTGAAGCAGTTTTGCAAAATTTTGGATTTAGGTTAATGGCTTGTTTCAAGTTTTCTACTGCTAAATGAATCTTGCCTTGTAAAGCTTGATTAAAAGAAACAATTGCATCTTCGTACCGATTTAAATACCACAATGCATAACCTCGATTATGCCAAATACATTTATTTAAAGGGTTAATTTCTATAGCCTTATCATAGGAAAAAATTGCATCTTCGTAACGTTTCAAGTATTTTAATGCAATTCCTCGGCTTCTCCAAGCACTTTCATATAAAGGATTTATATCTAAAGCTTTCTCATAAGAAGCAATTGCATCTTCGTAACGGTTCAGCTTTTTCAGCATCAAACCTTTATAAAACCAAGCGTCTTCATTTAGCGCAGCAACTATTTTTACGCTATAAGACAAAAATTTCAGAGTAATTACGAGCATACAGTGCTAATACAATATTCGTCTTTATTTCGTCATCAAAATCAAGATTAAAAATAATTGATATATCGCTATTAATTAATATCTCTTAATTTGCATTCAGCCTCAATGCGATTAAAAATCCGAAAATATTATTTCTGTAACTCAACTGCAATAACTGTAAAAATAAAAAGTAAATGACTAACTTTATCCCGTAAAAACGGGCTGATTAATTGTAGCCCCAGCCTTCAAGGCTGAGCAAACCCATACCCAATAACCAATCCCCAATTCCCCATGCCCAACCTCAACAAGTTATTAAACACAAAAGATTCAAAGTTAGCTTGGTTACTGCGGTTAAAACTATTAGGGCTGCAAACTGAGCTACAAGAAGCTCTCAAAACAGAAGCTTCCGACTCCGGGAGCGATGCTTGTCGGGAACTTTTAAAAGAATTAGATGTAATTTTAAACTCTCAAATCCAAAGTAATAATACAGAAAAAAATCCAACATGGGCAGATGTTTTAGAACCGGTTCCTAATCAGTTTGATAGCAAATTGCAATTATCCCAAACTCCTACCCAATCAAACTTAATACCAATTACGCAAACTTTACTTTCTTATCCAGAACTATCGCAATACACCGGAGAATATCAATTTTACAGCACCGAAAATTCTCAACTCTGGAACGAAATGCAACGGCTGCTTTTACGTATACCCGAAAAACAAGCCGAGAAATTGCGATCGCAAGTATTCAAGCAATTATTTACACTAGGTATTGCAGAAGATAACATTTCTCTCCAACAACTTCCATTCTCCAAATCTGAATTTATCTACTCTGGTTTAAAAGGCAATATTCAAGCTTCCGGATTGTGTTTTTCAAATAGTATTAATTTTGACGAGCGACTGCAAATCCAAAGAAGCGGTAGCGAACTCGATATCCTTGCTGGCATTGTTTCTACTTATCTCAAATTTATCGAAATTGACCCGCATTTACACCATGCTTTAAGAAGCGTTGATAGATTCGGCGTTCGCTCTCTGAGGTTAGCAGATAGAACTAAGTACATCGCCGCATTAGTAGAACGTTTTAACAAAGTTAAAGTAACTTTTGGTAATCACAAAATAGCAAATTTGCGTGCCAGACTTGACTTAGATGAAGCCATACATTCATTAACTTATTTACCATGTGTTGACCGCTTTTCCTGGTGGGGAAAACTGCAACAAGAAGCACGTCGCACCTTAGAAACAGCAGTACAACAAGCACGTCAAGCAGGAATCAGCGTCCAGATTCGTCCTTTATGGGGAACTTACGCCGATGTTTACCCCTTTTCAAAAGACGATTTACAAGTAGATGTAGGTGGTGTACCTGGAGAAGTCTCCGCTTGTTTGCGAGTTTACGCCAAAATCAATGACGAAGAACTCCGGGGAAGAGTATTATTTCGTTCTTCATAAGATATTAGATACACCCCTTCTCTTTATTAAGCAGAAGGGGTGAGGTTTATCAAAAATGAAAAGCGCTATATCTTCTAGTATGGGCATTTCCGTCCGTATTTTTATTTATACAGCAAATTTATGTTAAGTAGAACACATTCGGCAGAACCTCACCCCGCCCTCTGGGCACCCCTCTCCTTATTAAGGATACTGCTGGTTATTCAGGGGTGACACCCCTGAATAACCAAAAAAATGAGGGTTTGAGGAGTGCGATCGCACTCCTGCTGATAACTTAAAATCCCTATTAATTCGTTGGGATGAGGGGTCTGACCTACTATTCGCCAACAGTATCCTTATTAAGGAGAAGGGAAAGATAAAGATAAGTTTTTTGCAATGGACATTCCTGCTCGCCCATTATGATTGCACCGAAACTCTTATGGGATAAGGATTACTGCTCATTAGGACTAAACAGCCTAAGTAGTAATACTGAGATAGATTACAATAACTTTAAATAATTTTACATACTTATTGATAGAAGATTTGCTGTCAGTTTAACTACTGACAGAGGAAATCACTTATTACTGATATAGAGAAACAATTTTAATAACTTATTCGACTTTTACAGATAAAAACAGGATGCTTAATTTAAAGAAATTATCAATTCTATCTACTGGAACTTTAATTGCTGCCATAGGTACCTTCGGAAACTCCGCACATGCTGCAAGCATGAAGCATGACTATATAGAAGTTCAGAAAAATGTTGTAGTCGATTTTGATGAAAAGGTTGGTGTTGATAGCAATCCTTTAACGGGAGGACCAAAACTCAATAATCTTTGGGCTGATTATGGTTTAAAAATGAATTCGAGTCGTAAGGAATTGTGGCTATACGACAGTAACTGTAAACCACAAGCTAAAGGTAAAGCAGAGGGTGTATCTAAGAATGGATTTACCGATATTTGTACTGGTGACGATCCAGATTTAGCAACCGGGAAAGGTAAGTATAAAGATAAAAATAATAAATGGATTAAATACGATTCTCCCGAGCAAAGTAAAGTCTTGATAATTCAAGAAAATAATGGAGATCCAGACGATCAAGCCGGAGGAGGTGTAATTTCATTCCACTTTAACGACGCACTAGGTGTTGATTTTAATAATATAGGTTTATTAGATTTTGATGACCCCGGTAAACCAATATTTAATTTTACTTTTGTAGATAATACAACTCAAAAGTTTAAGTTTGGGAGAAATGCTGATAAAAACAACTCGATGGTAACTTTGTTGAGTAAAAAGTGGAATGGCAAACCTCTCAAACGCGATAATTCCTTAAGAAATTACGAATTTGATTTTTCAAAAAATATTAAACAGCTTGATATCACTTTACCTGGAAGTGGAGCAGTAACATATTTAGACTACGAACGCACAATCAAGAGAAAAGTACCGGAACCAACTTCTATTCTCAGCTTAATCTTTGGGACTGTTGCCGTTGTACAAATCAAACGCAAACGCTCATCACAGAAAACCTCTTAAAATCAGCTTTAATTTATAACAAATCGTTTTAAGAACATCGCTTTTTTAAATCTCCCATCTGCCCCTTACAAAGGGGTTTTTTTCTGCCGACTTACTTAGGGCTTGCTGAAAAAGTAATAAAAAAGTGAGATGGTGATTTATTAGTCATTC
>JAHCMI010000012.1 GCA_019192545.1 Rivularia sp. MS3 | reverse complement strand
GGTGACGATAAACTATAAAAGCAATCAAATATCTTGTTGATACCGTCACGCACCACTCAGCTGGCAGCACCATATCCTAAAACTCAAACGATAAGTGTTAAAGCCTTTGTGATTCAATTTGATTTTTAAAACCAACTAAGGAATAATACGTATAATATTTTTTACTCTTATATTTAATGGCAGTTCACGGCCCCGATTCAATTACTTTTGAAGGTGTAAAAGGCGATCGCTATTGGTTCTACGAGCATTACGCTTATACAGGAGTAGCGGATATAGATGAGCGGTTAAGTGGATTCCCGGTAGCAGTATTTTTGCCCAGTCATCGTCCTAGAAATCATACACCTTTGGTAATTGGCTTACAGGGAATGTGTGCGCCTTATGGTTGGAATGCTTTTATTGTGCCAACGCTCACCCAAATGGGTATAGCCGTAGCTTTATTCGATACACCATTAGCTGGCGAACGTAGTTTGGTGCGTACTTTTACAGGTATGGTAGATAAAGAAATAAAACCTTTGCTTGATAGAAGAATTCCTTTTGATACAGCAATGTTGTTGTCAATATTTCGTACTACCGCTAACAACATTGCTCAAGTTAGAGAATTTTGCAGTCATAAATACGGACTTTATGATTCCAAAGTCGCATTATTTGGTGTGAGTATGGGAGTATTATTTTCTTCCTACGCTTTTAATGCGAATGGCATAGGAGAAAGACTTTTAGGAACTATTGGGCATGGAGATTTAAAATCCTTTGCCAAAAGCTGGGGGTATTCTTTTCTGCCAGATATTGCAGCTTCACCCTTGGGTGTAACTGCGGAATCAATTTTAAAAAGATTGCAACCAGATTTACTACCGATGGTGAAAATTTTGCAATTGGCCAAAAAATTAAAAAACGAAGACGAATATGCTTTTGAATGCAATCCCATGAATTACGTTGAGTCAGTAAAATCATCGCGTCGAGTTCGCTTCTTAATTGGAAAAAACGACCCCATTGTTAGCGTAAAACATACTCGTGCTTGCGCCGAAAAATTTCCCGACGGTGATTTTTATGTAGTTCCTGGAATGGGGCACGGAACAAGACAATTTGGTCCGAATTTTGTCGATCACGTGCGCTACTTTTTATTCACCCAGTTGGAAGATTGGAAGGGTTGAAGTGGTAATTGGGGATAGTGCATTGGGCATTGGGCATGGGAGGGCGTAAAGGGGGTAGAGGGGGGGAGATGGGGAGATGGGGAGATGGGGAGATTTTTTTCTAGGGAGCGAGACGCTCCCACTACATTTTTAATCTTGCTACTCATAGCTGCTCACTCTTAACTCCTAACTCCTAACTCATAACTCTTAACTCCTAACTTATAACTCCTAACTGCTCACCGCTCATTGTTAACTGTTAACTGTTAACTGACTTCCCACGCTGCTTGAAAAAATTCCAATTCGCACAACATTGCATATCTATAGGCAGATTTAACTGTAGCGCTATAGTTTCCATGACTATCAACAAGATTTGCCAATTTTTCCGCTAAAGGTTGAAAATCCGAACTGCTGTAAGTGCGAATCCAATCTGCATATTGATGATTTGGAATACCGTTTTTTGCTAATTCCGTTCCCAAAAAAGCATACAAACTCATACAGGGAGACATCGCAGCGGCAATTAAACCAATGTCACCACTCCAAGCAGTTGCTAACAAAAAGTCCGTATAGCGACGAGTTGCATTACCCGGTTGCTGTATCTGTAAATCCACATTCCACTCGCGAGCATAACTTTTATGTAACTGTAATTCTTCCAATACTCCACCAGCTAAATTATGAAAAGTGGTAAATGCAGAAAAATCTGGAGATTTAGCAGCCGCAATACTATAAGCACGAGCAAAAGACTCCAAGAAAAAAGCATCTTGCCCCACATAATAAGCAAACTTTTGCCGCTCCAAACTTCCATCAGCGATTCCACGTACAAAAAAATGCTCCAAACAAGATGCAGCTAAATCAAGATTATCTTTCCAAAGTTCATCAGAAATCATAAATCAGTGAGCAGTGAGCAGTGAGCAGTGAGCAGTGAGCAGTGAGCAGTTAACAGTTAGGAGTTAAGAGTTATGAGTTAAGAGTTATGAGTTAGGAGTTAGGAGTTAAGAGTTATGAGTTAGGAGTTATGAGTTAGGAGTTATTAGTTATCAGTTATCAGTTAGGAGTTAAGAGTGAGCAGCTATGAGTAGCAAGATTAAAAATTTAGTGGGAGCGTCTCGCTCCCCATCTCCCCATCTCCCCATCTCCCCACACTCCCCCTCTCCCCCCTTCCCCCTCTCATTCTCCCATGCCCAAATTAAAACGGTAAAAACTGAAGCAAAACGGAACTGATACTTCCAAAAAAATCTACTAAATCAGGTTTCGATGCACGTACTTTGCCTTCTTGCGGCGTTTGTATTTCTAGCATAAATGCTTGTGCTGTTTGCAATCCAGTAATATCTTTCTGTGATTTGAAAAGTTTTTTAGCAAATTTAGCATCTTCAAAAGCACCTTTGCTATCTAACATGTGATAGCGAGCAATACCCCGAGCTAAGTAAGCCCCTGCATAATTGGGTTTAGCATTAATTGCTTGATTAAAGTATTGTGTTGCTTGCGCTAAATTACCTTTTTCTGCGGAAGCTACGCCCCAAGCATAAAATTGTTCTGGCTTGGCAACTTCAGATGATATACCAGTTGCTCCCTGTAAATTAGCACTTTCTACTTCTATATCTGTTAGCTGTGCATTTACAAGATAAGTATTTCTTAAATCGGCACCTAATAAATTTACACGGTTGAGTTTTGCACCATTCAAATTCGCGCCAAATAACCCAGCACCGCTTAAATTCGCATCGCGCAAATCGGCACCGCTTAAGTTGGCGCGGCTGAGATTTGCACCACTTAAATTCGCACCACGTAAATCCGCTCCAGATAAATCCGACATAACCAAGCCCGCGTTACTTAAATCGCAGTTTGGACATTGCTTGGTTGCTAGTAATTGCCTAACATGTTGGGAATTTGCTGCTTGGGCTGCGGTGGTAAAACTAAAGCTTGAAAGAAATACGATTGAGATAACAGCGAATTGGTTTTTCATAGGTAGTCAATAAATAGTAATATGTTTTCTTTACTACCCAGCTTAACCTAGAAAAATAATACTATTAAAGCAAATATTCTAAGTAAAAACTCTGTATTTAATTCAGTTGGCTTTAGTAAATAATATGTTGTTAGTCCACCAGCCATAGGAAGATTAGATTTATTTATGGTGCTGATGCGCCACGAACCAAATATTTCCTTGTTGTATACTTAGTTGAGTTGTTTGACTAAAAGAAAATAAACCTGTTTGCGTACATAGTTGGAGAGTCAATGTTAAACTTATTGCTAGTAGAAGCTTCTCCCACATAATAATCCCCCTGAGCAAACTATAAACGTATCCGTATTTTTGCTTCAGTTATAACTCATATTTTTTCTAACCTTAGTAAGAACCGAATCAATATGAAGTGATTATGAACTATAAGTAAAAGTGATTTGAGTCTCAATTAGAAGTGATGTTTATCATCTTCTGAGTTTAATAACGGTTTTGTAAACTATCTTCGTCACCAATGCACCCGCAAAAAAAACGCCAAGGCTTGCTTGTTATTCTTAGTGCAATACTCACCGGAGCGGCTCTTTTAACTGGTGTGGGTATTTATTTAGCAATAAAAAGCGTTGATAAACCGTTTTCCTTATCAGATTCATCAGATATACCAAATTTAGAACCAGATATTGCACAAGCTCCAGTGGAAACGACTGCTCCCTCAACGATAGAGAAGTTTGCCGTTGAGCAAACTAAGGTAGAAATTACAGCACCATCTCAAGGCAAAATAAAACCTGGTAAAAATCTTGGTGGAGTCAATTGGCAAGGAAAAAACTTACGGAATATGAATCTCAGTAATGTTAATTTAGGCGGTGCAAATTTAAAAAATGCTGATTTGAGTGGTGTGGATCTAAGCAATGCAAATCTCAGTGGTGCCAATCTCAGTGGTGCAAATTTAAAAAAAACTAATTTGAGCAATGCTGATTTAAGAGGAACAAATCTCAGTGATGCAAACCTGCAATTTGCTGACATCAACGGCGCTTTATTAGATGGTGCGAATCTCAATGGTGCCCTAATGCCTTAAAAAAAGTATTGTAGTGGTTGTGAAAGTTGATAGGTATCCTAGAAAATAAAAGGCTTTTCCCCCTCTTCCCCTTCTCAGGCAATATTTTTTTAACCCGATTAAACCCGATTACCAATTACCGCTTATATCTCTTGGTAGAGATGAAGAATGTTCCGACAGATTGATGAATAATTAGTTGGTAAATGTGGAAATAAAGTAAGCAGGTACTAATAAAACAATTTTTGCCAAAAAAGTAAATATATTGTTTTTGGGCATATTGTTTTTGGGCATCTGATAGCTCGTACCGTATAAAAAAGATTTTTGCTCAACTACCCATGAAAGTAACAATAAATTAACAAATAAGTGTTTTTTCTAGAAGATTACAGTAAATATGGTGATAGGTAGGTGTAGCGCTTGCAGTAGCTCGCAGGAAACTAAAAAATCTGAAGTATGGTATTTGCCTAACCTCAATCGATAAAGCTACATATCTCTTACAAAGAAGCTGATACCACAGCACTAAAAATCTTAAACTGTTAATTAAATAGCAGAAACCTCGTTCAATTTACCAAAGTAAGGAGAAGCAAATGGAGACTGAATATAAAGAGCCGCAACAAGTTGATACAGCTTTACAAAACGAAATGCCAGCCTTGGATGGTACTAACCCCCAAACTTTAGCTAAGTTACCACCTGCTGACACATCTGATGACCAATTAAAAATGGTTGGTGAAAAAATCTCTAAATTCATGAAAGAGATTCCTGAAGACTTAAACAAGTTTTACAGCGCATACAAAACACCTATTATCGGGCTTGCAGTATTTTTAGCATCCTTTGTTGCTTTAAGAGTGGTATTAGCAATGCTTGCTGCGGTAAATGATATTCCTTTGGTATCCTCTGTTTTTGAATTGATTGGTATTGGCTATACAGGTTGGTTTGTATTCCGCTATCTACTCAAAGCACCAAATAGAAAAGAATTAGCCGCTGAAATTGAGTCATTTAAGAAGCAAATTACAGGTAACAGTACAACCGAATCTTTGAACTAAGTTTCTCAAACTTTCTTTAGGAATTTATTGGTTATTGCGGTAATTATAAAAAAACCGGTTTCTTCAAGAAGCCGGTTTTTTTATGTAATTCATTCCTTAGTTAAATAATTTTTGCTTATGATTATATCTAGCGAGAGAGAAAAAATCATTGCTGTTTGAGCTAAGCCACTTCTAACGATAGTATGCTTCTTGCTGTCTGCTAACTTAATCTATTTATAGCGTTTGATTAATAAATTCTTTAATTGAGGACTAAAAATAATGGCAGATAAAAACCAAGGCATAGATTCTTCTAAGCGCGTTGAAGAAGAAAAATACGATCGCGGCATTGTTCCTGCTGAGACTGCCGCTCGCAGAGAAAGAGAGAAAGAAAATTACAAAGATACTCCCTCCAAAGAGGAAGATCCAAGTTTAGATACAACTGAAGGTTACACTGTAGACAAAGAAGGGTTAGTAAATAATTACGCAGTTGAGCCGGAAATGTACTACGAAGAACCCGGTGATGCTAAAGCTCAAGCAGAAAAAGAAGCTGCACAACGTGCCGAGGAGCTTAAAGAAGTTAACGAAGAAAAAGATGGCGACTTAACAATGGAAGCTGATACTCGTGGTAAAGGTCCCGGTGTCATTTAATTAGCTTCAAAAATTTAGGAATAATCAAAAGTAAAAACTCAAATATCACTAGTCTTTTTGATTTTTCACTTTTGATTTACTCTTAATAACTTTGAAATTAGTGATTAATATTAAACCTCGGAAACCCGGTTTCTTTAAGAAATTAGGTTTCCAAATTTATATATAACTCTATTTAGATTGTAAATGATTCTATTTCTGGTTGATGCCATTGACGTTGATATCGTTCTGCAACAAAGGGTTTAACTACGAACTTTGGCGGACAACCTTCTTTTACATCAATCCGAAGCCCTGAATAAGGTCTTCTTTTGTGAGAACCAGAACCATTACGTCCTATAAAAAGATGCGATCGCGCTATTAATCTAGATCCTTTTTCGTCGCTTGTTGGAAAATAGTTGTACAAATCGGCTCCTTCCGGGCGCTGTCGTCGCAAGCTATGGCCGCTACCTCCGCAAACAATCCAGTTGATGTTAGAGTCTGCGTTACCTGTATCTAATGTTTCTATGTGTTCCATACAGTGAGCGTGTCCATTTAAGATCAAATCTACTATGGGACGACTTTGTTGATTTAAGGACTTTACTTCCTGAGCGACTGCATTAAGTACGCTTCGGATACGGCTGCGAACTGCAAGAGTCTGGGCTTGCTCCCATTTGGTAGCTTCAGTAACATAGGGAGGATGATGAAAATAAACTACCCGCCCTCGCACATTGGAATTATTCCAAGATTGTATTAAACGCTGCTTGAGCCATTCGAGTTGTTCGGAATCAGCTACTGATTTGTTAGAGATATTTAACTGCTTCTCAATATCAACAATTATCTCTTCAATTTGCTCCCTTTTTGACTGCAAGTCATCAATTTTTTCCGCATCACTGGGGTTATCAGGATTCAATTTGTTTGAAGTTTCTCTTATTTGCTGTTGTTCTTTCTCTAACTCATCGCGTCTTTTTTGCAATGATAATCGATAAGCTTGTCCTTCTTGATTATCTGGTAGAGGAAGCGGATCGTTAAAAGTATTAGAATCTAAAGCAAAAAAATCTATTCCACCGTAACGAAAGGTATAGTAACGATTGGGAAGACGAGTAAATTCCCCCGGTACGTAGCGAAGACATCTTAGAGCGTCTGTTTTAGCTGTGTAGTATTCGTCTAAATGACGTGCTAATTCACCCGGAAACTTAAATTTGCTTAAATAATCTAAAAAGGCTCGTGCAAATGCATCACCTTTATAAGAGCCGTGTCTGCCAACTTCAATATCTAATTTTGAAGGGATAAAGCGACGAAATGGTAAAGTCGTTGCCGATATCAAACCAAATATCAAAGGCAAGTCATAATAATCATGGTTTCCTAAAACGGGCAAAATAGGCAGTTTGAAAACCATTTCATCGTAAGCAATTTTTTTGTAATTTTCGCCGCCTAAAATAGCTTCTCGATAGGGTTTAATAAAATTCTTGGAATAGTATTCGCTAGAACCTACTTGATAAACAACATCACCCGTATGCAGCATAAATCGACAATCATCGTAATGAGGTAGCATTAGTTCGGCTACTCTCCTCATAGGGCTATGTCCCCGGTGCGAACCCGTACCGCTATCCCCTACTACTAGAAAAGAAAATTCTACATCCGAGGCTTTACCATCATCTATAAATAAACTTGTTTGGTCAATATTTCGTTCGACAATAGCGGCATCTTTCCATTTTACCCGCTGTTTCATTTTGCGAATTTTTTCGCTTGTCGTAGGCTCTGATACTAACTTCAATGCTATTTTCTCCTAGATTCACAACTTGCATTTTAGGTCATCATTGTTTTAATTAATTACTAATATCTTCTTTTCTAAGAAGAATTTCTTCTTTCTATAGTTGAGTTTATTGTTTATCAAATTTAAGTCTGTTGGATACTAATTTTTTTCTGTCATAGTAAATATACTCTCTTTAGCCCTGAATTACTAATCATTTTTGAATATTAGATAAAGGCTTATATACAAAGTTTATACATTTATTATTACAGCTATTGAACTGATTAAAACCACATTTATTATTTTCTTACATTCAAACAATTTAATTCTCTATTTGTAAATGCATTCATATTTAAAACATTCTCTCAGTAAGAATTGTACGCTTATCCATATTAAAGGAAGAACTGATTATCTAATTGCTGCTTAGGAAGAACATAGTTAGCTTTGTTAGATACAAAACTAAAGCATAATACTTCTGTAAGCATTTTCTCAGATAATTTTAATTATTCCTTCGTTTATTATTCGACTCAATTGCTATTGCCTCGGAATTGAAAATCCCTTTCTTGCAGTTGAAGCAATTCCACGAGGACTCGATTTATAAATATTTTTTGCTCAGCTGATGCGCCGCCTGATAGCACAACAGGAAACATAATGGCAAAAGTACAGCATATTTTATCTTCATGAGGTACATTCTAACGGGCAGGGATGCCCGTACCACAAGAGTTTTATAAAATTTGTCTGTACCTCATTTACCTGCAAGGTGCTGTAAATTTTTTTTGTAGCGCAAGCATAATAGCCTAACTGTTGCATCCAAATTAAAATACCCAACGGCTTATAAAGCTAGATATTAGCAAGATGAAGAAATTTTGCTTATATCCATTAAATTAAACTATCTAAATAATTGTCACCAAAGAAAAAATAAAATATTGACCGCAAAAAATTAATTATTCTTTATAATTATGCAATTTATTTTTCTCTCTATTCTACCAGAAATCAACAGAAAAGCTTTCTTCTGAGATGTGATTTTTAGTGTATCTACATTTTGCTGCTAATTTTTTAACAAAAGTTAGTAAAGTAATATTAAAAAATGCCTTAATTTACTTGACCTAGATTGCGTAAATAAATTCTGCGAGTCCCTAACTACGGTAGTCTATATAAGGAATATATCTCCTGATTTGACAAATTGGTTTATGACATCAGCTGTTTCGAGTTCTATCACAACTATTCGCATCGGTTCTCGTAAAAGCCAGCTCGCTCTTATCCAGACTCACTGGGTAAAGGAGCAACTTTCTCAAAAGTTTCCTAATATCAACTTTGAAGTTCACACCATGTCTACCAAAGGTGACAAAATTTTGGATGTGGCTTTAGCGAAAATTGGTGACAAAGCATTATTCACCAAAGAACTGGAATTGGGAATGATGAATCGGGAGATTGACTTTGCAGTTCACTCTCTGAAGGATTTGCCTACTCGCTTACCAGAGGGATTGGGTTTAGCAGCAATCAGCGAACGAGAAAACCCAGCAGATGCTTTGGTTGTCCATGAAAAGCACAAAGACAAGCAAATTGAAACTTTGCCTAAAGGCGCGATTATCGGTACATCTTCTCTGCGACGCTTGGCGCAATTGCGACATCATTTTCCTCATTTTGAGTTTAAAGATGTGCGCGGTAACTTAAATACCCGTCTTGCTAAATTAGACTCCGGAGAATACGACGCTTTAATCCTAGCAGCAGCAGGCTTAGGACGCTTGGGAATGGCAGAGCGCATCCATCAAGTTATTCCCAAGGAAATATCCCTTCATGCAGTTGGACAAGGTGCATTGGGTATAGAATGTCTTTCCGACAACGAAAATCTGATATCGTTGCTCAAAGAAGCAATCGAGCATCCTCCAACTCGCGATCGCTGTCTTGCGGAAAGAGCTTTTCTCAGAGATTTGGAAGGCGGTTGTCAAGTACCCATCGGCGTAAATACAGAAATTAATGGCGATGAATTGACCATTGCTGGAATAGTTGCCAGTATCGACGGTACAAAGCGCGTTAAAGACACTGTAACCGGCTCTTTATCCGAACCAGAAAAATTAGGAAGCGAACTAGCGCAGCGTCTGCGCGAACAAGGAGCGCAGGAAATCTTGGATGAGATTTTCGCTACTCTTGAACGCGGGTAATTCAGCGAGCAGTGAGCAGTTAACAGTGAACAGTAAACAGTTAGCATTTAGCAGTTAGCAGGTGATATTCAATCAGCAGGTAAAGATTAACAACTAACAACTATCAACTATCAACCAACAACTGATAATTTATAACTGACAACTGATAACTGATAACTGATAACTGAAATGCGGATTCTATTTGTGGCAGCGGAAGCGGCTCCGGTAGCGAAAGTCGGCGGAATGGGTGATGTTGTGGGTGCATTGCCTAAGATATTGCGGAAAATGGGGCATGACGTGCGGATTTTCATGCCTTATTACGGTTTTCTGTCCGACAAAATGGAAATTCCCGAAGAGCCAGTTTGGTGGGGATATGCCATGTTTAATGATTTTGCGGTTTACGAATCCGTGCTTCCCGGTACTGATGTTCCTTTGTATTTATTTGGTCACCCGGCTTTCGATCCGCGCAAAATCTATAGTGGTGATGATGAAGATTGGCGTTTCACTTTCTTTGCGAATGGTGCTGCCGAATTTTGCTGGAATTATTGGAAACCCGAGATAGTCCACTGCCACGATTGGCATACGGGAATGCTTCCGGTATGGCTGCATCAATCTCCCGATATTAGTACCGTATTTACGATTCACAACTTAGCTTATCAAGGTCCTTGGCAATGGTATTTAGAGAAAATTACCTGGTGTCCGTGGTACATGCAAGGACACAATACTATGGCGGCTGCGGTACAGTTTGCCGATAGAGTAACTACCGTTTCTCCGACTTATGCCGAGCAAATCAAAACTGCTGATTATGGCGAAACATTGGAAGGATTGCTCTCATTTATCAGCGGTAAGTTATCGGGTATTGTCAATGGTATAGATACCGAAGTTTATAACCCACAAACAGACAAATATATTGGCGAGCAATACACCAGTGAAACTTTAGATAAACGCAAGCCGAATAAAATCGCTTTACAAGAAGAATTAGGATTAGAAGTTAATAGCAAAGCCTTTTTAATCGGGATGGTATCTCGTTTGGTAGAGCAAAAAGGCATTGATTTAATGTTACAGGTTCTCGATAAATTTTTATCCTATACAGATGCTCAGTTTGTAGTTTTGGGAACCGGAGACAGAAATTACGAAACCCAACTATGGCAAATGGCATCGCGTTTTCCCGGAAGGATGGCGAGCTATATACTATATAACGATGCATTAGCTCGTCGTATCTATGCCGGAAGCGATGCATTTTTAATGCCAAGTCGTTTTGAACCTTGCGGTATCAGTCAAATGCTAGCAATGCGCTACGGTTGCGTGCCAATTGTCCGACGTACTGGAGGATTAGTAGATACAGTATCCCATCACGATCCAGTAAATCATAGCGGTACGGGTTATTGCTTCGACCGTTACGAAGCTTTAGACCAGTACACATGTATGGTACGCGCTTGGGAAGGTTTCCGATTTAAACCTCAATGGCAAGAATTACAGCAACGGGGTATGAGTCAGAACTTCAGTTGGGAGCTTTCAGCAAAGAAGTATGTGAGTTTGTATAAATCAATTTTGGGTTTACCGGAAGAAGAAGAGAAGAAAGAAGAAGTGACTGCGAAGAGTTAATATTTCAACTTATTTGCTTCTATTTCTTCTATTTGTCGAAGAGTGAAAACCTCACCCCTTCCCCCTTTCCTTATCAAGGAGAGGGGTTTTGAATGTGGAATTTATCTACGCGATTTATAGCTATTAATGAAAAAAATAATGATTTTCAGTATAAAAATATTTATCTTCAGTATATTTTCGGAAACTGATATGAAATAAAAACTTATCTTATAGATTAATAGCTAATTCGGTTGTCCGTATTTATTCTAATTATTTTTATTTCAATAAAGATTAGTTTAAACCCCTACCCATTTAAAAAATAATTTGTCACACTTAATAATTAGTTATGGAGCTAAAACAAGACTGCTAAAACTGAAAAGTGTTTAATACACAAATTCAGAAAAAGTTTGTTTATGTGAGGCTCGCATTTTTGAATACAGGTTCTCATTTTGTAATCTTTTGATAGCCAGATATTTGCATATTTATTCGGTGAATATTTTAGCTATTAGATGATAGTGTCAGGGATTAGTGCAAATACCATCTTTATTCAAAGAAGATTGTACCTTGACTCTAAAGAATTAAAATGAAAGAAGTTTTAGAACTGATTGAACAGAAGAATAAAGAATTTGCACAGCTTCCGTTTTTTCAATTTTTGCGAGATAAAAGTATACATCCGAGACAAAGATTAGTCTGGGTTCCCTGTGTAATTCCGCTAATTATGAGTGTGAAGGATTTAAATAACTGTATCTTGCGAAACGAACCAACTACAGATCCAATTCAGAAAATAATTAATTTTCATAGTTATGAAGATGGTCGTCATTGGAGGTGGTTTCTTACAGATTTAGAAAGGTTAGACTTAGATTCTCCGTTAAAGTTAAGTGATACTTTAAGATTTTTATGGGGTGAAGAAACACAAACAGCACGCTTACTAGCTTACAATTTAGTTGCATCTACTCTTAACGCTAGTCCAGCTATTAAATTAGTTGCTATTGAAACTGTAGAAGCAACAGGAATTGTTGCTTTTTCTGCATTTGCAGAAGTTGGTCAAGAACTTGAAAAAATTACCCAAAAACGTAATCGCTATTTTTCAGCTTCTCACCTTGCTGTAGAAACAGGTCATGTCTTTGGTGAGATAGATAATATGGAGCAGCTTTTAGAAAACGTTCAACTGACTGAAGATGAAAAAGTGAAAGCTATATGCATTGTTGAAACTGTTTATAATACTTTCTCTCAATTAGTTAACAATTTAATGAAGTATGCTCACAATCACTATTTTGAACAGCCATTTTGTAAAACTAGTTCGTTAGAAGAATCTTTAGTAAACAAATAAGAGTTAATTAAACGAGTAAAGATATTATTATTACTTCTTCTATCTATTCTCTCAGGTTTTACGTAAATTTTAGCCTGAGAGTAATTGTTTAGTAAAATATAAAATGATTTAAAAATGCAAAATAGAACAGAATTTGATTATTTAATAATTGGTGCCGGGCCTGCTGGATTACAACTAGGATATTTCTTAGAAAAAGCTAATCGGAACTATCTTATTTTAGAAGCAGGAGAAAATCCTGGAACTTTCTTTAATAAGTATCCCATACACCGCAAGCTAATTTCTATCAATAAAGTTTATACCGGATATGAGAATCCAGAAATAAATTTGAGATGGGACTGGAATTCTTTACTAAGTGATAGTGAAGAAATGCTGTTTAAGAATTACAGCAAACGCTATTTTCCAAATGCAGATAACTTAGTACAATACTTAAATGATTTTGCAAATCATTTCAATATAAAAATTCAGTATGGCACTAAAGTTATAAAAATATTAAAAAACAATAGTTTTCAAATTTTAGATAGCTATGGTAATGCTTATGTTTCCAAACATCTTATAATTGCTACTGGTTTTACTAAAGCTTATGTTCCTGAAATTCCTGGAATTGAATTAGCTGAAAATTACACGGACGTATCTGTTAACCCTGAAGATTTTATCAATGAGAAAGTATTAATTATCGGTAAAGGTAATTCAGGTTTTGAAACTGCTGATGCTCTTGTTGATACAACAGCCCAAATTCATTTAGCTAGTCCTAGTCCTGTAAAAATGGCATGGGAAACTAAATATGTGGGACATTTAAGGGCAGTAAATAACAATATTTTAGATACTTATCAATTAAAATCTCAAAATGTTGTTATTGATGCAACTATTGACAATATCAAACGGGATAATGATAAGTTTGTAGTATCTTTTAGTTATACACACGCCCATCAAGAAAAAGAAAATTTAATTTATGACCGTGTAATAGTATGTACTGGTTGGCGCTTTGATGCTTCAATTTTTGATAAAAGCTGTAAGCCAAACTTGACGATTAATAATCGCTTTCCAGAGCAAACATCAGAATGGGAATCGACTAATATTAAAAATTTGTATTTCGCAGGTGTACTAATGCATATGCGAGATTTCAAGAAAAAACAATCTGGATTTATTCATGGATTTCGCCACAATATCCGTGCTTTACATCATATATTAGAGCAGAAATATCAAAGTAAGGATTTGCCAAATCAAACGATTAACCTTACTTCGGAAAAAATTGTTGATGCAATTATCAAGCGTGTTAATGTTAGTGCAGGTCTGTGGCAACAAACTGGCTTCTTATGTGATGTAATTGTGATATCAGATGAATTTAAGTATGCTAAATACTATCAAGAACTTCCTACTGATTACGTTCATGACAGCGAATTAGGGAATAACACTCATTACTACACTATTACTTTAGAATTTGGTTTAGATATCCTTAAAGCTAATCAAAATCCTTTTGCTATAGAGCGCGTTCATAAGGAAAATATAGATAAGGCTCAAGAAAGTGCTTTTATTCATCCAATCATTCGCCGTTTTTCCCAAGGTAATTTACTTGCCGAACATCATATTATAGAGGATTTAGCTAGTGAATGGTTAGAAGATATACATATTAAACCATTGTTGAAATTCTTTGATTCACAGTTAATAGATAATTATCAATCCAAATTTACACAAATTATTCCGGCATTGCCAAAGTGTGAGATATTAACTCAAACAAGTATCAGTTGATTATAAAATTTTTGTCGAAAAATGCCATTAAAAATTTTTTGAGTCAAAAAGATATTTTTTATCAATTTGCATTAACAAGCTTTTTCTATTTGTAGCCCTAGATTATGTCTGAGGGCATTTTTTATAAGGAGTAACTATAAATAATTAATTTCAATTGACGATATATTTTAAATTTTCAACAAAATGACCCTATAGATGTTTGAAAAAGAGGATATTAGGGAACCCTAAATATACGAACACATTTATACTCTTCTAGGAAGGATTGTGTAATGCTCACATCTACCTTGGTTCCCGGTTATGACATTACGGAAGTCATATACGAGGGAATCAACACTATTATTTATCGGGGTACATCGCATTTAAATCAAGAAAAGGTCATTCTTAAAATCCTTAAAGAAGACTATCCTACCCTAGATGCGATTACTCGTTTGAAGCACGAACATAAAATTACTGAAAATCTTGATTTAGAAGGTGTTGTTAAAATATTAAGGCTTGAAACCGAGCAAAATCGTTTAGTACTCGTGTTGGAGGATTTCGGTGGGCAGTCTCTCAAACAAGTACTTTCCAACCAAAAATTAGATTTATCAAAGTTTTTAGACATTGCGGTACAGTTAGCCAAAGCTTTAGTATCGCTGCATTCTTACAATATTATTCATAAAGATATCAAAGCAGACAATATCATTATCAATCCTAAAACGGGAGAAGTTAAGCTTACTGACTTTAGTATCGCTTCCAGACTTAGTCAAGAAAAACTGCAAATAACCAACCCCAATCAACTCGAAGGGACATTGACATATATGTCCCCCGAGCAAACCGGAAGAATGAATCGCTCCCTAGACTATCGCACAGATTTTTATTCGCTGGGTGTAACTTTCTATGAAATGCTTACCGGAAGATTACCTTTCCAAAGTAACGACTCTTTAGAGTTAATTCATTCCCATATTGCTAGACAACCGATCCAAATTCAAAAATTAAATTCAGAAGTTCCGAACGCGATCGCCAACGTAGTAGAAAAGCTAATAGCGAAAAACGCCGAAGACCGCTATCAAACTGCTAAAGGGCTTTTAGCGGATTTAGAACTATGTCGCGAACAGTTAGAAATGACGGGAACAATCATCGAGTTTCAACCAGGACGATTAGATGTATTGAGTCAATTACTGATTCCTCAAAAGCTTTATGGTAGAGAAACTCAAGTTAATCAACTTCTGGATGCTTTTAAAAGAGTAAGTAAAGGAAGCCGCGAGCTTATATTAGTTTCCGGCTATTCGGGAATTGGTAAATCATCGGTAGTCTATGAAATTAATAAACCCATTACCCAAAAACGGGGTTACTTCATTAGCGGTAAATTTGACCAATTTAAGCGTAATATTCCTTATGCTTCTTTAATTCAAGCTTTGAGCTGCTTGATGCAGCAGCTACTTACAGAAAGTAGTACTCAGCTTGAACAATGGCGTAGCAAAATACTTACTGCTGTAGGTGCAAACGGACAAGTAATTATTGATGTAATTCCAGAAGTTGAACTCATTATTGGTAAACAAGTGGAAATTCCCCAGTTAGGTGGAACAGAAGCCCAAAACCGTTTTAATCGAGTTTTTACCGAATTTATAAACGTTTTTGCAAAAAAAGAACATCCCTTAGCGATCTTTCTTGATGACTTACAGTGGGCGGATTCTGGCACGTTGAAGTTAATGCAAATATTGACAACTGAATCTGAAACCAAATACTTACTTTTGATTGGAGCTTACCGCGATAATGAAGTCAGTCCAACTCATCCTTTAATTCAAACTTTAGAAGAAATAGAAAAGAGCAAAACAACTGTTAATAATATTGTTTTGCAACCTCTTGAGATTGCAGATGTGACTCAGCTAGTAGCAGAAACTTTGGACGATACAACCGAACGAGTTGACACTTTAGCTGAATTAATTTGTAATAAAACTGGTGCAAATCCCTTTTTTATAACTCAATTATTGCAAACGCTCTATCAAGAAAACCTTTTAAAATTTGATTTAGTCCCTTTTTCTTCCTTAAGAAGTAAAGAAAAACGTCAAGGGATGTGGAAGTGGGATATTGAAGAAATTCAAGCTATTGGTATTACTGATAAAAGTGTGGTTGATTTAGTTGCTAATAGAATCAAGAAGTTACCAGAATCTACACAAAAAGTTTTGCAGTTAGCCGCTTGTATTGGAGATAACTTTACACTTGATGTACTGTCAATTGTAAATGAAAAATATTCAGTAAGTACTGCTAAGGAATTAGATTCTGCATTACAAGCTGGGTTGATTCTACCTCTAAGCGAAGCATATAAGATTCCTTTAGTGTTTGAAGAAAGTGTAGAAAAAGATGAAAAAGATATAAAACATCATAACTTTTCTCTATTAAATTTAAAATCTAAGATAGCTAAAGTTGGCTATAGGTTTTTACACGACCGCGTGCAGCAAGCAGCATATTCATTCATTCCTGAATCTGATAAACAAGAAACTCATCTAAAAATTGGTCGATTGTTATTAAAGCAAACACCTCCAGAATTGCTTTCGGAAAATATATTAGACATTGTGAATCAGTTAAACTTTGGCGTTGATTTACTAACTGAACAATCTGAAAAAGACGAACTGGCAAAACTTAATTTGATTGCTGGGAGAAAAGCAAAAACCGCTACTGCTTATGAAACTGCTGTCAAATATCTAAGCACAGGCTTACAACTTTTAGCCAATCATAATTGGCAAAAAAACTATGAAATTATACTTAATTTATATGTAGAAGCAGCAGAATCAGAATATCTATATGGTAACTTCGAGGAATCAAAAAATTTAGGAACGCTTGCCTTACAAAAGGCTAATACTATTTTAGATAAAGTAAGAATATATAAGATTCAAATTCAGTCTAATATTGCTCAAAATCGTATGTCAGAAGCCTTAGAACTAGGAGTTCAGGTTTTAAAATTACTTGGGGTACGATTACCTGCTCAACCAAAGATACAGTATATTTTAGTATCTGCTCTACAGACTAAATTAGCTTTAGTAAATAAAAGAATTGAAGATTTAGCTTATTTGCCTAGAATGACCGATGCTTACAAACTAGCTGCAATGCAAGTTTTAATGCTTATTGCTCCTGCTGCTAGTATGGGAGGTTCCTTTTACTTCCCATTAACTGTATTTGCAATGGTTAGATTATCAGTTAAGTATGGTAATTGTGGTGCTGCTGCTTTTGCTTATGATGCTTATGGTGCTATCTTATGTGAGAAATTTGGTGATATTGAAGAAGGTTATAGATTTGGACGTTTAAGTATATCAATACTTGAAAAAATAAGCGCTAATTCGCTAAAGTGTAAAATTTACTTTTTGTTCAATTCTATGATTGGACATTTTAAAGAACCACTGAGGCAGTCAATTTTATCGATGCAGGAAGGAATACAAAATGGAATAGAAACTGGTGATATAGAATTTGCAAGTTATAGCGCTTGGAATATAAGTAACAATTTATTATTAAGTGGAAATAATCTTGAATTAGTTGATAAAAAATTAACGCAATATATTGAACTAATGAATAAATTAAAGCTTACTTCAGTAGCTTTAATTATCAGTGCGATGAAACAAAGCCAACAAAACTTACAATACAATAGTTTTAGCAAGTTTTCTTTAGTTGGTAGTAGTTTCAATGAAGTAGAAATGCTTCCTCTGTTGGAAGGAAATGCAACTTGGCTAAGTATTTACTATAGCTGCAAAACAATTCTCAGTTATTTCTTTCAAGATTATACAAAAGCAATCGAAAACGCCCGCTTAACCGAAAAGTACCAAGAAAGCAATCCCGGCTTCTACCTCTACTGCGTCAACAATTACTACTACTCCCTTGCCCTCCTGGCAAATTATAAAAACGTCACTCCTACCGAACAAAAGCAATACCTCAAGAAAGTCGCTGCTAATCAGAAGAAAATGAAGAAATGGGCGCATCATGCAGCCTGCAATTTTCAACATAAGTACGATTTGGTGGAAGCGGAAAAAGCGCGAATCTCGGGGAAAAATGTCAAAGCGATGAATCTCTACGATCGCGCTATCGCCGGAGCGAAGGAAAATGAATACACCCAAGAGGAAGCCCTGGGTAACGAACTTGCAGCGCAGTTTTATCTTAATTTAGGTAAGGATAAGATTGCTAAAACCTACATGACTGATGCTTACTACGGCTATATTCGTTGGGGTGCTTTAGCTAAGGTTAACGATTTAGAAGAACGTTTTCCTAATTTAATTATTCGCAGCGATACCAGCGCAACATCAGAACAAGATATCAGCAGAACTATTGTTAGTAGTTCTTCGAGAGCTTTAGGTTCATCTACTAATAGCAATAATCTTCTTGATTTGACTACGGTAATGAAAGCTTCGGAAGCTATTACCAGCGAAATCGTTTTAGATAATCTCCTTGATAAACTTTTATCTATTATTTTAGAAAATGCTGCTGCTCAAAAAGGTTGTTTAATTTTACTCAAAGACGAGCAGTTATTTATTGAAGCTATTGATAACGACCAAGATAAAGATTTAGTTGTATTGCAGTCAACTCCTATAGAAGAAAGCCAAGATATCCCTTTAAGTGTTGTTCACTATGTTGCCAGAACTCAACAACCTTTGGTACTTAATGATGCAACTCAAGAAGCAATTTATAAAGAGGATTCTTACATACTCCGCGAGCAGCCTAAATCAGTTTTATGCGCTCCCATTTTCTACCAAGGTAAGTTCACCGGAATTATCTATCTCGAAAACAACCAAGCTACTAGCGCATTTACAAACTCGCGCTTGGAAATTCTCAAGCTGCTCACCTCACAAGCTGCGATCGCAATCGAAAATGCTCATCTTTATGCTGGTGAACAGGAGAAGTCACAGCAGTTACAGCAATCTTTGGAAACGTTACAGCAAACTCAAGCGCAGTTAGTTCAAACTGAAAAAATCTCTTCTTTAGGACAATTGGTAGCGGGTGTTGCTCATGAAGTTAATAATCCCGTTGGTTTTATTGCTGGTAATTTATCTATCGCCAATCAATACATCGAAGATTTATTAGAATTACTAAGTCTATACCAAGCTAACCTACCTTCTCCACCAGAAGAAATTGAAACTTTCCAAGAAGAAATAGATTTAAATTACCTCCTAGAAGATTTACCCAAAATGATAACTTCTATGGAATTGGGAACCGACAGAATTCGCGATATTATGCAGTCTTTACGGAATTTCTCGCGTACTGATAGCGCTGAGAAAAAGCCTATCAACGTTCATGAAGGCATCGAAACAACTTTAATGATTTTGCAACATCGTTTTAAAGCAAACTCAGAGCGTCCTAAAATCGAAGTTGTCAAAAAGTATGAAGAGTTACCTTTAGTTAAGTGTTATTCAGGTCAATTAAACCAAGCATTTATGAATTTGTTGGCGAATGCAATTGATGCTTTAGATGAATCGAATCAAGACAAAACTTACACTGAAGTTGAGAAAAATCCGAATGTTATTACTATTCGTACTTCAGCAGATGAAGACAAAGTAACTATCCGTATTGCGGATAATGGCCCTGGAATGCCAGAAAAAGTCAGAAGTAAACTATTTGATGCTTTCTTTACCACTAAACCTGAAGGAAAAGGAACTGGTTTAGGATTATCAATTAGCCATCAAATAGTAGCAGAAACACATGGTGGTAACTTGTACTGTCTTTCTTCCCCTGGCAACGGAGCGGAATTTGTTATCGAGCTACCTTTGGAAGAGGAAGACAGCGAACAGTGAACAGTTAACACTTAGCAGTGAACAATTATCAATTAGTAACTCCTAACTCTCAAATAATTCTGCACAATTTGCAAAATTCTCTCGGAAGCTTTTCCATCACCGAAGGGATTAATTGCATTTGCCATTGTTTCGTAAGCTGCTGGGTTACTTAATAGCTGTGCAGCACTAGCAACAATTGTCTGGGTATCGGTTCCTACAAGCTTTGCCGTACCGGCGCTTACTGCTTCCGGTCTTTCAGTGGTTTCTCTAAGTACTAATACTGGTTTTCCTAAACTGGGAGCTTCTTCTTGTAACCCCCCCGAATCTGTAAGCAATAAGTGCGATCGCATTATGGCTCCGACCAATTGAGCGTAGTCTAATGGTTCTGTTAAGAAGATTCTAGGATGATTCCCTAACATTGCTTGTAACGGCTCTCTAACAGTAGGGTTGCGGTGTAATGGTAGCAATAATGCTGTATCGGGAAATTTATCTAATATTTGTAAAAAGCTATGACCAATACTTTCGAGGGGTTCTCCCCAATTCTCTCGCCGGTGAACGGTAGCTAAAATAACTCGATAGTTATTCCATTCCAAACCGGGTACGTTACAGGGAGGTTGACTTTTAGCTACATTCAACAGCGCATCAATCACCGTATTACCCGTTATGTGAACTTCCCCTAACACCCCAGAACGCTGTAAATTTTCTTCAGCTAGAGGTGTCGGCGCAAAATGCAATTGAGCAATTTGAGAAATTAATCTTCGATTGGCTTCTTCCGGATAAGGATTATATATGTTATCAGTTCTTAACCCTGCTTCCACATGACCAATAGGAATTTTCTTATAAAAAGCTGCTAATGCAGCCGCAAAAGCTGTTGTTGTATCTCCCTGTGCCAAAACTAAATTCGGTTCATTTTCCTCGAATAACTTTTGCAACCCGCGCAAGCTACGGCAAGTAATATCGTTCAGAGATTGTTTTGGCTGCATAATCTCTAAATCGCGAGAAGCTTTTAAATTGAACAATCCCATCACCTGCTCAACCATTTCGCGATGCTGTCCGGTTAAAATTACCTGAGTTTCCAAGCTTTCACAAGCTTGAAAAGTTTGAATCACCGGAGCCAGCTTGATCGCTTCGGGACGAGTACCTAAGATAATACAAACTCGCTTCATAATTAGTCATAATTCACGCTTTTAATAGTCAATAGTCATTACCAAAGCATGATTCGTCAATAGTAGATTGTCACAATTCAAAAAGATGAGAATTGGTAATTGGTAATCGGTAATGGCTAATTGCTAACTCCTAAGCACTGTTAACTGGAACTTTTCGCTTGCACCATGCTTCATGCGCTATGCCCCATACCCAATTCCCTATAAAAATGAAAAAACCCGGTTTAACCGGGCAGTTGCACTGTTTGTCGAATTTAACAATGATGGCTATAATCGGATATCACAAATGTCTCAAATTACAAAGATTCAACTTCGCAAGTCAAAGGACAAGCTGCATAAACAGTTGCATTCAACTCTTCTTCTTCTCCATGCAACCAGCTTAACCATTTAATTTCTGTAGGGTGAACGCCTCGAAGTGTCAATACGCCAGCAGCTACTACTACTGCCATTACGTTAAACATAATCAAGCCACCGGCCACTACTAAAACTGCGCTAGCGGGCATTACAGATTGCAGAACAATTGAAAGCAAACATCCAACCGTAGCCATTAAAACCACTAAAGGAAAACCGACAACCAGCAAGCATACTGCCAGTGTAAAAGTCCATATTAAAAAGCTTTTTATCATTAATAAAGAGTAAGTTTTTCCCATATCGGTAGTTTGTGACAAAGCCATTATTTTTCCTCCAAAGTACAATATATAGTTTGAAAACCAACGATTATTTATTAAATCCCACCGGGATCAACATATTCAACATTCATAGAAATCAAGTATATATAAGTTAGATGCGAAAATGAGCATTTATTTAACAAACTTTACAGTTAATATTTCGTCATTATGTATTGCTGTTTATTTGTGAATTATCTATTCAACCGGTTTTAATCATCTATCAAAAGGCATACGGCTGAGTTCAAACCTAATAATTAATACTTTCGACAGAAGAGATGTATTTAGTTTGCTTAACATTTCTTATTCAAATGCTTGCTGATTCTAATGATATTCACTTTCTTTTAATCAACCGTAGGTACAGCAATACTAATAATTATGAGTTAGGAGTTATGAGTTAGAAGTTGATAATCACTAATTACTAATTGCCAATAGATAGATATTTGTTAATTTTTTTAATTGAGAGAATAATTTTAAAAACAACTGTACTAAAAATGTACTAAAAATGTCATATTGAATTAATAAGTCTTTTTTAAGTTGCATATCAATCTATTAGTGTCATGCCCAAACGCCTGCTGATAGTAGAATCTCCCGGTAAAGTTAAAAAGCTGAGTAAAATCTTAGGAAGTGATTGGATGGTTCGTGCTAGTTGCGGGCACATCCGAGAACTCAGCAATGAAGGTGAAGATTCTCTGGGTTTTATTATGGATGGGGCTAACGTGCGGTGTCGTTACATTCCGCGCAGTCAGCAAGCGAAGGAGACTATTAGTAAGTTAAGAACTGCGGCTAAACAAGTTCAGGAAGTGGTTTTAGCTACAGATCCCGATCGAGAAGGGGAAACGATTGCTTGGCATCTCAAGGAGGCTTTGGGGTTAAAGGAACCAAAACGGGTTGTTTACACCGAAATTACGGAGGCTGCGGTGCGGGCTGCTGTTGCTAAACCCAGAAGGCTTGATGCTAATTTGGTTGGTGCTGGATTGTGTCGAGATTGTTTGGATAAATTAGTTGGTTATAAAGGAAGTCCGTTAGTTTGGGCTTTGAATAATGGTGCAAAGAGTGTCGGCAGAGTTCAAAGTGCAACTCTACATTTAATATGTCAGCGAGAGAGAGAGATCCTCACTTTTGTACCGCAAGATTATTGGAGCGTTTGGGTAGATTATGTGGAAGGGTTCCGCGCTTTTTATAAGGGAATGGTGAATTCCGCTCCCGATACAGTACAGCAAGATAATCAAGAAAATGATGACACGGTATTTAAGAAGTCGGAAAAAGCCGAATCTACTCGGGTGCTTTCGGAAGCTGAAGCGGAACGTTTGGTGAGAGAAGCTCGAAATCATCCCCATCAAATTATCCAATACGAAGGAAAAATTGCCAGTCGTCAACCACCACCACCTTTTATTACTTCTACATTGCAGCAAGCAGCTGGTTCTAGATTAAAATTTGCGCCGGAAAAAACCATGCTCTTAGCACAAAAGCTGTATGAAGCTGGTTTAATTACCTATATGCGAACGGATTCGGTAATGTTGAGTCCAGAGTTTTGCGCTAGCGTGCGTAAATGGTTGGAGCAAAACGATCCGCAGAATTTACCGAATAAAACGGCAAGACATCGCAGTAAAAAAACTGCTCAGGAAGCTCACGAAGCGATTCGTCCGACTAATGTATTTCGTCCTTCAGTAGAGTTGCGAGTTGAACTTTCTCCAGACGAATTTAATCTATATGTATTGATATGGAAAAGAGCGGTTGCTTCTCAGTGTCGTGCGGCTCAACTTCGTAAAACTTTGGTAATTATTAAATCGGGTGAAATACTTTGGCAGGCTAGGGGACAGGTTGTAGAGTTTCTGGGCTATGCAAAATACTGGGCAAATTTAAGTAAAGATACGCTGTTACCCAACCTAGAGCAAGGGCAAATATTAACTTTAGAAAATGCCGGACATGAGAAGAAACAAACTCAACCACCACCAAGATACAGCGAACCGAAGTTAGTTCAGTTAATGGAGCGTAAAGGAATTGGTCGTCCTAGTACTTATTCTCCTACAATTGCGACTTTAAAGAAACGCGGCTACGTGCAGTTGACAAAGTCTAATTTGCAGCCTACAAATTTAGGACTAGAGGTAGATGATTTTTTACAGAAGGCTTTACCAGATTTATTAAAAACAGAATTTACCGCCCAAATGGAAGATGCCCTCGATAGTATTGCTTCGGGAAAGCAACCTTGGCAGAAATATCTCACAAACTGGAATCAAGATTATTTTGCACCAGCTTTAGTAAAAGCAAAAACTGTACCTGTTGCTGCGTCGAATGGAAACAAGAATTTTTCTGCAACTCAACGAAAATATGATAAATCCAGAACTCGCTGCCCCCAATGCAATAACCATTTAGCAAAAATTAAGAGCAGCAAAGTTAAAAAGAAATATTTTCTTAAATGCGTCAGCGGTTGTGAAAACGTAGTCTTATTTTGGAGCGATTACAACAAAACTTGGCAGCCTCCACGTTCAAAAGATGATAAAACCCCTGTAGCTAAGAAACCTCCGGCAAAAGTTACTAAGTATCCCTGCCCCGTATGTAAAAAACCACTAGAAGAATACGGTTACACGAAAGAGGGGCAAAAGAAAACTATGTTACGGTGTTCGGATTCTAAAGCACGACAAGATAAAAAACACAAGGAAGCCGTTTACTTTAACACAGCTAAAGGATGGTGGAGTCCGAAGTTTGGGAATTTGTAAATGGGTATTGGGTTAAAGGTTAAAGGTCAAAGGTGAGAGATAATAAATTAGAAAAATTTTTCTCATCCCTTTTACTCACTACTCCTTTTAAATAATTAAGAAATGAAACTAAAGGGTTGACTTTTGCTAGTTTCTCGTTGCTGCTGCAATCTTTCTTGCCATCTGAGTACTCTTTGCCATCTTTGCTGAGGAGTACTTAATTTCTGAGCGAGAATTTTCTCCAGTATTGGAGTAAATATAGGTTCAATTTCCTCAAACACTTCCAAAGGATTTTTTCCATAAATTGTAGGCATAAAAGGAATTTTACCCACAATGGTATCCTGATGTTCCGCTTCAAAAGCTTCAACCTCGGGAAACTGATTGAGACATTTATTCAAAACGTAAACTACGGGAATTCCCAATTCTTCATCAATAGCTCGAATATCTTCGGAAATCGCGATCGCGTCGGGAGTTGCTTCTACCACTACCACCACTACATTCGCGCCAATAGGCAAACCAAATCTACCGGAATCTTCACCACCACCGCAGTCAAGAACTACAATTCCATTTGTAGATAAAGCCAACCAAGCTTTTAACGGATTTAACGTTGCATGGGAACAACGGGTAGAATAAAGTTCTTCTATACGCATAGCGCTGGTTCCCACAGACATCAACGCAAGCTTTTCGTCGAGATTTGTGATGTACTTTTGGGTAAAAAAGTCCGGTGTTTCAACTGAAAATTTCTTAACTTGGTTGAATGGAGTACCGTAAAATTCTCGATAGGTTTTTTCTGAATCAAGTTGCTGGAATTCGTAAAAATCCTTTTCTGCTTGAGTCATCAAGGGAAGTTGCTTTAGCTCCTCCTCCCCATATGCCAAATAGTGGGCAGTAAGATAGCGCGAAAGCGATCTGTTAGTATCGGCATCCGCTACAATCATTGCTTTATCCAACTTTCTCAAAGCCTGAATTAAACCAAGTGAAGTAAAAGTTTTACCAGTTCCGCCTTTACCCATCAAAGCTATGACAAGTTCACAATCTGAAGATGCATTAATTGTATTTATAGTCATTACAATATCTTGATGCTAATCAAATATTTGTCTCAGTGACAATGATAATCATTCTGATTGAAATAAACAACTTTTATGCGACAAATTCAAACAAATATTAATTATAGGCATATGTTAGAAAAACTACCTTTACACAAAGCTTTGCGTATTATATTTGTCTTAATTACTGTATCAATTTATGGCTGTAATAATTCTAATAATTCCAACAGAACTTCCTCTTATACAACAACTGTAACTACTACTACCATTAAGAAAAATTTACCCTTAGTAGTTGCAACAACAAGTGTTTTATGCGACTTAACAAAACAAATTGCAGGAAAAACAATTAATCTTAACTGTTTAACTTCTCCATCAATAAATCCTAAAGTCTATCAGCCAACACCAGCAGACCAACAGGCAATAAATCAAGCTAAATTAATTATTTTTAACGGCTATAACTTAGAACCGAGATTAGAAAAATTTATTATTTCAAGTAAAAATAAAGCACCAAAGCTTCCCGTGGCTAAAATAGCCGTACCTACACCATTAATGATAACTAGAAATGGTAAAAAAGTCGCCGACCCTTATGTATGGCATAATGCTAAAAATGCTGCCAAAATGGTAGATGTAATTAGTATTAATTTAGCCAGAGAAATACCAGAAAATGCTAATCTATATCAAAGTAATACTAAAAAAATAAAGAAGCAACTTTCAGAATTAGACAGTTGGATAAAAACTAGAATTGAAAGTATTCCTCCGAAGAAACGCACTTTAGTCACAACTCATGATGAGATGGCTTACTATGTTCGTGCTTATGGTTTGAAATTAGCGGGAACCCTAAGATTTATTAGTCCTAGAGAGCAAACATCAGATACTAAAGTTAAATTACTAGCTAAATCTTTAGGAAAAACCCAAGTACCTACAATATTTGCACAGCCTACAATCAGCCCTGAATTAATCAAATCCGTAGCTAAAGAAGCACGGGTAAATATATCCCAGAGGCAGCTTTTTACAGAAAGCTTAGGCGTACCTGGAAGCGGAGCAGATACTTATCAAAAGATGATGACAGCCAATACGCGAACTATTTTAGAAGGCTTGGGGGGGACTTATTTAATATTTGAAAAATGAATTTTTGGGCATAGGAGAAGATGAAGTTAGGAGTTAGGAGTTAGAAATTATGAGTTATTAATTAGAATTTTATTTAACCTTTGACCCTTGACATTTAACCTTAATATTATGATTTGTGAATTATGCGAGCGGGATTTAGAAAAGTTGACGATTCATCATCTGATTCCCAAACATAAAAATGGTAAACATGGCCCCAGAATTAATATTTGCTCTGCTTGCCACAAACAAGTTCATACGCTTTACGATAATAACCGTTTGGCAAAGGAGTTAAATACTGCCGATTTGCTTAAAGATGAGCCGCAGATGCAGAAGTTTTTGAAATGGGTGAAGAAGCAGAAGACTGATAGGAAAGTTCAGGTGAGGGGGAAGAGGAAGTGAACAGTGAACAGTGAGCAGTGAACAGTGAACAGTTATCAGTATTTATAATTCACTCCTAACTCTTAACTCCTAACTCCTAACTCCTAACTTTTCTTACCACCCCCAACTACCGGGAATTCCTTTAAATGGCCCGACTACATCTTTAGTTATCCAACCACCGTAAAAATTTCCCGGTTGTGGTTCGGCTTTCTCACCGTCTACATAACAAGCATCCATTGGGTGAGCGTAAAAAGTTACATAATCTTTGAGAGGTACAAATTTTTCTGTGGGATTTGTGTAAAACCAAGCTGCATTCTGTGCTTCTTTATCGCCAACTTTAATAGTGTAATAATTCGCAATCCCTTTCCATTCACAAAAACTCGAATGGGGTGTTTGAATTAAATATTCCATTTTTACATCTTCGGGAGGAATATAGTAGCTGGGAGGATGACTGGTTTCGATAACGCGCTTGGCTCGTTTGGTGTCTGCGATGGTTTCGCCGTTGAAAACAATTTGAATATGTTTATCGGTATCTTGTAATACAGCGGGACGAGGGTAATCCCATACTGATTCTTGTCCGGGTTCTGGTTGTATTGGTTGAGGTCTGCCAAACATTTTTATACTTGGTAATTAGGAATAGGGCATGGGGAATTGGGCATTGGGATTTTCCCATGCTTATTGCAATTCCAAAGATGATTTTACTAGAAATCTATTAGTTATGATTCAATATTTCTTTGTTTCCAGTTTTATCAGTGCTTCGGTATGGATAACAATAAACTTTACGAATATTTTTCTCGTAACTTATTCATGAATAAAGCGGGCATTGTTGCCCGCTGTAGTAAATAAATTTGAATTTTACACTTTCTTTTAATCCAAAATCTAATTAACGGAAAAGATCGGGATTCAATCTATTACCGGATTGAGATGGACGAGATTGAGGAGTGGTTTTCTTGACGTTTCGCATTAGTTTGCCGTTTCCACCATCTTGTTTATCTAAGAAAGGTTTTAGCTGAATGGCATCTCTAGATACTGCCGCACGCTTGCCACCAAGTAATGTTCTACCTAGATTAATGGTGTCTTCTAATCCGGCTCCTCTGTAAGTGTTAACGCCGATGGTTGCTTGTCCGCTGTCTGCTGAAACTAAGTTTTGGAATACGTCGTTACGTACTTGGAAAGCATCTCTACCGGGAGGAACTGTAAGTACTAAACGACAAGAAGGATCGGCTTCGCTGGTGACGCATAATACGTCGTATCCATTTAAAGTCGAGGTGCGAAGTTCTAGCAAACCGTCTGGACGATAGCTTTCTAAGCGTTGAGCAATTGTATTACAACGTCTTTGGGAATCCCAACCGCCACCTAATGCTTGGGGAGTTGCCCATGCAAATAATTGATTTGGTTGACTTTGAGGAGAGTACATAACGGTGTAGCCGTTGGTATCCATTTGACAGCTAAACCGAGTTGCGGTGTCAACTCTTTGTGAAGAACTGCTTGTGGAGGTTGTGGTTGATGTTCCCGCTGGTGTGGATGTACGGGTTCTGGTTGTGGTAGTTCTACCGCTTCCGGTTGTAGGTACTACAACGGCATCGTCTGAGGAGTCGTATTGTGCCATTGCCGGTGCGTTACCGAATAATACGGATACTGCTAAACCGCCGAGACATAAAAGCTTCAAAGGTCTAGATGACATTAATCATCCTCCTGTAAAATTTATTGGGAGTATATGTGTTGTAGTGACGAAGATTTTTTGTAAATGATTCGCGAGTTGATTGATTGTGTGGGCAGTTGTGTAACTGGCATATTATTTTGGAATAGGGAATAGGGGGAAGATAGGGAGACAAGGAGATGGGGAGACAAGGAGAGATTTGAAAATATTTGTATTAGAAGCATCTTCTTGTTCTCTAACTATTTTCAAATCCCAATCCACAATCTAAAATCTAAAATCCAAAATTGATCGACCTATTTACTTTCTTCCTGTGCTTTTTTCTCTAGTTGATCTTTTTTATCTTCATCTTCTTTATCGTCGTCTTTTTTATCTTTCTCTTCTCTTTCTTTCATTATTTGTTTGACTTTGTCTTTAATTTGTTGATGTCTGGCTACTCCTTCGTAAGCGTATCGGTTGTAACCGTTAGTGGCAATTAATTCTTCTAAGTAACGTACTCTTTCACCGCCTCCGGGGTGGGTAGATAACCATACAGGAGGAGCATTTTTCTGCTGTTTTTTCATGGTTAAAGTTAAGTTACGCAAGCCGTCGGCAGCGTAACCACCTGCTGTTAGGAGCCTCGTGCCCAATCTATCTGCTTGACGCTCCATGTCGCGACTGTAATCAAAGGTAAGTATTCTGCCGACTGTGCCACCTAGAGGAATATACTGCGTGACGTTGGATATTAAGTTGGCTTGAGTTACTAATTGAAATCCGTGGGAAAGTACTACGTGAGCTAGTTCGTGTCCGATTAATCCAGCTATTTCTGCTTCCGAATTTGTTTTAGCGATCGCGCCTGTATGAATGAAAATTTTGCCGCCGGGTAGGGCGAAGGCATTGAGATTTTTATCGGGTATAACGAAGAATTCGTATTCAAATTCATCTCTACCGGCAATTTTAGCCAGCTTTTGCCCCATTTCGTTAATATAGGCGTTTACTTCTTTGTCTTCAATCAATTCCATCCGCTTTTTAGCTTGCTTAGCTACAGAACGACCTACACCTTTTTCACCTTTTAGCAGCATCATGGTAGAGTCGAGGGCGGAAAATGGACCGAGCAAACTACCCGTAGCTGCATAACCCACAACACCTGTAATAATGTTAGCTATGGCGTTTCCTCTAGTTTCTCTACGGATATAAGAGGTGTATTTTTTTAACTTTTCGTCTGCAAGTTGAACAAATTCTGGAGCTTGAGGATTATCGGGGTTGAGCATGGCAAATTGACGCGCCGCCAGAGAAGCCTGCATCCATTTTTTCTCGTCGGAAAGCGCATCAACTCTTACTTTGACTAATTCTGCTTGATTGGGATAAAGCGATGTTGCTCTTTCTAATACTTGTAAAGCGAGTTCCTCTTGACCGTATTTTTTCAGAGATTGAGCGTACTTTATATTTCCCGGTATAAATTCGGGGTATTTTTCTACTAAAAGCTTAAGGGGTACTAAAGTTTTAGTTCGTAAATTACTGGCGATTCCCGCTTGTGCTTCTCTCCAATAAACTTTACCGGCAGGAGATAATTCTTCGGGGTTAACTATGGCTTTTTTACGTGGCTGAATATTGGCTGTGGTTGTAAAAGAATCTTTGGCTTGACGATATATTTTTTCTGCTTCGGCTATGTTTCCGGCTTGATAAAGCTTATCTGCTTCTATGAGTTTTTTCTGGCGAGCGATTTCTTCGGGAGTTGGCTTTTCTTCCTCAGCTTTTTCTGATTCTGGTTTTTTATTATCGGTTTCTTCTGTGGAAGTTTCTGGCTTTTTCTTATCGGTGTCTGTTAAGGTTTCTTCTTTAGAAGTTTCGATAATTACCGCAGGTTCTTTTGCTAAAGTAATTTGAGGTGATTGAGTCAGGATAACAAATATAGAAGTGCCCAACGAGAGCAATACCCAGTTGAAGGCAAGTATCAATGACTTCCATTGACGTTTCATGGCAAGCTTTTTATAGAACAGGATTTGTATATTTCCTAGTCTAAGAATGATACCAATCTCACGCAAAGCCCCGCCCGGAAACTTAACATTGTTTTATCGGTTCTTTATTATTTTATTTGCGAAAAAAATAACCATTATTATGGTAATCTTTATACGGTGGAAAAGGTGCGCGCATTTATAGGCTTAATAATCATCGATTTGAATGGTTTCAATCAAGTTGAAGCATTCAAACCTTTGATTTAATTTAAATAGCAAAACGTTTGAGGGATAAGCCTGGTTGCTCTGTAGGTGACGGAGTTGGTGTTGGCTTTACCTTTGGTTGATTTTGAGGTGAAGGAGAAGCAGAAGCTTGAGGAATAGCTTGCGTCTCATTTTCTAATGGAGAAGTAGAAATTTGCGGAGTTACTTTTGTTTTGGTTTTGGGTGTGGGTGAAGGATAAACTTCGGGGATAACTAAAAACTTAGCTTCACCTGTGGGATCGGTAGAGGTTTGTGGAGTCGGTTGAATTTCCTCGGGTGCTGCGGTTGGCTGTGGTGTTGCAGATGGTTGATTTTCTTCAGTTTTTGAAGTTTTCTGCGGTGTCACAACTGGCTGAGTTTCAGCTTCGGGTGTTGAAGTTGGCTCTGGTATGGCAACCGATTGAGTTTTCGCTTCGGGTGTTGAAGTTGGCTCTGGTGTGGCAACCGATTGAGTTTTAGCTTCGGGTGTTGAAGTTGGCTCTGGTGTGGCAACCGATTGAGTTTTAGCTTCGGGTGTTGGGGTTGCTTGTGGTGTAACGGTTGGTTTAGCCTCAGCTTCAGGGGTTGAAATTGGTAAAATAGGTTTTGATTCTTCTGTATAAATGAATTTGTTGTTTTCTAGAATTAAAGATTCTTCTGGTACGCTTGTTGGAACTACGACGCTATCCTTACCCTTCGTTGGTGAGGGATTTGGCGCAGGTGATGGAGTCAGTTGAGGCGACGATTCGCTTTCAATCGCAGGTGTACCGGGTGAAGGAGGAGTTTGTTTAGGTTTTTCTTCTAAAGGCTTTTTCTGCTCTTTTGGTGGCTGTTTTGATGTTTCAGGTTTATTTTTAACTTCGTCAACAGAATCGGATTTATTGGGTAAAGTTGTTTCCGTTTCTGAATTACCTGCGTTATTATTGTTATTTTTATCTTTTACTTCATCAACTGAATTAGATTCTGTTGGTAAAGATGTTTTAGATTCTTCTATAACTGTTTGTGGTATTGAAGGTTTGGAAGAATTATCAATTTTTTTATCTTCGGACGCAGGTATGTTAATAGGAGGTAAAGATTCCGATTTATTTCGAGGCTGCTGATTTAAAAAGCTTGATGGCGGCTCTTTCTTTTCAACTTTTTGTTCGCGAGTTATAGAAGTTTTGGGAACCGGTTTATTTTGTTTGTGAATATTTTTCTGAATATTTTTCTGAATATTTTTCTGATTTTTTTTCTGCTGGTAATCCAACACAGATTTTACCTTATTCGTCTTCGTTTTTGATGGAGAAACTTCGCGATCGCTATGAAGTCGATTTTCGTTAAAAAACGGTATAAAAGGTATAAAAATAGGTTTGTTATTATAGCTGTCTCTGTTAGCTGTAGAAGGTGAAAATTTTAATGGGGTTGGCTTCAAACTTTCGGGTTTTGTTGAAGGATTTAACTTATTTACAGTCGGTGAAATTTCTGTAGTCTGAACTGGTTTGTTGCTAACTGAATTATAGCGAAACAAGTTCCAACCAAAAGCTCCTAATCCAAATGCAACTCCGATTAAACCAACCAATCCTAAAGATTGCAGTGTTTTAGGGCGAGATTGACGAACAGTAGACGGTAAAGTTACTGGTGCTTCGTAAGCCAAAGAAGTATTGGGTAGCAACATTTCAGGCGATTTGAGCGCTCTTAAAGCTTCTGCTGCTGTTTTATAGCGCTGGCTAAAGTGGTGCCTTACCATGCCTGTCAAAACTTCAGCCAATCTATCGCTTATTTTTGCCGAATCGCGCCAAATTAATTCACCATTATTAGGATTAAATGGTAACTCGCGGGGAGGTATACCAGTCAAAGCTTGAATACCCAGCATTCCGACTGCATAAACATCGCTACATAATCTTGGCTTACCATTAGCTTGCTCGTCTGGCATGTAGCCCGGTGTACCGATAATCAAAGTAGAATTTACATCACCTTGTTCGTTTTTTGCCAAGCCTTTGATTTCTTTGACCGCACCAAAATCAATTAAAACGATTTTACCATCTTCACGACGGCGCATAATATTCCGCAATTTGATATCGCGGTGAATCACTTCATTTTCATGAACAAAACTTAGTACTTCTAATATTTCTTGTAAAAGCTTGGTTACCTTTTCCTCACTCAATCGCGTCCGTGGTTTAATTTCTTTAGTCAGATCGTGTCCATCGACAAATTCTTGAACTAAATAAAATTCATCGTTTTCCTCAAAATGCGCGAACATTTCGGGAATTTGTTTGTGTCCCTTACCCAAACGATAGAGTACCTGTGCTTCTCTGTCGAACAACTTTTTGGCAATCTGCAAAATTGTGTTATTGGAGTGCCGAGTTTTGAGTTGTTTAACTACACATTTGGGATTTCCTGGTAAATCCATATCTACCGCAAGATAGGTGACACTAAATCCACCGCGTCCCAGTTCTTGAAGAATTTTGTAGCGATTACGGAGAATCGTGTCTGTGAGCATCAGCTTAACCTATCAGCAATTGAGAATGCCCTTAATCTTGACAAAGAACATTTTTAATTTCAGTTCCTATAATGACTAATCGAAAGCTAATATCGAGTATTTGTAAACTTACTCATTAGATAAGATTGTCGTTAAGGAACCGTTAAATTGATAAAAATTAATTCTATATTGAATTTTTGAATTTATTCTATCGTGTTTTATCTCAGAAGGGGAAAGGGCTTGTCCCTGCACTGGATAATAACCCTCAAATATCAATCGTATAACCTGTTACTTGCTATCTTAATATATTTTTCATTTTTTTCGTCAAATTGTCATGAGTAACTATTGTGTATAAAAGTTTATGTTTATCAATTCTAGATTTCATTCTACCGCAATTTTTTAGATTGAATTACGGGTATTTAGAGCAATAGTAATTACAAAGAATAGTAAAAAACACTTTATTGACCAGCCATAATTTTATATAACTTAATTACCTTAGTTTAGATTCGGTTGATTGAGAATCTCATCTTTAAACTTACTACTCGATTTCATTAAAATTGATGGGTAAGGGCAAGCAGTGGGAGAAGGATAAAATAAATTTTATGTCTACTCTAATTAATTCTCTTTATTCTCTTCCTTTGCTGACTCCGCGCTTTAGAAGGGCTTTTTACAAGCGCTCGTCACCCCGCATAGTTAATGTGGCGGAGTACATAACCTATATCTTATTATTCCTTTTACAATTACTCAGTTTACAAGCACCCGACAAAAAAATGTGCCAGTTACGTAAGTTGTACTTGTATTTATGTTTGTAGTACCTAGTTACTATTTAAACTGTAAATTTATTTCTTAATTTTATAGTTACGATAAGAATATCTTTTCAACTTCTCATTACCGCATCTAATAGCTTATCCCCACCAAATCTGATTGCATCAGTACAGGGTAATCCGGTTTCTGATTCTACGAGTGAAATAGCTTTTTTTGCCCGATCCTCATCAAAATTACGGGTATTTAAAGCAATGCCTACTACAGGTACAGACGCAAAAGCACCGGCACCACTAGCAACCATTTCGTATAATTTAATTACTTTTACTAACGGTGGAATTGGTACACCTTCAATCACCTGATGTTGTCCTAAACGATGTACCAAAATCATTTGGGTAGGTTGAGAACCGCGTATTAAGGGTAATGTTGCTGTAGAGCTTGGATGTAATAAAGAACCTTGTCCTTCAATATGTAATATGTCGTAATTTTTACCGTAGCGCATAACAATTTGTTCTACCGCACCGGCAGCAAAATCAACTCGCACTGAATCTAGAGCTACACCATCACCTTCGAGCATCAAACCAGTTTGCCCTGTGGCGATGAATTTAGTACGCAAACCCCGCAATCGAGACGAACGATTTAACTCTAAGCTTGCGGACATTTTACCAACTGCCATATCGGTTCCTACGGTTAGAACCCGCTTGCAGGAAAGGCTTCTGGCTGCGAGGGTACATACACCGATATTAGACGGCTCTTTGCGAACATCCCAAATTAACTGTCCCGGTTTCAGCAGCGTTTTCAATTCCGGGCTTTTTCCTAATGGAGTATGCAAACCATTGACTATTGACATTCCCCCCACTAGGGCATCTTTAATTTCGTGCCAGTAATCATCCGGTAAATTGCCACCTTTAGGAGCAATGCCAATTACTAAAACCTGGGGTTTAAATTGCAGCGCATCTTTTACAGAGGCAGCAATTGGCACGTTGCGTTTGATACCCGTTAACTCTTCTAAAGACTCTCCCGAACAATCGCGATCGATAGCAACAACTATCGGCGCATCGCTATAACGCAATAAAGATAATCCTGTTTTACCATGAGTTCCGCGAATTCCCTCATGTAATAAAATCGCAATTTTTTGATTAAGCGGCAAACGCACTCCGTTGTACTCCCAACCCTGGTAAATTATTTGGTAAAATTCTGCCTTCCTGGATCGATGCCCCCGTAAACGGATCGTCAATTAAATTCAGGTGGCTATCTAAGTCTAAGTAATCGGCTAGTGGTGCTAGTTGCGCGAGAGCGGTGTTTGCGATCGCGCTATCAGAGTAGCAACCGAACATTACCTGTAAACCGTAAGCGCGGGCTGTATTTATCATCCGCATTGCCTCGGTTAAACCTCCCGATTTCATCAGCTTGATGTTAACACCGTCAGCACATTCTGCAAGACGAGGAATATCGGCACTAGTAAAGCAGCTTTCATCAACAAAAATAGGTAGAGGAGATGACTTTTTGAGTTCGATCAAATTCTGCTCTTGTCCTTTTGCTAAAGGCTGCTCAACATACTTTACACCGATATCCGCAAGTGTAAAACATATCTTTCGGGCATCTTCCAAACTCCAGCCACCGTTTGCATCTACATACAAATCTGGAATGGGAGCTTCTTGATGTACAGCATCAAGCATTTGTTTGTCTGCTTCAATACCGTCAGGGCTGCCCAGTTTTACTTTTAACATTTTTACATCCATAAATTGCAGCCAATCCCTGACTCTTTTTTTGGCAGCTTCGGGAGAGCTAATACCTATAGTTACGGAAACCGGTTTGATAGCGCTTTTATCAAGTCCCCAGATTTGCCATAAAGGTAAACCGGCGCGTTTTCCCATCCAATCGTGTAGGGCTGTATCGATGGCGGCTTTGGCAGCAGAAGGGATTTGTGCTTTAACTAAAAGTTGTTCGATTTGCTGACGCTGTAGCGGATGCTTATTTTGTAAACTAGGAGCAATTTGCAGTATAGATTTTTGAATCACCTCAGTGGATTGGGGATAATTGCCGATGCTAAATGGTGATGCTTCTCCCCAACCTTCGATACCATCTTCTGATATTTTTACCCATAGATTTGTTGTTTTTGCAGTGGTACCGCGACTTATGGTTAAAGGAAAGCGTTTGTTGACTGTAAATACTTCTAGATCAATTTGCATAATCAAAAATTGGGCTTAGTGAGTTGATTCTAGTGGGGAGATTCCCAGGCTACTATGAGGCGTTAATTTAAGTACCCCATTTTTTAGTTTATGATCGGCGTGCTTTGTATAAGGAATAATAATATTTTGAATGCAATACTTTAACCTTAAGCTAAGCAGAAAATTATCGATAGCAGAATAAAATTGTCGTATATACTTATGTTTCAAATTATCAAATAATTATTCTATACCAATCCGATATGAGTCGTGAGAAAGATAGCTCTCAGAAACCCGGTTTTTCATCAAAACCGGGTTTCTCAAATCTCACAAATGATTTAGGAATGATTTTGGAATGCTATATAAAATATATCTTTGTCCCTTTAATGCGAAATGATTATGGCAAGTTTAGAGAAGTGGAATGTTTTGCACTCAGAAATGGCATTAAACCATCCTTGGTGTAAAGTCAGGCGAGATAAAATAGAATTACCCAGCGGAGAAGTAGTTGATGATTATTTTGTATATGTGCGGCCGGATGTAGCGATTATTTTACCAATTACTAGCAATCAAGAAGTTGTTTTTGTTAAGCAATATAGACATGCAATAAGTGATTTTTTTATTGAACTTCCTGCTGGCGGTTTTAATCCAGAACAAGAAAGCGGTGAATTTGCTGCTCAAAGGGAGCTTGAAGAGGAAACTGGTTATGTTGCTTCATCTGTCAAGAAGATAGCAACTTTTTATGATAAGCCCAGTAAAGACACAAATCAATTACATTTGTTTGTAGCAGAAAACGTTACAAAAGTAGGAAAAAGGAAGTTAGATATTACAGAAGAAATAGAAGTGATACTAATTCCTGTAGATAACATCTTAGAAAAAATAGTTAAAGGTGAAATTTGTGTTGCAGGTACTGTTACAGCTTTGTTTCTAGGATTGAAATTGATTAAATAGCAATTTTAATTAAAAACTAATATAGCGCTACGGATACGGTTAAAGGTCTATATGTTAAAGTCTTTATTGATGTCCTTACCTAATGACGTAGTGCTATTTTAATTAAAAGATAATATCATAAGTTTCTATATTTGTACTATATCAAGACAGGAAAATAATCGGAATAAAAAAGCGTAAACTTAAAATCAATATTTTATTATTTTCGCCACTATCTGATACTATATAGTTTCTTTGTTTGCTTATTCTTTGCACAATTTATAATGTTACCGGGACTTTGTTAGTAATATCTAAAGCACAGATAATTGTTTCAATTTAACTATCCTATACTCGGGAGGCACAAATCGTTTTCCAACCAGTTATTTAAACATTCGGATTTCTTCAACCCTTTCAAAAAGCAAGGCTATGTGTAAAGTTTTGAGAACCTATTAATTTGTATCACGTAAGATGTATTTTGTGGTAAAGATTATTGAGGAAATTATGGATAATACCGTTAATAATCCAGCTTTGGTAGCTGAGTTGACAGAGTTGTATATGAAGTACGAAGCGGCTTTATGTAGTAACAATACAGATGTGCTGGATGGATTTTTTTGGGATTCTATGGATGTGGTTCGTTTTGGATTAAATGAAAATCAATATGGTGCTGAAGATATCAGAGCTTTTCGCAATTCACGCCCAAATTTTAGATTAGAACGAGAAATCATTAATTTGAAAGTAGTTACTTTTGGTGAAGATAGTGCGGTAATAACTCTCGAATTTCGTCGCTTTATCAATGGTGAACAGCGTTATGGCAGACAAAGCCAAATGTGGCAGCGTTTTTCAGAAGGCTGGAAAGTTGTTTCTGCTCATGTTTCTTTTTTGTTAGATTAATAGTAAAAGTAAAATTAAGTTAAGTAGCATTGGCTTGGGATAAAAAACCGCAGAGACACAGAGAACACGGAGGAAGAGGGAAGAAGAGGAAACTAGAATTATTCCAATACAAACAAATTTAATATAATTGCTAAATTTGACAACATAATTAGATTAATTGCGATCTAAAAAAATAGCAGCCTCTAAAAATTTTGGGCTACTAGATTAAATAACTTTTACGTTGTCAAAAATTAAAATTAAATTACTGTTCGGTAGGATTAAATGGTAAAGAAGAATGATGTAAGTCAATCAGCAGCTTGCCATCGTTGTTTCTACGATAACCAAAAGTATATTCAACTTTTGTTTCTTTACCAGTATTGGCATCGGTGAAATAGTAATTGCCCATAGCGACGGCATCACTACAACCAACGCTGACTCCGGCATTTTCAAATCGTACTTTACTCCAAGGTCGAAGTGCAAATCCTTTGTCTTCACCAACTTTACCTTTGACAAAATATGATACAGCTTCTTCTTCCGTTAAACGAAACTGTCCTTCTGAAGCTAAAGTAGGCTTGAATAAAACTTTTCCTTCATCATAACCGTATAGATTATCAACAGTTTCTACTGCTACGGTTGTATAGTCTCCTTTATTTTTGTATGCTTTGCCAATTTCAATAACTGCATTACCCCAAGTTTCTTGAGCATCGATAACATCTTTCTCAGTAATACAATTATCTGAACTATTCGGAGCTTCTGAATTCACGTTGTTAGCTGAAGATGCATTCTCATTACAAGAGGTAGCTAATATACTTCCCGAAATTAATACTAATGTCAATGCTACCAATTTAAATGATTTCATGCTATTTTGTTGAATTTTAGTTTGCAAAAGAAAATTTTTCAAAGTGATTTACAACTTTAGAAATTAAAACAAGATTAATTATTTCATCAAGTTGTCCATCATAACCTTGATATTTATAATCGTAATCATAGATAAATATCTATACATTGACCGCAGGTTGTTGAATCGATGGGTAAAGGTACAGAAAATAGGATATCTACAGCACTTTGGATAAGGAAACAGATTTTTCTAATGAAGAGGAATTTTGTATTATCCCTGTCGATGAAAAGTTAGTGGTTGCTGGTGTAGTTGCAGCAATGATTTTACCTTGGGAAATGACGTAAAGTGGTTGAATGCGAGTACGAACAGCGTCGTAGTAGTCTTTTGCGTCTAAGACAATCAAAGATGCAGGTTTACCAACTTCAACACCGTATTTATTTCCTAAATTTAATGTCTTAGCTCCATTGCCTGTAACCATTTGATAACAAGCATTTACTTCATCGCGCCCAGTCATGTGACAAATATGAACTCCCATATGAGCCACATCTAACATGCTTCCCGTACCCAAACTATACCAAGGGTCTTGAACGCAATCGTGACCAAAACTAATATTTAAGTTATTCTGCCATAGCTCCTTGACGCGGGTGACTCCCCGGCGTTTGGGATAAGTATCGGCACGTCCTTGCAAGGTAATATTAATCAACGGATTGGCGATAAAATTGATTTGAGCCTGTTGGAGAAAACCCATTAATTTAAACGCATAGGCATTGTTGTAAGAGCCAAAAGCGGTTGTATGGCTGGCTGTAACTCTACTACCATTTTTTCTACGAATAGCTTCAGCCGCAACAACTTCTAAAAACCGCGATTGTTCGTCATCAATTTCATCGCAATGGATGTCAATCAAACGGTTGTATTTTTCCGCTAATTCAAATGTCTTTTTTACCGAGCGCACACCATCTTCTCTGGTTAATTCATAATGGGGGATTCCTCCTACCACATCCGCACCCATTTCTAAAGCTTTTTCGAGTAAAACCTCATTTTGCGAATGCGAATAAATCCCATCTTGAGGAAATGCAACAACCTGCATTGTCATCCAATCTTTGACTTCCGAGCGCAATTCAAGTAAAGCCCGTAGCGCAATTAACTGCGGTTCGCTGACATCTGCATGGGTTCTGACAAATAATATACCTTGAGCCGCTTGTTGTTTCAACATCGTCAAAGCGCGATTTTTCACATCTTCGATGGAAATTTTACGTTTGCGATCGCCCCAAATTTTGATTCCTTCAAATAGCGTCCCACTCTCGTTCCAACGGGGTTCTCCGGCAGTTAAAACCGAATCTAAATGAATATGCGATTCAACAAAGGGAGAAGAAATTAATTTTTCTGATAAATCGATTTCTTGAGAAGCAGATTCCTTCAAATTCGGGGAAATTGCTGTAATTTTACCTTCTTTAATAGCAATATCTATAATTTGGCTTTCTTCTGTATTAAATGAAACTACTCTACCCCGACGTAGGATTGTATCAATCATAGTTTTTTATTAAATATTATATGTGGAAGGGAGAGCGGAAACAGTGAGCAGTGAGCAGTTAACAATTATCAATTACCAATTACTATTTCATTTCTTGTAAAAATTTATCGAACGTATCTCTATCTGGTAGCGAAGGCTGTGCGCCGGATTTGGTTGCAGCTAAAGCACCTGCTGCACTACCCCAAATTATGGCTTGATGTAAGGAAAGTTCTTGAGAAATTGCTGCGGCTAATCCTCCGTTGAAAGCATCTCCTGCGGCTGTGGTATCAACAGTTTTTACGGAAAATGCGGGTGTAAAAAAGCTTTCTGTCTGGGTAGCACAATAAACGCCTTTGGCACCAAGTTTAACAACTGCACATTTTACGCCTTTTTGCAATAAAACTTCTGCTGCTTTCTTGGCGGAATCTTCCCTATTCACCGGAAAACCTACTAATTGAGCGGCTTCAACTTCATTCGGTGTCAGAATATCTACTAAGGGGTAAAGTTCTTCTGGTAACTCTTTTTGTGCTGGTGCGGGGTCGAAAATTACTTTTACTCCGGCTTTTTGTGCTGCCTCTGCTGCTGCAATTACAGCAGATAGGGGAATTTCTAATTGTAGTAAAAGTGCTTTTGCGTGGGGTAATAGCGGCGATAATCTTTCTACATCTTCTAAATTTACCCGTCCGTTTGCACCGGGAATCACTACGATTTGATTTTCACCGGCATCATCTACATTAATAATTGCCACACCAGAACTTACTGTTTCATCCACAAACACATTGTCTGTTTTGACACCGGCAGCTTGGAGATAATAAATAAGTTCCTCGCTAAAACTTTTTTTGCCAACACGTCCAATAATTTCCGTGGGAATGCCTAACTTTGCGATCGCGACTGCTTGATTAGCACCTTTACCACCCGGTGCTTGAAAAAAATCATGCCCTAACAAAGTTTCTCCAGCAGTCGGTAAATGAGGTGCTGTCGCTACCAAGTCCATATTAATGCTGCCGAAGACGATAATACTCATAATAATTTAGGAATTGGGAACTAGGCATGGGGGGATTGGTAATTGGTAGTTGGTAATTGGTAATTACTCAACTCTTAACAGTTGACTGTTCACTCTTAACAGCTGACTGTTCGCTGTTTCCAATACTTGGGAACTTTCAAATATACTGAGTTGTCAATAAAACGAGATTCAACCGTTTGCAATCCATCAGTTTATCATCTTTAAAGTCCGCTAAAACTGATTGTAATTATTTATCTAATTTTTTTGCTATCTGAAGGTAGAATAGTTAATCGTTTCGTCTGCAATTTCCCTTACCGTACACTTAATACTTCAAATTGTAATCATATAAACACATGAAAAGATTATTTCTAGCTAGTTCGATTTTTCTAGTTTTTGCTGGATGGGGATTAGAGCAAAATTTAAGAAGTGTCAACGCTCAAACCTCTTCTTCTGTAGTTATTCAAACTCAAAAGCAAGCTACTAAAACTCAAGCTGCAAAAGTTCCACAATTAAAAGTTATTAGTACGGGAACTGGTAACAAAGAAAAATTACGTTTCACTCCAAAGGTTGGTACCAAGCAAACTATAAATGTCACTTTGAATAAAGACACTTTGATGTCTATTGGTGATTTTAAAATGCCTAGAGCAAAGTTACCAGCTTATCTAATTACTTTAGATTCTACTGTTAAAAAGGTAGATTCTAATGGAGATATTCACTATGATATTGCTTATTCCGATGTCAAAATCAAAGGCGATGCTCAAACTCGTCCGGAATTAATTAAAGTAATTAGCAAGCAAATAGGACAATTAGAGAATTTTAGAGCTGCTGCTGTAATTGATAATCAAGGAAGAACTAAAAAACTAAATTACGCAATTCCTAAAACAGTAGATGTAAATATCAAGTTTCTCGTCGAACAATTATCTAATTCTTTACAACAGTTATCTTCTCCGCTACCAGCAGAAGCTATAGGAACTGGTGCAAAATGGCAAGTTAGTTCCGATACTAGCATCAACGGAATTAATCTGAATCAAACTACTACTTATGAGTTAGTCAATGTTAAAAATGGTGTTGCTACTTTAAACGTTAATTTGCAGCAACAAGAAAAATCTTCTCAAGTAATTGACTATCCAGGATTGCCTTTAGACGGTATTTTGACTCTACAAACATTTAGAAGTAGAGCCGAAGGAAAAGCTACAGTTGACCTTGATAAAGTAATGCCAATAAATTCACAGCTTTCCTTACTAGCTGACAGTAAATATATTGGTAAAAATATCAATACTTTGGAAGAAACGCCTCTAAATTCTACTTTAAAAGTAGATTTGGATATTCAAGGTAAATAGGGAATTGGTAATTGGTAATTTTAGCAGTAAAGTATAGACGTAGCCGTACTACGTCTTTTTTTTGTGCTGTATTTATTACAAATGCATCCTATTTAATCCCGTCTATAATGAGATAATTACTTACTTTTTTACTTTATCTGTATAGATAATTGCTTGATAACGAATTCGAGAAAAGTAGCGAGTTTTTTGATTAGTAACAGTTTCGTGGTATTATTTTCTGTATAAAGTAATTTTTATAATGGGAAGGCATAACCATTATAAAAAAATTGCTAACACTGCCATTATATTAAAAAATAATATTTAATTTCTTCTATTATCTCATGCTTTACCACTAAAATTTTTTTTACTACTTTTAAATTCAAATTAAATTGAAAATAAAAACAGCTTTTTGAATTCGGATACTCCAAGCGTGTAATATAATCGTTTGCGTTCATTACTTATCGCGACTACGTTAGAAAGCAAGGAATAAAATGCGTGAATAATAGCTGGTGAACAGGATTAATATGGATTTTTCTAACGGTAAGTGGCTGAATCAACCGAAATTTTTTGAAAATAATCACCAGTTTGTGAAAATCACAACAGAGCCAAATACGGATTTCTGGCAGCGTAGTTACTATGGATTTAGAAATGATAATGCTCCGGCTGTTTTAGTTGAAAATAGAAGCAATTTTTCATTTACGGTACAAGCGTCATTTGAATATCAAGTTAAATTCGATCAATGCGGTTTAATTATTTATATCAATAGCGATAACTGGTTTAAAGCATCTATTGAATTTGAAACCGAAAATTTTTCACGTTTGGGTAGCGTTGTTACTAATTATGGTTATTCGGATTGGGCAACAACAGATATACCTACGACAACTACAATATGGTATCGTCTCAACCGTCGAGGGCCAGATTTTCTCATTGAAACGTCACTAGATGGCATCAATTTTAAGCAAATGAGAATTTTTCATTTACATTATCTTGGTGAGACATCAGTTGAAATGGGTAAACTCGATCCTCCTGCACCACCAGAGGAAACTATAAGTTTTGGTTTGTATGCCTGTAGCCCCTTGAAATCATCTTTTGAAGCTACATTCACAAATTTCAAACTTGATGATTGTTTATGGATGGCACATAATGCAGCTTGAAAATTACTTTTTTCGTTTCCACAATAAAATCCCAATACTAAAAAATCCTAAACCCCAGATAAAAGAAGTTTCGGGAACTGATTTTATTTGACTCGTAACTTTTACGTTTTTATCCAATGCATCACCAGTCGAATATACATAATCAAAAGCTTTTTTATCGTTGAGTACGCTAGCGCGTAAAAATAAACCACTCCAACGGGCAACAGTTTCTACCGCCACTTCTTGAGGTATTGTTGGATTATTAGGGTCTGAAAATGGTCCATCAGGGTTATTAGTATTGGTAATACCGTAGTGATTTGCACCTAAAATGCTAATTAAAGCTTTGGGAGGATTTTGAATATTATCGTAAGTTCTTTCGGCTCGGAAAGGAAGGGCTACACCATCGCGGGTTCCCTGTATTAATGCCGTAGGAATTTTTGAATTGTTAATGGGGATAAATTCCTGTGTGGCTTGGTTGCGGAGGTTTGCGCCAAAAAATGCTCCTGCAACTAATTCGTCTGGTTGCTCAAACGAACCTTCGCATATAAGAGGGATACAAGTGTTTGCAATTGCTGATAGTCCAACAGCGCCCCCGAAAGAATGACCTAATAATGCTAATTTATCTGTATTTACAATACCTTTTATAGGTGAATTCGGTAATAAATCTTCTGCTTTTATCTGTGCTAAAACATTATCTATCTGAGAAGTTTCAGCAAAAAGTCCCGTTCTACCAAATTGTGAAATCGTTCGCTTTCTATTCGGTACAACTACCACAAAACCGTAGCGAGCCACAATACTAGCGTATTTAGAATAGCTTGATTTATCTACATTGGCACCTTGCAATAACAAAGCTACAGGAAAAGAATTATTCTCTGTCTGTGAATCTTTAGGTTTGGGAAAATAAATATCTGCTAAATCATTGTTTCTAGAAATAATCGTGCTGTAGCTACCAAAATCCTGATAAATTGGCGCGGGGTTGAAGTTTGCAGCTTTAGCTGTTTGCACCGTACTTGAAAGAACTAATGCTGCACTAGCGGATGCTACTGATAATGCTTTAAGCTTCGTCACCCTTAATTACTCCCAAACAAGTATTTTTATGTAGACTAACTGTCAGATTAGCTAATTGTTTTTTAATAAACAAGTGATTTTACAGAAAAATCACAATGCAAAGTTTACCAATCGAAAAACGATAACATATTTTCATTTTTATAGCTTTTGATATGAGCAAGATGTCTATACTAAAGTTTAAATTGAGAATATTACCTGTTTAATATAAGTAAAGCTCGAATATCAAAAATTATAAAACTTATTAATTAAAACTGCTATCAAAAATTTACTATCATTACTTCCGTATTTTGTATATTTTATTATTGCAGTTACTACCAATATTATTAATAATATACTCCGGCAAATATATATTTATCAATAATCATACAGGGAGAATTATCGAAATGCCTTTTCGGATATTAAGCCTAGATGGTGGAGGGGTTAGAGGAATTGTTGCAGCAAAAATGTTGGCGAATATCGAAAAGCAAATTAATCGTCCGTTAAACGAGTACTTTGATTTAGTTGTAGGAACTTCTACAGGTTCTATTGTGGCGGCTGCTATCGCAACAGGACGTAATTGTGAAGATATTGTCGATTTTTTTGAGAATAAAAGCTCAAGTATTTTTCCCTATCAAAGCCTTTTTTCTCTACAAAGAATTCCTTTACTATTAAAATACGGTATATCTGCTCCGAAATATTCCGATAATAATTTAATTCAAGTTTTACAAGGCGTTTTTGGTGAAACCAGACTTTTAGATATCGGAACTTCTCCCAGATTATTAGTAGTATCCTACGACACTATTGAACGCAATCCGATTATTTTTAAAAGCTGGCGACCCGACAAACCATATGGTAACGTTCCTTTATGGGAAGTATGTGTTTCTTCCGCATCGGCTCCGACTTATTTCCCCGCACATAAATTAGATAAAAGAGTTATTGGCAACGTTAAAGACGCAAGTATAAATACTATTATTTTTAGCGATAATGAATCTACCGTAGATGCAGTATATGAAAATGCTGAAATTAGAATTACCGACGGTAGAGGTAGCGGACAAACTAGAGTTATTAAAAATTATATTGGTTCTAGTAGAAAAGCAACTGTAAACCCAGCTTGGGATAGAATTCCCGATAAAACATCTACTTATTCAATTAAAACTATATATTCGGCTATTGATGGTGGAGTTGCGGCAAATAATCCTTCTAGTTGCGGTATTGCAGAAGCATTACGATGTGGTTATTCACCCAAAGATATTAGCGTACTTTCCATCGGCACCGGAGATAGAACTCGAATTATCCCTTTTGAAAAAGCACGAGCCTGGGGTTTGTTTGAATGGGCGCGTCCGATTGTTGGCGTATTGTTTGATGGTTCTTCCGATATCTACGAATATATTAGCAAGCAAATAGTTCACGAACAAATTGTACGCTTACAATTTAAGCTTGATAAACATTTAACCGGTAAACATCTGAGCGATGATTTAGACGATGCAAGCCAAGAAAATATCAATAATTTACTAGAAGCCGCAGATGCCTACATGAAGCTACCAGAAGTAAAAGCCAAGATAAATAAGTTTTTAACAAGTTAAGAGTTAGGAGTTAGGAGTTATTTAATTGTAAACCTTAACTGTTAACTGCTCACTGATAACTGCTCACTGCAACGCATTCCCCGACTCAACATCAAACCAGTGAATGTTCTCTGAGGGTAGAGCAAGGGTAATTTCTTCGTTATCCCAATTTTGATCTGGAGGTAATAAAGCGCGGATAGTCGGCAGTTCTGTTTGAGAACTAGCAACATGTACGCTGACTAGTTTGTACATTCCTAAGTTCTCTACCAGATAAACTCTTCCTTTCAAGGTTTGCGTATCTTCTGGTAGCGCAACGCGAACGTGTTCGGGACGAATACCTAAAACAATTTGCGGTGGTGAAGTAGAAAATTTTGGTGTAGTAACAGAAAAATCTCCCAGCATGGCGCTGTTTCCTTTGCAGGGGATAGTAAGCAAATTCATCTGAGGGCTGCCCACAAAACCGGCTACAAATAAATTGGCAGGATGGTTGTAAATATCTGCTGGCGGTGCAAGTTGCTGTACGTAACCGTTATTTAATACCGCGACTTTAGAAGAAAGCGTCATTGCTTCGGTTTGGTCGTGGGTAACATAAACTACCGGCGCTTGTTGTGCTGCAAATATCTGCTTGATATCGGCTCGCACTCTTTCCCGCAATAGTGCATCAAGGTTACTCAAAGGTTCATCTAATAAATAAGCTTCAGCTTTACGTACCAAGGCTCTACCTACAGCAACACGCTGTCTTTGTCCACCAGAAAGTTGTCCGGGTTTGCGTTGAAATAACTCTTCTAATCCTAAAAGCGCTGCTACTTCAGTAACTCGGCTTTGTATTTCACCACTGGGTACTTTTTTTAACTTTAATCCTGAAGCTAGATTTTCCCGTACTGTCATGTGTGGGTATAGCGCGTAACTTTGGAACACCATCGCCATGTTGCGATCGCCTGCGCGTTTATAGGTAATATCCTCTTTACCCAGAAATATTTTTCCTTTGGTAACTTCTTCTAAACCCGCAATCATTCTTAAGGTTGTAGATTTACCGCAACCGCTTGGCCCTAATAACGTCAGAAATTCGCTATCATCCACAGATAAACTAATATCCTTAACCGGAATTACTTTTGGAGAAAAGGTTTTGTTTAAGTTTGTAAGTTGAAGTTTAGCCATTCTTGAATTTTGGATTTTAGACTTTGGATTGGGAATTGGGAATTGAGCATGGGAAGATTAGGAAGGAGAAATGATAATAGGTAATTGGTAATTAGGAAGAAACAAGGAAAAATTAATTTTTAACTAACAACTCTTTACTTGCTACTCATTACTTGCTACTTACTACTTGTTGCTCACTGTTCACTGCTAAGTCATCCCTTGACTGCTCCTGCGGTAAGCCCTTGAACAATTTTGCGCTGGAAAAATAGAACTAATAGTACTAAGGGTAATGTTCCTAAAACTGTCGCTGCGGCAATGGGACCATAAGGTATTTCAAAAGTTGAAGCACCACTTAATTGGGCTGCGGCAACGGGAATTGTTTTCATATCATCACGGGTAATGAATGTAAGTGCGAATATAAACTCATTCCATGCAAAAATAAATGTGAGAATTCCCGTCGTTACCAAAGCCGGAAGAGTCATTGGTAAAATTATTTGTGTTAATGTTTGCCAAGTATTGTAGCCATCAACTCTTGCAGAATCTTCTAAATCTTTAGGTAATTGCTCGAAAAAACTCCGTAGAACTAAAATAGTCAGGGGTAAGTTTATTGCAGTATAAGGAATTATTAGTGCTAAATAATTGTTACCTAAACGCAAAAATTGCACAATTTCTAATAATCCAAAAAATAGTAGAATTCCAGGGAAAAGTGTAACAACTAAAATACTCGCAAGAATAATATTTTGACCCTTCGGACGCAAACGAGCCAAAGCATAAGCAGCCGGGGCACCTATACCCAAAGCAAAAGCTGTAGAAAGAATTGAAACAAAAGCACTATTTAATATATAGCGCCAGAAAGGGCGACGGTCGAATAATTCCGTATAATGACTTAAAGTAAAGCGAGTTGGAAAGTAAATAGTAGGAAGTTTGGAAATATCTTCATTCAGCTTAAATGAAGTCAATAACTGCCATAAAGCTGGAGCCAAACTAAATACAACGACAAAAATAATTGCCAACCATAGCAATATTTGTTTTAGAAGATTTTTTTTCATATTGGTAGTTAGTTGTTAGTAGTTAGTTGTTGGTTGTTAGTAAATAATTTACTAATGCCCAATGGCCAATACTTACTTTTAAGTACTCGTGCGAGATACACGAAGTAGTAAACTTGCAATAATTACGGCGAAAATCAACAGCATAAAAGTTACTACAACCAAAGCTGCACCGTAACCAAAGTCTAAATAACGCATGATGGTGGAGTAGATATAAAGCGATACCACTTCTGTTGCTCCTCCGGGGCCACCACCTGTCATTACGGAAATTAAATCAAAGATGCCGAATGCTTGAGCAAAGCGAAATAATACGGCTATCAAGATTTGTGGTATCAAAAGTGGCAGAGTTATTTGCTGGAAACTTTGCCAAGGAGTTGCTCCATCAATCGAATGTGCCTCATACAAATCGCTTGATATTGATTGCAAACCAGCTAACAGCAAAATACTGATAAAAGGTGTAGTTTTCCAAACATCAGCAAAAATAACTGCAACCATTGCTAAAGTTGGATCTCCTAGCCAGGTAATCCCGTTTTCAATAAAGCCGAATCGCAATAAGATATCGTTTGCTACACCGTATTGATCGTTAAAAATCCAAGCCCAAGCCAAACCAATTAAAGCAGTAGGTAAAGCCCAAGGCAAAATGGCTGTTGTTCTTACTAAACCACGTCCAAAAAACTGCTGATTTAATACCAAAGCGATTACCAAACCTAATATCAATTCCGAAATTACTGACGCGCTAGTAAATATAGTTGTGACAAGAAAGCTTTGCCAAAACCGCCCATCTCCTGCCATCCTGGCATAATTATCAAAGCCCGAAAAAACAGGCTGCAATTGCGTTCCCAAATTTTCCGTAAACAAACTCAACCAAAAAGCGCGAGCGATGGGATAGCCAAAAACCAACAACAGCAACAGCATCGCTGGTATTAACAAAATTAAAGCCGTTTTTTGTTCTCTACTCCGAATTGTTTCCATATTTAGTTGTTAGTTGTTAGTTGTTAGTGGTTTACAGTTCAGAATTTTTCTTCGATTACCCATCAGCAATTACCAATTACCTGTTACCTACCTAACAACTGACGAGTTTCGGATGCAGCATTCTTCATCGCTGCTTCGGGAGTGATTCGGTTTGTTAATGCAGCCGAAAGATAGCGTTGTAAAATGTCGGATGCTTGAGCGTATTGAGCAATGGGTGGACGTAATACTGCTTTATCTACAACTTTCAATAATTCAGGATAATGTGGATATTTTGCGACAATTTGTGGATCTGTAAATAACGAACGACGACTGGGTACAAAACCAGCTTCTAAGATAAATTTTCGCTGTGCTTCTTCGGAAGTAAAATACTGAATTGCTTTCCAAGCTTCTTCGGGATGTTTGGTAGATTTCGATATTCCTAAAGCCCAACCACCCAAACAAGCTCCGCTGCTTCCATTCTTATTATGTACCATCGGTTTGATAGCAATTTTACCGTCGATAGGTGAAGATTCTTGAGTTGCAAGAGGCCAAACGTAAGGCCAATTTCTTAAGAAAACTGAATTCCCATTTTGAAAAATCCGTCTGGTTTCTTCTTCTTGATATGTTGTGACTCCGTCGGGAGAAATTTCTGTTTCAATGGTGTTTTTCAGAAATTCAATTGCTTGTAATGTTTCCGGTTTATCTAATCCTACTTCTAATGTTTCGGGGTTAACCCAATAACCACCAAAACCTTCCAGAACTTCCACAAACATTGCAGCTAATCCTTCATATTGCTTCCCCTGCCAAACATAACCCCATCTATCTTTTGATTTATCTTTTAAAGCTTCGGATATTTTGATTAAATCATCAAAACTTTCTGGGGGATTAAATCCCGCTTCTTTGAGTAAATCTTTTCGGTAATAAAGCATTCCCACATCGCTACGCATGGGAACCGCATATAGTTTACCCTTATAACGCCGCCCTTCTACATCTTTTTGCGAAAATGCTGCTAATTCATCTTTCGTAATTTTATCTGTCAAGTCTAACAACCAACCAGCAGCAGCAAATTTTGGTGTCCAAATGACATCCATATTAATTAAGTCATAAGGAGAATCCCCCAATATAAAGGCAGAAGTGTACATATTTTCTAACAAATCTGTAGCATTCGGACCTTCAATAATCTTGATACGAATACCGGGGTTTTTTACTTCAAAATCCTTTACTATTCCATTCTTCCAAGGCTCGGCATCGGGGGCTGTCATCAGTAAATTTAACGTTACCGGCTCTTGTGTTTGGGCTGGCTTTACTGATGAAATCACTATCCCAAATACAACAATAAGAAATATTGTCAAAACTTTAAATTTAAGTTTCTGCAATACTTTTCTCAATTGGTCTATCGCTTCTAAATCCAACATTGATTGTTAGTCAAATAACAGTGCATTAAGCAAATCTCATCCTAATATATCCCCACCACATTTTCTTCCATCAACTATTTTTGCGATGTCAATATATTGTTTAATATTTCTTTGTATTTATTAATGTTTTTAAATTTTATAGACAATTTTAAGTATGGATATTATAGCTTTTTTGTTCATAATTACTAAGAGGATGAGCACAAAAGTATAGTTTTTATCATAATTCTTGGATTATCCCTTCCCTTCTCAACCTTAAACAGGGGGATTTTTCGATATATGTGTATATATGTGTATACGGTAGACTTTATAAGGAGAGGAGTCCCCAGAAGGCGGGGTAAGGTTCCAAACTGTATTGTATTGAAACGAAGTGCCCAGGTTGGACTTGAGAACCAGATTTAAAACTAATTTTTGGCTGTAGAAGATATTTGAAGAGAGCAATATCTTTGTGAATATTAAATTGTGAATATTAAACTGTGAATATTAAATTGTGGATATTTGATTGTGACATTATTTAACAAAGTCGGTTTCTTCGAGCTTCCATCCAAGTGCAGTATGAAACTAGATAGGAATTATTATAAGGTCAAAAGTCTTGTGACTAAATACCTTTGACCTTTAATCTTAATTACGATTCAGCGTCAAAGACTCTATATCCAGCCTTACCTTGTTGTTTAGTTTGATACATGGCCTTGTCTGCATCATCTAATAAATTCAAGGGTTCTTGATGTCTCGGGTTGCTCAAAGCAATACCAATACTCGCCGTGAGCAAAATCTTACGCTCGTTGATATCGAAAGGCGTTTCCAAATTTTCTTGAATGCGTATGGCAACATTAATAGCATCGCTAACATCTTTAATGTCTTCTAAAAGAATAGCGAATTCATCGCCGCCAAATCTAGCTACAGTATCTCCTGCGCGCAAGCTGCGCTTCAAAAGTTGACTTATATCTATCAGTAATTTATCTCCCATTCCATGACCAAATTTATCGTTAATGCCCTTAAAACCATCTAAATCAACAAACAACACGGCAAAACAATAATTCTTTCTACGTTTACTATGTTCAAAAGCCTGTGTAAGTCTATCGATAAACAAAACTCTATTGGGTAAACCCGTTATGGAATCATAGAAAGCATTGCGTATAAGTTCGGCTTCTATCGTTTTTCGTTTGCTAATATCCTGAAATACCAATACCGCTCCTAATATTTCCCCTTCATCTCCTCGCACGGGTGAAACAGTATCGCCAACTGATATTTCGCTACCATTTTTAGCTACTAGCTTACAGTTTTCCGGTAAATTCAAAATTTCACCCCTCTTCATTGCACGTGCAGCTAAATTGCCAATTTCTTCTTCTGTGTCGGCATCTTTGAGAAGAAAAACTTCCAACAAGTTTTTACCAATAGCTTCATTTTTTGACCAGCCAGTTAGTTTTTCTGCAACAGGATTAATAGTTTTGATACAGCTATTAACATCTGTGACAATAACCCCACAACCCATACTATTGATTACTGCGTTGAAATTTTGCCTTTGCGGTTGAAATCCTCTACTTAGTTGATTGTTGAAGGTAGGCATTTTGCTAACCATATGCGAGTCTCTTGTTATAAAAGGTTTATAAAAGTGGGTAAAATATTTATTAATATTTTTCGTAATCTTCCAAATTCCTGTCAAATATAGTACAGAATCCAAATGATATCTTTGAACGACGACTGCTATTCTTCCATTGCATTCTTTAATCAACAAAATATCACTCAAAATAAAACTTTGAATATTTTCTACAACCTTTGCAATTATCTTTTCAATCGCATCATTAACTTTCAGAACGCGGCTCCAAAACTTTTGTAAATTTTTCTTAACGGAACAAGTCTGGGCTGGTTTCTCTTCATCAAGAAAAACTTTTAGGTTGCTCATGCGCTATTTACTCACTGCTTAAAATTCAGTTGTTTTGCAACTTTCAAGCTGATTAAAATCTCAATACTCTAATCATAATCAATATTGAAAACAGCATTGTTCCTACCTCACAATCTTGTTTATTTGATTTACTGCCATTGACCTTCTACAATTGCTATTGCCTTGTGATACATTTATTTGATTGTTTGACAGATAGAATGCCAAGTTATTATAGCTAATTATTAATATATTCAAAAGCGCCTTGTATAAAAGCTATCTTTTTCGCTCTTAGCTATAATTATTTATGCGATAAATCGATATTACTGTGGTTTTTACTTAAGTAAATAAAAAAAACGTCACTATTTAGATATTTACATATCATTTATTAAATTGAACTTCAAAATCAGATTATGTTTTGAGCAAGGCTTTCTATGGCAGATAATTAAATATAACTATCAAATAAAAGTCTTGAAATCGAATACATACGTATAGTATCTTCAAATCGCAATAACAGAATCGCAATCGATGAAAAGTTTTACTAAACTTGCTTCTGAAAGAGCTTATAGCCTGTATTCTCAGATAAAAAGCACTTTTTTAAGAAATACCTATAATTATGTTTTTTTAACTCCACTAATTTTTGCTTTTATGTTCCATAAATAGTCCATATCTACATTTGAACCGTAAATAAATATCGCTTTAATTTTTGTAAAGTTACATAAGCTCGAAGTCTACCAACTCTATATTAAGAATATGCAATTTGTGCCCGATCTGAAAATATGCAATAAGATATAAAAAATCAGCAATTAACTAGTAAACTTTATAAGCTTATTCAGTTGTAGGCATTCGAGTTAGCAGTTTATTAATCAATCAATAACATTATTAGTACCTTGCATATTTAAGTCGTGTACGAAACGCGGGCAAAATGCCCCACTAGAAAAATTTTTATTAATAATTTACATTTATCCTGCGATGGGATCTAGCCGCACATCTATTTAGATTTAAAAGTGCGATATCAAGGGCAACGCTAAAGCGTATCGCAACTCGTATTACCTATATTTTTCTGCTGCTTGCTTTAAGTAACTATTTGCTTCTAATCAGTTCAATAGTAATTTTGCCGCCAAAATCTGGAATTGGTGCAGCAGGTTTACTCAATACCACTTGAACTTGCTTTACCAAATTGCATTTTTGTAAAATAGAATCTGCGATAGTGCCAGCAAGACGTTCAACCAAAGCGAACTTTGAAGTTTTGATTTTTTCCTGCACTAAACCAATGACGCTGCGGTAATCGATAGTATCTTGAATAGCGTCAGTTTGAGCAGATATACTTAAATCCAACCATAACCTTACATCCACCTCAAACCATTGTCCTAATACTTGTTCCTCTTTTAGATAGCCAGTGTAACCGTAAGCGCGAATTCCCGTTAAGTAGATGCAGTCCATAATGAGTTAGGAGTTAGGAGTTAGGAGTTAAGAGTTAAGAGTTTAAAGTTAGGAATTAGAAGTTAGAAGTTATAAATATTTCATGTTTAACCTCTAACTTTGAACTTTTAACCTTTAACCTGATTTTTTCATGCCGATTGGATTTAGAAATATCAACGAAGTTTGGGCTTCTATATTTACCCAAACCCTTAAACGATTGGGTTTGACTTGCGCTGTAATTTGTCCGGGTTCTCGTTCAACTCCTTTGACGGTTGCTTTTGCTCTTTCTCAACCAGATATAGAAGTTATTCCGATTCTTGATGAACGTTCAGCTGCTTTTTTCGCTTTGGGTAGAGCCAAAGCGACTGGCTTACCCGTTGCTATAGTTTGCACTTCCGGTACGGCAGGAGTAAATTTTTATTCCGCAGTTGTGGAAGCAAATTATAGCCGCGTACCTTTACTATTATTAACAGCAGATAGACCGGCGGAATTGCGTAATTGCCATTCGGGGCAAACCATCGATCAGTTAAAACTATTTGCTAATTATCCTAATTGGCAAGCAGAATTAGCAATCCCCAGCTTAACACCAGAAATGTTAGCTTATTTACGTCAAACCACAATATACGCTTACGAACAAACGCTTTATCCCGTTTCTGGCCCAGTACATTTAAATATACCTTTTCGCGACCCTCTTCCACCAATCAGCGATAAAAATGATTTTAATAAAGAAAATTTAAAATCATTGCAATCAAACTTTAGCTCAGAAGAGTTTTTTGCCGCAGTTACGCACAAATGTCAACAAACATTTATTCATTCTTCTTTCTCAATCCCTCAAAAATGGCTAGAAACAAAACGAGGAATTATCATTGCTGGAGTTGCTCAACCTCAGCAACCATCAAAGTATTGTAGAGCGATCGCCCAGCTTGCCAAAAATTTCAAATTCCCAGTTTTGGCAGAGGGATTATCACCAGTCAGAAATCATGCTTTACTCAACCCCTATATCATTTCTACCTACGATTTAATTTTAAGAAGTCGAAATTTAGCAACTGAGTTACATCCAGAAGTAGTAATTCAAATCGGCGAAATGCCGACGAGCAAAATACTACGTCAATGGTTGAATGATAATAATCCTCTACGCTGGATAATAGAGTCTTCCAATCACAATATTGATGCTTTACATGGAAGGGTGGTTCATTTGCGGATTAATATTGAAGATTTGGTATGGGGAGTAGAAAAACAAGGAGGCAAGCTAGGAGCGCAAAAAGATGATTATCTTCAAATGTGGTTGAGTACTGAAAATCGGGTGAGAAAAAATATCGATAAAACTTTAGCGCCAAAACAAGAGTTATTTGAAGGTAAAGCCGCTTGGCTGCTTTCTCAAGTTTTACCACCCGAAACACCCTTGTTTATATCTAATAGTATGCCGGTAAGGGATGTTGAGTTTTTCTGGAAACCAAATAATTTAGGAATTAAGCCATTTTTCAATCGTGGTGCAAATGGTATCGATGGTACTTTGTCAACTGCTTTAGGAATCGCTCATCATCAACAAAGCAGCGTCATGTTAACAGGTGACTTAGCTTTGCTGCACGATACTAACGGTTTTTTGACCAGAAATAAATTTATTGGACATCTAACTATAGTATTAATTAATAACAATGGCGGTGGAATTTTTGAAATGCTGCCAATATCAGAATTTGAACCACCCTTTGAAGAGTTGTTTGCAACTCCACAGAATATAGACTTTGAGCAACTTTGTAAAACCTACGGTGTTGAATACAAGTTAATGACTAATTGGGAAGACTTGCAAAACAACTTGAATCCATTACCTAGCAAGGGAATTAGGGTTTTAGAAATACGCACCAATCGTAAAGCCGATGCCAAATGGCGTAAAGATAACTTAAGGAAAATAATGAATTAATCTTGTAGGGTATGTTACGGCTAAGACTGCTTAAATTAAAGGTTAGAGGTTAAAGGTTAAAAAAAACAGTATGAGGGTTTTGTAACGGTTATCAATATGGCTAATGACATTTTCTAACGCCACAGCTATTAGATAATGACTAATGACTCATGACTAACGACCAATAATGCAAATCAACTGGCAAACCGCCAAAACCTACGAAGATATTCTTTATCATAAAGCCGATGGTATTGCGAAAATCACTATTAACCGTCCCCATAAACGCAATGCTTTCCGTCCGAAAACTGTTTTTGAACTTTACCAAGCTTTCTGCGATGCCCGCGAAGATTCTAGTATTGGCGTAGTTTTATTTACTGGCGCGGGACCTCATACTGACGGTAAATATGCGTTCTGTTCGGGCGGCGACCAAAGCGTGCGTGGAAAAGCCGGGTATATCGATGATGAGGGAACTCCCCGCTTGAATGTATTAGACTTACAACGCCTGATTCGCTCCATGCCCAAAGTTGTAATTGCCTTGGTTGCGGGTTACGCAATTGGGGGAGGGCACGTTTTACATTTAATTTGTGACTTGACAATTGCCGCCGATAATGCAGTGTTCGGACAAACCGGGCCAAAAGTTGGCAGCTTTGATGGTGGTTTTGGTGCAAGTTATTTAGCCCGTTGTGTCGGACAAAAAAAAGCTCGCGAAATCTGGTTTTTGTGTCGTCAGTACAGCGCTCAACAAGCTTTAGATATGGGTTTAGTGAATACTGTTGTACCAGTAGAGCAATTAGAAGCTGAAGGTATCCAATGGGCACAAGAAATTTTAGAGAAAAGCCCTATTGCAATTCGCTGTTTAAAAGCTGCGTTTAATGCTGACTGTGACGGACAAGCTGGTTTACAAGAACTTGCTGGAAATGCCACTTTACTTTATTACATGACTGAAGAAGGAAGCGAAGGAAAACAGGCATTCTTAGAAAAGCGTAAGCCGGATTTTCGTCAATATCCTTGGTTACCATGACAGTGAACAGTGAGCAGTGAGCAGTGAACAGTGAGCAGTTAACAGTTAATAGTTAATAGTGAACAGCGAGCAGCAAGCAGTTAATATAGCGGTTTTCACTTGGATGCAATACAGATGCTCTCATTCATTGCACCTTCCCTTCTCCTTTATAAGGAGAGGGGTGCCCGTAGGGCGGGGTGAGGTGTAGCGTGTATTCTACTCAACTGAAATTCGCTATGATTAAGAATTAATTTCTTTCTATGATGTTTTAGCCACGATAAACATGAAAATTGCACCCAGTACTTCAAGGGTGCAATTCTTTGTGAGTCCAAGGGTGAAGTAAGTACTCACTGCTAAAATCTTTTAAAACAAATTTTATTTATATAAACTTAACCGATTCATCGCTCGAATTAAACGGCTTAATTGTTTGTAAATTTAAAGTTGCTATGCATTTCTTATATAGAAACTTAACCGTTCAAGTTTTCCACGAATAAGGGAACAATTCTCCTCACAGATACATTTAACTTAATTTTAACTTAATAAGGCTTCTGCTTTAACCGGGGTCGATTCTTGCTCGATTGATGCTTCTATATTACTCAGAGCTAAGCTTTGAGAACTCTTTGCTAATAACGGAGTAGCATCCGGCAAACTCCAAGCATCTTCCAAGGTTTCCCATGAAGGGGCGAAGGGAGGGGCTGCTAAAGAACAGGCTTTCCAACTTCCACGTACTGGCGCTCCGAGTTGCTGACATACTCCTCCACGCCGACCTTCGGGTGCAAAGTGACGACAATTTCGGCAGGCTGAAGTGAAGATTTGGATGCTTTTCATTTTTTACGCCGTATGCTGGGCTGATTTACTTCTACTATTCTGCTCCTAGACATAAATACGGAATAAACCCATAAAGCTATGATTGCGTCTAAGTTTTCGCGATCCCAACAGAAAATAAGCTTTATAATCTCTTTATGTTTTTGTCATATTTTTAAATTTTTATGTAACGAAAAAGAAACAAAAGTCTTTCAAATTATCTTAGGATTCTGTGTCTAAACTAATCAGGGATCGCGATTAATTAGCCTGCTTTAGATATAGGAGCATAGCTACAGTCAGCTTCAAGGACTAACGCTTAAAACTTAAGATTTACTGTAAAATAACAATTCTCCCTAAAGAATAATCAAAACATAATTATCAATTGCAATCTCCTAAAGTCTCTGCTCCCCATTCAAAAAGACCTAGCAGCGCAAATCGAACAAACACCCCAACGTTGTAATTCACCTTGGGGAGTGGGAGATTCGCAGTTGGGACAAACAGGTAAATGCGAGTATCGCGTTTTTATTGTTTGCGCCCAATTAGCAAAAGCAGTTCCGGGGTTTTTAGGTTGGCATTGATTTAGTGGTATTTGATTGAAGCTATTTCCTAAATAGCTCGGATGGTCTGTAGATGAAATATTTGGTTCCTGAAAAGATTTTTTTTCAGTGCGCTGCCAACGAGCGGTAGAAAAACGTATATCTACCAAGGGATTTGGTAATATTTGATTTAATTGCTTCAAAAATTTTTGACGCTCAAAAGTCAGATTCTGCGCCCAAACAGCACTAGAAGTTGCCACCCATAAAATACCTCTATCAATGGATACAGGCTGAGTGTGAGTAGCGATAACTTCTCCCACTACTTCTTGCCAACAGTCAAGCAAGCGCTGTATAGGTTGTTGCTTGTATAAAAATTCAATCTGTAACTGGTCTAGAATATCTGGAATTGATTCAAATGACATCTTTAATAAAAGTGGGTGCAAGAATTACATCTTGGTGAAATCATATAACTATGATAATTTTCGCTAGGATTGGCACAAGGGTATTTGTTTTACCCGAGATGACTCCTGAAAATCGGAGCAGGTTTTATCAAGCTTCCTCGTTTTCACAGGAGATAGTCGTCTGGATTGGCACGATAGCGCTAATCCGATCAACATGTCATAGTTTTACGCGAGAAAATTGTTACACGGTGGATAATTTGGCAGTCGGTACGGAGGCACACGGGCTATGAGTGAAAACCCCCTATATTATTCTGGTAATCAAACATCTAAAACATCAAATCTAAAACCGGCACTTAGTGCGGCTCTAGCAACTTTAGAAGTACAGCTAGATGAAGAATTAGCACGGTATCGTCGAACGCGAATTGCGCGTAGAACTCCAACTCCGAAAAGTTTGGGCAGTTTGATTGCCCGAAAACCCCAAGTTCAAAATGCTATATCTGCTGCTAATAGCAAAAATCAGCAGAGTTTAACAGCAGAAGAAGCTGCTGCTTACATAAGACAGCAGCAAGCAAGTACACCCAAAGAAACTAAGAGCGAAATCAAAACACCACCGCCTCCTCCCGTACCGGCAGCTTCGCCAGAGGTAACTTTTAATCAAAACAATAATTCTGAAATTCCGCTTTCCGAAACTGCTGCTAGTCAACAGCAAGCTGTACCATTTCCTGAAGCAACAACAAAAGCTCAGAATCAAAGCACGCCAGAGACTGCAAACCAAAGCAGCATCGTCAAAGCGGTAACAAATGGAAGCATTCCACAAGATAATATACCCACACCCGAAGACAATACTAAGCAACCAGATGATTATTTAGAATCTTCTGAAGCTCTGCTGCGAAGCCTACAAGAAGAACAGCAACAACCCCAAACCAAAAAACCAAAAAATAATAATGACAGTCTGCTATCACCTTTAAGCATTGGCTCGATGGCATTACTTTTGGTTTCAAGTATTACTTTTGGGTATATCATTTTTAATTTAAATAACCTACCTTCACTCAGTTTCGGCGGATTATTCAAGCGCAATCAACAAGTTAGCAGTGAGAATACCGAAAATGTTAGTGATATAAAATCTGATGAGCCGAAATTAACCGCTCCATCGAGAAATCCGAATCTGGCAAAAAATGAACTTCCAGATATAAACAATATTGATGATATAGCCGGAGCCACACCCAGAGCAAAACCTACAACCGCAGCCAAACCATCAACTCCGGTAACAAGTCAAGCTACGGTAGAACAAATGTCACCACCCGTGACCGCGAATACACCATCTACCCCGGTAACTGAAGCACCACCATCAACCCCTCAAAACCTTGACGACATCCAACCATCCAGTGGCGGGTTTTATAATGTCATCGTTGATAATACAGGTAATACTTTAGCTTCTGTTAAGAAAGTAATTCCAGATGCATATTTGTCTCCAGAAGGTAAATATGTTTATTTAGGTGCCTTTAAATCTAAAAAGAGGCTAAAAGACCATTTAGAACTTCTCAAGCAAAAGGGAATTACGGCAAGGGTAGAAGAACCGGATAATTAAACCAGACAATTAATCAAATAAACGGGGAATTCTGAGGAGAATAGTGAGATAGGGAGACAAGGGGAGATAATTCGTAATTCGCTACTCGCTAGTCTCTGCTTATTAGTGGTTATGAAAACTTTAGAAATAGAGGCTTAACTTTATGGGGCTGATTGAGCGCATCTTGCGCTTATTTCGTTCAAATGTAAATAGTTGGACGGCACAACGGGAAGATCCAGAGAAAATTCTGGAACAAACCCTTTATGAAATGCAGGAAAATTTGGTGCGGATGCGACAAGGAGTAGCACAGGCGATCGCTACTCAAAAACGTACCGAAAGACAAGCGGCTCAGGCTCAGTCAACATCAGAAGAGTGGTATCGTCGCGCGAGCATGGCTTTGCAACAAGGTAACGAGGCTTTAGCGCGAGAAGCCCTGACGAAACGTAAAGCCTACGAACAAACAGCAACCGCACTGCTAGAACAAATTGGGCAACAAAAAACTTTAGTCGCTAAACTTAAAAAAGATATGCAGTCTTTAGAGCTAAAAATATCTGAGGCTAAAACCAAAAAAGATATGTATATTGCTCGCGCTCGTTCGGCTGAAGCTTCTTTGCGACTTCAAGAAATGCTTGGTGAAGTTGGCGATACCAGCTCGCTAAAAGCTTTTGAGAAAATGGAAGACAAACTTTTAGAACTAGAAGCGAAACAAGAAGCAATTGCGATATCTGGTACGGACGAATTAGAAAACAAATTTGCGAACTTAACTGAAGGTGATGATGTAGATGCCGAACTTTCGGCAATGAAAGCACAACTTCCCCAAAGTACGCAAAGTCCGCAGCAGCCTCCCAGTAGTTAGATGAAATTTTATAGCTCTTACCCGTAATATTTCTTTTGAGAACTGGGGGTTATAAGGAGGACTAATTGGGAAGAGAAAGATTACATTGAAATAGGGAACTATATAAGTAGTAAAAAACCTAACTTTTTATCGCCGGAGCGTAAATCTTAAGAGGAAAACAAATATGGGATTATTCGATCGCGTAAGACGAGTAGTAAGCGCAAACCTCAACGACTTAGTCAGTAAAGCTGAAGATCCAGAAAAAATACTAGAACAAGCTATTCTTGAAATGCAAGAAGACTTGGTTCGGTTACGTCAGGGTGTTGCTCAAGCAATTGCGGCTCAAAAACGTACAGAAAAGCAATATAACGATGCTAATAATGAACTGAATAAATGGCAGCGTAATGCAATGCTAGCGCTACAAAAAGGTGACGAGAACCTAGCTCGCCAAGCATTAGAGCGTAAAAAATCTTTTACCGAGTCTGCTAGCACTCTTAAAACAAGTCTAGACCAACAAAGCGCTCAAGTTGAAAATCTCAAGCGTAATTTAATCCAGTTAGAGAGCAAAATTTCTGAGGCAAAAACCAAGAAAGAAATGCTCAAAGCAAGGGTTACGGCTGCCAAAGCACAAGAGCAGCTTGAAGGAATGGTGCGCGGTATGAACAGCAGCAGTGCAATGGCTGCATTTGAGCGCATGGAAGAAAAAGTCATGATGCAAGAAGCACGCGCTCAATCCGCAGCAGAATTAGCTGGTTCTGACTTAGAAAGTCAATTTGCACAGCTAGAATCTAGCAGCGGTGTAGACGATGAATTAGCTGCTCTAAAAGCACAAATGGCTCTACCTGGAGAAGCCGCAGCAAACCAACCCCAGCTACCACAACAAACTGACACCAATCAAGCTAGTCAGCAGAAAAGTAGCGAACCAGTAGATTCCGACTTAGAAGCGTTACGCAAAGAGTTAGACAATATGTGATTTTTTAGATTTGAATTCAGCTATTTAGAATTATCCCACAGCCAATACTGTTGTGGGATTTTTGCTGTACGTTATCAGCGAACAGTGAACAGTTAACAGTTATCAGCGAACAGTTAACAGTTGTTCACCAAGTTATTTTTTTAGGTTTGTTAGCGCAACGTGTGCGGAACGGACATAGCCCTTAAATTACATTGATGGGGCATTAATTACGTAGCTTGCGTGCAGTACGGCGATATTACGAATTACGTAGCGAAGCGTGGCACGAAGTGACATATTACGAATTATACTCTCCCCCCTCTCATCTCCCCCTCTGCCCACAGCTACTAGTTACTAGGCAACATATTGAGATACATTTAATTTGTGTAACTATAAAAGATGCTATTAAGTGGAGATTAAAATGAGCGAGGGTGTGAATAACATTAATGATGCTAATTTTGAAAAAGAAGTATTGCAAGCTGAGAAACCAGTATTAGTTTATTTTTGGGCTTCTTGGTGCGGACCTTGTAAATTGATGTCTCCAGCAGTTAATGCTGCTGCTACTAAATATAGCGACAAGCTCAAGGTTGTCAAAATGGAAGTCGATCCCAACCCTGTTTCCGTTAAGCAATATCAGGTGGAAGGTGTACCAGCTTTAAGGCTCGTTCAAGGTGACAAAGTATTAGCCTCTAGCGAGGGAGTTGTTAATAAAGATAAATTAATGAGTTTATTAGACACTCACCTAAGTAATTAAGTATTTGTAGATAGTTGTTAATGGTTAGCCGATGGTATGAAGTTATTAGTAAATGATAATTTAGTTCTATTAACTGGGATTTGCCTTCTAGCCCTTTTTTATGAGGAAGCTGGAGAAATCTAAATAGAGCGGAATCCGAAATTTATCATTTCCTCTGCCTAAGCTTTGGGCGGAAACTAACAACTAACCTTCGGGTATCTCTTTGCTGGATAGGCTGCGCTGTTGGACATTCGCTTATGGGGCAAACCTCTCATTCTCGGCTATACTTCACCACTAACAACTAACTACTAACTTTAAAAATGCAATTTGCGAAGCGTTTAGAACCACTGCAATCCAATGTGTTTGCAGATATGGATATTGCAAAAGCTAAAGCTTTGGCTTATGGCCGTGAGTTAATTGATTTGTCTTTGGGATCTTCGGATTTACCAGCAGAAAGTCATGTCGTCGAAGCTATAGCTAAGTCTTTGTACGATAAAAGTACTCACGGATATTTACTGTTTAACGGAACTAAAGAGTTTCGTTGTGCAGCAGCTCGATGGTATTCGCTCAGATTTGGAATTTCGGTCGATCCCGAAACAGAAGTACTACCTTTAATTGGTTCCCAAGAGGGGACGGCACATTTACCTTTAGCTGTTCTAAATCCGGGAGATTTTGCTTTATTGCTCGATCCAGGCTATCCTTCTCATGCTGGGGGGGTTCACTTAGCTAGCGGTCAAATTTATGCTATGCCTTTACGGGAAGAAAACAATTTTTTACCTGTATTTGAGGATATTCCTGCATCTGTATTAAGTCAGTCCCGGATGATGGTACTAAGTTATCCTCATAATCCTACCGCCGCGACTGCACCGTTATCTTTTTTCAAAAAAGCGGTTGCTTTTTGTCAGCAGCATAATATTGTTTTGGTTCATGATTTTCCCTACGTAGATTTGGTATTTGCACAAACCCAAGCACAAGAAACTAATCCCCTGTCTTTAGCCCCTTCAATTTTGCAAGCCGATTCAGAAAAAAGTACCTCCATTGAATTTTTTACTTTATCCAAGTCTTACAATATGGGCGGTTTTCGCATCGGTTTTGCTATTGGTAATCGTGAGTTGATTAAAAGCTTACGTCAAGTAAAAGCAGCAGTTGACTTTAATCAATATCGAGGAATTTTAAATGGCGCGATCGCTGCTTTAAACGGGCCGCAATCGGGAGTGCAGATTGCTGTGGATAGCTTCCGAAAACGCCGCGATGCTTTTGTAAATGCTTTACACCGTATCGGATGGGAAGTCACTTTGCCAAAAGCAACTATGTATGTGTGGGCAAAGCTACCGGAGGATTGGAGTAAAGATTCTATCCAATTTTGTAAAGATTTAGTTGAAAATACGGGTGTTGCTGCTTCTCCTGGGGCTGGTTTTGGCAAGTCTGGAGAAGGTTTCGTCCGCTTTGCCTTAGTCCGGGAGCCATCAGAGCTAGTAGCTGCTGTAGACAAAATATCCCAGTTCTTACAGTTGGTTTACTAAATCTTTATTCGAGATTGATGTAAAATTAACCAATTTGTATCCACAATCACAGTAGTACTGAGTTAGACTGAGCGCAGTCTTACAGATTCCGTGCATCAATTTTTTTCAGTTTTTGGGGCAATATACTTATTTGATGGGATTAAATTTTCACAATATGTAATTGCGCCAAAAAAAAGGGGAGTATCAATTACTTGTTTTTTTAGTTTTGAAGGAACCAGCGTCCATGACATTAACTATAAACAATATTCGTAATTACGCATTACTTGGTACGATAATTAGCGCCAGCGCTACAGCCCCAGCACAAGCAGGTTCGCTTAATAATATTACCAGTCACGATGATTTTACAAAAGCTTCAGAGAATCAGCCATCATTTGATAATAAAGATATTTTGTTAGATAAACAGCAGTGCAATCAAACGAATTCATGCATATCTTTTCCAGAGTTTGATTCACAAAGTCAGCCAAAGGAAACAGAAGATAAAAATTTATTAGACGATTTGATGTTGAAAAAAGCTATACGTAGTTATGAATCAATTAATGCTGGTGAGAAAATTCAAGTAAAAGTTTCGGATGATGGAGTTAAACACATAATATATAATGCTGAATTTTCTCCTTTAGAGAGCGAGCAAATGCATACTGCTATTTATTCATCTGCGTCATCACAAAGAAGGAAAGTTCCCGAACCTTCAGCAATGCTGGGATTAATTACATTTCTTTTACTTGCTGCAAAACATCAAAAACAAAAAAGCAGCCAAACAGCAGCATCATAACTCCTAACTCTTGAAGTATATATTTTGCAGAAATATTAAAAACCCAAAATATTTTTGTAAAATCAGCAATAAAACGCACGTTTTACTCGAATATCTCGTTACAAAGTCTACAAAAAATCGTTTTTATTAAGTTTGTCGGGAATGATAAACAATATAAACTAAGGAGATATTTGGTTTAATAAAGTTTTTGGCTTCGTTTACGATTAATTTATGAAAAAAATTAGTCAAAGGTGCATCTATTCTCTACCAGAACTTTTTTATATCCTCACAATCTAAATAATTTCATAACTATTTTTCTTACCTAACAAATTATTTAAATATTAGTATGTTTTTATACACATAGATAACACATACCGTATTTATCAATATAGTTTAAGATATAAATATTAATTTTAACTAAATATTATTTTTTAAAACTATTGTAAATTTTATTGTTCAAATATAAGGCGAAGTTAAAGATTAATTTAACTTTGTCTTATGTTTGCATTTTAAGCTACTATTTAGTATAAGCATTAATAATAGTTAACCCAAATTTTTTTGATAAACTTCCTTTAAGGAAAATAAGAAGTATGGTTTTCGTTCCAATGTTCAGATGATGCCCTTTCCACCTTATAGAATGGGAATTTAAGGTAATATATAAGTCACTAAGTGTTACCTGTGATTTTGCCGATATCTTCTGACAAGATTGGTAATGACGTATAATTTTAAACTAATTTATCTTGCGTTTTGCTATTTTCCTAGTTAGGAAGAAGTGAATTAACCTTACTTAGAAAAGATGTTTTAGCTAGTTTAGCAAACTAGTGATTTTAGCGAACAAATTTAGCATATCCTTTTAGAAATATGTTTTTTATCTAATTCTGTATCTTTTTCAAACTCTGAAATTTACGATATTCTTACGTTCGTTTGCAAATAATTGACTTGTGAGTGAAAGTGATAGGTAAAGATGACAGCGCAGCTAATAAGTGCAGAGCAGCAAGTAGAATCATTAAAATCGCAGAAGGTAAAAAAAGTTTTGCTCGTCGAGGATAATGATGCTAATCGAATGCTACTAAGGGATTGCTTAAGTTTTTCTGGATACAAAGTAAAAAGTTTGTCTGACGGTTCAAATTTTTTTTCTATAGTAGAAACTTTTCAACCAGATTTAATTGTATTAGATTTAAAATTGCCAGATGTTGATGGCTTCTTTTTGTTAGAAGAAATGCAGCAAAATTTTGGTCGTGAAAAAATTCCTGTAATCGTAGTTTCTGGTTTAGCTTTTAAATCAGATTGCGAACGAGCGATTAGTTTAGGCGCTCGCCGCTACTTTGTCAAACCTGTGATTCTTACAGAGCTTACTCAAGCAATCGAAAAAGAGTTATCTTGTCACCGGAAATAAAATCAATTAAACTCAATCTAATTTAATTAAATTCATGATTCAGATTTTTGGTTAACTAGATATTCTTCGACGCTTTGACTTAAATTTTGTACTGAAGAACCAATTATAGAAATTTTTCGTTGAGCTTGCGCTAACAACAAGATTGCCGACTGTAATTCATTGAGTGTTTCATTCATTGCTTCACGGTACTGGGATTCAAAATCTTGTGAATTCATTTTCTTGCTCCTAAAATATTTTTGTGACCTTAATCGAAACTTAATAATCTCAATTTATCTATTTAAACTTAAGTATGGGTAAATAAATTAATCTCAAACTATATACTAATTTTTTGAACTACATCTATGCTTTGATTTATACCAATGATAATCATTTGGTTCAAGTCTATAAATCCGTTAATTTTCTTAAGAATTACAGATTTAACTAAAATACGAGATTTTACTGATTTAAATTGCAGGAATTATAACGAATTTATAATGATGAGGAACTAAAATTTAGAGTATTGACTGTTAATTTAGTAAAAATAGATATTGTATTGCCGTAATTAACTTCTGAATATCCGGATTGATTGAAAGTTCAAAAGCATTGGATTTTGTTTTCAAAAACTTTACAGTTGATTTATAAGTAAATTTAAAGAACTAGTATAAGTCGGCGTAAATAAGGCAACCATTAAAAATGCTGGAAGAAGCTAATTTTAAAGCATCAAGGTTTGAAATTTGAACAGTTAACGCTACAGTTTTTGGATAAAGAATTTAATCCGCGTACAACGGCGGTGATTTTACTTAAAATAATAATGATGGGTCGATTCTTTATTTTCAGACTTGAGTTGTGACAAAATCTGCTGAATCTTTACCGCTACTAAAAAATCCGGAACGTTTAGAAAGTCGTTTAAAAGAGATTCCCCCAGAGCCAGGAGTCTATTTGATGCGGGATGCAAATGACCGTATCGTGTATATAGGTAAATCGCGTAAATTAAGGACTCGGGTTCGCTCTTATTTTCGAGAGTCACAAAAACTTAGCGATCGCATCGCGATGATGGTAAGGCTGGTGACGGAAATCGAATTTATTGTTACAGATACAGAAGCCGAAGCGTTAGCTTTAGAAGCAAATTTAATTAAGCAGCATCAGCCATACTTCAACGTGCTGCTCAAAGATGATAAAAAGTATCCTTATGTTTGTATAACTTGGTCTGAAACATATCCCAGAATTTTTATTACCCGCAAACGCAGACTTGGTAAAGAAAAGGACAGGTATTACGGGCCATATACTGATTCTCGTTTATTGCGGGGAATATTACGTTTGTGCAAGCGGATATTTCCTTTAAGACAGCGGCCGCAGCCTTTGTTTAAAGATAGACCTTGTTTAAACTATGATTTGGGCAGGTGTCCGGGGGTTTGTCAGCAATTGGTTACACCGGAAGAATACCGCAAAATTGTGCAGAAGGTAGCGATGGTTTTTCAAGGTCGCACTAGTGAGTTAATTGATACACTTACTCAGCAGATGGAGCAGGCATCTGAAGAATTAAACTTTGAAACCGCCGCACGCAGAAGAGACCAAATCGCCGGATTAAAGTCGTTAAATGCCGACCAAAAAGTATCTTTACCCGACGATACTGTTTCTCGGGATGCCATAGCTTTAGCAGCGGACGAGAAACACGCTTGCATTCAATTATTTCAGATTCGTGCCGGACAATTAGTCGGAAGACTGGCATTTTTAGCCGACGCACAAGCTGGATTCGGGGCTATTTTACAGCGGGTATTAGAAGAACATTATCAAACCGCCGATTCAGTAGAAATTCCTAGTGAAATTGTAGTTCAGCACGATTTACCGGATGCAGAAATTTTGGCAGAAGCCTTGAGTCAACGTAAAGGGAAAAAAGTCAGTATTATTAATCCCCAGCGTCAACTTAAAGCAGAATTAATTGAAATGGTAGAGCGAAATGCCAACTATGAACTGCAAAGAATGCAAAAACTAGGCGATCGCAATCAACAAGCCCTGCAAGATTTAGCTGCTATAGTCGATTTACCGGAGTTACCCCATCGCATCGAAGGTTACGATATTTCTCATATTCAAGGTTCAAATGCGGTAGCTTCACAAGTAGTGTTTATTGATGGTTTACCGGCAAAGCAGCATTATCGGCATTATAAAATTAGAAATCCAGAAATTCAAATCGGTCATTCAGATGACTTTGCTTCCTTAGCTGAAGTCATCGGCAGACGCTTTCGCAAATATATAGAAGATCCACAATTACAAAGAATAGGTAATCCCGATTTTCCAGATTTAGTCATGATAGATGGGGGAAAAGGACAATTATCTTCTGTTGTCGCTGTTTTGCAAGAAATGAATTTACTAGAAGACGTGCGAGTTGTCAGTTTAGCCAAGCGTCGGGAAGAAATATTCGTACCTGGGGAATCCATACCTTTGAAAACAGAAGCCGAACAACCTGGAGTGCAGTTACTAAGAAGGTTGCGCGACGAAGCTCACCGTTTTGCCGTTAGTTTTCACCGTCAACAACGTACCGCAAAATTAAGGCGATCGCGTTTAGATGAAATACCAGGTTTGGGGCATAATCGTCAACAACAACTATTAGCGCATTTCCGTTCAATAGACTATATCCGCATCGCAACACCCGCTCAAATTGCCGAAGTACCCGGAATCGGCTCGCGTTTAGCACAAGAAATCTACGATTATTTTCATCCAAATAACGAAATACATTCTAATTAGCAATTGTCCAATGCAAGATGTAAGCCTCCGATGAAGGATTATCTAATTGCAGGTAATACCTGCTGTTCGACTAATACACGTCTGAGAATATTAATCTCGCCAACATACTCTCTACCATCCAACTCGTAAAACACTAATAAAGTCGTAGAATTCTTTTGATGCGAACCTAACAACCTATCGACTTCATCAATCACTTCAGTGTAATCGCTTCCCGAAACATCAGAAACAGCGATAGTTTTCTTATCTTTCTCATCTAAACGCTTATCATCATTGCTATCAGCCTTGACTACTTCATACCACATTCCCCTGGCAATTTTATCTGCACGCCTTTCGAGAAATACTTCTTGGGCATTCAGAAATAAATAGTCATTTTCCGGTACTAATTGCTGTGCTGATTTATCGTTAGCATTAACAAATAAATAATTACGGGTAGTAGATGCTTTTTTAGCATAAGAATTTTGACGATAATCTTGTTGGTAGTTTACAGGCGCTATTAAATAAGACGTACCTTCAAGTTTCCGAAAATTACCCAGGCTTGCTCTGACTTTGTCATTTTTTACAGGTTTTGCGTCTACAGAATTTTTTGCTGTAGGTTCCCGCAAAAAAAAGCGTCCAATTTGATAGCCTCCAAAGCCGAAAACTATAAGTACAACAAAACCAACAACAAAGAACAGCGAGCGATTCGTAAACTTCATCTTTAATTATCGTCGAAATTAACGGTCTATCGGTATTAGATTGAATTTATGTCACAAATGAGTCAATTATTCCATTAACTGTTACACAAATACATTAAGTAAAATAACTTACTGCTAATCTAATTTTAGATTACGATTACAATTGTAAAACCCATTGTTGATGGGTAATTTTTCAAGTTTTGTGGATATATTATAGTTTTATAGTAGCGCTCGAACAAAACCTATAGTAACTCAACAGTTTTTATACATCAATAAACCCGGTTTTACTGCAAAACCGGGTTTATTGATAATTACTAATTATTCAACGGTTCAACTATCGCTGAAGATTAGAAGAATTCTCAGCTGGTTCAAAACCTTTACTTCCGAAGGTTAAGTCAACATCGCCACTAATCGCAGCATCAGTTTTACTAGCATCGGAACCTTCAATAGTTTGTGACTCGAAAGGAGAAACACCTGTTGAAGTCAGCTTAACATCATCTATTAATATTCCAGAGTTAACAATCGTATCAGTCAAATCTACAATTCCAAAACCTAAATCGTATGTTCCAGCTTCGGAAATTAAGATTTTTAGAGATTGAGTGTCTGTTGCTTCCGAATATCCTTTGACATTCTTATCGGAAGAGAAAGTTGGATCTGATGTATCACTTAATTTTTGAACAAATTTCCCGAGAGAAAAGAAAGCTGTATCGTTAAAGGTTTTTGATGGTGTAGCTTCGTTAGTTAGAAGAGTATAGTCAAACTCCAAGATATCGCCAGCTTGAGCGGTAAATTGCTGCTTAATTCCCGAACCTTCTGTGGCATTCCCTCCAAGCAGAGCGTCGAGAGTGGAAGATGATAAATCGAAAAATTCTGATAAATCCGATTCTTCAACAGAACCACCCGAATCGCTAAAGCCATTAGTAATTAAAGCTTGAGACTCTTTATCGGTGGGAGCAATTCCAATTTCTTTTGTCTCAATACTGGTGTCGCCAATGGTTCGCCATCTCTCAAAAGTGCCTTCACCAAGTTGAAAGAAATCACCTTCAAAACTGCCATTGTTAATAAAACTTTGTGTTATTAAAGCTTTTTGTACTGAAGATTCTGCTTGTCTTGCTTCAGATACATCTTCTGAGGGAGCAGAATTAGTTAAATCGTTCATCGCATCTGCTGCGTTTTGGGAATCTTCACCAGATGTGTTAGTACCCGAATCATTGATTGTATCGGGAGCATCTTGAGAATCATCACCAGATGTATTAGCATCCGAATCCATCATATCTGCTGCATTTTGAGAATCATCACCAGATGTGTTAGTACCCGAATCATTCTTTGTATCGGGAGCATTTTGGGAATCTTCACCAAATGTGTTAGTACCCGAATCATTCATTGTATCGGGAGCATCTTGGGAATCTTCACCACCTGGATTTGAGTCAGAGACAGATACAGAATCAGTTACAGTATTACCCCTACCATCATCAACTGTGATAGTTGCCTGAGATTCTCTGATTGCAGTTCCGTCTGGGCTGATACTTACAGAAGACTGCGAGTTTGAAGTCTTTTTCTCTAGAGCATCTGCCATTTTTCTACCTCCTTACTTAGTTCTACCTGGGATTCTGAAGAAACTACCTAAATGTTAAATCATGAATTATCGCAATTTTCTAAATATAAAATAATTGAATATATAATATTGATTCATTTTCATTGTTTTGAGAATTCACTAATTTATTCATTTTCTTCAAAGCCTGAAAATATAAACACTTCATTTTGATATAAAAAGCAAAAATATAAATCGGTTTTTAAAAAATATGGAAATTATGTTCTTTAAATTTTTTATCAATTAAAATGGTCAACCCTTAAGTACTTGTATTTTTTATATAAATGCTTTATTACTTTGTCTCTATATAAAAAAAGACATATATATATTAAATACCGTATATAACAATATACATAGCAAAATATAATTTGAAATAGTAAATGTAAAAAATATTCCCTAGCCGCAAGTAAAGATATAACAAATATAAAGCAGATGATTTTATCAAAATCAATTAAATACATTAAGAGTATTTAACAGATTAGCGATATGACCTCACAATGAAACCTGGATTAAACTTAATTTATATCTGAAATTAATAAAGCCAATGAGTTAATAAATACGGCTAATTTATCGTTAAATTTACTAACTTGACTAATAACTGATAGTAGAAATTGCTCAACATAGTGAGAAAATATAGAAGCATCTTCGAGATTTCAAGGAAGGTATGAAATTATGGGCAAGCCTACGGTTTTTATTGATGGGGCAGAAGGTACCACAGGATTGCAAATTCACTCACGTTTGGATCGTCGCGATGATATTGAAATCCTCAGCATACCTCCAGAAAAACGGAAAGATGCTCGAGCGCGATCGCAACTTATTAATTCTGCTAACGTAGCAATTCTTTGTTTACCCGATGATGCAGCCCGCGAAGCTGTAAGTTTTGTCACTAATCCCGAGGTAAAAATATTAGATGCAAGTTCTGCCCATCGCGTTGCTAGCGGTTGGGTATACGGCTTTCCCGAATTAGAATCAAGTCGGCGAGAAGAAATTAGAAACGCTAAAAGAGTTAGTAACCCCGGATGCTATCCTACCGGTTTTCTAGCCTGCGTGCGTCCTTTAGTTGCAGCAGGTATTATTCCTAAAAATTTTCCCGTGAGTATCAATGCGATTTCTGGGTATTCGGGAGGAGGAAGAAAGCTGATGGAGGAATATCAAAGCGTTTCGGAAGAAAAAGTAAATGATTATGCTTATGGAATCTACGGTTTAAGCTTCGCGCATAAACACGTTAAAGAAATGCACCAGCATTCGGGTTTGCAGTCTCCACCGTTGTTTGTTCCTGCTGTAGGAAACTTTGAAAAAGGAATGTTGGTACAAATTCCCTTGCCTTTACACTCGCTACAAACTCAAACAAAAGACAAAGTCAACGGTGAATTGATTCAAAAAACCCTCGAAGAATATTATCAAAACGAGAAATACGTTTCCATCGCGCCTGTAAATGATAATAGCTGTTTACGCAAGGGTAAGTTTTTAGATACACAGGCAGCGAATAATACAAACTTAGTTGAGATATTTGTATTCGCGAATGACCAGACAAAAGAAGCTTTATTGGTAGCTAGATTAGATAATTTAGGAAAAGGAGCTTCCGGTGCTGCGGTGCAGAATTTAAATATTATGTTGGGATTAGATGAGGATTTAGGGCTTTCGTAATGTAATCAATCATCTAATTTAATTCTACGTTAAATATTATTTATTTATGTTCCAGATTTGAAGTAATCCAAAACTCTATCGCCAGAATCAGCCCTGATTAAAGCAATGATTACATCGGGTAAACTAGTTAAATTTGGGTAAACTAAATAACGCGGTTCCCATCGAGGTTTAAACTTTTCTTTAAAACCATGCAATCCTTGAAAATTATAAAATCTATTTAGATGTTCGTAGAGATAATGTAAGCCCTTTTCTAACTTTGGCGCTTCTTGATTTTCACCGACTCCGGAAAGGGCTGATAAACCGAGATTAAAACCGTCATATCCCTTTTCTTTAAAATGCTTGAACATGGAAATAAATAAGAAATCCATTGTTCCGTGTTCAACTTCTATTTTCCGTCGCATCAAGTCAATGGTGATTTCATTTAATTGATATTCAGGAATAATATTAGCAAAAGCGCTAATTTCACCATCATTAGTTTCTACAACAGCAATTTCACAATCGCGTAGGTAATCCTCATCAAACCAGCCAACTGAAAATCTTTTTTCAGAACCCTGCATCATTTTCAACCATTCATCGCTGACAATCTTGAGTTTCTGTAATAACTCATCGCTTATCGGTGGCTGATAAAATTTAACTTGATGATTCAACTTAGTAAAACGATTTATTGCCGTTCTTAAATTCTTTCCAGCTTTACCTTCAACAGTAAAACTTTTTAAATCAACAATGGCTTCTTCACCGATTTTAATCAACTTAAATCCCAAAGATTTATAAAGGTCAATATCCGCAGATAAAGTTTGATAAAAGCTTGGATACCAATCGTTTTGATTGCAGAATGCTTGAAAACCTTTTATCGCATTTTTACGGTCTTCTTCTGGCCCAATGGGGTCTCCTAAAGCTACAGCACCACGACCTTTAGCAACGTAAGCAATAACACTTTTACCAGTATCGCTAAAATAATAAGCTTTATCATTTAATAGAGTTAATCTTGCCAAAGAAGATTTACCATACTGCTCGACAATTTCTTTCACATATTGTCTTTCCATTTCAAAAGTAGTTCTTAATAAAACTGGGCGCAGCAGCATGAATAAAGCATAAGTTAAAGTAGTCGCGCCGACAAAATATATTGAATCGGCAAAGAAACGTCCATATTTAGTAGTTGGTTGTAATCCGGCATTATCTAAAGTGAAAAACATTGCGAAAGTTTGTTGCAATGCCTCAAATAAATTAAAATTTACGCTGTATTGTTTATCTAAGAGAAAAAAGCCAACCGTACCGTAAGCTAAAGTAAACAATAGAGCCACTATCAAAACTCTAATTCCTTGAGCAATGGAAGGACGGTCAGATTGAGCGGTAAATAGTCCGCGCAGAAAAATTAACTGCACTAATAATACTACTGCCAACAAACTTTCTTCGTAATCTAATCCTTTAAGTAAATGTAGGGTAATAGATACAATTAAAAGTCCGACAGTTAGCAACCAAGCTACTCGTTTACGACGTAACAAATTAGCAGCAAGGGTAATTAAAATAAATCCCGTAATTGCAGCTAAAAAATGACTGCTAGCGCGGATTTCAAAAGGAACAAACTGTTCTAATAGCTCTGTACGTTTGGGTATATTAGGAGTTACGGCAGATAATAAATTTATAATCCCTACCAAAGCAGTTAAAGTCGAAGCTATCCAAAGTCCAACACGTTGACGTTTATCTAATAACATTTCTCTCCTTTTTTAGCTTGTTTATTGATATTTTTTAGTTACCGGATTTCTAGATTCTCGTTAATTAGAGTATAAATAAATGTAAACTTAGTAAAATAGAGTAAATTTAGAACTATTTAGCTATTATTAAATCTATTAAAAGCAATTTTTCATACTTGCTCAAGGTATAGTCCGAATGGATAAACTTGTTGGAAATAAAATACATCTGCGGAAAGGTGTAGATTTGCAGGTTGCTTACACTCCGGGAGAAAAACCTGCTTTAGTGTTCCTACATGGGGGACTCGGGAATCGTTTTAACTGGCGATCGCAATACGAATTCTTCCTCAAGCAAGGTAGAGAGGTATTAGCTTATGACTTGGGGGGAAACGGTGATTCTACGGCTTATTCTCGCTATTCTTTGGGAAGACATCAACGCGATTTAACTCGATTGTTAAAAAAATTTCATATCCAATCTCCCGTACTTTGCTGTCATAGCTATGGGGTACCTTTGGGTTTAGAATGGTCAAGAAAACATACCGTAAGCGGTTTGATTTTAGTGGCTGGGGGAACTCACGATTTAGCACCTTGGTGGGAGATTCCTTTAATGAAATTTTTTACTTGGGGTGGTAGATATCTTTATCATTTACCTTTTATTCAATCATTAACAAATAAATTATCTAGCTCCCGAGCAGAAAAGATTGAACGTTTTTTCGCGGAAAGTCCCGTACCAAAAACATATCATCCTTATAAAGCTTTAGAAATATTTTGGGGTTATAACTTCTTTAAAAAAAAATACAGAGTAAATAAATTTAAGATTCCGATTTTAGTTATTAGTGGAGGTGAAGATCCAACCTTCACCGAATCGATGGGAGAGGATTTAAGCAAATTGTTTCCATTAGGTAAACATTTACATTTACCTGAAGGTGGACATTTATTAATAGCAGAGTATCCAGAAATTATTAATCGAGAAATATCTAGTTTTTTGTCGCAATTATAGTAAATAGCTGATAACTGAATAAAAATAAATTGTCAAGTATATAAGTATTAAAAAAATATTTATGATTGCCATAAAGCTGTAATCTAGTAATTTTAAAATACACCTTTATCAATCATATATAATTATGCGAAAATAGCTAAAATTTAGGTTCTTCAGCACTTGGTATGCTATTTAAGTAGTCGTTTTTAGGCAGTCGGCAGTCGGCAGTCGGCAGTAGGGGAAAAAGAGTAAAGTTATCAAAAATTAAGCATATAAAATGTCAAATCCCTACGCAGTAAATATTTCGGTAATTTTTATTCAGAATTTAGCATACTAACAACTGATGAGCCAAAATTTAATCATGGCTAACGCAATTAAATTAGGATGTTGATAAATACTTAAACCTTTGCCTAGCGCTATATGATGATTTTAAGCGGTTACAAGTTTCGCTAACAGCAGGTTTCCATTTATTTTCTCTATCAGGAATAAAATAAGTAGCGGTAAATTTATTTTGACTATTTCTAATAATTTCTTGACGAAGCGGTGTAGATGTTCCCATCCGAAACAGAATTCCTTCCCAAATTAATTTCCCATCTTTCCAATCTGTTGCAGTCATATTATAAGAATTACCGTCACCTACTATAGTCGAACGAATCAATTTTTTAGATGCTCCATTATATCCGATAAATTCTTGCGAACTGACAGGCTTAGCATTATTTGGCGCTCTTGTTTCTTGAGCTTTTCCCACATACCAAAAATCATTTAAACCTCTTCTGACATTCCAAATAAAAATACTATTAGCAGAAGTAGGTGCTGCTGGTTGTTGACATCTCCAAGTTCCTTGAAAATATTCTAAACGTTCGAGTTCTTTCGGAGGTTGGGGTTGTGTGATTGCTGTATTTTGAGCTATAGCGCTATAGTTTATTGTAAATACACTTGAGGTCAAAATAGAAGTTTTGATTAATTGCCAAAATGATTTCATCTTTGCTTTGTAGGATATCAGCTTTTTTCAAGCAATCATATCCCAATATGTTTCTAATCTTTTACAAAATCTTGGACTCCAGAAACTCATATCAAGATTAGCTTTCCAAGTACGTGTTATTCTAAACCAAGCATTAAACATAGCCATAGCAATAATTTGCTCAAAAAGGAAAGAATCAATTGCCTCATTCCCATACAATTCATAACCATGTTTAATATACTTCCAAGGTAGAGATTGACGAATAGTTAGTCTATCAGCAGGTAGATTCCAAGGAATTTGATGCAAGCAATCAAATATAGCTCCTAAATAAATCGCTTTAGTACCTTCGTAACACTCTTCAAAATCAATGAATTTTTGAAATCCTCGATTATTTACGATGATATTTCCTAAATTATTGTCGTATTTATAAAGAATTCTTGGTTGATTGAGAATTTTTCCAAGATGTTCGTAAATGTAATCAATAGTATTTAGTAAACCTTGGAAATTTTCTACCTCTTTACAGATTGTCAAAGAAGTTTCCAAAATGTCATTAATGTTCTGCTCTAAAGTTTTTCCATGAGAATGTAAATTATAATAATTTGAAAAAACTTCCTGACTAACTAATAGATTAGCTAAACAAGCATGAGCGGAACCAACACTAATAGCAACTTTAGATAACCAATGATTAAAATTCAGATTGAATTGAGAAAACTTTTGCTCCAACGAGCATCCCGGTATTTCTTCGATAATAACAAAATTTTCAGATTCAAATATTAATTTCGGTACTACATTAGTAGCAGCAGCATGTCTCAAAAATAAACTTTCTGTAGACTTGCTTTTAAAATAATTTGGCTTGAGTAAATCAGTATAAAACTTAAATACTACAGGTTTATCTTCGTAATACCCGCGTAAAACTCGGTTTTTATTTCCTTGAAGTAAAGGCTTTTTATTACTAATAGAAAAACGCGAATCATAACTTGCAAACTCCTGTGCTGCTTTATATGCTAATTTTAGATAGCTATCCATAAAGCTTTGCTTAATTGCCGAAATAATTTCATGAATTACTCAATAAAAAGATGATGTATTGATTCAAGCTTACACCTTCAGTTTTAGCAGCCTCAGCTAGACGGTGATGTAAAGTTTTTGGCATCCGCAAAAGCAACTTACCACTGTAAGTATCATCCGTAGCAGGTAAAGGTATTATGTCTCCATTTTCATAGACGGTTTCCAGCCATAGTTCCCGTGCTTCATTAATATTTGCCATAGTTTCTTCAAGGGTTTCACCTTGTGTGAGGCATCCTGGTAAGTCTTTAATTTCAGCTACATATCCGCCATCTGCATCTGGGTAAATTGTTACAGGATAATGAAGGCTCAAATAGTATTCTAATGATTGCTTTTTAATCTGCTTCTTCTTCGGTTTCAAAGTTGTCATTAATCCACTGTTCTAAATTTAATAGTTCAACAATTTTTTCTACATACACCCCTTTTACTTTTTTTCCTCCTTTTTTAGGAACGGTAATTGTTCTACCTTCTAAGTTACTAAAGCTATGATGACTACCTTTAGAGCGTTTTTCTTCAAACCCAAAAGCTTCTAAAATATAGCGTACATCTTCAAACTTAACGTCTGGAGGTCTTTTTAGGAATTGCTGTACTAATTTCTCTAATTTGCTCATCGAGCAATAGTATCATATATAGTATCACTTAATTAAACTAAGGTTGCTTAACTAGCTAATAAAAAAACCGTAGTCACTTACAAATAACTACGGTTTTTACTCGTATATTTTCAATTATTTGCTCAATCTTTTTACTGTTGAGGTGTTTCTTCGGCTGCGGGAATCTCCAAGTTACCTTCTGCAGGAATTAATTTATTCAAAACATTAATGTAGCTTAAAACAGTATTGCGCTGTTGTTCTAAATTAACCGCAACATTAATATTCTTCTTAGCAACTGCCTGCTGTAATTCTTGTATTTTACTAATATTCAAATTACCGTCTGTATCTTCAACTTTACCCAAAGCTGCTGCTGCTTCCTGTAACCGAGTATTTGCCATACCAAAGTTACGCTCGTCTAAGTTGACTGTAGTATCGTACAAATCACCGCGAGCTTCCATCAAATAAGCACGGTTTGTAGCTGTATTTAACAGTTCCTTAGTTCGCTGTAACTCCTGCTTGATTTCATCATCGTCAGAAGAAAATTGAGAGCGTGCTTGAAACCAACCCGCACCGTATAAAGCAGCCCCTGCAATTGTGGCAATTACGATACCGATGAGAATTTTCTTGAATTTAGAAAATCCCGAACCTTTATTATTTTCGTCAGTCGTTTGAACATCTGCTGCTTCACTCATGACTTTTTTCCATCCTTTCCCAGTTATGCTTAATTCGTAAAACGTTTATAGTCTTTTTCTTTAATTATCTCAAGAATATTCTGGAAAAAACTCGTAAATTAATATACGCAACAAAGGTTAAAGGTTAGAGGTTAAAGGTTAGAGGTTAATTTCTCCCCCATCTACCCCCTCTCCTTCTCTCCATCTCCTCAAAGCGGATTCCGAGCGGGTACCCCAACATTACGGGGAAACTTCTCTGGGGTACTTGCTACTTTACGTAGATACAAACAATGGCGATCGCCGTTACTCAAGGGTGTATTAAATTGTTCGATTGATTCTATCTTCCCACCCAACTTTTCAACTGCGTTTATCATGCCGACATTTTCTTTTTCTGTCCAACCGCCCCGATAAACTACAGCTAATCCTCCTTGTTTTAACAAAGGTAAAGTATACTCCGCACAAGTTGAGGCACTCGCTACAGCCCGAATCAGCGCTATATCGTAAGCTTCTCTATGCTGGCTATCTCTACCTATTTCTTCAACCCTACAAGTGGTAGCTTTAACATTATCTAAATTAAGTTTCGGTAAAACGCTATCGATAAAATTAATTTTTTTCTTTGTCGAATCAACTAAATTCAACGTACAATTGCCAACTGCAATCGCTACGGGAATACCGGGAAAACCAGCACCGGTTCCTAAGTCGATAATCTTAATTTTTTCTTTGTCTTGCCTTTGTTTTTTCTCTTCTACCTGCCCGTTAATTTTGCTTGCTGAAATTAAAAACTTGATTCCTCGTAAAGAATCCCACAAATGTTTTTCCCAAAAATCTTCAGGATTAGTAATGCGAGTTAGATTTAACTGACGGTTTGCCTCAATAATTAATTCATAAAGATGCTGAAATTGATTTTGCTCTTGAATAGATGGTTGCCAGTTAAGAGTTTGCTCCCAAATATCCCTCATCTGGGGCAAACAAGATATAGTTGAATCGCTCACAATCAAATTTACGAGTTATTTTTTTGAATCCAAAATAGTATTTTAGATATTAACTCGACTATTAACGAGAGCAAAGTTTAATTAATAGGTTTTAGATTTGGAGACAAAACCACAAATTCAACTCAAAATAGAACAAGTCAGTTACGCAGAAACACTGACCGTTCGAGCAAAACAGAAATTGCCGGAATATCCCATCTTGCAGGATATTTCATTCGAGGTTTACGAAGGCGATCGCCTTGCGATTACCGGGCCGACAGGAGCCGGAAAGTCTTATTTATTACGTCTTTTAAATCGCTTATACGAACCTACAAGAGGTAAAATCTATCTTGAAAATCAAGAATATCAGCAAATTCGGGCAATTGAGTTACGTCAGATTGTCACCCTTGTTGGGCAAGAGCCAAAACTATTAGGAATGAGCGTGAGAGAGGCTTTAGCTTACCCGCTGATGTTGCGAAGTTTTACTAAGCCTCAAATTCAACAACGCTTAAGCTATTGGCTCGAACAGCTACATATCCCAGACGACTGGCTCGCTAGAACGGAAACGCAGCTTTCGGGGGGACAGCGACAACTAGTAAACCTTGCTAGAGGTTTAGTTATCCAGCCGAAAATTTTATTGTTAGATGAGCCAACCTCTAACCTAGATATAAAAACAGCGGAACGCATTATTAAAATTCTAAATCAGCTATACAAAAAGCATCAAACCACAGTTTTGATGGTGAATCACCAATTAAACCTAGCTGAGAATTTTTGTACTCGGCTGTTGTACTTGCAACAAGGACGTTTGGTTAAAAATCAAACAGCTTCTCTAGTAAACTGGAGTAGTTTGCAAGAAAGCTTGAAACAAGCTGAAGCCGAAGATGATTTTGATTTTTAAAGCCCAAAACTGGGAATTAGGAATTGTAGAGACGTAGCAATGCTACGTCTGTAAAGAAGCTAGGAGTTAAAAGTTTTAATTGTCTCCTTATCTCCCTCCACTCTTCCATCTCCTTATCTCCCCGAAGCAATAGTGGAATGCTGCTCGGCAAATTGATTTTTTGGTTGATGTTTGGCTATTCTCGGTGCCGATCGCTCGGCAATATTTTGAGAAACATTTGTATTTAGAATTTCGACATTAAAGCGATATCCTACATTGCGTATGGTTTGAATTAGACTCGGTTGGCGCGGATCTAATTCGACTTTTTTCCGCAGTGATAATACATGAGTATCAATTGTACGCGGATTGTCTATGGCATCAGGCCAAGCACGACGCAATAATTCTGAGCGAGACAAAGGTATTCCAGCAGCTTGAGCTAACACGTAAAGCAAACTAAATTCTTGTGGTGTTAAATCAATAAATTCACCTTTAAAGCGAACGCGGCGCTGTACTAAGTCAATTTGTAAAGCACCGTAATCCAGGTAAGCTGGCGCTACAGGAGTACGCTTGCGGCGAACAAGCGCTTCTACTCGTGCAAGAAATTCTTGCATCCCAAAAGGTTTACTCAGGTAATCGTCAGCACCCGCTTTTAAACCAGTGACAATATCAGCTTCGTTATTTCGCGCAGAGAGCATTAGAATCAAAGGCTGTTGCTGGCGATTCAACCAACGACAAAATTCGATTCCATCACCATCAGGTAGATCGGCATCAAGGACAACTAATGTTGGTTGATGAGTTAGAAAGGCTTCTCTAGCTTGATAAATGCTAGCAGCCTGAAATACTCTATAATCCAATTGTTGTAAGTGCCAACCTAACAGCGACCTTAAATGGGGATTCCCCTCAATAATTTCTATACAAACCGAACCCACGGTGGCAAAACCCCTCATTCGAGTATGACTTTCAAGGTAACAAAGCCTATAGCTTTGGTTTTGTAACCGTTGTTACTCCTATTGGCATTTGCTTGACATTTATTGCTTTTTTTAGTTTTACTGTATCCCTATATGGTTGCCTCATTTACCAGACGGTTGGTAACATTTATCATTTTTTGATATGCTAAACTAATATATACGTTAACTTTTTGTTTTATTTCTTGTATTAGTTGCCTTCATATGGCAGGAGGTAAAACTTCATTTTTCCCCGATCCCCACAAGTGTTTTATGATGAAAGTAGGGTAGATATTTCCTTTTGTATGGCACAAAGCATTAATTTGTATAGGGAATAAATGATGTAGAAAAAATATCACAATAGCTTATTTACTCATCACATTTAGCCTATAAAGGAATAGGATATGTGTAGAAGTCGTGACAATAAAGAATATTTCTCACGCAAAGTTTATTGGATTGTAATTCCTGTTTGAGGGGTAAGTCTTACTTCACATTCAAACTTAAATAATTTACAATTCTCCCGAACCAACCATAGACGATATTTATCTCTTATCTTATGCTCCAAGACACACGAACCATCCGCTACTACCAAACATTAACAGATGCCTTCGTCGAGATGTGGAATCGGGGTTATCGTACAGACGATATGCGGATTTACCTTGATGGTTATTTGGCCGCACTAAGACATAGTAATGGCATCGAGCCTTACTTAATTCACCGCCTAGAAGAAGAAGCAACTCGTTTTCTATTTGATGTATCCAATTTCGCAGTGACTCAACCACAGGCAGAGCCAGATTACTACTAATAAAATTTTTACTGTCAATTACTAGCAGTTGCTGCTTAACGCAGATTATTATAGCATATTCTCTGCGAATATCAATTATGGCAGCGGTGCGATTTCTCAATAGATGTTTTGTAGCAATTTAAGTAAATTTCCCCTCACTGGCTTAATTGGTTATGCCAAAAAAAGTAGAGGGGATTTTTGCTGTTAGAAAATGATATTAAACCGCACAGCTGCAATTATAGCGGTTTTCATTTACATGCAATACAAATTTAAGCTGCTGTGCCCTCTTCCTTACTAAGGCTACCGCCTACACATCAATATTTGAATCTTCTGACTTGCAATGTTCGCAAAAAAATGGGGCAGGGGCACCCCATTTTTTAAGATTCCCGGAACGTGACTTCAGACAGAGGTATTACTCATTACTCACTACTCATTACTTGTGAAAAGATGTATGTACGCCGTAGCCAAGTTGTCGGAGAGGGTTGCCGCAGGAGGGAATGAGGTAGCAAAAAAGCGTACCGCACTCAGCTTAAAAGCGTGAGATTTCTAAGAAGCCATTGCGACTTCCACCATTTGCTGTAATTCACCTTTTTGGTAAAGTTCAATCAAAATATCCGAACCGCCGACAAACTCACCATTGATGTATACCTGGGGAATTGTAGGCCAATCAGAATATTCTTTAACTCCTTGACGTATTTCTTGATCTTCAAGGATGTCAAAAGTTTCGTAAGGGACTCCTAATGTATTGATAATTTGAACAACATTATTGGAGAAGCCGCACATTGGCATTAATCTGCTTCCCTTCATGAAAACCATAATTTTGTTCTGCTGTACCAGATTATCAATTCTTTCTTTAACTTCTGGTGTCATGATGTTTCCTTGTTAATAGTGTGTGGGCTGCGGTAAGAATTTGAAGCTAGAAGCCAGAGCTTATTTATAGCTATTGTTGTAGCTATATGTAATTTAACTGTAACTATGAAGCAGCAGTAGCTTGCCAAGCTTCGGGAGTATATGTTTTAAGTGCTAATGCGTGAATAGCTTCTGTAGACATAGCTTGTTTCAGGGCACCATATACCAATTGATGTTGTTTTACTAATCCCTTGCCTGCAAACTGCGATGAAACTACACTGACTTGATAATGATCGCCACCACCGGTTAAATCTTCTACTTGGACTTGAGCATCTGGCATTTGTGCCTTTATCATTTCTTCTACCTGCTGCGGACTTATCATCGCAATCCCTAAATGTAAATTATTTTCCTACACTTTATTATGTACAAATTTTAAACCGCAATTCAGATTTTTCAGTTGCCAGTGACCAGTTACCAGTTACCAGTTATCTAATAAATTTTTACGCTACTGCTATCTTATCAGAATCGAGAAAGGCAGTTTTGTTGAAAAAGCGGTTTTCTAAATCTTCAAAATTTTAAATAGTCATGAGTTAAAACGCATTTAAATTAAATAGCTGTCAAATCTTCTAATTCTTGTGGGATGGAGAAAAGTTGCGCTGCCAAGGTTATTGCAGTACGAGCAAACTAAGCCGCACATAAAGGTTCATGCAGACAATTCAAAAGCCACCGCCAAACATTTGACGGTGGTTATATTTAATAATTTTATTGTAGATATCAAAATCGATTATTATTTGCGGGAAGAAGCGTTACCACCTTTACGAAAAGGAGAATCAACAAAACCTAATTCAAATAACTGTTGATAAGCTTTTTTGCCTAAATCTCTAGTAGGATTTTGACTTTTGATAATCTGCACCAGCAGAGGTACTGCTAATTCTGGCTTATTTTGCGCCCTATGAACTAATGCTAACTGATATGTAGCCTCATCTCTCATTTGAGCCGTAGACAAAGCTTTTTTGCGCTGGGAATCGGCTAATCTATTGTCAATTCCGGCAAAGCTAGAATTTAGTTGCTGGTAGAAATTTGATAGCTGGTTGAAAACTACACGTGCTTCTTTGAGTTTATCAGCAGCTAAAGAATAGTTTTGAGAAGCAACCGCATTGTTCGCCTCTGTCATCAAACGCTTGCCACCTTCAAGGCTCAAAACGCTTGCTGTTTGTCCGGTTGGACGAAGATTATTGGGGTCATTTGGATCTATCGGTTGTACTTGCGTGCTACCGCTAGGTAGTTTAACCTGAGCGTGAACGGGTGATAGCAGGCCAAAACTTGCTATTACCGATAACAAAGAAATACAAATATTGGGAACGGTTGCAGCAAATTTCATGGGGATAAATACTTGGGACGACTAAACAGAACGCGGATATAAACTTCGGGTATCTTAACTCTGTTTTGCTGTGAAACAAAGCAAAGCCACATACACTGTGAATTTAGACTGAAAATCTCATCAATTGAGTTCCCACAACTATTGCAGTCACAAAATACGGCACTCATGAATACGAACACTAACCGACCAGAAAAATCTTCGTCCGGGATACCAGATAGCAGTTTAGGATTGATTATACAACGCGGTGGTGAAGAATTAATATTAGAAAAAATTTCAGACCGTTTTACGGTTCGCAGCAAGTTTAATATTTCAACCAGGGAATTAGCTCAGAATTTTTTAGGTAGTTGGCGCAGTACTATTCCGACTTCTCGTTTAGAATTGTTTCGAGTTGCGCCCAGTAGCTTAGAAATGGCGATGTCTCAAGCGCGAAGTTCTAAAAATGTCGCTTTTGCCAGCCATGTTTACCAAATTAAAGGCAATTGCGGAAACAAAGTTTATTTAGGCGACCAAATTACGATTGAATTCGATATGAGGGTCGATTCTGCCAGAATTAATACCATTGCAGCCAAGTTTGGCTTAATTCTTTACAAAGCTATTGATGGTCTTCCTAATACTTTCGCTTTTAAAGTTAGCGAGCAAGCTACACAAAATCCCATAAAAATTACTAATAGGTTACAAGGATTACCCGAAGTTGTAGCTAGCGAACCTAATATTATTATTCATCAAGCATCATATTATAAACCTCGCGACCCTCTTTATTTTCAACAGTGGTATCTCAATCATAATGGTGGTAATCAATTAGCTTATGGTTCGCATATTTCGGTCGAAAAAGCCTGGGATATTACGCGAGGAGTTCGTTCGGTTACTGTTGCGGTGGTAGATGATTCTTTTGACTTAAATCATCCCGATTTTATGGGTAGTGGAAAAATAGTTGCTCCTTTGGATTTAAAAGATAAAGATTTTTTACCAATGCCTGCACAAAAACAACCCAGCCACGGTACTGCTTGTGCGGGGATAGCGATCGCCGAGGAAAATGGAACGGGAATTTCCGGCATTGCCCCTGGTTGTGCGTTTATGCCTATCCGTACCAGTGGATTTTTAGATGATGAATCTATAGAAGCAATTTTTGATTGGGCAATTGAAAAAGGGGCAAGTGTTATTTCTTGCAGTTGGGGAGCATCAGCTGTATATTTTCCTCTTTCCTTACGTCAACGCGCAGCCATTACTCGTGCTGCAACGAAAGGTCGCAATGGCTTGGGTTGCATAATTTTATTCGCTGCTGGTAATGCCAATCGCCCAATTAATGGCACGGTTTACGAGCGCGGATGGGTAAAAAATATAGTAGCTGGTAAGACCAGGTGGCTAAGTGGATTTGCCGTACACCCTGATGCGATAGCTGTTTCTGCTTCTACAAGCTTGAATAAAAAAGCAGCTTACAGTAATTGGGGTACAAATATTTCTTTGTGCGCGCCCAGCAATAACGCTCAACCAGGTATGTGGTTTGAGCAAACGGGTTTTGTCTATAGCCAACCAGCGATTGCAGCTTCCCTTCCTGGCAAAGGCATGTTTACAACAGATCAATTAGGAGCAGCTGGCTACACCAAAGGTGATTTTACTGCTTATTTTGGCGGTACTTCTAGCGCCACTCCCGTAGTCGCTGGAGTTGCAGCGCTAATTTTGTCAGTAAACCCTGACTTAACAGTTGTACAAGTAAAACGCATACTTGAAGAAACCGCAGATAAAATAGTCGATTTAGAAGCCGATGCACAGTTAGGTTTACGTTATGGAAGTTACGATGATAACGGTCATTCAAAATGGTTCGGTTACGGCAAAGTGAATGCTCTATCGGCAGTAAAAGCAGCGCAAAAGCTTCGAGCAAATGCCATAGTTCCAACCAAATTTATAGAAGGGCGTAACAATGCTGTATTGTCTATTCCCGATAATGACAAGCAAGGAATAAAAAGCAGAATTAATGTAGCAGCAAATGGCAATGTTAGCGATATTCAAGTCAGTGTAAACATCACTCATGAATTTTTAAGCGATCTCGAAATTTATTTAATTGCCCCCAACAATCAACGGGTTTTGCTGCAAAGTCGTACTTTAGGTCGTCGCCAGGATTTACTTACTACTTATTGTGTCCAAACCCATCCAGTATTAGAAAATTTACTTAATCAGTCAGCTAAAGGAAACTGGCAATTATGGGTTGTTGATACAGCGCCACAAGATGTTGGCAAACTAAAGAATTGGGAACTTGCTTTATCAATTCACAGTTGACAGTTAACAGTTAACAATTATCAATTTCATGTTTATAGTCGATTTCATCAATTTACGACTAACTACTAACAACTATTAATCAATAACTAATAACTAACTTTCTATTTGCATGAAAGCACTACTAGTTAAATCGTCATATTGATAGTTTAGTTGTTGAAGCGCGTGAGCCAAATCATCTGTAAGCTTTTTCGCATCCTGCTTTACACAACCTTGAGCATAGTCAGAAACTTTGATTGCCGGAGCAATGCTAATGCTGACATCAGTACCCCAACTTGGATAAGGATGACTGTAATTAAAACAAACAGGTACAATTTTCACTCCTAAACCGGGGTGAGATGATTCGGCACTCAAAGCCAAACGTCCAATTCCAGGTTTTAGCGGATGAACTTCGTTGTCACGGAAAATACCACCTTCAGGATAAATAACTAACATTTCGCCACGCTTAAGTAATTCCACAGTATGGCGCAAAGTTGTAATTGAAGGACGCTGTGAATTGACGGGGAATCCTCCCAATCGTCGCACAAACCAACCCTGGAAACCCCGACACTCAGTACTTGTAACCATAAACCGCAAATCTCGTCCGGTAACTCCACGTCCCGTTGCATAAGGCAAAAGTAAGGAATCCCAACGTGCTTTATGAGTGGGAGCCAAAATTACGGGGCCGCTTTTAGGTAAATTTTCCTGTCCGACAATTGTTATTTGACTAAAGTACAAAGGCAAAAGTATATTCCCTGCCAGTAAATAAGTCAGAGAACTCAACCAAGGAGAAATTCGCGAATTAGTATCAGTCAAGTTAGCCGTTATTTTACTATTGACTGTTTTTTGTCTGCCGGTATCAAATATTGAATCAAATTCCATCATCACGGTGACTGCTGAATATTAAGTAAATCAAAATGTAAAGAATTCTTGATTAGTAACACCGTAGATTTTCTCCCCTGACTTTTGTAGCACTTACTGGACAGTTTTACCTCTGTCCTTTATCTTGTGCTATGTCGCCGATTCGCAAACCAAGTTTGTAATGAGGAGCGACAGTCAGATTCTAAGATGCCTCCAATTACACGCAAACGGTGATTGGAAGCTGCACTATCGGGAATATTGACAACAGTACGAATTGCACCAGTTTTCGGGTCATCTACTCCATAAACTAATACACCCATACGGGCTTGCACAATGGCACCAGCACACATCGGACAAGGTTCGAGAGTAACGTAGATAGTACATTCATGAAGTCGCCAACTTTGTAACCTACTTGTTGCTTCTCGTATAGCGAGAATTTCCGCATGAGCGGTGGGGTCATTGTCGCGTTGTTTTCTGTTTTCACCTTTTGCAATCATATTCTCGGATGAATCAATAATAACAGCGCCTACGGGGACTTCTCCTGCATCTCCCGCCACTTGAGAAAGCTTTAAAGCTTGTTTCATCCATTTTCTATGTATCAGATATTCTGAATAGCTACTTAACATATTTTTAATATTGTTCGGGAGTTAGTAGTTAGCTGCTATGGCTTTTCGTATTCGTAAAGAATAAAAACAAAAGTAAAAACCCGATTTTTTGAAATAACCGGGTTTTGGGGATTATATAGCAGTTTTGTGTTGAGTCCAATGCACTCAAAACCTCACCCCTTCCCCTCTCGTTAATAAGGAGAAAGGAGAAGGGTGTCCGTTAGCGAAGCATGTCCGAAGGACATTAGGACGGGGTAAGGTTAATTTTGTATTGCATCCAAGTTAAAAACGCTATATTTTCGTTAGCGAAAAAAGATTTATGTCAAACTGTTGCAGGTTGGTTTAATAAAGAGTCAAGTTGACCTTGAGTATCTAATTGATACAATTGGTCACAACCACCAACATGTTGATTATTAATAAAAATCTGAGGTAAAGTGCGTCCTCCGTTAGCGCGTTCTGCCATTGCATTTCTGGCCATCGCGTCTCCGTCTATTTTGTATTCGGTGAATTTAACACCTTTCCACCACAACAACATTTTTGCACGGATACAATAAGGACAGGTTTGCCAAGTATAAATTTCTACATCAGCTTTAATTTGCTCGGGATGACGACCTAAAAGTGAATTGAGAAAATCTAACATATGCTGATTATTTTATTACGAGGTATTATCTTTTTAGCCTAGCAGATAGGATTAAATCTAGTAAACATTATTACTTGAGCGTCTTAATTTTTCTCGATCAACGTTGCGCTAATGCATTACTACTATGTTTTATTAGTAATCCTTGGCAATCTTATTGAATTACAATAAATTGCTTTGAAGTATTTCAAATACAAAGAATGCTGTTTTAAGTTGAAAAAATCCGTTTTATTTTTGTTAAAAACCAAAGTATCTATTATTATGCCTTTGTTTCTAACTAGCATCTTAATAGCAATATAATATTGAGGGAAAGACGTATTGGAATGTTTTATTAACTACATCTAACTATAGCTAATAAAATTTAAGTTATTACATTCATAAATCTATTATTTGTTTCAAATATTTTTTTATATATTTTAAAAAATATTTTTATTAATACAGTTATCCCAATCAAAAAATTATATTTTTCAAGTTTGCAACTATGTTTAAATAGCATCATATTTATTCGCTTATATATTAACAAAAATAAATAAATCTTCAACGACTATATTTAAAACTAAATATCAGTTAATGTAAGAAAAAGTACGAAAAAATAGTTTGTATATGCTCCCTCGTTTGGTGCCAGAAATATCTTCGGCAGCAAAACTTAACAAAAACCGAAGCCAAGACGGATTTCCACGGGTATACGCCCTTTGGTAGACTTAATAACTGAAATCGCAATTCGCAAATACCGCGTTTCGCAAGCAATTGAGAGGGCAGACCGAAGTGGAAAATACTCTTGGATTAGAGATTATTGAAGTAGTAGAGCAAGCGGCGATCGCTAGTTCTCGCTGGATGGGTAAAGGTGAGAAGAATACAGCCGACCAAGTAGCTGTAGAAGCTATGCGGGAAAGAATGAATAAAATCTACATGCGCGGGCGCATTGTGATTGGAGAAGGCGAACGTGATGACGCTCCCATGCTTTACATTGGTGAAGAAGTGGGAATTTGTACTCGTGAAGATGCCAAAAACTACTGTAACCCCGATGAGTTAGTTGAAATTGATATCGCGGTTGACCCTTGTGAAGGTACCAACCTAGTAGCATACGGTCAAAACGGATCAATGGCTGTACTGGCAATTTCCGAAAAAGGTGGGTTGTTTGCTGCACCCGACTTTTACATGAAAAAGCTAGCAGCACCATCGCAAGCAAAAGGCAAAGTAGATATCAATAAGTCTGCCACTGAAAACCTGAAGATTTTATCTGAGTGCTTAAATCGTTCCATTGAGGAATTGGTAGTAGTAGTGATGGATCGTCCCCGTCACAAAGACCTAATTGCGGAAATTCGTCAAGCAGGTGCTAGAGTACGTCTAATTAGCGATGGTGACGTTTCGGCTGCGATTTCCTGCGGTTTTGCCGGTACAAATATTCATGCATTAATGGGTATTGGTGCGGCACCCGAAGGTGTAATCTCTGCGGCTGCAATGCGCTGCTTGGGCGGACACTTCCAAGGACAATTGATTTACGATCCAGAAATAGTAAAAACAGGTTTAATTGGCGAAAGCAAAGAAAGCAACCTTGCAAGACTTAAAGAAATGGGCATCAATGACCCAGATAAAGTTTACAGCGCTGAAGAACTAGCTAACGGTGAGAACGTACTCTTTGCAGCTTGCGGTATTACTCCCGGAACTTTAATGGAAGGAGTTCGTTTCTTCCACGGAGGTGCTAGAACTCAAAGTTTGGTAATTTCCAGCCAATCTCAAACTGCTCGGTTTGTCGATACCATTCATATGTTTGATAGTCCGCAAACCATAAATCTTAACTAAAGAGTTAGGAGTTTGGAGTTTGGAATTTGGAGTTAAGAGTTGAGAGTTAAGAGTTAAGAGTTAAGAGTTAAGAGTTAGGAGTTTGGAATTTTTAGTTTGTAACTTAACTGAGTATATGAATTAAGTTTTCAAATCAAATTACGATTTCGGATAAATCTTAAAACCTTTGCAGGATAAAGAAATCTTGAATTCATAAGCTGCTGCGTATTCAATTTGTATATGAGAAGCGGGCTTCTTGCCCGCACTACAATAATTTCATAATTATTTCTTATGCAATAGCCTCCGCAGTTCGGCTTACAATCCATAACTCATAACTCATAACTCTTTTCAATCCTTAATTACCGTTCCCTTTATCAATTATCAATAAATAGTTAGTAATTACCATTTAAAGTAATGCATATAGCAGTCGTAGGGTTAAGTCACAAAACAGCCCCAGTAGAAGTTCGAGAGAAACTTAGCATTCCCGAAGCCCAAACAGAAGGCGCAATCGCTCATCTGTTGAGCTATCCCAGTATCGAAGAAGTTACAATTCTGAGTACTTGTAATCGTTTAGAAATTTATATCGTTGCTCAAGAAAGCGAACAAGGTATCCGAGAAGTAACTCAATTTTTATCGGAATATAGTAAATTACCTGTCAACTTATTAAGACCTCATTTATTTATGCTGCTGCATCAAGATGCGGTAATGCATTTAATGCGAGTCAGTAGCGGTTTGGATAGCTTGGTGTTAGGGGAAGGGCAGATCCTTGCTCAAGTCAAAACTACTCATAAAATCGGTCAACAATACAAAGGTATTAAAACAGTTTTAAATAAATTATTTAAACAAGCAATAACTGCCGGTAAGCGCGTGCGTAGCGAAACAAGTATCGGAACCGGTGCGGTTTCCATTAGTTCTGCTGCCGTAGAATTGGCTCAGATAAAAGTACAAAATTTAGCAGCAGCCCGAGTTACTATTGTTGGCGCGGGAAAAATGTCGCGTTTGTTAGTAAAGCATTTAATATCAAAAGGTGCCGTCGAAATTTGTATTTTAAATCGTTCGTTAAAAAGAGCGGAGGAATTAGCAAAGAAATTTACTGGTGGTAGCATACAGATTCAACCTCTTGAAGAAATGATGCCAGTAATTAACGAGAGCGATTTAGTGTTTACAAGTACTTCTGCCACAGAGCCAATACTTGACCGCAGCAAATTAGAATTGGTTTTAGAACCTAGTCGCCCTTTAATGCTGTTTGATATTTCTGTACCGCGTAATGTTCATTCAGATGTCAACGAGTTAGATAACGTACAAGCGTTTAATGTTGACGATTTGAAAGCTGTAGTGGCGCAAAACCAAGAAAGTCGTCGAAAAATGGCGCTGGAAGCAGAAGGTATCTTAGAGCAAGAAGTAGAAGCTTTTGACATTTGGTGGCGCAGTCTCGAAACAGTTTCTACTATTAGTTCTTTACGAAATAAAATAGAAACTATCCGCGAGCAAGAGTTAGAAAAAGCTTTATCAAGATTGGGTTCGGAATTTGGTGAAAAACACCAAGAAGTTATTGAAGCCTTAACGCGAGGCATCGTAAATAAAATATTACATGACCCAATGGTTCAGTTGAGAGCGCAGCAAGATGTCGAAGCCAGAAGGCACTGTATGCAAACTCTACAACAGTTATTTAATCTTGATGCAGAAGAGCAATTTAGTTAGCACTTAGCACTTAGCAGTGAACAGTGAGCAGTGAGCAGTGAACAGTGAACAGTGAACAATTTTTAAACCCTTGCCCAATAAGGATTTTAGATTTAATCAAACGTGTTAGTTTCATTTGTTGGGAGGAAGGTTTAATACCTTTGACTTTTAACCCCTCCGGGGTTCGCCATTTGCACTCTGCGAGAAAGCCTCCGGCTCACATGGAGAGAAGTTGGGGGGAAGATATTCTTCCCCCAAACTGAGCCGCACCCTGCGGGTGAACGGGGGGAAACCACGCCACTTGCTACAACGGTCGTGTTCCTCCGCAACGCAGTGGCTCACCTTTAACCTTTAACCTTGCCCTCCTGGGGCGCTCACCGGAGTACACCATTCTTAATAGCCAAGTGCAATAGAGTTACTTACCACTGATAATTGATAATTGATAATTGCTCACCGTTCCACTGTTCACTGCTCACTGCTCACTGCTCACTGTTTAAACTTCTGCCCATTTCCGTATTAAGTTAGCGTGGGTTTTACTGATTAAGTCAAATTCTGGTGTTTTACCATATTTTTGAAACATGATCTGTTTACTTGTATCTAAATCAAATAAAATCTCGCGTTCTGATGGTTCGCGCACGAAGCTTTGTACCCAACTAACTGCTGCAAAACGTTTCCCTTCTAATACTTTTTCAACTCTATGCAAAGTTGTTGAAGGATATACAACCATAGAGCCTGCTTCTAATTTAAAAGCTTGCTCTCCTAAACTGGTGTCGATAACTAATTCTCCACCTTTGTAACTGGAGGGAGAATTGAGGAATAAGGTAAATGAAATATCGGAACGTATCGGTTTTTCACCACCCATTATTGCATTATCAGTGTGAGAACCGTAATACATACCTGATTCATAGCAACTGAAAAGAATCGGACGGATAATTTTTGGTCTTACTGCTGCTTGAAATAACCGATTACGTTGAATTGCTTTGATTGCAATAGTTCTCAGTTCCCCAGCAGCTTCAGCGCTCCCAGATAGTTGAGTATTATTCTTAACCTTCTTTGCAAACCATCCTGCTGTTAGCTTGCCGTCTACAAACTCAGCATCATTAAGCTTAGAAGTAATGACTTCTAATTCTTCTGTCGTCAGAACATTTTCTATAGTAAGAATCATACAAATATTTGAGATTTGAGATTTTAGATTACAGGCAGAAAGTAGCTCTTTACTCTGCTGTTTCTTCCATGCATTCGGTAATCATAAAGCTGGGATAGGAATAGGAGTAGTAGCAGTATCTTGCTGTTTATATGCTTCTACTTCTTTTTTCCCTTTCATCTCCCCATCCCTTTATTTCCTTAGCAAAATCGGGCAAGATAGAGGCGATTTTCTCACCTTTAACTTGCCCTTCGCGGTTCAATCTATGAAAAAGTAGATTTTATAGAAGCTTATCCTTCTCCACCTTCTCCGCCTTCTCCACCTTCTCCACCTTCTCCGCCTTCTCCGCCTTCAGCACCAGGTGCAGCTTCTGGAGTAGTTTGTTCAACTTCGAGATTACCTTCGCCACCTTCAGGGGCTTCATTTCCGCAAGCGGTAACGCTAGCTGCCATACCTAATGCAAGAAATAAAGCAATTGTTTTTGAACGCATTTTCACACACCTCACTCTAAATGAATCTTTTAATGTTTTAAGTTTCTTGTTTCTAAGCTGCACCTATAAATCACGATAGCCAATCGATATAAATTGACAAGTCGAGAATTACGCTCCTTTAGCCGGAAGCTAATTGCAAATTATTGTAGCTTGTATTGGAAGTTGTAACAATAATAAAAAATTACAATTTGAGTAAGTTGAGTCAAAATTTTTATAGAACAATTTATGTTAATGAAAAACCCTGTATGATACTATATTTAGTCTGTGCTTAACTCAAGAGTGATTTTAGATGTAATGTCATCAATCCTATGGACTTTAACTATAAGCGGAAACTGATTAAGAATAATTCATATATAAATTAATCAACTTTTTATTCGTTCGCATATTTTAGTGAAAAAAATTATTATATAAATGAAGATTATAGTTTTTTCGGCTTTGTGTAGTTTCTATTAGTGGCTCCCTAAGACAAACACTGCCTCATCACCGTAAGTGTTTTACAAGTAGCAAGTAGCGATAAGGGTTTAAGGATAATTTACCTGTATGTTGTATAGTCATACTTTATTCGTGCCGACTTACAGCAGATTGCAGGTAAATAAGGTACAACCATAAATTCTAAAACTCTTGTGGGATGCCCCGAAGTTGGGGCATCCCTGCCCGTCCGAATGTACCTTAAAAAGATAAAATACGCTGTATTTAGCAAAATCTATAATAAATGAAACCTCATCTTCAATTCTTCTTTAGTAAGCCTGCGATGTACGCAGAAGTCTTAAAATCCTACTTAAAAGTGAGTTGCGAACTATAAGTTAAATAGCTCAAACCCCTGTCATTGCCTTGACTAACTTCTCCCGTTTCCCTCTGACTCGTTTACGGTGCAGCTCGGGGGTTATTCAAGAGTAGGTAGGAGGAGCGACAAAGCAATAGCAGCACTTAGCGATTTTGGCGGTTACTATCCTTCTGTGGAAGACGCTGCGCTAACATGCAGCGAATAATAAAGATTTAAGGAAATTGTAATCTCCTAATCCCTTCTAGAGAGTAACTTATGCGTACACCGTAGGTTAGTAAGGAGAGTTAATGTTTGGCAGAATGAAGTCTTATTTTGTATTTGATTGCTATAGCTACCTATTAATTTTTATATATTAAGTTTCATACTAATTAATAAAGAGTCAGAATATAAATAATCCGGGCAAAAAAAGCTCAATGATTGTACTCTAATCATTTCTTTTGCCCAGATATTACAGCCATGCTGGAAATAATGTATAAGCAAACACAAAAAACAAGTTAAATCTCATGTATAAGAATAAACTGAATTATTCTTAGTTAGCTTTTTCTTCTGTGTCTTCAACATCTTCTGGGATATCTTGACCTGATTCTGTAGCCTCAGCAGGTTCTTCAGGTTCAGCAAATTCTTCTGGAATTTCTTCGAGTGCTTCGTCAGTTTCAGCAGCTTCTTCGTCGGTTTCACTAGCTTCTGGAGCTACAGTTTCTTCAGTTAAAGGTGTAGAATCTTCATTGCTGTCCGTATTTTGGGAACCAGCACAAGCACTGATGCTTGCTGCTAAACCAAGTACCAAGAACAAAGCAACCATTTTAGAACGCATTTTTTCACTCCTCATTGAATTATTAACCACAAAAATTGTTCGTTAATCGCGTTTCTTTATTCCTGATTTAACTTCGGTAATTAAACTTATCAAAATGGTGTAATATTCAAATAATGAAAGTCTAATTACTTGTTGAAATTAATGGAGAAACCATTACTAGTTTTAACTGTTAGAAGTGAAAATTCTCAAGATAAATGAGTCACAAATGATTATTGATAGCGATTAATAAAAAATTAACTTTGAGTGATGCAAATAGTTAGTTTAATTTCTAAAAAAAAATATCGGATAATTGCTGTTATATTGGCTATTTGGTTAGTTTTTGATTTAGTTTGCCATTTAGCAGCAGAATTACTTTGGTTCGATAAAGTTGGTTATTTATCTGAGTTTATATTGCGCTTAGGGACGCAGTTAGGATTGTGGGCGATCGCCTTTTTTACGAGTGCGTGTTTTTTGTTGGGAAATCTGACGATAGCCAAGAAGTTTCAGCATCCAAAATCAGGATATGCGTTTCAAGAAACAAGTAAGAAAGAAAAACGAAATTTTTTCCCTTCTCCTAGCTTTACTACAAAACCTATTTCCCCGGCATACCGTTACGGGTTTAAGTTACGCTGGCTTTTACCAGCAGTTTTAGGGTTAAGTCTTTTAACTGGGACAATAGTAGTTTTTTACAGCCAGCAAGCTTTAAGTATTTGGTATCCCGAAATTACATTACCCGGAAAACTGCTAAAATTTCCAGTTTGGTTGCAGTTAATATGGAATATTTTGCAGATACAGCAACCCGTAATATCTTTACTGCAATTAGCTGTACTGATTGTGTTAACTGCTGCAATTTTTATCGGTTACGAATTTTGGTTAACAGCATTTTCAGTATTTGTAAGTTTACTTAATGGTTTTTTGATATCGGCAAGATGGATCAATGTTTTAGAATATTTTGGTGATACTAGTTTCAATATCAAAGAACCTTTATTTAATCGCGATATTAGTTTTTACGTATTTTCTTTACCGATTTGGGAATTACTGCTGTTTTGGTTATTAGGATTATTTTTATTTGGTATGGCTGCGGTAGCGTTAATTTATTTACGTTCTGCGAATAGTTTGAGTGAAGGAAAATTCCCTGGTTTTACCGTACAGCAACGACTTCATTTGAATGCTTTGGGCTGCTTGACAATGTTAGCTATAGCTTTGCGCTATTGGCTCTTACGGTATCAACTTTTATATTCTGTATTAGGGGTAAACTATGGTGCTAGCTATACGGATGTAAAGGTATTGCTACCTATTTACACGGGCTTGAGTCTTTTAGCTATAGGCATTGCAGCTTATTTGGTATTGCGAACTTTAGCTTTATCTAAAAGAAAAAGCGAAACTATCAAACGCGCTCCTTACCCGCGTCAGTTAGTTTATGTATCGGTATTTTTTCTCGTAGTTGCAACTGTTGCAGTTAGCTTGCTACCAACAATAGTGCAAAAATTAGTCGTACAGCCCAACGAAATCAGCCGCGAAAAACCTTACATCGAGCGTACAATCAAGCTTACCCGCGAAGCATTTAATTTAGACAGCATCGATGCAAGCACTTTTAATCCTCAAAACAATCTCACGGCATCGGAACTACGAGAGAATGACTTAACCGTAGGAAATATTCGTTTGTGGGATGCACGTCCGCTTTTACAAAGTAACCGACAATTACAACAAATTCGACCTTATTATAGGTTTCCAGATGCAGATATTGACCGTTACACTCTCAAGCAAAGTTTAAACTCTCAAGCTTCTTTTAAACAGCAAACTATCATCGCAGCCAGAGAACTTGATTATAATGACGTTCCCGATGCAGCGAAAACTTGGGTAAACAAGCATTTAGTTTATACTCATGGCTATGGATTTACATTGAGTCCCGTAAATCAAGTAGCTCCTGGTGGATTGCCTTACTACTATATTAAAGATATCGGCGTTGAAAACTCCGGTTCTCAAGGCTCTTTGGCAATATCAAATGCAGAAATCCGGGCAAGTATTCCCGTTGCAAATCCGCGTATTTATTTTGGAGAAATCGCCAATACTTATGTGATGACGGGGACAAAAACCAAAGAGTTTGATTATCCCAGTGGAAATACTAACGAATTTAACGTTTACGACGGAAAGGGTGGAATTTCTATAGGTTCGCTTTGGCGACGGTTGTTGTTTTCCGAGTATCTTAGAGATTGGCAGATGCTGCTAACTCGTAATTTCACCCCGCAAACCAAAGTAATCTTCCGCCGTAATATCAAACAAAGAATACAAACTATAGCTCCTTTTCTGCGTTTTGATAGCGATCCTTACCTGGTTGCTGCTGATGGCAAAGCAACAACCATTGATGGTAAGCCAACATATTTATATTGGATAATTGACGCTTATACAACCAGCAACCGTTATCCCTATTCCGATCCAGGTAAAAACAAATTTAATTACATTCGTAACTCTGTCAAAGTTGTTGTGGATGCCTACAACGGTGATGTAAGCTTTTATATTGCCGATCCAACCGATCCAATTATCGATACATTAGGGAGAATTTTTCCCTCGATGTTCAAACCTTTGTCGGAATTACCTCTAACCCTTCGCAGTCATATTCGTTATCCACTGGATTATTTCAGCATTCAGTCAGAACGCTTGCTGGAATATCATATGACAGATCCCCAAGTATTTTATAACCGAGAAGATTTGTGGCAGATACCCACAGAAATTTATGGTACCGAACAGCAGCAGGTACAACCCTACTACTTAATTACAAAATTGCCTGAAGCCCAAAAAGAAGAATTTATTTTACTACTTCCTTTTACTCCTACACAACGAAGAAACTTAATCGCTTGGTTGGCTGCTCGTTCTGACGGCAGACAATATGGTAAATTATTGCTTTATGAATTCCCCAAACAGGAATTGGTTTATGGTATTCAGCAGGTGGAAGCTTTGATTAATCAAAAACCAGAGATTTCCGAGCAAATTACCTTATGGAATCGCGAGGGTTCGCGAGTCATTCAAGGAAATTTGTTAGTAATACCAATAGAACAATCGCTTCTGTATGTGGAACCTATATATCTTGAAGCAGAAGAAAACAGTTTACCTACTTTAGTTAGGGTTGTTGTAGCTTATGACAACGATATTGTGATGGAAAATAGCTTAGAAGATGCTTTAGAAGCTATTTTCGATGCAAGTGAAATTAGGACACCTGCTTTTACTCCGGAAGCAGTACCACCACAGCTACCAGTACCTTAATAACCATTGGGTTCCCTGTGAACTAAGAATCCCCTGCGTTCTACGCATAGGGAGTGTCAATGCTTAGTGGGTGAATTCCCAACTAAAAAGGTATTGAAAACACTACAAGACGTTAGGTGTAATAGAACTAAAATATAATCAGATAAGAACGAATAAAACTCCTTCCTCTACATGTTCTGCCTTTCTTGCTTGCTCTCAATCAACGTTTTTCTTGGCGCAAACGAAATGCTTTAAAGAATAGTTTCTCAATAAACCTCAATTATCATTAGCAATATTTTTGTGCTAATTCTTACTTGTCATCTTATGTCTGGTTAAATACTTATCATATCTATGGAGGCTGGTAATAGGTAATGGTTAAGCCGGTAATAATTTATTATGAGAAGTTCCGTTACATAGTAAGTAATTAATCCGACTTCATGTCAAACACAATAACTGGCATAAGTATCAAATACTACACTTTTGTCGTAATTTCTTACAAATACCTTCCCAAAGATATACGTAAAATTTATTGAATATTCTTTTAGGAGGATATCAGCCACTTGATATGGATGTAAAAATTGTAAATTGTTGTATGTATCCAAATACTAATGTCAGCTTAGCTATATTCTATTTAATCTAAAATTTAGGTTTAGCTTTTGAATTAGTTAAACATCATAAAAGCCTAACATTACAAGGTTTTAGTTAGCTATTTAGTAAATAGAATCTTTTACTGATTTAACCATGCTTTTTATCAAATCAACTATATAGCACAAAAATAGTCAAGCTTTAATTTTATTGCAGCATTATTTAAAATTACTTATGTCTGAGATAATTATTCAATATTATTTCTTGGAATTACAGATTGAATCGTACTGCAAATAACTATATCTATTAGTTTTAAAAAAGTAACCTGAAATCCAGGTGAACTTCTAATTTGATAAGCATTGTAGTGTATCTATTTCTCAACTATATAATTTTTTCCATATCTTCATTGAAATTGTTTACTTGACTATAATCAGCGCTCTATTCATTTTTCTTGTACAGTGCTTTTTATCGTCAAAGCCAGCCAAATGTAAAAAAAATAAAAGAAAATTATTTTTTTTAACACAAATAAATCTAAAATTAACTTGTGTTAAATGCAAGCTAAAAACCTTGTTTTTGCTGTCTTGAAAAAAACAGCAATCACATTTTATTGCTCTCTAATTAGATAGGTGTCTAAAGAAATTATAGCACAAAATGAAAAATGAGAAATTGCAAAATCTGTTACGTTTTTTCAAAGCGTTAGCAGATGAAAGTAGACTGAGAATAATTGGTATTCTGGCTAGTCAGGAGTGCAGTGTAGAAGAATTAGCTGTGTTATTAGAATTAAAAGAACCAACGATTTCGCATCATTTAACGAAACTAAAGCAGCTTGAATTGGTAAGAATGCGCCCTGAAGGCAATACTCATTTTTATCACTTAGATAAAGAGGTTTTGCAAGCTATGAGTAAGGAAGTATTTCATCCAGATGAAATAGTCTCTTTAGCTGATGATGTGAATCTTCAAGCGTGGGAAGTGAAAGTATTGAATTCTTACATAGAGCCAGATTTTCAAAGTACTGAATCTGTACAGCATCTTAGAGAAATTCCAAGTAGCAGTAAAAAACGCTTAACTATTCTCAAATGGGTGATTAATAAATTTGAATTGGGTGTCGAATATCCGCAGGAAAAAGTGGATGATATCCTTAAAATTTACTATTCCGACTTTGAGACATTACGGAAAGCATTAATGGATAGTCGGTTATTGGAGGAAAATAATGGGGTATATTTCAGATGTTGAATCAAGGATGCGAGCTAGACGATTCTTCTATATATAGGTAAGTCTTGAAATAGCTAGGAGATAGGGGACAAAGTATATAAATTACTGACTCCCATTCTCTTAACTTATTAATCGTTTCCTCACAATCTACGTGATTCTTCTCAGGATGACGAAAATATCATTCGTTTGCATCAAACGGCTATAACCGTATTTGTTAAGTTTATATAATTTTTTATAAAAAATTTTTTGGTAGTAATATTAAGTACTGGTGAAGTTTAAGTATTTCTATGGTTAAGGAAGTGTGATTTTATAAAAGCAATAAAAATATAAACCAGCATTTTATCAAAAATACATGAAAGTATATTCATAAACTTATTAAGTTGTTATTAATAAGAAGCTTAAATACGGGTAAAGAGAATGTTTAAGAAAGTGGTATTACCAACCCTAGCTATTTCAGGGGCAATTTTTGTTGGCTTTGCTGCACTGTTAGCTGAATATGGTTCCGAGCGAGTCGAAGTTAGGATAGATAGTCAAGATTTGTTTCACGGTGAAGTCAAGGATTTATTCTCTCCTGGAGCCGGGGCAGCATTAAGCCTAACTTTGGGTGTTGCAAGTATTGCTGTAATTGGATATTGCAAATCTGCGAGTCGAGAAAAGGAGTTAGAAAAGAAGTTGTTGTCTCTTAGAAAAGCGATTTTGGATAAAGATGTTCAAATTGAAGAAATAAAAAAGCATGAAAAAATAGGAAAAATAAATCGTAGAAAAATTGTTAACTTTAATAGATATTAATCAAAAGTAACTGGGAGCAGAAAAACCCATAAAAAAATAGACGTAGCAATGCTACGTCTTGAAAAAAGCCAGATATTTCAGTTCTAATTGAAAACGTTATTTTACAGCTTCGGTTGTTTGAGATAATGTTGGTAATCGTTCAAATCTTCTAGTACTTTGTTGGTGAGGAAATACATTCCTAGTAGATTAAAGAAAGCCATTGCAAAAAAAGTAGCGTCGCTAAAATTAAGTACTGATTCAGGTTTGACAATCGCCCCAATAAATACAGTTATTACAAATAAAGTTCTGTATACAATCAAACTACGCTCGCTGAATAGATATTCCCAAGCACGTTCTGCATAGTAGCTCCAAGAAATCATTGTAGAGAAAGCGAATAAAAAGACTGAGATTGAAAGCAATACAGGGAACCAAGATATTACACTACCAAAAGCGATGGAAGTGAGAGCTGCGCCTTTATTACCTTCAACTAAGCTTGTATATTCAGGATTGTTCCAAACACCGGTAATCACAATTACTAAAGCAGTCATATTACAGATAACTACCGTATCGATGAATGGTTCTAAAAGTGCGACTAAGCCTTCTTTGATTGGTCTATCTGTTTTAGCGGCAGAGTGAGCTATTGCGGCAGAACCAACGCCAGCTTCATTGGAAAAGGTGGAACGTTTAAAACCTTGGACGATTACACCAATAATCCCTCCCCCTACAGCTTGAGGATTAAAAGCTTGTTGAAAGATAGTACCAATAGCGCTAGGAATAGCAGGTAAATTGACTAAAAGAATCCATAATGCAGCAACTACATAAAGCACGCACATGACTGGCACTATAGTTCCAGCAACTTGACCAATACGATGGATGCCGCCAATAATTACTAAACCCACCAATATAGCTAGAACTAGACCATAAACCCAAGGCAGTATTGGAAAGGTTTGGTTAACAGTGGCATAGGATTGATTAACTTGGAACATATTTGCAGCACCGAAAGCAGCGAAGATGCAACAAATAGAAAATAGAATTGCTAAAGCATTACCTAATGGTGCGAAACCAATTTCTCCCAATCCTTCAGAAAGATAATACATCGGTCCCCCAGCAACTTTACCATTGGGTTTAATAATGCGATATTTTTGACCCAGAGTACATTCAACCAACTTACTAGACATACCCAATAAGCCACCCACGGTCATCCATAAAGCTGCACCTGGACCGCCTAAACTAATTGCGATCGCAACTCCTGCAATGTTACCGAGTCCCACTGTTGCCGATAAAGCAGTAGCCAAAGCCTGGAAATGAGAAACTTCCCCTGGTGCATTAGGATCGTCATGTTTTCCGCGAACGATATCAATCGCATGTCCGAACATGCGGAAGTTGACGAACCCCATGCGGACGGTAAAGAAAATAGCTCCAAAAATTAACCATAAAACAATCAGGGGAAAACCAAGGATGCTGAAAAACAGAACCTGAGATATTGCGTCCACAAATGCAGAAAAGCTTTTATCAAGCTGCTGTATCAAAGGCTCTCCAGCAGCTTCATCAGCAGCAAAAACTGCCGTAGGAATCAAACATAAGAATAAAGTTAGTAACCAAGGACGTTTATACAATGACTTCCACATTCAAGAAAATTCTCCATTAACTATTTTTTCAGTACACTTTGTTATTCAGGGATACTACCTTAAGGCTGATGTTTCCTACAAGATTAGAATTCACATGGCGCTACGCGAAGGTTAAAGGTTAAAGGTCAAGAGCCATAGATTTAGGTCTTTGTTCTAACCGGTATTGCGTAATGCTGTATATCATGCGACCGGCGAATATTTTTCTAATCGCAATTTTCCTGACTTCTTCAAGTTGATAGTGATGGCTTTGGCAATATAAACAATATTTAATGGAATACAACAGTTCTAACTTTTACTCCGTACATCGAAATCAACTGTTTCGCCTTACCCTTTGCGATACAGGGGCTAGGTTTTCATCAGTAAATTCATCAATATATTACCCGTATCCGTCAAAATGGACGGTATAACTGTTAACTCTCATTCCTCAAATGGGAAGACTGAAAAATGAAGAACAATAAATATTAATTTTTCTTAATATTTTCCTTAGTTATCAATCTCTTATTCCAAGACAAGCATGATGGAAAATTTGCGAAACAAAATTCATCGATTAATCGAGCAATTGAGTGAAGATGAACTAAAAAAAACTTGGGAGATTGTCTATACTCTACGTTGTGATTTTCAGATGAAAAAGGCTATAGAAGAAAATAAGGATTTTCAGCAACCCTGGGATTTCTTGACTTATGACGAAGCAATGCAGTATATGGACGAATGAAGGGTGAGGGAGTGGGGGAGTGGGGGAGTGGGGGAGATAATTCCTAACTCAATACTGCTAACCTTTAACATGCAGACCTTAACTTTTAACAACAATAAGCGCGTGAAGTTAGAACTTAGATACGCACGGTCGTTTTTAGAAGATGTAAAACAGCTAGATGCAGCCGCTAAAAGGCGGGTATTGAATTTTGTTTTTGTAGAGTTTGCTTTTTCTGAGAATTTGCATTCGCTGCCTCAATTACGTCAAATTGATGCTTCGGGCATTTTTCACCGCTTTAGCTTGGATAATTATTTAGTTGGTATCGAAGTAAAAGGCGAAATTGTGAAATTTCTGCGAGTCATACCTATGCCAGATGTTTAAGGAGAGCAGTTGTGTCAACAGTTAAAACTGTATAAGTTGACAAGGCATTACTCGAACCTTAGCTTAAACTTGTTTGTGAAAATAACGTGACTTGAGATTTCCCTTATGGATGCTACGGCACTTTGGCAACGATACCAGAAATGGCTATATTTCCATGAAGGACTGGGTTTTTACCTAGACGTTAGCCGGATGGGCTTTGATGATGACTTCGTCAAGTCATTGCAGCCTTCATTTGATAAGGCTTTCGCGGATATGGCGGAATTAGAAAAAGGCGCGATCGCAAATCCAGATGAAAACCGCATGGTTGGACATTATTGGCTGCGAAATCCCGATTTGGCTCCTACACCGGAGTTGACGCAAGAAATAGTCAGTAATATTGAGAAAATCGAAGTATTTGCCGAGAAAATCCACACCGGTGCGATTCATCCTCCCAAAGCTCCTCGCTTCACCGATATTATCTCGATTGGGATTGGTGGTTCTGCACTCGGGCCGCAATTTGTAGCTCAAGCTTTGGCTACAGATTATCCACCTTTGGCAATTCATTTTATTGATAATACCGATCCAGCAGGTATAGATCGCGTCCTCACAACTGTACGAAACCGTCTTTCTAGTACTTTGGTATTGGTGATTTCCAAATCAGGAGGAACACCAGAACCTCGTAATGGAATGATGGAAGTCAAGAAAGCTTATGCTGGGCAGAACTTGGATTTTGCACAATACGCGATCGCGATTACTATGCCTGGTAGTAAGCTGAGCAACATTGGCGAATCGGAAGGTTGGTTAGCACATTTTGCCATGTACGATTGGGTAGGTGGTCGTACTTCCGAAATGTCAGCAGTAGGGCTGGTACCAGCGGCATTGCAAGGGATTAATATTCGTCAAATGCTAGACGGTGCTAAGGAGATGGATGATGCAACTCGCGTCGCGGATATTCAGAATAATCCGGCTGCACTTCTAGCTTTAGCTTGGTACTATGCTGGTAATGGCAAAGGCGAAAAGGATATGGTTGTGCTTCCTTACAAAGACAGCCTGCTTTTGTTCAGCCGCTATCTGCAACAGTTGGTAATGGAATCTTTGGGCAAGGAAAAAGATTTGGATGGTAACACCGTTCACCAAGGAATTGCTGTTTACGGTAATAAAGGTTCAACCGATCAACATGCATACGTCCAACAGTTGCGCGATGGGGTAGCAAACTTCTTCCTTACCTTTATTGAAGTTTTAGAAGATAGAAAAGGTTCTTCCTTAGAAATTGAAGCGGGAATTACATCCGGTGATTATCTTTCCGGTTTTCTTCAAGGTACTAGAAAAGCTCTTTACGAAAACCAACGCGATTCGGTTACCGTTACCATACCTCAAGTAAATCCCCGAACTGTTGGTGCATTAATCGCTTTGTACGAACGCGCTGTAGGGTTCTACGCTAGCTTGGTTAATATTAATGCTTATCATCAACCGGGTGTAGAAGCAGGTAAAAAAGCAGCAGCAGCTATTTTGGAATTGCAGCAAAAAGTAGTGTCTGTTCTACAGGCAGAAGAAAATCCAATTTCTTTAGAAGAAATAGCCAGCAAAGCAGATGCATCCGAGCAAATAGAGTCAATTTACATCATATTGCGCCATCTTAATGCTAACGGACGCGGTGTAGTAATTGACGGTAATTTTGGACAACCCAGCAGTTTAAAATTCTCTATTGGCTAAAAAAATATAAATACATACCATGTTTTGGTAATTTTTGTTGCATTCGCAACATTTTTTTATTTAAGAGCATCTTAAATTGAACTAACTATTCAATTTTTAAGATGCTTTTTTAGCAAAATTTATTACTATGACTAAAATTAGGGGAATTGAAATCCGTTATTTGGAATCAATGAAAGGAGGGATGACTAGTTTCTTTACTCCTCAAACCAGTGACGAGACAATGTTGGTACAAATTCCAGCCAATACAGTAGAAGATTTATTCGTACATAAATCCCAAACCGATCAGTTATTAGTAGCTAAAGGTAAATTTGTTTTAGTTACTTTGATTAATAAACAATATCAGTACATTCCACTAAGTGAAGAATATCCAGCGGTGGTGACAATTCCACCAGGAGTTTTACACGGAGCGATTAATGTTAGCTCAGAACCTTGCGTAGTAGTAAATGCTGTACTGCGTCATAGAGAACCCCAAGAACTCGATTACATTGCTCGGAAAAAGCCGTTTCCCTATGACTTAGAAGCAGCAGAAGCAGCATGGAGTAATTTAGAAGCAATAAAGTCTCATAATGATTTTATTGGTAAATAGAGTTACACAAATTATCTACTTGTAAATCAATTTAAGTGCTGTAATTGAGTTATATAGCACTTTTTATTTGAGTGGAATACAATGCAGATGAACCTCACCCCTTTCCCCTCTACTTAACGAGTAGAGGGGTGTATTCTATTCAACTTTGAAAGCTGGAATTTTTATTTGTATAAAGACGTGAATCAATACTGAATATATTTTTTGCTTAGCTTATCGAATTGCTAAGCCAATTAAATAATTGTCACGTAATTGCTGTATTTTTGTATAGCTCAATTAAAAATATTATCTATTAAAATAAGGCTTTTCTAAACTTTAGTATTATTGCTTAGATGAGCCAATTTTTATAGTGTACGAGCAAAGGTTTCAGCCATTAATATCTTTTCTTATATTTATTTATGCTTGCTCGCATACCTAATACTCGCGCACCTAATAGAATATCTAATATTAATTAATGAGAGTCGATATGCAGAAAATAAATAATTTCATTAACCTATTATGGAGCGCAATATGGCATAGTTTTTTGTTTGGTGGTTCATTGCATTTGCTAATTGCTATCGTAGCTTCTCTAATGACAAGCGGACTTGCAGGTTTAATATTTTTTGTTCCTACAGGTTTTATTGTTGGTTTGACCTATGCATCAATTAATTTATTATTGTTACTTATCCTTGCTAAAATTTCATGTTTATTTTCATCTAACAAACTCTTAAAAAAGCTTTTATTTACTTTTAGCGGTGCTGTTTTCGGTGCTGTATTCGGTGCAGTAACTATGTTCCTCCTTGTAGAAGATAGCAAAATGTTGGGTGGAATGGTGAATACTCTTAGCCGAGCTTCGTCATTAATTACAGCAATTTCCTACGGAATTACAAATTACAGATTTGCATGTTGGCATCAAAGCAGAATGCGTTAGTTATTAACCACGCGAAACTACTGTTTGATAGTTGCGAGCTAACTAAAATTATTTATCAAAATATTCGCGCCAATAGATAATTTTTCCATCTTTAAGTTCAAAAATTATTGCATCCTCAAGCTGAGATTTCTTGCCAGTTTCTTTGTTTTCATCGCTCCAAGTCCATTCCACAGCCCCTTGATTTCCCTGACTAAAAATTCTAGTGATTTTAACTTTAGTATTTTTAAATCCTTTAAAATAATCTTCCGCAGCTTTTTTAATCTTTTCTTTACCCGTTATCGAAATTCCGGGAGCGATAAATACACCATCTTCAGCAAAGTCAGCAATGATTGCTTCGGAATTAGCATTTTCCCAAGCTTTAGCCTGTCTTTCTACGATTTGTTGGATGTCTTGATTCAAAGTTTTAGATTTAGCAGATACATTAGCTGTAGAGTTTTCGGTTATCTTGTCTTCTTTAGCTATATTAGATGAACAACCAATAGTATAAATAGTAAGGGGAATTAGAATTACTATTTTTAAATTATTTAATAGTCTATTTTTGTCCAAGGTTGAATCTGGGATAGTATTTAAATGATGTAATAAAAGCTTAGCTTAAGATTATGACTGGATCGCAAAAACCTACTACACGCCGGGGTAGAATATTTCCAGAGCTAACTATACCACCAGAAGAACTAGCTCGACGCAAAACAGAAAGAGAAGCATTCTACCAGCGTTGTCGGGCAATTTTTGAACAAGTACGTCCCCAATTTCTAGATCAGCACTATGGTTGGTATATAGCCATAGAACCTGACAGTGGCGATTATTTCATAGATAAAGATATAGAAATTACTCATCGAAAAGCACTTAATAAATATCCTAACACTACGCATTGCGTATTTTGCCTGAATGAGAATGGAGTTACGGGCACAATATGATTCAGGGCATTTTCGGTGATAAAGGACAAATATTTTTTGAAATAGAACTAATTACTGCCGATGGGTTTAATTTAGCTGTGGAAGCCATGTTAGATACAGGCTTCACAGGCTTTTTAGCAATTAATAAACAAGATTTAGATGGTTTTGAATGGGCTTATATTGGCGATGAACCATTACTAACGGCAAAGGGAGAAACCATGTTTACAAGATATTTAGGCAAAATTTTATTAGATGAAAAAGAATATAACATTCCTGTGTTTGCAGGAGATGACATTACAGAGATTTTACTAGGTTCTGAATGGTTAAAAATTTTACCATTAATGGTGAATTATCAGGAAAGAATATTAACTTTAGGGTAATTACTAACTAAGTTGGTAAATCGCGGAGAAAATAGATGGTAGGTTGGGTTAGGAGCACGAAAAAGAATGACTTTAACCGATAATAAAAATTGCGCCGTAACCCAACATTTAATTTTTAATATTTTTTACTATTCAACATCTATATTGCAGATGTTGGGTTACGACACGATAAAAAAGGTGTTCGTTGCGATTTTAATTTGGATTCGTGTCTAACCCAACCTACTAATTGTTAACTAAGTCGGTAAATCGCGAAGAAAATAGAATTTATCGCTTTTCCAATCAGCACCTTTAGTTCTTCCTAAATAACCCGTCAAAGACGAAGAAAGTTCGATTAAAATTTCGTGCATTTCCTTAATATTTAGTTGTCGGGGTGGTTGAGAACCGAAGTAAGCGCCATGTAAAGCTTCTACTCCCGTCGAATCCAGATTAGAATTTTGCAGATAATATTTTACTAACTCAACCAAGTGCGATCGCAATTTTATATCTTGTTCGATTTTTCTGATATAACTATTAACTTTATCATCTGCTAATCCAAAGGGTTCCTGCTGCAAACATTGCTTTAACTCTAATAAATTGACGCAACCTTGATAATTTGATTGCAGTTCAACAAGTTTTTCTAGAGTTTCTGGGGTAATTACGTTCATATGATTGTTTTGTACAGTTAACAGAGCATCTTTTGTAAGTTCACCACCGGCTAGAATTATTTTGACGCAAGAGTCGTATTTTTCTTGAAGATGGTTTTTACCAAGTTGAATTAATTGTCCTGGTGTACTACTCGGAACTTTTTCGCTTTTGGTAGCTTTGCATTCCCCGACAACAGGATAAGGATATTCGCAATAAAAATCAACTCCTCCAGCCCCTCCTAATTTTTCTGGGTCAAGGTTGGCTTTAGAATTAATATTAGAACAGGAAAATCCGAGTTTAATAAAACTTTTGCGCGATAGTCTCTCAAATTCGTTACCGTCGCTAGAATTTCCCACTTCAGCAATTTTATGAATCCAAACTAAGTCTGAATCAAAATCTTTTTGTTGTTTGCGATTCCTCCAACCTAGAAATAGATGAATGTTGTCTTGAAATTGTTTTGCTGCTGAATTTTTCATAGCTATAGGTGATAAAACATCTAGCAGCTGTTCTAATTCTGGATGCGTTGCTGGTTCAAGTTTTTCTAATTGACGCTTGCGAGTAGCGAAGATTTGATCGGGTAATACTGGGTGAGTGTTGGAAACAGTTAAGGGTTTAGGTAATCCAATGAATTTTCCTAACTTGTTAGATTCTGCTTTCAGCGATATTTCATAAGGCTGAGATAATTTATAAACACGTAAATAACTTACAAAAATATGCTTTTGATGATGCAATATTTTATCTAATGCTTCTTGCCTCCATATAGTTAATTGAGATAACTTTTCTAAAGATTGATTATCGTCAATAATTTGGCTTAATTCGCATTGAGCATAAGCTTGAATTTTTGGATTTGTATCAATATTTTGAGCAACAGGTAAAAAGCTTGAGCAATAATATTTATCTATAGGAATTGGAATAGTTAAAGCATCTACCGGGTAAAGGGCAAATTTCTGCCCAGGGCGAATAAACATTCTGGGCATAGCAGCAATAATTCGTCCTTGAACTAAAGCTTTAATATCGGCAGCAGGTAGACATAATGCTGTTGAAACTGGAAGCAGCGAATTCATATTTAATTAGCTAAAGATAGATTTAAGTCAATTTCATCAGTGCTGCTATCAACAGTTTGAGGAATACTGATTGGTAAATCATCATCAGTTAAATTGCTCGGTAATTCTCCTGATGGCTCGCTGAGTATTTCTCTAACTAAGGGATTATTAATTGCTATTTTTTCTTCCTTGATAAAGTCAAAAATTTGTTCTTTTGTTAATTCGTAGCTTTCGCAGTTATATACAGACAAAATAGCTAAAATAGGTTTAATATCTTGGCTTTGGAGCATTACCCATTCTCCACCTTTGTCATGTAAAAGTATTTTTAAACGTTGATTTGCTAATGTTGCTGCTGGACTAATCTTTTTTGAGCGAACTAAGCAACCACGAGTAATATCAAATTTTTTATATTCAATTAATCTTTTTAAAGCTGCTCCTACATAGGTTCCAGTAGATTGCTGAATAACATCAACACCAATTTTGACTGTGCTATCGTTACCAATAATTTTGAAATCAATATATCCTTTATCTGCACTTTTGGCTTGAATATCTTGAATTGCTTCAATTTTTACCCCTTCTAATTGTTCGCCAACTAAACTTGAGAATGCAAATTTGAGTGCTTTGGAAATTGTATCTTCATTTTCCATCAAATCATCAATAGAAGTTTCAATATTTGCTAATTCATTTTGATAAAATTTTTCTACCGGATGCACTTTAACTGGTGAATTTCCAAAGTTTTCTGCACACCATTTTAAAATAGCCCTAACAGTCGGTTTGCTCTTACCAAATTCTCTCAACTTAGTTTCATTAAATGGGTAAACCGGATGCGGTGGATTAACTTGATTATTCTGATAAAATACTTTTAGCCACTGACTTACAACCGCTACAATATCATCACTATTAAGATTATTTAATTTCAACGGTTGTCTATCTAACTGTTCGCTGACTAATCTATCAATTACTGCTTCAGCTTGTGGTAAAACCTTAATTTGCTCTCCCCAGGTTCTAGGATACATTGCTAAAAGGAAAACACCACGTTTCAAGCTGTTGTATAAGTCTTTTACTAAACTTGCAACTAATTGTGCCGACAAAAAGCCATATTCATTAACTTCTGTATTATCTAATTCATCAAAGCAAATTACTGGAACTTTATAATCGCTGACAATATCTAGAATTTGACGAACAGTCTTTAATCCTTCTGCTTCCTTATCTGATTTTTCAAAATTCGGTAATCCCATTGCTTCAGCTTGCTGCTGGCTTAGTTCTAATCCAGATAGCCAATAATTCGCATAGTTAATATGGACAGAAGATAGCGTCCACAAAATAGCTCTGACTAAATAAGGATTAGTAATTCCCGGTTTCTTTTGCAGAATAGTTTCTGTTAATTTATCAATAAATTTGCTTGAGTACTTATTCAAATATTGTGGGTAAATATGCTCAATATATTTCTGCGGTGTATGATTATTTCCCGTAACTTCATTAACTAAAGCTGCGGCAATTTCTTGCCACTGCATAACTTTTTGACTACCATGCACTCTCAGGCTAGAAGCCACTGTTTGCAGAAATTCGTATTTAATCTGGTTTAGATTGTCATACTTGCCCATATAGATAAATAAAACGTTATCTTTCTGCTGCAAGCGATGTCGAACTCGACTGATAATATGACTTTTACCTACTCCTTTTTCAGCAGTAATCGTAATGCCTACAGTTTCGCGCTCTCCTTTACTAACTTTCTCTACTGCATCAAAAACAGCATTGGAAGCATGAGCATTTATAGAAGGTACGTCAGGAAAACTTTTTCCCCATACTTGTGATGAGCGGACAACAATATGTCCTGCAAAGGGATTTTTATTTTGAATTAATTCGTCTATTGGAGATGCGTTAGTAATCATATTTTTGATATTTAGTAACTGAAGTTAGCAGTGAAGATAAATATTTAATTTTAATTTTTTAATTTGGAAGCATAGCAACGCAATCCATCTAATTCCGTAGTGATGGAATCTTCGATTTTCTCGGGAGCGCTATCTTCTACACTGCCACCTTCAAGTTGAAAAATATCCTCTGCTTGCATTTCTAAAAGCCACTGATTAAACTGCTTCCGAGAAAGGCGATCGCCAATTTTTCTCCTAATACGATAAATTGGTACTAAATTATCTAGGTTGTAGTCGCTGTTGAGTTGTTCGTAAACTTGCAAAGCTACTTTTTTAAATTCTTCGTAAGATGCAATACTAATTTTTGAATCAATTTTGCTAACGATATTTTCTGAAGCTGTAGCGCTATCGTTATTTACTGTATTAATTCCACAATTCATTTCGTGAATCCACTTGAGCAAAGCATTAGCAGCCCAAGCTCCTACGGTTGTACCTTCAAATGCAAACTCGGTACTTTTCAAATTTTTATCTAGTACCTCTAAACCTTTCGGTAATTCTAGAGAGTAGCCTTTTTTAGACTTAGAAATAGCTTGCTCGTTTTCAAGCTCTTCAAAAACGCTGTGATAATCTGCGATTTTTTTGCCTTTAGATACAAGCCTTTTCGATAGTTCCCCTTTTTTAACTTCCTGCTTGATTCCTCCTAAATCCCACAAAGCCAGAAGCAAGCGCGTTTTAGCCCGTGTATCCAAGCTTTTCAAAGCAGTATTTTGTGGTGCCATATCAATATTTATACTTATCAGCACCAGTATAGTTTTGATGAAACTTATTTAGCTTTTGGAAAATTACTGAAATGTTTCTATAGAAATTATTAAATTTTGTTTGATTTCTAAGTATATTTAGCAGCTTGCAATATTATGTCTAATCCGTTTGTATCTAAATAACTAGAGATTCCTCTTCTTGCTTCTTCCTCTGCGCTCTCTGCGGTTTTATATAATTCCAATGCTTCCGAACTTAATATTATCCCTTCAAAATTTTGTTCAACTTCTAAAGCATTATTTATGATTGTAAATAAAAACTTTTATAGAATAATCGCACCACTGATGAATTATGCATTAAATCTATAAATCGCGGAGAAAGTAGAATTTATCGGTTTTCCAATCGGTGCCTTTGATTCTTCCTAAATAACCTGTAAGCGGGGAAGAAAGTTCGATAAGGATATCGTGAACTGTACTTGTATCGAGTTTCAAATCTTCTTGTGTAGCTAACCTACAGTTACAGTTATATACCGCTGCAATTGCATCACTTTCATGCTCGCTTCCTGGTATTCCTAATTCTTTGACGGCTTTGACAATGTACGAACGTACTTTAATATCTTTATTAACTTTATCTACGTATTCTTGGATTTGATTGTCGATAACTCCGGGGGTTAAATAAGGTTTAAGTTCTATAAGATTTATGGAACCGGGATATTTTTCTTGTAATTCAGCTAATTTTTGTAACGACATTGCCTTAATAATACTTACTTTAAATTCTTTAGCAGCTTTCTTCGTATCTAGAGTTGGATTTGCATTATTAGGACTAACTATTAATTTATGTGAATTAATTAATTCGTCTCTGCCTAAATGTATTAAACCTAGTTTGATTAATTCTTCAACGGTACGACTAGGAATACTTTTTCCAGACTTGCATTCGATAACTAAAGGATAAGGCTGCGAGCAATATAAGTCTAAACCACCGGCACCACCTTTATGACTTTCATCAACTTTAAATCCGATAAATTTCAGTGCTTCGCGGGTAATATTTTCAAAATCTGTACCAGCTTGATAGTGGCTTTTTTTCTGTTCTTGTTCTTGAGAGCGATCGCCTAATTCTGAGATTCTATCCCAAATTGATTTTGATGACTTTTGCAAAGTTGGTGTATAGCAATAGCAACCTAAGAATTGCTGTATATCATAGTTTAACTGTTCAAAATTTGGGTTGTGTTGTGCAGCTAACTGTATTTGCAATTGTAAAGCTTCTAAATCTAAATGAGAATAAACTTTTCCAGCTAATAGCAACTTTCTCCGTTCGCTAAAACTGGGTGTATTTATGACAGGAACATCATCATCAGAAGCAGTATTTAGAACAGTTTTCGACCAATAAAAGAATCCCGAGGATGTTGCTACATTTACTACATGAGGTATAGATAAACGATATACTCGTAATATATAAAGTTTGAGAACTTGATTCTTACTTTTACTAAAAAAGTATTCTAAAGCGCTCAAGTTCCAAATACTTGATTGTGCTATTTTCGGTAAAAGATATTTTTGACTAGGATTAATTCGCCAATATTTTTCACAACGTGCCCAAGTTATTAAATTCAACGGAAATTTTGTATACCTATCTAATGCTGATTTAGCACTCGTAAGATATTGTGGTTGATAGTATTCCTCCAAACTCAGATTGTGAGGCAGCTTTTGACTGGGATACAACCAAAAAGTTTGTCCTTGTTTTAAAGTCTTAATAAAAGGAACAATAATTAACTTACCTTGGCTGAGCATTTCAACATCAAAAGCTGGTAGCTGAATGCCATTTTTAATATAAATATTCATATCAAGTATTAAGTTGGTGCGCTTAGAATTTCACGAATTAATGAGTTATCAGCAGCAATTTTTAACTGTTTGACAATTTCAATTACCTCTTGTTTGCTAAAGCCATAGTTTTCAGCTTGTTGATAGATTTCTTGAATTGCTGCTAAAGGTTTCATTTCGTCTTTTTTCCAAACAACCACTTCTCCCTTCTGGTCATTTTCAAGCTGTTCTTTTAATTTTGTTCCACTCTTCCAAGTTCGACGAATAGGAGTAGAACGTACTAAACAGCCGCGAGTTATTCCATAATTTTGGTAATTAAGTAATTTCTTAATTACGCGATTAAAAGTATTACCATCAGTACTTTCACAGACTCTGATTCCAATTTTTACATGACAATTTTGTTTAGAATCATAACCGGAAACTATTAACTGTAAATCATTGGAGTTATGATTAATTTTATTCACTTGCTGAATAACTACATTTTCCGTACCAGAAGAAGGAATCATTTTCATACAGCAAGCAATAATTGCGGCTAATCTATCATCATCTTTGATAGAAATATCAATTTTAGCCAGCAAGTCTTCATAAGTATCTTGAAACTCTTTCTTTTTCTTTTCAAACGGATTTTCTGATTGTATAACTTGCTCTTTCATTTCTCCCGATTCAAAATGTTCGGCGCATTTTTTCATCAAATCACGCACGCCAGCAGCTTCAGAGGCAATCTGCTTTATTTGATTTTCATTTAATGGATATAACTGTGGAAAATCATTCTTGTTTAGGTTGTTTTTCTGATAAAACCAATCTAATCTCTGCTGTACAAGTTCTTTCATCTGTTGAACTGTAGCAGGTTTAGCAATGACTGGACGTTCCGCAACTCTATCAGGAATACCGCTTCCCATCTGTTTAATATCTGTCCATGCATCGTTTAAAAGACAACAAATAATAATAATATTGCTGCATTGAAAATAAATTCTATCGACGCAACTAGCAACAATTTCTGGTGGGCTATCCCCCGAATCATTATCAATAGTGTTTCTGTTATCAATTTGATCGAAACATATTAATACTGGTAGAGAAGAACTTTTAGCTAACTTACAAATTTGGTCTATCATCCATATAGACCTATCTTCTTGCTCTTCAGGAGAAAAATCTCGTAAACCTAACTTTTTAAAATTAGGATTGTCTTCTCCTTTAATCCAGTCTAAAGCAATACGAGCATCTACTGAGGGATTCAAAAGCAATAGTAATGCTTTTAGAAAAATGTAATCTACATCATTACTTTCTTTTTCTAAAATTGCTTGGGCTAATTCATCAAAGAATTCTTGCCGCTTTTCTTTAGCTACATTTGTCCGAATGCACTGTTTTAACTCTTTGGGAGAATTACATTTATGAATATACTGACGATACTCTTGTTCAAATTCTGTACCTTGTAATTTAAGAATTTTAGAAGCAGCAAGTTTTAACCATTGACTAACGCCATTAACATCTTCATGGTTAAAGCTATTGGCTAGATACAAACGTACATGAGAGTTAATTCTATTAGGATTAGAACAAGGACCTATATAAGCAAATACAGCATTACCTTCTTGGGCAATCTTTTTCCATATTCTTTGGATTACATGGCTTTTACCCGTACCGCGATCGCCTATAATAGCAATTCCAATTTTATGAGAATAATTATAGCGAACTTCAGATATTGCATCGGATATTGCTTTGTCGATATGTGAATTGAGGCTGGGTAAATCAGTCATCACCTCACCCCAAACTTCGTTAGCTGAGATTATTTTTTGTAAATTGAAAGGATTTGGACATTTACTACGGGCTTGCTCAAACAAAGAATAAGCATCTTTCATGGATATAACTATTAGGTATATATTTGTTGTTGAGGAGTGCTTTAGTTACGGAAATAAATTAAGAAAGTTTGCTCGCAAAAAATAAAAGTCCTCTAATTTCACTATGAATAGAATCTCGCTTTTCATCTTCACTGGCTCCACGAGCTTCACCGCTTTGAAGATATAACAATTGAGAAGCTTGCATCTGCATCATCCAGTCATTGAATTTTTCTGGACTTACTTGCTTACTTAATTCGCGTCGTAAATGCCATATAGGAACTAATCCGCTGTAGTTGTAACTCTTATCTAATTTTTCAAATAGATTCAGAATTTGAGATTCAAAATCGCTATAAGATTCAATACATCCTTGATTGTTAACTAAACCTTCATTTTTCTTAAGGATTTTTGTGTTGTTGAGTAATTGAGAATCAGCGTTTAAATACTTATGATTGGCGCTATTTTCATATATTAGTTTCAACAAAGCATTTGCTGCCCAAGTTCCTACAATTGTTCCTTCAAATACAAAATCTGTAGTTTTTAAATTTTCATCTAGTAATTGCAAACCTTTAGGAGATACCAAAGAGTAACCTTTCTTTGATTTTTTAATAGCTCCAATTTCTAAAAGCTCATCAAATACGCTTTGATAATCTTTTGCTTTTTCTTTACCAGGCACAACCCTATCGTTTAGCTTCGTTTTCATTACTGGCTCTTGGGCTTCAAGCAAAGCTAAAAGCAAACGAGTTTTAGCCTGATTTTTTTTATTTTCTGGAAGAATCTTTGTAGGTGACATAATTAGTTTTTATGTTGACTTAATTTTGCTTTAACTAAGATTAGTACAATTGTTTAATCTTGGAGTGTGTACTAAAAAACTTATTAAACAATATGTATTAAAAAATAATTTAATTCTTTTGAATAACCTCTAAACAAATATATTTATTTCATTGCATTGCAACTATTTAGATAGGTGTTTACCTCAAAGCTAATTGAAGGTAAGGAGGTAAAAAATTATCTAAAATTATTCATAAATATATCGATTTTATCGTTGCAAAACTATAGTTTACAAGACATAGATTGACAAACAACAACAGCAACAAGCACCCGAATTTAATATCGGTTTTATAATTCATACGCTGATATTGCAGAATTTATCAGTAATAAACTCTGCAATCCGCGTTTCCTAATTATTTTGAACACGTTCTTGGTAGATAAAATTTCAATAGCCCTAGATAGAAATTTATATGCAGTCAATACAATCGCTAGCCAAAACATTACCGAGTCATTGTGTTTGTGAGAAGCAAACTGCGATATCTATCTAGCCTTAATCGTTCTAACAGCCTGCTTTAGCGTTACATTTTCATTACCTACATTGTCGTCTAAGCTCGAAACGTACAGCGCTCGTCAACTCTTTACTATCTCATTCGTGACACAGTTGAAACGGAACACCCTGACGACATTACCATGATTCAAATATTAGGATGCGATTTCGGATTGCTCGGTTTCTACAGAGGAAGAAATTGTTGCACCATCCATTTCTCGTATCCATTTGAGCAACCCACCAACAAATTTACTTGCAACTATACTTCCAACTTGCTTTCCATAGAATTGGAAATCAAGAGTTTTAAGTCCTTCATCAAGCATTTTTAAACCTTTGTCGGTGAGCTTAATGCTTTCAACTTTACTCTTGCGAGTACTGTTAATTGCACCAGCTTTTTCTAACTTTTTAAGAATGGAAGTATATTCTCCAGCCTTCTCGTTTTTGCGCTGTACGCTACCGGTTACTTCAGTGGTTTTAACTTCGGCTTTTGTTCCTCCTAAATTCCACAGAGCAAGAAGTAAACGAGTTTCATCCTGAGTCTTCTTGGTAGAAACTTTGGTTTTAGCAGTAACTTTCTTGGTAGTAGTTTTAGTCGTTTTAGCTGATGCTGTTTTCTTCTTGGTGGTAGTCTTGGCTTTCGCTACTGAAGAATTAGCAGCTAATCGTTTACTAGCTACTTTTTTAGTTTTTGCAGTAGTTTCAGAATTATTAATACTTTTAGACGCAGATGTTTGTGCTTTAACCTTCTTCGTAGTACTAGCAGGTTTACTAGCAACTTTCTTGGTGGAAGATTTCACCTTTTCTACTTTGGTAGCAGCAGGCTTTTCTGATTTCTTTGTAGAAGACTTCACGTTTTCTACCTTGGTGCCCGCAGCTAATCGTCTACTAGATACTTTCTTTCTTGTATTTTTAACCTTTCCTACAGTGGTGCTAGCAGACTTTGTTTTGCTCGATGCTTTTTTAGCTGTGTTTTTTACTTCAGCTTCAGGTGCATCATTTAGAACTTTGGCTTCTACTGTTTGAGCTTCAGGCTTTACTTTTTTTGTGCTACTTTTTACTTTTGCTTTAGCAGCACTGCTTTGAGCTTTAACCTTGGAAGAAGAACTTTTAGACTGAGCTTTCTTACTCTGCAAACGAGTTTTTCTAAGTGCCATTGAGGGTTAATAATGTTAGTTCACTTTCTAGAATAATCTAGTACTAAGTGTTTTCAGGGTATGATAAAAAACATCAGGGAATTTTCTCAGAAATTTTCTATGGATTTTTTTTAAATAGTATTTTCATCTACAAAAAAAGGCAAAACTTCATAATTAAGTTTCGCCTTTTTATATTTATTGAAAGCCTCCGAGGATATACCTACAAGTTTCTGTAAGTCTCAGAATATAGTAGCCTTATAGAATTGCTAAAAATCGCAGAGTCTGGAAAACCCGACTTTTCCAAAAAATAATCGGGCTTCTTAATTCTTACCAAAGCTAAGTACTACATATCTCCTCAGCAGACTTAAATTATTTAAACTCTTCAAGTTGATCCATACGCAACCAAATATTAGGTGTAGGAACTTTTCCGAACTTCACCAAAGCATAATCACCTTTGGTATCTAGAATTTCCCCTTCAGTTTCAAACAAGTAGGAAGGAAGACGAGAATCACTTGCTTTTGCTTCTACACTGTTTTCAAGTTTTTCACGGATAGCACGAACCATCGTTCCTTTTTTCACAGCCATAAACCTTCCTCTTTAAATAAATAGGATTATTTTCACTCAGAATTGTAGCTTGAATGCTGAATTGGGAATTGGAAAATAGTTAAGAGTTAAGAGTTAGGAGTTAAAAGTTTATAATTGCTCACTGTTCACTGTTCACTGCTCATTGCTCACTGTTCACTGCTGACTGCTGACTGCTGACTGCTCATCACTGTTCACTGCTGACACTGGGGACAAAAATGACTGGATCTTCCCGCTAACTTAATTCGCTCAATGGGATTGCTACAAGTTCGACAAGGCTCTCCGGTACGGTTGTAAACCCAAGCTACATGTGCGTAGTTACCATTCACGCCTTTAACATTCAGAAAATTACTGAAAGTAGTGCCACCAGCTTCAATACTAGTTTTCAAGACTTGAATAATCGCAGAATGCAGACGCTGTATCTGTTCTCTTTGCAAATTTAGACACAGGATTTGGGGTTGTATTTTACTAAGAAACAACGCTTCATCAGCATATATATTACCTAAACCCGCCACCACTGATTGATCTAGTAGCGCAGTCTTGATAGGGCGGCGGCGATTTTTGAGTTTGTCTGCAAGATAGTCTACAGTAAATTCTGTTGAAAAAGGGTCGGCTGCAAGCTTTGCTAAACCGGTAATAATACTTTGCGCTTCAACCAAAGGCGGAACCCACCACATTTGTCCAAAGGTACGCTGATCCACGAAGCGTAATTCCCATTCTCCACCAAAGAACAATCTGACTCGCGTGTGCTTGTGTAAAGGTTCATTTTGATTCAACCATAATAGCTGACCAGTCATTCGTAAATGAACGCCCAGGCAGGAGTGCAGGGGGAGAGTGGGGGAGGGTGAGAGGGGGAGAGAGGAGGATTTTTTACCTTGTCCCCTTGTCTCCTTGTCTCCTAAATCTGAACTAAGTTCTGCAATCAAATACTTACCGCGACGATGCCAAGTTATTATTTCCCTTTCTTTAAGACCATTTAAAAAATCTTCAGCAGAAAACGGGTAGGCGATGGTGCGATCTAGCAACACATCTCCTCCCGTAATTTTTTGTTGTAGGGTTAATTGATTTAAACCCCTTCTAACTGTTTCAACTTCTGGTAGTTCTGGCACAATTTAACGCGCTTCGGTTCCTTGATCTGGAGTACCTTCTTTCTGAACGTTAGCTTCAGCAGATTCTGGTTGAGCGCCTGTTTTACCAGTAGGTTTGGTACCTTGCCCGGTAGCACGTTCTTTTGGATTTACAGGTGTTTGCTTGCCACCGGAAGCTGTAGGCGTGGATTTTTTCGCTTTGGCTTTGGGTGCTTCAACTTCAACTAACTCGTCTTGTGCAAAGTTATTGGTGTTGATACCAGCGTAATTAACTTTATCAAAACGGACAATTACCGGATATATAATGCCGCTTTTATCAACTGTAGCTACGGTTCCTACATCCTGATACCAATAAGATTCACGGCGGAGAACGCGCACTTTAGAACCACGTTGAACCATAAGTTTTGCCTCTTTAATTATTTAATTGCCTTTTATGCAGGGCTGTATTGATTTCACTTTACAACTTGAAGGACTCCCATAAAGGCTTTGTTAAGTTATTTGTCTAGATAGGCATTGGGAATTGGGTATTGGGCATTGGGGATTGGGCATTAGTGTTAAATAACTCCTAACTCCTAACTCCTAACTCTTAAAATTCAAAATCCCCATGCCCTATTCCCTATTCCCTATTCCCTATTCCCTAAATACGGTATCTCACCCCCTTGACAAAGTACTTATTTTAGAATAATAAGGTCTTGTTCTTAAATTGTTCCCAAATATTTATTAAGAATTATTTCATGACTTAGTTAATACAAAAATACTGCCTTGGTTTCCTCTACCAATACGCAAATCGTTATCCAAATAAGTGATGTCCAACCATCCCTGTTGTTGGCTACTTTTAATCGGAAAATCAATTGCAAGAAATTTCTTGCCTTCCGCAATTTCTTCGATAAAGTTTGCTGGATATTGGTAATCTATTAAACGTTGTAAACCGATAATTGAACGTTCAAATTTAACTTGAACTCGCTTAGAGGAAACTGGCTCGAATTTTGCAGCGACACTAACTATACCTTCAAGAAATGGCAACCCATGAATTTCGGCAATGTTATAAACACTTCTAGTTTTTACGCGGATACACTGATAAATTTGACTTAGATTTGTTAGCGGTATGCGGTTAAGATTTAGTAGTTCGGAACTTGTTGTGTATAGTAACCGCCAGTCACCTTCTAATAAATCGGTGGCTTCGAGGGGATTTGCTGTTGGATTTAAGTCTTCTAAGTAAGCGATCGCCGATTGAATGGCTTGTTTATCCGTCTCGGTTGCGTTAGTGCCAAGATTTTTTCCGGCGATTAATTCCAGTAAAGTAGTTTTTCTCATGGGTAAGGTGACCTTAATTTAAGTTGATAATAAAAAGTTGATAAAGGGAGTGTATATGTATAGCACCACACAAATTCAAAGAAATATGTGCCTAATACTATGGAGCAATCATTAACGAAAGAGTTTTTTGTCGGATTTCTCAACAAAAGAGTTGAATGAATAACTAAAATATTCTGTATCAAGTGATAGACTCTTAATGTCAAGTTAGTTCCTTATCTTCGTATCTAAAGTCTTTATGTTAAATTCTCCTTTATACGAAGTTCCCCGTAGTCGGAGAGCCTCTGTAATTCCATTAAAACAAGAATCTTCTCTATTAGACTGGTTGCAAGAAAACGGTCGTTTAATATCTCGCGATCCAGTCGAACCACAAGCTGAAGATAAACGACAAGACATAAATTCCTTGATGGGTATTGGGGATTATGAGTTTGAAGAAGGCATGGATGAGGATGATGACGATGACGATGATGACGACGATGCTACTTCTAGTGAAGACTAGCTCGTTGAGGACGGAAATTAGCACAAAATGGTGCTGAGAGTGTGAATTTTTTAAATAGTGTGGAGTGAAGGGAAATTTCCGTGGACGCTAAATTATCTCCAAACCAAGGTTTCAACCTTAATGGTATCCGTTTGGTTTCTTTGTTGGGTATAGGACTGGGTGCAACTGCACTAGTCTTAGATGGGGCAGCTTCTCGCTCTCCGTGGCAAGGAACTTCTTTAACCTTACCATTATTATTATCGGCTTTGATTGCTGCCGGATTGGGCTTTTGGGCTGTTCCTTGGCTGCAAGCGCTAAAAGCTGGGCAAATCATTCGTGAAGATGGACCACAAGCTCATTTAAAGAAAGCCGGTACGCCAACGATGGGAGGCATATTTTTTGTTCCCGTTGCGATTGTAGTTGCTTGTGCTTTATCAGGTTTTGCAACTGACGCTGTTGCTGTATCTGCTTTGACGTTGAGCTACGGTTTTGTTGGCTGGATTGACGATTGGCAGATTCTTCGCCGTAAGTCAAACAAAGGTATTTCACCTAAAATGAAGCTGGCTTTACAAGTCGGTTTTGCAATTGCTTTTTGCGGATGGCTATTTATTAGTCAACCAGATGCTATTACAAGTATTTCTTTCCCCTTGGGCTTTTCTTTGCCTTTAGGGTGGTTGCTATTTTTACCTTTATCTTGTTTCGTGATGGTGGCAGAAAGTAACGCCACAAACTTAACTGACGGTGTGGATGGACTAGCTGCCGGTACAGCTTCAATCGCATTGTTAGCTTTAGCTGCAATTGTTGCTCCAACTTCAGTTGGATTAATGGTTTTCTGTGCTTCTTTTAGCGGTGCTTGTCTGGGTTTTCTAGCGCACAACCGTAATCCCGCTCGTGTTTTTATGGGAGATACAGGTTCCCTAGCATTAGGAGGAGGTTTAGCAGCGGTTGGACTGTTGTCTAATACTTTAGTGGCGCTGTTTATAATCAGCGGAATCTTCTTTGTAGAAACGCTTTCAGTAATGGCACAGGTAAGTTACTATAAAGCGACAAAAGGTCCTGACGGCAAAGGTAAGCGCTTGTTCAAAATGGCACCTTTACATCACCATTTAGAACTTACAGGTTGGTCTGAACTACAGGTAGTTAGCGTATTTTACATTCTCGCTGCAATACTAGCTTCTGTAGCTTTCGCAGTTACTCAGATGTAAGTGTTGAAAAACAATTGAATAAATTTTGATTGAAACAATCCTTATGTAAAGTAAGGATTGTTTTTAATTTGTATATTGTTAGAAATCGGTCATTGAAAAATTGCAGGGCAAGAATAATGTAAACCCTTAACGTTTGACCTTTAACCTTAAACCATTGACCTTAAATATTCCTAACTCAAGTCTTTTCTAAATCGTTTTCTTGTGCATAGCGTTCCATAAACCGCATAAAACGCTCCCATTCTTCAGCAGATTTCATTAAATAAATTGCTTCTATAGCTTCTGGCTTACCGTTAATAAATTTACCTTTAACTTCACGTGTGATGATTTCCCCTTCTTCGTCAACCATATACATTCCAGTAATTTCATCCGTGCTTCCTTCATCCAAAGCCTTCGGATTTGTAAAAATAAAGGTTGCAGTGCCGCTATCTCCACTACGCGAACGTGTTAAACGAACTTCTGGAATTACTTCTTCGTTGACACCTCTTGAAAATTGTATTTTTGCCATAGTGCTTGTAAATTAAATTCTTCAGATGATTAAACTATTATTCTCTCATCATTTAGAACCAAGGTGTAATATTTTGTCGAAGGAGCAGTGAACAGTGAGCAGTGAGCAGTTAGAAGTTAAGAGTTAAAAGTACTTTATTCTTTCACTCACTCCTTCTCTCACTCCCTCCCTCTTTCTTCCCCATCTCCCCTATCTCTTCTTTCCCCTGGTTCACTGAGCTTCGCGTTCAAGCACTAACGTCACAGGTCCGTCGTTTTCTATTGAAACTTGCATCATTGCGCCAAATTTTCCTGTTTGCACCCGTAAACCACTAGCGTGCAACTTGTTTACGAAACAATCATATAGATTTTCAGCTAGAATCGGAGATGCGGAACGGTCGAAAGAGGGGCGACGACCTTTGCGACAGTCACCATAAAGGGTAAATTGACTTACTACTAACAATTCTCCACCGATTTCTAATACCGATTTTTGCCAGCGATCTTTTTCTGCTGATTCTGGAAACAGCCGTAAATCCAAGCATTTACGAGCCATCCAATCTAATTCTGCTTCGGTGTCGGTTTCGGCTATTCCTACAAGTAAATTGAGTCCAATGCCTATCTTGCCGATAATTTCGCCATCAACGGCAACTTGAGATGATTTGACTCGCTGGATAATTACGCGCATTAATTCAGTGATCGGTTGTTAACAAAAATTCGTAGTAATTAACATCTTGCACTATTCTCAATTAACGTTCAAAATCGCCTTAGAATAAATTCCCAGGCTTATATATAAAGTCTGATAAATCTGACTGAGTAAGGATTATAGTGCGTTTTAACGTACTTTGTATATTAGCTTTGAAATTGATTTATAGCGCTTTTCGGTTGAGTCCAATACACTTAATACTTCACCCCGTCCTATCGGACACCCCTCTACTTACTAAGGATACTGCTGGTTATTCAGGGGTGATACCCCTGAATAACCAAAAAAATGAGGGTTTGAGGAGTGCGATCGCACTCCTGCTGATAACTTAAAATCCCTATTAATTCGTTGGGATGAGGGGTCTGACCTACTATTCGCCAACAGTATCCTTACTAAGGAGAGGGGAAGGGGTGAGGTTCAGACTGTATTGCACCCAAGTAAAAATCGCTATATCTACGAGAAAGCCTCCGGCTTATAAAGTGAGTATCCAGGCTTAATGACAATGCTGCAAGATATCAGCGCCCCAGGAGGGCAAGGTTAAAGGTTAAAGGTTAAAAGTCAAAGGTATTAAACCTTCCTCCCAACGAATGAAACTAACACGTTTGATTAAATTTCAAATCCTTATTGGGCAAGGGTTTAAAAATGTGTTAGTTAGAAGTATTAACTAATTTCTTACACCATTATTTATTGTTAAGCCCAAAGAAACCCGGTTTCTATTCGTGAGAGCATAATTCTCCTGTTTTGAAATCAGAAAGAAACCGGGTTTCTATCAGTGTTGCAAGGTTTGAATAGTAAGAACTGAATTACTTAGATTAAGGGCTAAAGCTACTTACTACCTGTGTCTATGCTTCTTTATTTTCCGAAACCTTTACCTTTGTTGGTAGAAGGCGTACATACGCAGTTTTCTATCTGCTTTAATAGTCCTTCTTCATCCAGATTTTGACCAATTAACACTAATTGATTTTTCTTTTCACCTTTCCATTCGTCATCGTCAAGGGTAAAGCGTTTTCCACAAAGATGAAAAATATGTCTTTTAGGACTTTCGTCGAACCACATTATCCCCTTACCGCGAAAAATATTCTCGGGAAGTTGATTGTCAAGAAAATACTGGAATTTACGGATAGATAGCGGTTTATCGCTTTGGAATGATACCGAAGTAAAACCATCATTTTCTAAGTGGTGTGAATGATGGTCGTGGTGGTCGTGGTCGTGACCGCATTCTGAATGGTCGTGATGTTCGTGTTCGTGACCGCATTCTGAATGGTCGTGATGTTCGTGTTCGTGATGGTCGTGGTTATGGTCGTGATGTTCGTGGTTGTGTTCTTCGGCAGCGTCAAAATACTTATCTGACTCGAACAATCCGACGCTAAGAATTAAAGGTAGAGGTACTTGGGAGTTTGTAGTGCGGAGAATTCTTGCTCCTTCTTTAATATCTCGAACTTTTAGTTCTAAAGCGTCTAAATCGGCTTCATCAACTAAATCGGCTTTGTTAAGAACAATTACATCACCGTAAGCAATTTGACTAAAAGCAGCTTCGGAGTTGAATAAATCTACACTGTAATTAGCTGCGTCTACCATAGTCACAATAGAATCCAAACGAGTTAAGTCTCGTAATTCGGTTCCTAAAAAGGTCAATGCAACGGGCAAGGGATCGGCTAAACCAGTTGTTTCCACAACCAAGTAATCAATATTGTCTTGGCGTTCCATCACTTTGTAAACGGCATCCACCAAATCGCTATTGATGGTACAGCAGATACAACCGTTATTTAACTCCACCATATTCTCGTCAGTGGAAACTACCAACTCGTTATCAATGCCAATTTCGCCAAATTCATTTACCAAAACAGCAGTTTTCAAACCCTGTTGATTGGTCAAGATATGATTGAGTAGAGTTGTCTTACCGCTACCAAGGAATCCAGTAATAATTGTAACTGGTAATCCTTTTTTCGTTTGTTCCATTGCTTGATTTGAAGTTGCTGCTGATTGCATGGCGAGAACAGTAAATTAACTAAAATTAGAAAAGAATTAAAAATAATAATGTAGCGTAGGTGATAACGCAAAACTGCTTTACTTTATTATTGCGTATCTATATTTGATAATCGTTGACGATCTAGAGTTTTTCGATCTACTTGAAACACAGTGCTTGAAACCACTTATAATCGAATCCGAAATCCCAAACAAAAGCATCCGTTGTTAAAATCTAAAATCTAAAATTTTTGGTCATGACCCTAACAGTTTACAACAGTCTCACCCGTCGCCAAGAACCCTTCAAAACAGTAGAGCCGCAGAAAGTTAAGATGTATTACTGCGGCGTGACGGTTTATGATTACTGCCATTTGGGTCATGCTAGAGCTTGTATTGTTTGGGATGTTGTACGGCGCTATTTACAATTTAGCGGTTATGAGGTGCGTTACGTACAGAATTTTACCGATGTTGACGATAAAATTTTAAAGCGATCGCGTGAAGAAAACTCGTCAATGGAAGCCGTTGCGGAAAAATACATTAAAGCCTATTTTGACGATATGAGTCGGTTAAACGTCAAAGAAGCCGATGAATATCCCCGCGCTACTCAAACAATGGATGGGATTAAGCGGTTAATTCACGAGTTGGAAAATAAAGAATATGCTTATCCGTCTCAGGGAGATGTTTATTATGCTGTACAGAAATTTGATGAATACGGCAAGCTTTCCGGACGTAAATTAGAAGATATGCAGGCTGGAGCTAGCGAAAGGGTAAATGTAGAAGATTCGGAATATCAAAAGAAAAGATATCAATTTGATTTTGCTTTATGGAAAGCAGCAAAACCCGAAGAACCAGCTTGGGATTCACCTTGGGGAAAAGGTCGTCCGGGGTGGCATATTGAATGCTCTGCAATGGTTAGAGAGCGTCTGGGAGAAACCATTGATATTCATGCAGGTGGAGCCGATTTAATTTTCCCCCACCACGAAAACGAAATTGCTCAATCCGAAGCCGTTACGGGTAAACCGCTGTCTAATTACTGGCTGCACAACGGCATGGTGAAGGTTGATGGTGAAAAAATGGCTAAGTCTTTGGGTAATTTTATTACTATTCGCCAACTACTTGATAAAGGTGTTGAACCGATGGCTGTAAGGTTATTTGTACTTACGGCACAGTATCGCAAACCCATAGATTTTACCGACGAAGCCATTACTGCTGCTACTAATGGTTGGAATACTCTCAAGGAAGGTTTGCTTTTTGGTCATAAATATGGCGAGAAGTTGAATTGGGGCATTGGGCAAGGGGCATTGGGCATTGGTAATAACTCAATCCAAAATTCACATACTCAGCGTTTTCAAGAAGCTGTAGATAATGACTTTAATTTTTCTAGCGGTTTGAGCGTATTGTTTGAACTTGCCAAAGAGCTTGCTAAAGAAGGCAATATTCTAGTACATCAAGGTAAAACAGAAACTCCATCTGAAGAATTACAACAAATGTGGCAAACATTAGTTACATTAGCTGATGTATTAGGATTAGAAGCTCAAATAGAATCCCTTGAGACAAATAATAATGGTTTGGGCGATGAACAAATAGAAGAATTAATCCAAAAAAGACAAGAAGCTAGAAAATCCAAGAATTTCGCCGAATCCGACCGCATCCGCGACGAATTACAAACTCAAGGTATTGCTTTGATTGATAGTAAAGAAGGTACGAAATGGCATCGGAACCAGTAAACAGTGAACAGTGAGCAGTAAGCAGTTAGGAGTTAGGAATTAGGAATTAGAAGTATTTTATTCTTTCCCTCCCTCCCTCACTCCCTCACTCACTCACTCTCCCCCTCTCCCCCTCTCCCCCACGCCACTTGCTACAACCGAGGACACCTCGGCAACGCAGTGGCTCCTCTTCCACCTCTCCCCTTCATATGTCAGAAAAACGTAAATTTACTCTGTACGATGTTCTACTAATTATTGCTGGATTTTTTCTGGTAATTTTATTGTGGCAATTACGAAGTTTGTTGTTGACTTTGATGATTGGTACTGTAATTGCAGCTACTATTTCACCTTTTGTTGATGCACTGGAAAAATTGCGGTTTCCCCGATGGTTGGGGGTAATCTTGTTTTATTTGGGTTTGATTGCGCTACTTATTGCAGTCGGTTTATTAATTGGACCTTCTGTTTCCGAACAAATCCAGCGATTAGCCCGGAGATTTCCCGTTTATTTGGATAATTTGACTGTATCTATTGAAGATTTAGCTACGCGAGTCGGAATTACTCAGTTAGAAACCATAGAACAATTTTTTGATATCCAAGGGTTAACTAATGGGTTGTTTCGTTCGAGTCAAAAGTTGGTTTTACGTTCTTTTGGGGTGACTTTTGGTATTCTTGGTGCTGTTATCAATTTGATTTTGGCTGTGGTAATTTCTGGCTATATGGCAGCCGGAAGCAAAAGTTTAATTGAAGGTTTAGTCAGCTTGTTTCCCCAACCTTGGAACGAACGTCTTGAAGCACAAGTTTTACCTATTTCTCGACGGATGGGGGGATACGTACAAGGAAGGGTTTTGGTTTCAACGATTTTAGGTGTTGTTATTACCCTTGCTTTGCGAGTTTTGGGGCTTTCAGAGTTTGCTTTGGCTTTGGGTACGATCGCAGCATTTACTAACTTTATACCTTTTGTTGGCCCGGTATTAGGGGCAATTCCGGCTTTAATTGTCGCGATTCCCCAGGGAGGGCTAACTGTAATATGGGTGCTGCTATTATTTGTAATTATTCAAAATCTTGAAACCTACGTATTAGACCCTTTATTAGTTGGTAATACCGTAAGAGTTCACCCCTTTTATCAACTTTTAGCGGTATTGGGAGGAACTCAAGTTTTAGGAATTATTGGGGCTGTAATTGTCCCCCCTTGGGTGGCAGGAATTACAGTAGTTATAGAAAATTTGTATCTCCGTCCAAAATTGCTGGCTGAAAAACAGTTATCAGTAAGCAGCGAACAGTCAACAGTTATTAAGGTTAAAGGTTAAAGGTTAAGATTGTTCTTCTCTCTATGCCCTATGCCCAATCCCCATGCCTAATGCCCAATTTATTTTTATAAACAATAAACTTAACAAATTATTGCTGCAAAAGTTGACGTTTTGTAGTAAATAATATAGTCTCTGCTTCCTTGCACTTATGTTTTTGTAGTATGTGGTCTGAACTAAAAAAAGCAATCAATGATATAAATGTTTCTGCTGACTGGATTGGTATCAGAGCGGTCAATGAAACATCTTCAAATCGTTCTGTTCGGGATGCTTTACCCCAAAGCAATGGCAAGTCCTCGAATGTAGGGGCTATGGTCGAAGTCCTAGTTAATGGCTGTTTGGGCTATGGGGCTACTAATTCTTTTGAATTGGATGCACTGCAAGCTGCGGCCCAAACAGCGTATAAGCAGGCAGTCGCGGCCAGTGAATGGTGGATACATCCATTTAAAAAAATGACCGAACGCCCTAAAGTTATAGGTGAATATACTTCACCGCTTGCTTCTCTAGATAAATTAAATCCAGGGGAAATTAATGATTTGCTGGTGCGTATCTGTAAAACGTTAAAAGTTGATGACAAAATTGTTCAGACTACAGCTAGCGCTACTACTACTGAAAAGAATACTTGGTTTGTCAGCAGTAATGGGTCGGAAATTTATCAAAAATTTTTGTTATTTAGCACTCATTTCGGAGCTACAGCACAAGATGGTTTAATTGTGCAGCAACGAACTAATAATGGCTGGTCGGCGCATTGCTATCAAGGGCTTTTAGACTTTGGGCAAGAAGGTTTGTGGCATCGCGTGCAACAAGTTGGCGAGCAAGCATTAGAACTGTTAACAGCCCAAGAATGCCCCAATACTCGGACTAATTTGGTTTTAGCGCCAGACCAAATGATGCTACAAATTCATGAAAGTGTAGGACATCCTTTGGAAATTGACCGGATTTTGGGTGATGAACGAAACTACGCTGGTGGCAGTTTTGTCAAAGCTGATGATTTTGGCAGTTTGGGGTATGGTTCCCCAGCAATGAATATTACCTTCGATCCTACTGTTAAAGGTGAATTTGCTAGCTACGGTTTTGACGATACTGGTGCTGTAGCCACAAGAGAATATGTAATTAAAGAAGGTGTATTGCAGCGGGGTTTGGGAAGCTTGGAAAGTCAGGCTAGAAGCGGAGTAGACGGGGTTGCTTGCGCCCGTGCTTGTTCTTGGAATAGACCACCAATCGACCGCATGGCAAATTTGAATTTAGAACCAGGTAACTCTAGTTTTGAAGAAATTATTGCCGGTATACAACATGGGGTTTATATGGAGTCTAACCGTTCTTGGTCAATAGATGACCGTCGATATAAATTTCAATTTGGTTGCGAATACGGTAAATTGATTGAAGACGGTAAGCTCACAAAAACCCTGCGAAACCCTAATTATCGAGCTACTACCCCAGAATTTTGGCAGAGTTTAATTAAAGTAGGCGATCGCTCTACTTGGCAAATGTACGGTACTGCTTACTGCGGTAAAGGAGAGCCAAATCAAGCAATTTCCGTAGGACATGGTTCTCCGGTTTGTTTATTTACAAATGTTGAAGTCTTCGGAGGAGGATGAGCAAAGGAGAAAGGGAGAGGGGGAGAGAGGGAGAGAGGGAGAGGGGGAGGGAAAGAATAAAATACTTCTAACTCCTAATTGCTAACTCCTAACTATTAATTATTCACGATTACCAACTACCAATTACCAATTACCAATTACCAATTACCAATTCAAAATCCAAAATTAATTTGACTGTATTTCATGAAAAACGAAGATATATCTGCTTTGGAAGTCAGCTTCAACCAACTGTTTAAATATCTTTTAGATCAAAAGAAACCAGAAGAAGAGTTTACTTTTAAACTTAATAAAGAACGCAGTCAGTTTACTCGGTTTAATCGTGCAAAAGTACGGCAAACTGGAATTGTTGCAGATGCCTCAATTGAACTAACTTTAATTGCAAATCGACGTAGTAGTTGTCGCATCTTTCCTATTAGCGGTAATTGGGAAGTAGATTCCCACAAAGCACATGCTTATTTGCAGGAACTACGAGAAGAATTACCTTTATTGCCTGTAGATCCATATCTCGTTTTACCTAATGGTACTCAAACTACTCGGGAAATTTATTCGGGAAATTTACTAGCCGAGGAAGATGTTGCTAAAACAGTTTTAGAAGCTGTTAAAAATTTGGATTTTACCGGATTTTATGCTGGGGGTATTGTAGCGCAGGGTTATGCTGATTCTGGCGGTAAAAAACATTGGTTCAGTACCGATACTTTTACATTAGATTATTCAATATTTACCGATTTAGGACAAGCCGTCAAAGGCTTTTTTGCTGGAAATGATTGGAGCAATCAAGCTTACTTAGATAAAATTTCTCAAGCTAAGCAGCAATTAGAATTACTTTCTCGTCCTTCAAAACAAATACCGCGAGGGCATTATAAAACTTATTTTGCTCCTGCTGCGGTTGCAGAGTTGTTAACAATGCTTTCTTGGGGTGGTTTAAGCGAAGCCGATATTCAGCAGGGAAACAGCGCTTTAGCAATGCTGGCAAGTAAAGAAAAGACACTTTCTCCAAAATTTAGCTTACGAGAAAATTTTCAAACTGGTTTAGTACCCCGTTTTAACGAATGGGGAGAAATGGCTCCTTTAGACTTATCTTTAATTGAAAAAGGTGCTTTATCAAATACTTTAGTTAATTCTCGTAGCTCTATAGAGTATGACAAAGCCGCAAATGGTGCTAATAGCTCCGAGTCTTTACGCTCCCCGCAAATTAGTCAGGGAAGTTTACCTTCCGAGAAGATTTTATCTATTTTAGATACGGGGCTATATGTATCTAATTTACACTACCTAAATTGGAGCGATCGCCCTTCTGGCAGAATTACGGGAATGACTCGTTACGCTTGCTTCTGGGTTGCTAATGGCGAAATAGTAGCACCGATAGAAGATTTACGTTTTGATGATAGTTTATACAGCTTTTGGGGCAATAACTTAATTGATTTTACCGATAAAGCAGAATTTATTCCCGAAGTCGGAACTTATGATAATCGTCAGCTTGGGGGTAGCATAGTTCCGGGAATGTTGGTGGAAGACTTTACTTATACGCTTTAGGAAAAAGTGATTCATGTTAGCAATACCCTCGAAGGGTATCGCTACATTTACAAAGCCTACCTGCGTAGGCTGGAAAATATTGTTTACCGATGTTTCCTAAAAGGGTGATATTTACTCAAGATAGAGATTTTTTAGTAATAGGTAATACCAATAAAAATCATCCAGGTATTGTATTTTACAATCAAGGAACTCGTTTAATTAGGGAAATAATCGATTATTTAAAACTAATGTATGAAGTAATGACACCAGAAGAAATGAGAGGCTGGGTAAAGTACTTTGTAAAGATATAAAAATATATAGACGAGTTATTAAAGTTTAAGAACACCTCTACTTATTTTATTTCTTTTTAAGATTTTTACCGGCATACCCACGTTGTTGCGGCTGTTTTTCCGGATAAAGCTGCTGTCTACCGTTACGGATAATCTTTAAGGATTCGTTGAGTTCATGCTCCATATGTTCTAAAACATTATCAGCATATTGATCGGCACCTTGAGCAATGTGCTCGGCTTCTTCCATCGCTTGCCGACGCATTTCTTCTATTTCTTGCTGACAAGCACGTCGCTTGCGTTCGATTTCGTCAACAGTTTCTTGCATCATCTTTTCGCACTCTTGCTGTACTTGTCGGCTTAATTGTTCGGTTTGTTGCTCGGCTTGTCTGATGATATCGCTTTCGTTCAACACCTGCGCTCTTTTAGCTTGTGCTGCTTCTACCATTTGCTGCCCGTAAGCTTCTGCTTCCAACAGAATTTCTTCTTTTTGCTGAATAGTTAATACTGCTTCTTGGAAAGCATCGGGTAAAGATAAGCGGATAAAATCAAGCTGTTCGAGCAATTTTTCTTCATCTACCAAAGTTCTTCCCGTTAAAGGAATGCGAAAGCTGGTAAGAATTATTTCTTCTAAACGGTTAAGTTCCTGCTGAATATCTACGCCTCCCGACTGCTGGGGAAACTGTTGAGGGGGCTGACTTCCGTTTTGATTGGGTTCGATACCGTTTGGTTGTGGGTGAAGCATTTGTATGTATCCAAAGCAACGTGAGGGGGAACGAGATGATTAATAGAACCACCAAACCTTGCAATCTCTTTTACCACACTACTACTTAAAAAACTATATTCATTTGACGTTGCTAAAAACACAGTTTCTATTTCGGTGGAAAGAGTTTTATTGGTGTGTGCCATTTGTAGTTCAACTTCAAAGTCGGAAATTGCCCTCAAACCTCTTAACAAAACTTTTGCTTTGTGAATTCGAGCATATTCGACAGTCAAACCTTCAAAGGCATCTATTTCTACATTATCTAAATGTGTGGTAGATTGACGTATTTGTTCTAAACGTTGTTGCACGCTGAACAATGGAGTTTTATTGGGATTACGTAATACAGCAACAATAATCTGTGAAAATAGCTGACTACCGCGCTCGATAATATCAAGATGTCCCAGGGTTACGGGGTCAAAACTTCCAGGATAAATGGCAATCATTACACTTAGTTATTTTTTACTTCAGTAATTATATTGAAGTATTTCTATCTCGGAGATAATGTGTTCAAAATTACAAATTAGATTGTAATATTCAAAATGTAATTTATTTACCCATTATGCCTGAATTCGCATCAAAATATACTATTTCCATCTATAGCGGATGTCAAATTCTTGATGTCTGTTTTATATCTTTTTATTTTCAATTCTTAATCAATAGTTTTAAATCTTTATGAAATTACCTAGTTTGTGGACTAGAAGACAAATACCCGATATCAAGATTGTACCGGATTGGTATATAGTTTTAGGACGGATAGATGCTAGCAGTTATGATGTTAATTACTGCTGTGAAGAGTTTTTTGTTAGCAAAACTCAAGTAGTGAAAAGCGATAATAGTCGTTTTATTGTAGTTGGAGATATATGGTTAAGCAACCGCAATTTTTTGCTGCAATTTTTACATGTAAATAGAGAATATACTGATAAAGAAATAGTAGCGCATCTTTGGGAAGTTAAGGGGGAAGAATGTCTAGAATTATTGGAAGGTATGTTTTCCCTATGTATTTGGGATAACCAAGAAAGACAGCTATACTTAATTCGAGATGGCGTAGGTTGTCGTACTATTTATTACATTAATTCTGGTAAAATCTGCGTTATTGCTCCTCGTTTAGCGACGCTTTTACCGCATCATTCCCAACAATTAGATTTAGTCGCCTTACGAGATTATCTTTGTTGTGCTTTTGTATCTGGAGAGCAAACCCTGTGGGAAAACGTTAAGGAATTGTCTCCGGGGATGGTGTTGCAGATGGAATCTTCTGAGAAAGGGAGAATTAATTTCATCAACAAAAGATTGTTTTGGCAAGCAAAAGAAAATATTCAGAATGGGGAAAAAAGCTTAATTTGGCATGGAAAGCAGTTAAGACAGCTTTTAGATGAGGTTGTCAAAGAATATTTACCTACAAACGAAGCTGTAGGGGTTTATTTATCTGGAGGGTTGGATTCAAGCTGTATTACTGCCCTTGCCGCGAAGTTTCACAATCATCCCGTACACACTTATTCGATTCATTTTGGTGAAGATTGTCCAAATGAATTAGAGTTTTCTGGTTTAGTAGCGCAACACTGTAAAACCCAGCATCATATCCTAGAAATTACCCCTGAAGATATGTGGAATAAGCTACCGCTGACGATGTCCTATTTAGATGACCCCATCGGCGATCCTTTGACAATACCAAACTATTTATTAGGAAAAATAGCGCGGGAAAACTCCGGTGTAATACTTAATGGAGAAGGCGGTGACCCTTGCTTCGGCGGTCCGAAAAACCAGCCAATGCTTTTAAATCGGCTTTACGACGGAGTCAGAAATACTGAAGATAATTTAGTAACAAATTACGTTAATTCTTTTCAAAAATGCTCGCAGTTTTTACCTCAACTTCTTAAACCAGAGGTTTTTGCAAAGGTAAAAGACAAAGATTTTGTATTTACCGATTATTTGTATAAAGAAGAAAATTATCTCAATCGGTTAATGACAATCAACATCAAATTTAAAGGAGCAGACCACATTTTAACAAAAGTTAACAACATGACAGTTGCTAACAATTTACAAGGGCGATCGCCATTATTTGATAGAAGAGTAGTAGAGATGGCGATGCAGATACCACCAGAATATAAACTAGCAGGGGCGCAAGAAAAAGCAGTATTAAAGCAAGCTATTTTAGACGTATTACCAAAAGAAATAATCGAACGTCCCAAAAGTGGGATGATGGTACCAGTACAGTATTGGTTTAAGAATACTTGGCAGCGCCGAGCAAAAAGTTTGTTGCTAAATAGAAAAGCTGAAATTGCACCATATTTAAATCAAGACTTAATTAAACAGTGGTTGAATTATCGTGGTGATGCTTGGCGACGCTATGGAGTGAAATTGTGGTTGTTAACGAGTTTAGAAATTTGGTTGCAGGTGCAAAAGAAGTGATGGGCATTGGGCATAGGGCATTGGGGATTGGGGATTGGGCATTAGGCATTGGTAATTTGTTCGTAGTTGCGCTACTCTGCGAGAAAGCTTCGCTTACAGCGCCAAAAATCTTGACTAATAATTGATAACTGCTAACTGCTCACTGCTAACTGCTCACTGCTCACTGCTCGCTGTTAACTGATACTGATTCACCCAAAGCAGTCGTCGCCGAATATCGTAATATCGCAAGCATCACTACCTCCTGAAAAATCTCCACCACTGCCATAATCAACAACACTGTCGCTACCAACAGACTGACGGCTTTTTGAAATACCTTGACTAATAACGTTTAAAAGTTTTTGCGGCGTAAAAGATTCTAATTCAACGTATTTACCAGCTTCCAACCATTTAATTTCATCTTCTGTCAAATCTTTTTTGATATCCAACGATAATTCTTTGGCTTGTGCTGCAAACTCTTCCGAAACTTGAGTGAAAAAATTAGAATTATTAAATATCTGACGCGGTAGCAATCCTAAATCGTAAATTGTGACATTGGAATTGGAAGTATTAGCAAACCAGTTGGGATTTGTAGAAAGAGTATTTACGACACTAACACCTCTTGGGGAAGCATCATGTAAAACATAGACTTTCAAATCGTCATTGCGACGCAGCATTTGCATTACCGTATCAAAAATATTTTCGGGATACCCATCAATACTTAAGACAGCAGAATTATTTTCAAAATGAAAATTGTTAGCGATGAGTAAATTAGCAACTTCCGCACTATCGCAAACAACAACTCTATCAAAGCTGTATGCAGTAATATCGGAATTTATCGAATTGGGTAAATTTTCTTGTTTAGATAAAGTTAATATACCTTCAATAGGATTAATAGATTGCCAGCGATTTAAATATTCTTGAAATTTTTCAGGGGTTACGATAAGCTTTTGTATTTTTTGATTGTTTTCAAAATTATATGTAGCTGTTCCTCCTAATAACATGAACATACCTATAATTATAATAACTTTTCCTAAAGTATATCGAGTAAATAATACTCCGATAAATGCGAAAATGAAACCAAAAAAATATAAACTTGATGAGAGACACGAAGTATAAGAAGGTATTTTTTTTAATAACCGTTTATTCAAAATATAAAATAACTGTTTTTCTGTAAATTTTAAAGAATTATTTGCTGAAATGTCAGAAATTAATTTAGCAAAAAACCCATCGGTAAACTTTACGGCGTACATTAATTTCGGTTCAAAAGCAAACTGATGATTGCAATTTTTACAGTGTCTGGAATTTGTAATACGCTCTTTATAATTATTATCAGTACCGCAGTTTATACATTTCATACATTATGTTGTAATTAGTAATTATTAACTCGTTTATAGGCTCTATTTAGGATGATAAGTTTGATATAATTTGGATTATTTTAATTCATAAGTTTACTATGTCAACTTTATGGTGCGTTAGATGATGTAGAAAAAGTTTCTACTTTGACAGATGAATTTTCGTGCATCTAACACACCCTACAAAGAATTTATTTCAAACTCTTTTCTAACCAAACCCTAGAATACATTACAATAATTGAAAATTAACTAACTGATTACTGTTCACTGTTCACTGATTACTGTTCACTGTTCACCGATTACTGTTAACTGCTCACTGCTCACTGTTAACTGATTACTGTTCACTGTTAACTGATTACTGATTCATCCAAAGCTATCAATAGCGTAAATAGCAATACCGGCATCGCTATCGTTGTCATAATCATCATAACCGCCAATAAAAGTAGTTCCACCACTATCAGATTGAAAACTTTCGGGTTGACGAGTTTTGGCAATACCTAGAGTTACCACTCTTAATAATCTTTTTGGCGTGTAAGATTCTAATTCTATAAATTTACCTGACTCTAACCATGCAATTTCTGCTTCTGTTAAATCTCGTTTGACATCAATTGATAAATTTCGAGCATCTGTTCCATATTCTTCTTTTTGCTGTACAAATGCGCGAGATTTATTTATAAACTGACGCGGTAGCAATCCTAAATCATAAATAGTAACGTCGGTATTTAAAAACCAATTAGGGCTGGTGCGGAGATGATTAACTAAACTTACACCTCTGGGAGAAGCATTATGTAAAGCATAAACTTTTAAATCGGGATTGCGTCTCAACATTTCCATAACTGTACTAAAAATATTTTCGGGATATCCGGTAATGCTCAAGACAGCACAGTTATTTTCAAAGTGGAAATTATTAGCTATTAATAACTGAGCAACTTCCGCACTATCGCAAACGACAACTCTATCAAAACTGTATGCGGTGATATCGGAATTGATATTAGCTGGTGTATTTTCTTGACGCGCGGAAGGCAACATATTTGTGATTGTGCCATTGATGTCTTGCCAGCGGTTTACCCAATCTTGAAATAAATTTTGATTGATTGCTAATGTATCTGCTGGCTCTGCCAAACTATTTACTTCTGCTAAGGAGTTTAGTTGTGTTGTGCCTACATAAATTAATGCCATACCGAGAATAACGCTGATTACAAATAAAGCAAATGAATTAATTGGGAGTGCAAATAAAATTCCTAATATCAAAATTAGAATACCGCTGATTTGAATAAATTTAGCGTTACCTCTACGGACATTAGATTTATTTTTGCGAGATGTACTTTGGTTAATAGATACAACAATTAAAATTAATAAGCCTATAATTGCTGAGATACCAGAAGTCGGTATACCAAATATAAAAATAAGTACGAAAGCAATGATTTTTGCTGCGTTGGTGTGGCGATTTTTTTTACGAATACGCTTATCTAAAACATAAAAAAACTGCTTAGGAGTAAAATATAAAGTTCCGTTAGCGGAAATATCTGTAATTATTTTTTGAAAAAATGGGTCAGTAAATTTATATTTAGCATCGGTACTTTTTGGCTCAAAAGCAAAAGTATGATTGCAGTTTTTACACCTACCTTGATTCGCAGTTCGCTCTTTTAAATTATTATCAACTCCGCAATTAACGCATTTCATTTATTTCTCCTTTTAAGTAAGTAAAGCTTCCCTCTCCTTAATAAGGAGAGATTGAATTGAGGGTGAGGTTTTGTCTTTAGGTAAAAATTTGATTGTGCAATAAAATATCATAATCCTCTCTTCGGCGGATTAATTTATGTTTATCATTATCTAATAAAACTTCAGCAGGGCGGGGACGATGTAAAAAATGGGAAGACATGGCATAACCGTAAGCACCGACATCTAAAATAGCAATAATATTTCCAATTTCTAGCTGTGGAATCTGACAGTTTTTTCCTAAATAATCGCGGGAATATGTAGTGTTTCCACAAACATCTGTAAGATAGGATTTTCCTGATTTCCAACTAACAATTTCGCGATAGCCTCCATGTACCGATGGCACTGATAAATTAGCAACGGTAGTATTAACGCCGATAATTTGTTTATCTTGCTGCCATTTGACAGAAACAACTTCAGCAAGAAGAGTTGCACAACCGGCAATTGCAGCCCTACCGGGTTCGATAATCAAATCAATTTTTCTATCGAGTTTTAACAACACATCGCTAATTTCTTTACCAAAACTTTCCCAATCAAAAGCAACTCCATCGTGATGATAGGGATATCCAAAACCACCACCAAAATCTAAATATTGCCAATCTGGTAATAATTTTGCTGTTTCAATAACTCGATTAATTACTTGTGTAAAAGCCTTTGTGGCATTAGTCCCCGTACCGCGATAAAAATGTAAACCACTAATTTTTAAATTTACTTTTGATGCAATTTCTACAGCTTTATCAAACTCATTTGGAGAAACACCAATACGACTATCGCCGGTAATTTCGGATAAATTTAACCGCAATCCTAATTTTATTTCTTTGATAGTACGAGCTTCTTGTTGATTATTTTTTTCTTTAGCGGGCAAGATGCCCGCACTACAAATATTATTGTTTTTTTGATTTTGATAAACTTCGCAAAACACCTGTAACTGATTAATACTATCCAAATTAAAAGCTGTAATTCCTAAATTTAATAACTGTGCAATTTCATCAGCGCTTAAATTGCTACCGCTATAAACAATATTTTTAGGAGAAAAACCCGCTTTTAAAGCTAAATAAATATCACCTGGTGTATTCGCGTGAATTCCCCAACCGCAATCTTTGAAGATTTGTAGTAGCGAAATATTGCCATTAGTAACGCTAGCAAAGTGAAATTTTGTACGGGGATAGGGAATTGATTTGGTGATGCGAGCGATTGTCTGACGTAAGATTTCTGCTTGATAAACGTATAGGGGAGAATCATAAATAGAAAGTAATTCTTCTACTTGATGTTGGGGAATTGGGCATTGGGGATTGAGCATTGAATTTTAACCTCGTGCTAGAAGTTAGTGATTCACGAGGGCATTTTATACCAGGATTGAGGAAAAATTACTTATGTTAATTAATTTATATTATCTAGGATGTCTTACCGCTTGAAGAGATATGGTTATAGGTTAAAAGTGAAATAGCCGTAACGCACTACTATTCAACCATATTAATTATGAGGGGTTAATTATCGTTCGTAGTTTCGTAGGTTGGGTGAAGCGAAGCGCAACCCAACACCAGCGTTGGGTTACTCGTAGAGATTGCTCCGCTTACACTCCGTACAACCCAACCTACCTTCTTCCATTGCTTTACCCCTCATAACTTTTGTGGTGGAGTACTACAGCATTTTAAATTAATTCAATCATTTTTAGTAAAATATATAACTGAAATTTGAAGTTAAAAACATTTTGTTGTTCAAGTTAATTTTAAGTTAACGATAAAAGCAAGATAGTCTTGTTACTGATTGCGAAACATTGATAATACAGAATATGTCAAAATGTAATTAGTCACTTTTTGAGTGAAGTAAACGATTTTTATTAAATTAAGTTTGTAGGGTGCTGTGACACTTTAACTAATGCAGCAACATAATAATAATGCTTGTAGCGTCACGCACCACCAGAGTCTTGTGCCACTTACATAAGTCTTGATAAGTAATCTATATGTTTATTAAGTTCGGATTTGAAAAGTAATTGTGAATATTACCTATATTATGCTTGAAAAGCATCTGCGGAAAATCTTAGAAAATGAACGATTTACAATTAATGATGAAGAAGAAAGGATAACGATAAAGTTAGACGATTCTCCAGAAAGTTTTGAGAAAATCGAAGAACTGATTAAATCTGGTATGTTATCTGAGATATTAAGTATTTCCGTTGATAATATTTCTTTTGTAACTGGCGAATTTGAATTTAATGCAGATAATATTCAATACTACGAAGAATATTATTATCAAAAATCTTGTCGAATTCAGCAAATTACAAAAAAAGGAGGTAGCTGGGTTAATCTGAGTTCAAATGATTTTATGAATGCTAATTTTAGCAATCTGAATTTTACATATGCCGATGTTAGTGATTGCGACTTCAGCTTTGCCAACCTTAGCAATACAAACTTCCAACGGGCAAAACTTGATTATGCTCAGCTATATAATGCTGACTTAAAAGATGCTATCCTCAGCGATACAAATTTAGATAGTGCTGATTTCACAGATGCTAACTGTGACAGTATCGAACTAAGAAATGCCTACCTCGATAGCGTTAACTTTCTAAATACAAATTTAAGAAATGCCGATATCAGTTTCGCCAGAGGTTTTAATGCTGACTTTAGTTATGTACAATTAAACCTTGCCAGCTTCAAAGGTAGTGATTTAATAAATACTAATTTTTATAGTTGTGACTTAAGTGCTACCGATTTCAGTGGAAGTAATCTCAGTAATGCTAGTTTGGGATTTTGCAATTTAAGCAAGGCAAATTTACAAGGCGCTAACCTTAGTTATGCCTATATTTATAGTAATAATTTGAGCGACATTAATCTTAGTTTAGCCAACGTAAAAAAAGCTCGATTTAGAAATAATATCGGAATTTTGGAATCAATGAAGCAAGAATTAATTCAACGAGGAGCAATTTTTTAATATTTATAATATTTATTAAATTTGGATGTTTGATATCGTTATCGAAGCGTTGTAACACCAGAATAACTGATAATTTTTGTGTCTACAGTTAACAAAGGACACTGATAAATTCTAGCGGTGGATACAATCATTTGGTCAAAAGGATCGCTATGAAATCCACTTAGCTGTGTTGAATCAACTATTATCGGAAGAGTTAAATTCAATAGCTGTACTCCTGGATAAGCTAGAGCCTCTTCAAACCATTCATTAACCGAACAAGAAAAAGCCAGTCGATTTTTTTCTACTAATTTGGCTACTTCCCAACAAGAAACTATACTAACTCCTAAACCTTGAGACTGATATGCTTCTATCCATTGCCGATATTTTGTAGTAAGTCGTTGGTTATTATCAACCCACCAAACCCAAATGTGAGTGTCAAGTACAATCATTGCAGAAATTGCCAGTCTTCCAAAGCGACGGGTTCCGTTGGATTGTCGTAATGTATTACTTTACCTTCCAAAGGATAAGCATTGTCTTTTACTTGCGATTGCGAAGCTGGTTGTTGTTTGGAAATAGAAGTTTTAAGAATAATCACCTCTACGGCATCCCCAGCATGAAAAGGTAATCCCTGTAGCGTTAAAGTTCCGTCTTCATTTAAAACAGTTTCGATTTTATGAGCGTTCATATAACTAACTTTTTGTTATTTTGAAATGGCGATACGTGGAGCGAGATGCAACTCCAAACGTATCATCAATATTATCTAGTCTTCGTTCCAATTTTACAAAAAGCCCGCAGGCTGTAAGCCTGGGGCTAATACTACGAAGCCCCTCTTCAGGGGCTAAGAATCCTCATAGCCCCTGAAGAGGGGCTTAGTTTGTGTAGCCAAGCCACTGCGTTGGGCGGGTTCCCCGACTTGAAGCAAGTGGCGCGCACCCTTATAGGGTGTTGGGTAAAATATTTTTTCAAATTTGGGATGCTCTCAGCTGCGGTAACACATCCTACCAATCCCCAATTCCCATTATTTAAACTTCTGCAAAACTCTCCACCTCAACAACTGATAATCAAAATTTCTCCCTTCAACTTTCTCTTCTAATACTTCAACTCTCCACATTTCCCACATCAATAACAACCATAAAACTTCACCGATGCGACGCTGACGAATTTGCCCGCCGATATCACCTTGCAAAATTTTTAAAATAATATCTTCTTGATAGCGCTTTTCAAATTTTAAAATACCTCGATTTAATCTTTTGCTGACTTCACTCCGTAATTCACCCAAACACCAACTATTTAAAGGTACTCCCATACCGCGTTTTTCTCGCCAAACAACTTCCGACGGTAGCCAAGATTCAACGGCTCGTTTAAGAATATATTTTTCAGTATTGCCCTGCAAACAAAGTTCCCCGGAAAGCGCAAAACTCCACTCGGCTAATGGTAAATCGCAAAAAGGCGATCGCACTCTTAAATTAAATGCTTTTCCCAAATTTGTAGCTCTCGGATGAATATTTTGCGCGCCTTTAAGCATCAAACTAGCTCTTCGCAATCTAGCTAAAATATTGTTGGTAAATTCTGGGTTTAATGCTTCGGCAATCCAAGTTTCTGGATTAAAGTTTTTTATTTGACTAATTAATTCGGCTTGAAAACATTGCCCTTCATAACCGTAAAGCCGATGATAAGTCTTCAGATATTGTAGATTGAAATCTTCTGAATTATAAATACCCGCAGCAATTAATGGTTTATTAGTCCACCCAGCAAATAATTGATCTCCACCTTCACCATTAAAAATTACCGCAGTTTCTTTTGATGCAGCTTCGCAAAGTAAATATATAGGTATTGTCACGCCATCGCCAAAAGGTAAATCTAAAGCTTTAACGGTAGCTTTCATTGCTGACTTAATTCGCTTTGGCGTGGCATCAACTTTTACCAAAGGAATTTCTAAATGCTTAGCCACAACTTCAGCAAAAGGTAATTCAGATATTCCATATTCGCCAAAATCCAAAGCATAGGCTTTAACTTTAACTCCAGCTTGCACTAACAAAGCTGCAACTACTGAAGAATCCAATCCTCCAGAAAGAAATACTCCGACTTCTTCAGGTAAGTTACTTAACCGACGGTGAATCGAATCTTTTAGTAAATCTTGCAGTTGCGATACAGCCGTTTTCTCATCTTGGATTAAATCTTCACTTTCTCGCCACTGATAACAATTTTGAATTTGATTATTTTGAATTTGATTATTTCGATTAATTTCCCAACTAATTTCACATCCTGCGGGTACCGTAAAAATATTTTCAATCGGGCTTAAAGGAGTCGGCACGTAAGAAAAACAATTATAGCCGTAAAAACCTGGAATACTAACTTGTGGAGAATCTAAAACAGGTAATAACAACTGTATTCGCGTTGCAAACCAAATTACTTGCTTATTTTGAAACCAATATAAAGGTATTCTGCCAAAGCAATCTCGACTTAAAATTAAACGCTGATTTTCAAACTTAATTGTCGCATCTGCTAACTCTAAAATTCCGGCAGCAGAAAGCGAAACTTGACAAAAATCTTGCTGATGATAAATTTCCTCATTACTGATAGAAGAATTATTTGCAAAACTCCATCGGGCTAAAGCACCAAAGCAATCGTTTTTTTGATAATTAACTTGCTCTAATTTCTCAACAGGTGCTTGATTAAAAACCCGACTCAAAAGAGTTTTTAATTCATAAATATTTCCGCTACCCCAATAACCTACAATTTCCTTCAATTTTCACTGTTAACCTGTAGATTGTTAATTAATTAATTAGTCATCAATAAATTAAACCAGCTAAATTATTTATTGCCAACTCAAAACAAATTTTATCGATGCCCTATTCCCAATGCCCCATCCCCAATATCAATATTATTTCACAAAAAACTTATTGCTAGCCTTAGCTTCATCGTTCAAAGTCATTTGCACAATCCAATTACCAGAAGCATCATCTTCTTTTAATTTATAGCGGCAATGAGTATTCCAAGCTTCTGTAGTAATAGCTTTTGTTTTCCAACTATTTTTATGAGCAATTTCGCGGTTAGGTGTTAGCCAATTGCAGCCTAATTCTACCTGTTTGCCAACCGGGGCATTTTGCAAAGTCACATTGTAGAATAATTCCGGAGTATTTTGACGCTCGACTTCTTCCAAGCTTGTCAAATCATTGCGCCTAAAACCAACCCGGCTCTGAGAAAAATCAATATTTTCAAGTGCTGATTTATGCTGTTGCTGCATGAAAAAAGTAGCTGCAATCGCACCAACTACCACAGTTAGCACGCCTGTGATTATTAAACTGTTGCGTTTCTTCTCCTTATCTAAAGCTTGCTTGCGATAAACCTGCATTACAGCTTCATCAAGCAAATCATCAGGTAAATTCAACTCCTGTAAAATCTGCTGTAACTCTTCCACTTCAACTTCAGACTGTCGTCGTTGAGACAAACGTTCAACTTCAGCGACAATTTGTGAAACTTGTTTTGTTGTCAAACGTTTCTGCATAACATTCAGACATTGCGTTACGTAATTTAACTTCTACAGTGCGCCCTAATTATCAGCAAAATTCATGATTAACCAGATTTTTGGTTATGTATAGCAGCAGACGTATCGGTTAATCAACTAAAGTAGAACTGTTCTAATAATTTTGACTGCTGCTACAAGGTATTTCGCTATCAGCCCCATCGCAAAATTTGATTGCGATCGTAAATTACAGGCAAATGATTACTATATTTTTATACCACCGATATTTTAAACTCTCATAATATCAGACTGTAATTCATACTTAATAGTAAATAGCTAACAATTAACAATTGACACTCGTTAGTAAGCAGCTAACAGTTACCAGTTAGCAGTTTTGAGCAAATAATTCTTAAATCGTGTTTGTTTCTATTTGCCCATCTTCTAAACTCCTTGCAGAAGTATGGGAGTATGTCACAGTATGAATGCAGCATTATTGTAGGTATGTCGTATGGCACTGGATATTTCCTATTTGCCCTTGACGTTTATGTTTACTTCTCCCGGCCCAATTTTAGTAAAATTAGGGCCATTAACTATCCGCTGGTATGGCTTATTGATAGCCTCGGCAGTATTAATTGGTGTTACGCTTTCTCAGTATTTAGCAAAACGTCGAAATGTTAATCCCGATTTATTAAGCGATTTATCAATTTGGTTGGTAATTGGTGCAATTCCAGCTGCGAGAATATATTACGTTTTATTTCAATGGCAAGAATATTCTCAACGCCCTGGAGACATCATCGCCATTTGGAAGGGTGGTATTGCCATTCATGGAGCCATTATCGGCGGTCTAATAGTGGCAATACTGTTTGCCAAACTCAAAAAAGTTTCATTTTGGCAGCTAGCCGATATAGTGGCTCCCTCGCTGATTTTAGGGCAAGCAATAGGGCGCTGGGGAAACTTCTTCAACTCAGAAGCCTTCGGAAAACCGACTAATTTACCTTGGAAGCTTTATATTCCTCGTGAAATTACCTTGATTGATGGCTCAAAAGTTTACCCGCGTCCTCCAGAATTTATCGATCAAAGCTTTTTCCATCCCACATTCCTTTACGAATCATTATGGAATGTCATGGTGTTCGTCTTGCTGATGATATTATTCTTTCGTGGCTTGCAAGGTAAGCTGCCGTTAAAAACAGGTACGATATTCTTGGTTTATCTAGTAGGTTACAGCTTAGGACGTTTTTGGATTGAAGGATTGCGTTTAGATAGCTTGATGCTCGGTCCTTTAAGAATTGCTCAAGTAGTCAGTTTAGTAGAAATAGCCATCGGATTAGCTGGTTTATGGTGGCTATACATCAGAAAACGTCCCCTACCAGATGTAGTTTCTACCCAAAGCGAAGAGGAAAGGGTTCGAGAAATGAGACGATGAAGTGATGGGGAGATGGGGATATATAGACAAAGAGAAATCCAATTACCAATTACCAATGCCCCATCCCCAATGCCCAATGCCCAATTACCAAAAATAAAAAATGCCCCAGAGTTATCTCCAGGGCTTAACCAGGGTGCATCTACCAATCAATATTTCTATATATAGGGAGTAAATCCGGAAAGATACCGAGATATTTCCCGAAAAACTTTGTAGGAGCAAGCATTTCCTGTTTATTTTATGCGTGAAAATACTAGTATTTTGTGTGAAGAAAAATCTACTTTGAAACTAAAACCGGCAGTTTATATTGTTGGAGCAGGTCCGGGAGACCCAGATTTATTAACCATTAAAGCCAAAAAACTCCTCGAACAAACCGATGTAGTTTTATTTGCAGACTCCTTAGTCCCTCAAGAAATATTAGAATTTTGTCGCGAAGATGCCCAAATTATTCGCACATCTTCCAAAACGCTGGAAGAAATTGTGCCGATGATGGTAGATATTGTCAGAAATAATAAATCAGTTGTGCGTTTGCATTCGGGAGATCCAAGTCTTTACAGCGCCATCCACGAACAAATGCAGCAGCTAGCACAAGCCAAAATTCCTTTTGAAGTAATTCCCGGTATCAGCGCTTTTCAAGCCGCCGCAGCCAAATTAAATGTAGAACTTACAGTACCTGGTTTAGTGCAAACCATTATACTTACCCGTATCAGCGGACGCACGCAAGTACCGCCAAAAGAAGAATTAGCTTCACTAGCAGCACATCAAGCAAGTCTGTGCCTATATTTAAGCGCCCGTCACGTCGAAGATTCCCAAGCCAAACTTTTAGAACATTATCCACCCGAAACCCCCGTCGCCATATGCTTTCGCGTCGGCTGGCATGACGAAAAAATTATCGTAGTTCCCCTAAACGAAATTGCAGAATCCACCCACAAAGAAAAACTGATTCGCACCACACTTTATATAATCAGCCCCGCCCTTGGTGAAGCAACAGCAAGGTCAAGATTGTATCACCCAGAACATTCCCATTTATTTCGTCCGAAGTGATTGAGGGGGAGATGGGGCATGGGGAGATGGGGAGATGGGGAGATGGGGAGATGGGGAGATGGGGAGATGGGGA